>CAJAJL010000035.1 GCA_903940125.1 uncultured Chlorobiaceae bacterium | reverse complement strand
GAGTTGGCAGCGACATAGTTCTTACCTTCTCTGAAGCAATAATGAAAGGCTCTGGTGCGATTGAGCTGCACATTGGCTCAGCTACAGGAGCACTTTTTGCAAGCTATGATGCTGCAACGAGCACCAACCTTACCGTTTCGGGGAACACTCTTACCATAAATCCAACGGTTGATTTGTCGAATGGTACGCATTACTTTGTGACGTTGGCAGCAGGCTCAATTAAGGATGTAGCTGGAAACAACTATTCGGGAACAACATCATACGATTTTTCAACGGTAGCTGCGGTACCAGCGGTCGACACAACCCCTCCGACGGTTTCAGGGTATAACCCAACGGTTGGATCGACTGGTGTTGGAGTACGCAGTGACATAGTTCTTACCTTCAGTGAGGCGGTACAGAGAGGCGCTGGTGTAATTGAGCTCCACAGTGGCTCAGTAACTGGAGCTCTTGTTGCAAGCTATGATGTTGCGACGAGCACCAATATTACAGTTACGGGCAATATTCTCACTATACATCCTACGGCTGATTTGTCGAACGGTACGCATTACTTTGTTAAGCTGGCAGCAGGCTCTATTAAGGATGTCGTCGGAAACAACTATGCGGGTACAACAGCCTACGATTTTTCAACGACAGCTACGACACCGGCGGCCGACACAACGCCCCCGACTGTTTCGGCGTACAGTCCAGCTGTTGGAGCGAATGGTATCGGTGTTGCTAATAATATTGTTCTCACTTTCAGTGAGGCGGTACAGAGGGGAACTGGCGTGATTGAGCTGCACAGTGGTTCGGCAACCGGATCGCTTGTTGCAAGCTATGATGCTGCTACAAGCACAAACCTTACAGTTTCAGGGAATACTCTTACTATAAATCCCTCGGTTGATTTGGTGAGCGGAACCCATTATTTTGTTACGCTGGCAGCCGGTTCCATTAAGGATGTAGCCGGAAACAACTATTCGGGTACAACAGCCTACGATTTTTCAACTACATCTGCGACCCCTGCAACTGACACAACACCACCGACAGTGGTGACTTTCAGCCCTGCCAATGCAGCTACAGGAGTTGGAATAAGTAGTGATCTTGTTCTTACCTTTAGTGAAGCGATACACAATGGAAGTGGTGCGATTGCAATTCACAATGGTTCTTCAACTGGTGCTGTAGTGGCAAGTTCTGATGATCCGATGACTGAAAGTATTTCGATTTCAGGTTCAACTCTTACGATCCACCATACCAATAATTTGTTGTACAACACTCACTACTTTGTAACGTTTGGCCAAGGCTCAGTCAATGATCTTGCAGGGAATCACTTCGATGGTACTACGCCGTATGATTTCTTCACAGAACAAGCACCTATTCCAGTACTGAATCCCGGGACAGGGGGTGGTAACAGTGATATTGCTCCTGTCATAGTAGGTGGGGGCATACTGGGTGCCTTGTCTTGGGTTCTTTTTTTATAATAGAAGGCATAGTTCTGAATGAAGTGAAAAATTATTGGACTCTATAGGAACAATAATTAGATATTGAGCGCATTTGTACTCTTTTAAACTGGTATACGGTTATTCTGTGTAAAATATTTCTTTTAGAATAGATAATGTGCCGTATGTATATTTGATATCACTTTCTCACGTCATTGTGCATCGGATAGTTCGTAAGTATGATTCTTAATATGGATGAAGTGGGTATTCGTGTTTTTATTGTCTTGTTAATTTATTTAATCGAAATCTCCGACTATGGTAAACTTTAAGAGTAAAAAAAATCGGGTTCTTCTTCTTGCGTTATTCTTTTATATGTGCTTCAGTGGAGTTTCATACGCGCTTGAGGCAGGCAGTAATGCGCCGGATTTTGAACTGCCAGGTGAGCAGGGCACAGTAAAGCTCTCGAAAACAGCGGGTTCTGTGGTTTATGTTGATTTCTGGGCTTCGTGGTGTGGTCCATGCAGGCAGTCATTTTCGTGGATGAATGATACACAGGAAAAATATCGCTCGCAGGGGCTGAAAATCATTGGTGTCAACCTTGATGCTAAAAATGAAGATGCTAAAAAGTTTTTGGCTCAAATACCTTCAAAATTCACTATTGCTTTTGATTCCAAAGGGATTGTTCCAAAGAGTTATGGAGTAAAGGGAATGCCGACAAGTTTTCTCATTGGACGAGATGGTAAGGTAATATTCCAGCATTTAGGGTTTAAAGAGGCAGATCGCGAAGGTCTTGAAAAACAAATTAAGGCGGCATTGGAGGCAAAGAAATGAAAAGACATCTTTTTCAAAAACCGGTTCATGCTCTGCTATTGATGATCATGCTGGCCTTGTCGGGCTGTGCAATTGGTACTGCGGTTCAGCCTTGGGAGAAAGAAACTCTCGCCCGGCGTGAAATGACCTTCGAAGGAGACCCGCTTGATACGAAGTACACTGAGCATATTTATAGCAGTAAAGAGGCCGCATCAGGTGGCGCTGGAGTAGGTGGTGGTGGCTGCGGATGCAATTAAAGCCAAAAAAATAAGAGGAAAACCCTGCTCTTGACTGGTGTAGAACCGGTGTGAATGCGCTCTCTGTTATGAAGATAGTACAAGTTACCCGGCAATTGTCGAAAAGGGTTGACAATCTATAATAAAGAGTGGCATGGACAACTTTCATTTTCGATTCGAAGCCATGGGAAGTGGCTGCGAAGTTGTTATTGGATCTAACAGTAAAATGGAGGCGCAGTCAATTGCCGGGTGCGCCATTGAAGAGGTTTCGAGAATCGAGCGTAAATACTCACGTTATAGACCGGAAAGCATTGTTTCACGGATAAACGCTGCAGCAGGTCATGACTGGGTTGAGTGCGATGATGAGACGCTTTCCTTGTTTCAGTATGCTGATACGTTGTACGAAAGCAGTGCTGGACTCTTTGATATTACTGCTGGTGTTTTGCGTAATGCATGGAATTTTGGAAATGCTGTTGTGCCGGATAAAGAAGTCTTGTACACGCAATGCAGCTTGATTAACTGGCAGAGTGTAGAACGTCGGGGCAACTCAGTTCGTTTACCTGTTGCGGGCATGGAACTCGATTTTGGCGGATTCGGCAAAGAGTATGCCGCTGATCGTGCTGCGGCTTTGCTTTATGGAAAAGACGTCAGGCATGGGTATGCAAATCTTGCAGGAGATATACGGGTTGTTGGTCCAAAATTGGATGAGACTCCATGGCTGATTGGGATTCAGGATCCGCGTCATAAAAGCCGTACCATCGCTTCGATTCCTCTGTTTACTGGAGCGCTGGCGACAAGTGGTGACTATGAGCGTTATTTTGAAGTTGACGGCAATCGCTACTGTCATATTATTCATCCACGCTCAGGGTATCCAGTTACATACTGGCGTTCAGTGACAGTTGTGGCTCCATTAGCTATTACTGCAGGGAGCTACTCGACAATTGCAATGCTGAAAGAGGCGGACGGATTGGCTTTTCTGGAAGATTCTGGACTGGGATATCTTGCTGTGGATCGTCATGGAGAGATGTATTACAAGAATACATAAAGTTGTTTCTGAAGTACCTAATAATTTTCCCCCCCGATTACGTTATGAATAATAACTCTATTAAGCGTTACGCTGCTTTTCTTGTCGTTGTTATTGCCCTTATCCTTAGGGTAAATACTTGTTTTGCGACTGATTTTCTTGATCCTGAACAGGCTTTCAAAGTCAAGGCAGAGCTGAGCGCTACTCACTCTGTTCTACTGCATTGGGATATTGCCAAGGGATATAAGCTGTATCGCGACAAGGTGAAGGTCGGTGTTGAAAGCGGGAGTGCTCAGTTGAAGACTCCTGTTTTACCGCAAGGCATCAAGGTTACTGATCCTTCAAACAGCGAAAAGATTGAGATCTACCATGACCAGTTGACGGTTGAAGTCCCTATAGTCAAGGCCGATGCTCTCTTTACGCTTAATGTTGAGTACCAGGGGTGTGCTGAGGATGGTCTCTGTTATCCGCCAATGACTCGTTATTTCAAGGTCGATCCAAGCAAGCCGGGTGTACTCTTGCCAACGGTTGAACAGGTTGTTACAGGTGCTATTGGAGCAGAGCAACCTAAGGCACAGGGAACAGCGAATGAGAGTTCGGCTGACAATGATCTTTCCCTTGCCAAAGCCACTCTAGCGGGTGGGAGTTTGTGGAAAATCTCTCTTGCTTTCCTTGCGTTCGGTCTGCTGTTGTCTTTTACACCGTGTGTTCTGCCGATGATACCTATTCTTTCTTCTATTATTGTGGGAGAAGGAGATGTGAATCGACGCCGCAGCTTCTTAATGGCTGTTGCATACTGTCTTGGAATGGCGTTAGTCTATACCAGCCTTGGCGTTGCAGCGGGATTAGCAGGGGAAGGTCTTGCAGGGGCACTTCAAAAGCCATGGGTACTCGCGTTGTTTGCTGTACTGCTCATATTGCTTTCCCTCTCGATGTTTGATGTGTATCAGCTGCAGATGCCGGTCTCAATCCAAAACAAGCTTAACAATACATCACGCAATTTAAAGGGGGGGCGTTTTGCCGGAGTATTTATTATGGGTGCTTTATCAGCACTTATTGTCGGCCCCTGCGTTGCTGCCCCGCTTGCTGGCACCTTGGTCTATATCAGTCAGACGCGTGATGTGTTTCTCGGTGGCCTGGCACTTTTTTCCATGGCTATGGGAATGAGTGTTCCCCTGCTGCTTGTCGGCTTGTCTGCTGGAAGCCTGTTGCCGAAGGCTGGAGCCTGGATGATCGGTGTGAAATATGTGTTCGGGCTTTTGTTGATCGCAGTGGCCATCTGGATGGTTTCACCGGTTCTGCCAGCTCAGGTTGTTTTGCTTTTCTGGGGTGCGTTTGCCATTCTCTGTGCGGTATTTCTTGGTGTATTCAAAGCTTCTCCTGACAAGCTTTCCATTGCTCAGCGTTTTGGAAAAACGTTTGGTATCGTCTTTTTTATTATCGGAGTACTTGAACTTATCGGCTCTGCTTCAGGTGGCACTAATGCTCTTGAACCGCTGGCGCAATTTCATCCTGCCTCAATATCGACTGCCGCTCCAGGCGAAGAGAAGAAAGTGAATTTTACCCGAATCCGGTCGGCAGCGGAACTTGACCGCGCGCTTCAATCTTCAAACAAACCTGTTATGCTTGATTTTTTTGCAGACTGGTGTGTGGCATGCAAGGAGATGGATAGGTTTACCTTTCATGATCCGAAGGTTATTGAGCAGCTCAAGAGCCTGACGTTGCTCCAGGTGGATGTTACCGCCAATACCGAAGATGATCGTGCGTTAATGAAGCGTTTTGGGCTATTCGGTCCTCCCGGAATAATTTTCTTTGAAAAAAATGGGAAGGAAATCCCTGAAAGCAGAATAGTTGGTATTCTTGAGGCGGATAAATTTTTTAATCATGTCGCAAGGTATATAAAGGCCCAGTAACGATTGTCTAAAGCCGAACCGGCAACATGTCATTTTATTCAGATTTTGCGCCATATTATGAGCTGATATTTCCGATCAGACAGCAGGTCTATTCTTTTCTCCGGGAGCATGCGGGCACATCCGTGGGTGCAGTGCTTGATGCGGGCTGTGGACCTGGTCACTATTGCGGTATGTTTCTTCGTGACGGGTTCCGTGTTACAGGAATTGATCTCGATCAGATGATGATAAACGCAGCTAAAGCAGCCTATCCGCAGGGCATATTCAAATGCCTCGACATTGCAGCTGTCGGTTCTCTTCAGGGTTCTTTTCAGCTTATTTATTCGATCGGTAATGTGATTGCCCATCTTCCATTTGAAAGGTTAGAGCCTTTCCTTGTTGATGTTTATGCTGCTCTTCAAGTTGGTGGGTTTTGGATCGTTCAGGTGGTGAACTGGGACTATCTGTTGACGCTCAAAGAGTATACTTTTCCAGTTAAAACCATTGCAGCTGAAACAGTGACCTTTCATCGTCGATATTCTCAGATCTCGCATGAGAGGGTAGTTTTTGAAGTGCAGCTTACTGCAGAAGGAGTAACTGTATTCCACGAGCAATCTCTGCTCTATCCACTCACCTCAGACGCTCTGCTTGGAGTGCATCAGGGAGCAGGTTTCTCTCTTGCAGGTGTTTATGCAGGCTTCGATAAATCAGAATACAGGCAGGATCGCGATTCAGGACTTGTCATGGTATTTACAAAACAGTAAGCATTCCATCAGTCAAATGCCTCAATACGAACGTTTGCTGTTCCGTTCCCAAAAAGTCCAATCTCTTTAGCTGCTGCAGGTGAAACGTCAATAATTCTTCCTCTTGAGTGCGGACCGCGGTCATTGATGCGTACTACGACATTTTTTCCGTTTTCAAGATTGATGACCCTGACGCTGGTACCGAAAGGAAGTGAACGGTGGGCTGCAGTGAAGTGGCTCAGGTTAAAGGACTCACCATTGGCTGTTTTTTTACCATGAAAATGGTTGCTGTAATATGAAGCTTTTCCTTCTGCAACAACATAGCTCTCACCTGAAATCGTTATACGCCCGCTTGTTGAAGATGCTGGATTTACAGTGCTGTTTTCTGGCAGCCACTGTATGCTTGGCTTAGCAGGTTCGGTGATTTCTGTGGCTTGGAGCCCGCCTATATTCAGTATGAAATAAAAAGTTATTGTCAGGAGAGCTGAGAAAAAAGGGACAGGCTTGAATCGTTTTTTTTTCGTCATAATACGTAAGGTTATGAGCGTTTTGTCAAACGGTTACTATTTGTGGTGGTGTCGTGCAGGTAGTGATAATACCCGCATTCTTTCTTGGAAAGAAATAATCGGCAAGTGCTGCCGGATAACTACATGAAATGTCTCAGCTCTGCCTGGTACAGGCAAAAAACGCACATCTGTTTCTCTATCGATAATGCGGTTCAAACCGCTGAGCATTAATATAGAAAAATCTACTGGAAATACATCATATCTTCACGGATCTGCGATCAACAGTTCCAGATGTCTCATCAGCCAAAATAACTTATGCTGATGGTTGTGATTTTAATGTCTCAAGCTTTACTCGGACAGTGCCTGATTGCATGATTCCTATTTCTTTGGCGGCATCAATAGAGAGATCGATAATTCTTCCTTTAACAAACGGTCCGCGATCATTGATGCGTACGATGACATCCTTGTCATTGTTCAGGTTTGTTACTCTTACCCAGGTACCGAACGGAAGGGACGGATGGGCTGCGGTTAGTTTATGCATATTGAAGGTTTCACCGTTCGCTGTTCTTTTTCCGTGAAATTGATCAGCGTAGTAAGATGCTTTACCTTCACCAACCAGAAACAGCTCTTTGTTTTTTTCTGAAGAGGATGCAGTCGTTATCTGAGTTGGTCGCTGTGATGCTTCTGCAGAGTTATAGAATGGATTAAAGTGTTCGGTTATGCCTGAAACAAGCATGCTGTTCTGGGTTAATGAAAAGCCGATTGCGATCAGGATTGCAAAAAATGAAAAAGAAAATAATTGTTTGTCAAACGTCATAGACTCATAGGTTTAAGGTGCTGTTCAATGAACAGTACACGTGAAAAGAGCTGGTAAAATGAATAAAAATCAATATACCATTCAATCTTTCTACAGTGATTAATATAATAAAAATACCATTAAGTCAACAATGTCCACAGAAAACCCTGTTTTTAAAGAGGTTGTCATCTGTATCGAGGCTGTATAATCATAATAATGGCTAATATTTTATTGATGATCGTTGTTCTGCTTTATCGCTTTTTGATGTTGAAAAATCGATTATTTATTCATAATTATGAATAATATTTATTTTTGTACTGTAGCCTCTGGACGGTGATGCTGATGCGTGTTCTGTTCAAAAGGATAGTTGATAGACTATCTTTATTAACTATTGGCTATATTATCACGCTCTATAATTTGCCTGGTAATGCAATTCCATTAATAGTGTTCGAATAATAAACGTACTCTCCTCTGCCATTTATTTTCTCAATCGACCATGTCAACACTCTCTGAAGAGACAGATGTAACAATTCTTTCAGGGGAGTCCGGGCTGAAACGGTTCGCAGGGCTCTCTCTTGCCGCTCTCGGTGTAGTATTCGGTGATATTGGAACCAGTCCTCTCTATGCTCTTCGGGAGTGTTTTCATGGCGATTATGGAATTCCAGTTACACATGCAAATGTCCTTGGAGTTCTTTCACTGCTTGTATGGTCTCTTATTCTCATTGTCAGCCTGAAATATCTGACCTTTATTATGAAAGCAGATAATGATGGAGAGGGGGGGATTCTGGCTCTGACCGCATTGATTATCACGCATAGCAAAAAAAATGGCTATGGACGATGGTTTCTGGTTGGTATCGGGTTGTTCGGGGCAGCGTTACTCTATGGTGATGGAATGATTACTCCAGCAATTTCAGTGCTCAGTGCGGTAGAAGGGGTTCAGATTATTGCCCCGGCATTTAAGGATCTTGTTATACCTGTTACCATTGTAGTGCTGGCCGGTCTTTTCCTGTTTCAGCATCATGGTACAGCAAAAGTCGGTGCCCTTTTCGGTCCAATTATTTTCCTGTGGTTTACTGTTATCGGCATACTTGGTGTTGTTGAAATTCAACGCTACCCACAAGTATTGCAAGCGATACTGCCCTGGTACGGTATTTCTTTTTTGTTCAGTAATCATATTCAGGGCTTTATGGTTCTTGGAGCCGTTTTCCTTTCTGTTACAGGAGCTGAGGCTCTCTATGCCGATATGGGTCATTTTGGCAAAAGTCCGATCCGGTTGACCTGGGTGCTTCTTGTTCTTCCGGCATTGCTGCTGAACTACTTCGGACAGGGTGCCTTACTCATGACCTTTCCTCAGCAGTCTCACAATCCCTTTTACGGTCTTGTGCCTTCATGGGCATTACTTCCAATGGTACTGCTGGCTACCTCTGCAACTATTATCGCTTCTCAGGCACTCATCACCGGTGTTTTTTCATTGACCCAGCAGGCAATCCAACTGGGGTATCTCCCCCGTTTGACGGTGACGCACACATCAGCCAAGCACATGGGGCAGATTTATGTTCCGGCGGCAAACTGGACCTTGATGATTGCAACCATCAGCCTGGTTGCCGGTTTTGGTTCGTCCAGCCATCTTGCCGCGGCTTACGGTGTGGCAGTCACGGCAACGATGCTGATTTCTACAATTCTATTTTATTACGTTGCAAGTGATATCTGGAAATGGAACAGGACAGCCCTCAATGTCATGATCAGCTTTTTTGCAATTATTGACCTTTCCTTTTTCGGTGCCAGTATGACCAAGCTTTTTCATGGAGCATGGTTTCCGTTGTTGATCGGCCTTGTGGTGTTTACCCTTATGCTTACCTGGAATGAGGGTCGCATTCTTCTGCTTCAACAGTTGAAGGAGCGGACATTGACGGTAGAAGAGTTTTTGCAGAGCCTTTTATTGCAGCAGCCTCAGCGAGTGAACGGCCAGGCGATCTATCTTACTGCAAACCCCGATACGATTCCCATGGCTATGCTTCATAATCTTCGGCATAACAAGGTGTTGCACTCGGAAGTAGCGCTATTTCATTTCAGTTTAGAACGTGTTCCGAGGGTTCGGGGTAGCCAAAAAGTCCAGGTAACAAAACTGGGTGACGGTTTTTTTAAAGTTATTGCGCGGTACGGATTTCTGGAATATCCAAATATCAGCAAAGTTATTGTGCAGGCCAATCTTCAGGGACTTCAATTCAAACCTGAAGCCATCAGCTTTTTTCTGAGTCGGGAAAAAATTGTTACAGGAATTAAGTCTAAAATGGTTTTGTGGCGTAAAAAACTTTTTGCCTTAATGGCTCGTAATGCACTCAGTGCAACAGCATACTATAATCTACCGGCTGGTCAGGTGATTGAGATAGGTCTTCTCGTTCAGATCTGAGATTTTGCCTTGTACACGGTTATGACAACCCTCTGTTACGACAAAGCGTCGTTACATGCGATGTGTATAGAAAAAACTGTGCAGAAAAGTTAATTAATTAGCTTTATATTAATATTTATATACGGCATCTCAATCAAGCTCCTTAGAATACAATGGTAATGATGAACGAATCTCCTGTTCCTGTCGCTTCAAACAGCGGATTTAGTCAGCGGCTCCGTGAATACATTCTTAAAAAACATGGTTCCATCAACTCATTTTGCAGAACAACCGGGATAAAATATCCCGCCCAAATGACTCCGTATCTTAAGGGCAAATGCCAACCAGGCAAAAAAATGCTTGAGCGCCTTGAAAAAGATGGTGCTGATATACAATGGTTGCGGAGTGGATATTCAAAAGGGGACGTTCTGGCTCCGCTCAGTAATGCAATGGCATTGTCACGGTATCGTGTTGAAATCGATAATCTGTTCAGGCAGGTTCGTCTTCACTCCGGCAGAGGGGCCGACATGTACAAGCCAGAGATTGAAGCTTATGCTGTTATTGATCATGCTGAACGTCTTGTGGACTTGACTGGGGCGATCGAAGCATTTTTAGGGTATGAAAAGAATACGTTATCAGGTGTTGGATTGTCCAGCTTAATCCATCCGGAAGATTATCTTTCTGTTGAGAGCGCATTACAACAGCAAAGGGAGGGAGATGATATTGTTTCCTTTCATTCGCGTTTCAAAACAGGCACTGGGATATATATGAATGTCGAGTGGTGCTTGTACATAAAGAGTAAACTTATGTCGGAATTAAGCGAATATGCCATGCTTCTGAGGCGCTCGGATAGATAGTGATTCTTGTCGTTTGTACTGACATAGTTCTTCTGCTTCTTCACTTCAGGCACTGTCGGTTGGCCGGTTGTATTCAGTATTCCCAGTTCCCTCTCTCTTCCGGTTTGTACGGTCAAACTCAGCGTGTATTCTCCAAGCAAACACCCGAGGGTTTGTAAGTTGCCTGTTCCCAAGACTGTTAAGGGCCGTGTTGGCAAGTTTGTTGAATAACCCTCTGTGAAAAAATAATTTAGCTAAAAAAATAGTTTTTTATTGATATATTTTTTATAGATAATAAACTACATCCATAATTATAATGTTCGGCTGTCTGGCCGGAAAGGAGGTCGAGATGATACAATTCAGGGTCGGCGATAAGATTGTTTACCATAAGCCTAAAAGCTCTTTTTGCCCGGGCCCCAGGGCAAAGCAGGTCTATCCTCTCGAACATGGAGAGGAATATCATTATGTGGTTGACAAGTTCTGGAAAGTTGCCCGTGTCAATAATGACGGGACGCTTGAAGTGGTTACCCGGACCGGGAAAAAACACAGACTTGAAGCCAGTGACCCCAATATTACCAAAGCCCGCCTGTTTCAGTATTTTCGTTATCGTAAACGCTTTCTTGGTCTGAACGAAGTGGTCTGATAGTTAGTTATTTCTTTGATGATATAAATCTGGCTTCCTTCAGTGTTGCCCAGACTGATGTAGCCTGTTTTCCTGACGGCAGAGTAGTTAAAGGTGACAGTGTTGCATTTTTGAAATTCGTATCGGTAATGTTAGCTCCTTTCAAATTCGAGCCTTCAAGATTTGCACCTTCCAGATCAGCATCAAAAAGAGATGCACCTTCAAGATTGGCTTCGCTCAGGTTTGCTCCGAAGAGCATGGCACCGGAAAGAACAGCATTTGAAAGATTTGTTTTGCTGAGGTTTGCTCCTTTGAGAAAGGCTCGATCAAGGTTTGCATTCTGAAGGTTAGCGCCCTGCAGTTGCGCTGATTTCATGTCGGCTTTATGAAAATTGACTTTGCTCAGATCAGCTCCTGCCATGTTGGCGTTATCGAGAGAAGCTCCTTCAAAACTTGCACCTGTAAGAACAGCCTGCTGAAGATTAATGTCTTTAAGATTCGAATGTTCAAGTTTCTCTTCTTGTAGCGTTACCTTCACTTCAGGATTATTGGTGCGCATCTTGTTCCACGATGCAACATCTTCTGCAATCAATGCCTCCTGTTTTCTATTGTCGTTCCGGAGTTTTACTGCAGTGCGTGCAGGAGTTGCTGCAGGAGGTTCCTGTTCCAAAGACTCAAGAGCAGGCGGTATGTCATAGGTGATGGCGCCCGTTTCAGGTTCAATGACAAATTTTGCATTGTGCCGGGCAGACCATGACAAAGAGGCTTTTTCACCTGAAGGAAGGATAGTGTTATTGGACAGCGTTGCACCAGTAAGATTCGCCTGTTCAATAAGCACAGCTCCTTTGAAGTTGGTCCCTTTCAGATTTGCATTTTCAAAATTTGCCTCAAAAAGAATGGTATTAGCCATGTTCGCCTGGCGACAATCAGCGTTTTCCAGTATAGTCCATCTCATGTTTGCACTCTGAAGGTTTGCTTTATTTAAAATCGCACCTTTCATGAATGATCTCTTGAGATTTGCCTTGACAAGGCAGGATCCTGACAGGTCAGTACTTTTCAGATTTGCTTTTTGGATAAACGCCATCGTGAGATTTGATGATTTCATCTCTGCCATATTGAGCGTTGATCCGCTGAGTTCCGCTCTTACAAGAACAGTTCTGCTGAGGTTTGCTCCAGTTAGATTTTCATCTTCAAGTGTTGCCTTGTACAAGTCTATGCTTTTTCCGGGTTGCTCAAGACGCATGGTATTCCATTCTGAAACACTTTTTTTTAGCAAACTCAGAGTTTCCTGATCATAAGCTGATGCTGATTGTATCATCATAAGCGTCATACCAGACATAAGTATTGCAATGACGGCTCGCTGATGTTTCATAATTGTTCTAATCAAGTGGTTAAAGCGTGAAAACACTTTGCAAAAGCTTTTTTTCGAGAGATAAAGCTGTCTTCACAAAAAGTAATGAAATAACTGCTCTGTACAGAAAATTAATTGTTACCGTAAGTTGTTTATCTATTAATGCATTATTTAATAATAAGTTATTTCTAATCTTCTAAGCGGCTTGTATCATGAATGTCACAACAGCATATAAAGGCAAAGTTCTTGTTGCCGGGGCAACAGGAAAAACCGGGCAATGGGTAGTGAAAAGACTTCTGCATTACGGGATACCGGTAAGAGTGTTTTCGAGGGAGAGGGATAAGGCGTTAAGCCTGTTTGGTGAGAGCGTTGAAATTGTAACTGGCAGGATTCAAAGTGCCACCGATATTGCAGATGCAGTCAAGGGATGTGATGCGGTAATTTCTGCGCTTGGTTCCAGTTCAGTTTCAGGTGAATCCTCTCCGGGTGATGTGGACAGGGACGGAGTAATCAGGCTTGTCGATGAATCGGCACAGAAAGGTGTAAAACATTTTGGATTAGTAAGCTCAATGGCGGTTACCAAGTGGTATCATCCACTGAATCTGTTTGGTGGCGTCCTTCTAAAAAAATGGGAAGCTGAAGAGCATCTGCGAAAGGTATTCTCAATTGAAGGTCGATCTTATACCATTGTTAGGCCCGGCGGATTGAAGGATGGCGAACCCTTGTGTCATAAACTTCATGTCGATGTAGGGGACAGGCTGTGGAGTGGATGGATTAACCGTTCAGATGTTGCAGAACTTCTTGTCGTGGCATTATGGCTTGAAAAGGCAAAAAATAAAACATTTGAAGTAATCAATGAAGCCGAAGAAAAGCAAGTGGGTCTTGAACAATACTACTACACTCTGCCGGAATAGAAAGAATTAGCGTTCAATCGGGTAAATTTTTCGAAACCGTAGTCTGGTTATAAGAATGTGATGGTTAAAGATTTTTTATTGCCCGTATCAGTTCTTGGCCGCTGAACGGTTTTTTAAGGGTGGTGTGAGCTCCTAAGGCGTCAGCAAGAACAAGGAAGTTTTCCGGACCGACCTCTCCACCACCCGAAATCGCGATGATTTTAACTGCTGGATAATTTTTCTTTACCTCAATAATCGTTTCAATACCCTCCTTTTCAGGCATGATGAGGTCTGTGATCATCACAGTAATATCCTTCTGCTCTTTCAGGATTAATAGCCCGTTTATTCCATTGTCAGCGTCGTAAACAGTATAATTTTCTCTTTTCAGTAAGGTGCAGATAAATTTTCTAACAGCCGAATCATCATCAATAACAAGAATTTTCATAATAGACAGGTTTGATAGCTTGCCAACTCCTTTGTTGACGGAATTTTACGAAAGATACGTGTTTTCAGAATAAAAAGTTCATCTTGACTTCTGAGCTCTTTTCTTAAAGAAAGTCATATCGATGCCTGTAGTAGTGATAAGATTTACTAAGACCGAAATAGTAATATACCAAGTCCAGGCAAGTCCCAGAAATTTCAAGAAGAAAACGATGCCCATACTGGCAACTAATCCAACACCAAGACTTGCCGGATGAAAAGATCTTTTGCTTTTTGATAACAGAAAAAGCCCAAGGAGTCCGCCATAAGTGAATGAAGCTATTTCAAGGCCGACCATGACAATAGCCTTGTTACTTGTGTCAAACATAAGTGCAATGAGAATAAGCAGTATTGCCCAGCAAAAACTGATCACTCTTGAAAAACCCAGCGACGCCTTGCCGCCCATAATGTCGTTCACTGTTGAGGATGCCAGGGCATTTATTGCAGAACTGTGGGTGGACATGGCGGCTGACAACACACCTGCTATCAGTAATCCTTTTAATCCTGCCGGGAGATAGTGAACAATAAAAAAGGCAAATTCCCTGTCTTTTTCCAAAGATGCACCATGCATGAACACTGAAATCAGAGATCCTGCGAGAAGAAAAACTGAAAACTGGAAAAAAACAAAAAATCCACTGCCTATCATTGCTTTTCTTGCCGATCTAAGATCTCTGCATCCCAGCACTCGCTGTACCATCATATAGTCAACTCCGTGCGAAGAAAGTGAGAGAAGTGTCCCTCCGATAAAAGCGCTGAAAAAGGAGAGAGGGTTGGTTAAAATATGAGTATCGGTATTGATGATTTTCATTTTTCCTGTGCGGACGAGTGACGAATATATATCAGGAAGACTTTTGTCCATGATATGAAGAAGGAAAACGATCGAAAGAATGCCGCCGAGCAGGTAAAGAGCAAATTGAAAACTTTCAAGCCAGATAACTGCCTTAATGCCTCCTGAGAGGGTATAGACAAGGGTGACAATACCTATGATCATGATCGAAAGTGGCAGAGACCAGCCGGTTACGACCTGCACAACTACACCGGCCGCAAGAAACCTGATGGCATCTCCAAGGGTTCTGGTGACAAGAAACACAATAGCTGCCAGTTTCTGCATTCCCGTTCCGAACCGGATGCCGATGACTTCATAAATAGAACTGACGCCATGTTTGAAATACATAGGCAAAAGTACAAAACTGACAAGGATCCTGCCGACGATATAACCCATTGCAAGTTGCAGAAAGGTCCAGTCACCCCGGTAAGCGAGACCGGGAACACTGACGAATGTCAGTACCGAGGTTTCAGATGCTACAATTGAGAGCATCGAAACGATCCATGGAAGATTGTGACCTCCGTGAAAATAGTCTCTGGAATTAGTATTGCTTTTACCATGCCATAGGCCGAAAAGTGTATTTCCAATGAGAAACAGAATAATAATGGCAAGATCGATGGTCTGCATGGACTGTAACTGCATATTTATTGTGCTATGCGTGTGAAGTGTCAGTTAATCGTAGAGGTGAAAGCCTTTTTTGAATTCTGCAAATTCAGCTTCGTCATTCTGCCATGATGAAATAATGCTGCAGCTATTGTGAGCATTAAGTATCATGGTGCGGATATGACTGTTGCCCGCCAGAAGATCGAATGCCGGCAGGGTGTCATTGAATTCATACACACCATTCAGAAAGTGCAGGTGTTCAGGGTAAAGCTCCTGCAGTGAAGCTGTCATGGCAACACCTGTTGCGAATGATTTGAACAGGGTGTGATCAGTAACCTGCAACCAGAGGCCTCCGATAACTTCTCCACAATACTTGTGAAATGTGGGTTTGAACCATACCGGACGGAAAAGAACTCCTTCGAGTCCGTACCCTGTGCAATGTTCGGCAAGTTCATAAGGCTTGATGAATGGTGCACCGGAAAGTTGAAACGGAGTTGTTGTACCCCGTCCTTCAGAAACATTTATTCCCTCGAACAGGCACATCCCCGGATAAACCGCTGCTGTTGCATATGTCGGCATGTTTGGTGACGGAGGAATCCAAGGCAGGCCTGTTTCAGGAAAAAGCATAGAACGGTTCCAGCCTTCCATTGCTACAACGCTCAGGTTGACATCAAGTTTTTTTACAACACGGTAGAGGTGCGCAAGCTCCCCTGTGGTCATTCCGTGGCGGACTGGTATTGGAAAGACACCAACGAACGAGCGGAATGCCGGATCAAGCAGAGGCCCTTCGATAATGTTTCCTCCCAGAGGGTTCGGACGGTCAAGTACCATAATTTCAATATCTCTGCCGGACACAGCTTCCATAAACAGTGCCAAGGTGTTGACATAGGTGTAATACCTTGAGCCAACATCCTGAATATCAAAAAGTATAAGATCGATGTTGTCAAGGAGTGCTTTGTCCGGAAGGAGTGAATCCGGAGTATCACCGTAGAGGCTAACCACCTCACAATCCATTTCCGGCTGGTAACTGACGGAAATTTGATCCTGTTCTGTAGCAAAAAGACCATGTTCAGGAGAAAATATCCTTGTGAGATGCAACCCTTTTTCTTTCAGAATGTTCCATGAGTATTGCAATTCAGGAGTCACTGAGGTCTGATTGACAATAAGCCCTATATTCCTGTTCCGAAAGCTGCTGGTATTTCTGAGCAGGATGTCCAGTCCAGTTGCTGTCATGTCTGTTTCCTGTTTTGTTGCTGACGCTCAATTACTGTAGTACTGAAAGGGTCGACTACGGCATTGATGATTGACGTTCCAGGTTTGACCGTTACACCCGGCAGGAGTACAGAGTTCCTTATTGTACAGTCTGCTCCTATACGGCATCCTTTCCCTATGACGGAGCCGGAAATTTCAGCATCTGTACTGATGTACGCTTCAGGAGAGATTGTATGAGGACGCATGCCAATTGCAAGGTTCATCTGGTCAGACATGCCGGTTATTATTGAGGCTTTATCAAGATTAACCTGCCAGTATTTCTCCATGGAACCGATATCCTCCCATAGTCCTTCATGACGGTAATAACTCAGGCCGCCGTTATCAATAAGTCCAGTAAATCCTGTATCAACAATTCCCGAAAATTCCTCTTTCAAAAACCGAAAGATCTTCGGACTGAGAACAGCTGTCCCAGTATAGATATAAGAAGAAACAAGTCCAGTATTGCGGATATTTCTGAAGTCTTGAACGAGCGTATCACCTACACCGATATATCCTATGGTTGCTGCTTCTGGTGTTTCATACAAAGTAAGGGTTCCTGGTCGGCCAGAGTGTTGATGGTGGCTTATGAGCGCTCTGAAATCAATATCAGTTATAATGTCGCTGTTGACAAGCAGGAATTCATCACTTCCTAAAAGGGTTTCGCATTTTTTAAGGCCTCCCCCTGTGCCGAGAATGAGTGGTTCTTCTGAAAACGTAATCATAAGTCCAGGGAGGTCGCATGATTCGATAAAGCGCCTGAACGCAAGAGAGTGATGGTGGATGTTGCAGATAATCTCAGTGATTCCCGCCTGCTTCAACAAAAAAAAAGTATAGAAAAGGCTCGGAATATTTAGAATCGGGATCAGTGGTTTCGGGATATGATCGGTTAATGGACGCAATCGGGTACCGAAACCCGCTGCAAGGATAAATGCTTTCATCTGGCAGCAGCGCCTTCAAGAAGAGTATGAAGGATGTTACCTGCCGTTTTCAGCTCTTTTCTTGCATTGATATAATCGGGCAGGTAGTTCAAAGTCGGTGCAATAGAGTGTTCGAAAGTGCTGTTATGTTTAACGCTGGTCTGGTAACAGAAGGTGCCAATTGCTTTGATATTTCTTTGAAAGGCCATAATATCAAAATAAAATAGATATTCGTCTAAACTCATGGTGGTCAGCCCATAGTCACAGAGGGCATTGAAGTGATAGAGCTTCAACTCTTCGGTCAGCGCGGGGCTGAGTTTAACATAAGAGTCCCGTATAAGTGATACGGCATCATATTGCGGCAGACCCATGCGCGCATCCTGAAAGTCAATAATCATGGGCTTTTCATGATGAATAAGAATATTGCGACTGTGAAAATCCCGATGGTTTAAAACAAAGTGTTGAGGTTTGACAAGGATCTCTGTAATGGCTTCAAATTCATGTCGTAATTTGCCCACAGATTGCCGATCGAAAGCAGGTGAAAAGTAGTTGAGCAGGGCATGAGTGATAAAAAAATCAAATTCAAACATGATCTTTTCTTGATCAAAACTGATGCTGAATGGAATTATGTGTTTTTGATCATGAATGCCCTGAACCTGTATGAGGATATCGATGATCTCGCGGTACCTGTCAGGAACAATGTGCTCCAATGATGACCCGAAGAGGTTCTGCAGAAGGAGATCTCCACAGTCTTCAAGCAGCAGCAGACCGTTTAAGGCATTAACACCGATCAGTGCCGGAACCGGAATGGCATGGCGCGATAAAAGGTTGTGCAGTACCAGAAAGGGGTAGTTGTCGGGGGTTGATGCTTCAAATACCGGATCGTAACAGGCAATAGATGTTCCGTGTGTGCCTGTTACCCTGAAATATTGACGACTTGATGCATCTCCCTGTATTTTTGTTATTGAAAGGGGTTTGCTGCAATGCGCTCTGAACAGGTCGGTGATATTTTTCTCGATAGTCATACTGGCAACCTTCTCTGTCTGTGTCATTTCAATCTCGGGCAGCAAAAAAAAAGCACCCTATACCCAGGTATAAGGTGCTCTTTTTTTTTAAAAAGCAGCTCTTACTTTTTAGTAATAGCTGAAGATACTGACTGCAATGCCTGTGTAAGTGCATTTAACAGGCTTCCTGCAAGGTCGGTAGCTGTTTTTCCAAGAGGTTCAATAAGCGATGCTGCTGTTTTGATTCCGCTGTTCAGCAAATCCACCTGAGACTGAGCCAGTTTTCCTACGGTCTCAAAAAGATTGCTGATGGCGCCTGATACATCATTTGTTCCGTTTGACATAGCTGTTTTGTTTAGAGTTTTTAAGAAAGTTATTTTTGTAAACATTGATTACGGTAAATTATTACCGATTTTTAATCAAGTTAAAACATTTTCGACTGCAGAGCAAATAGAAAAATAAGTGACAAAGTCTTTCAACCCACCTGTGATTGATCATCTTTTTGAGCTGGTCTTTCGGGGATCGCCTGACGATGCATGCTGGCCTGTTGCATATGTCTCGCATGAGTTTTAGATATCCACCACTATGACACTCTATTTTGAGTTGAAAGCCTCTTTTTTTAAGGGCAAGCTCTTCATATTGAGCTGTTTTATTTTATATAATATATTGGCAGAAGGGTGTCAGAGTTATTTTGAGTCAGTTTGAGTTGACAGTATCTATCTTACTTTAAAAGAAACCTTTACCTGTTAAGCAATGAAAGCTGTTATTTTATATGATAGCCGAACGAAAAGCGGTTCTACAGAAGCTATTATCGACATTATGGGGCTGAAGCTGGCGGAAAACGGGGCATATGTGGAAAAAGCAAAATGCAAAGCACTGGCAGATTACAGCTTTCTCAATGCATTTGATCTTGTCATTCTTGGTGCGCCTGTTTATTATTTTCTCGTTTCATCACAGTTATTGGGGGCATTGAATTATGGTAACCTGAAAAAAAATCTGCAAAAGAAAAAAGTTGCGTTGTTTTTAACATGCGGAAGTCCTGAATCCATGGCAACAGTCCTGTATCTGCCGCAGTTGAAAATTCATTTAGTCCGGAACAAAATTTTAGTCGAAAAAATTTTTCCATCTGATGTTCTTTCTGATAATGCTATTATCGATTCGTTTGTGCTCGATGTTCTTTATGAGTATAATAAAACGTTGAAATCCAGAATACTATCGGCTAAATGGACCGTTGAAGCCCAGGAATGGCTTGAAAGTGTGCCTGTCTTTCTTCAGGGAAAGATCAAAGAAGGGGCTGAGGAGTTTGCTGAAGAGATGGGATATAAGGAAATTACTTGTGAAATGCTTGAGGCGGCCAAAGGTAAATTTGGTGGTTGATAATTTTCATTAACTTACCGGTATGATTTTCAACAATAAAACGCATGGATCTTATGGCAAATGAAAACAAAGGTGGTTTTTTTTCAAAATTCAGAAAAAGCACTGTATCTGGAAATGAAAATTCAAGAATAGAGTCTCCAATGTCTTCTGCTGGTCAGGGGCAGAATCGTAATGCTGCACCTGAAACCAGAAACTCCTTATTAAGTGCTGAGCCGCCTAAACCAGTTGTCGCTCCTAAGTCTGCATCCGCTCCTATAGATTCAGAGCCGGTTATTGACACAGTTGCAAACTTCAATTTTCTGTGCAAATCTCTGGTTGATATTGGTACTTCGCAATTAAAGGTTGTTGATATGACGTTGACTATGCTTTCCAGTTCGCTCAATAAAATTGTTGATGGGTCGAAGAAAAAAGGGTAAACCAGAAAAAGATAGCAGCGTTGCGGGATATGCAGGATTGATTATAACCGTCATTCATGGAACTCTCTACCTATAGTAGGTGTTAGAAAATCCACAGCTCATTCGTGGACTTTAATTATGGTATAAATTATGGAAGTTGTTGGTAAAAGTAATGCTCACATCGTTCTTGACTCTTGCTTGCATGAGTCAAGCATTTATTTCGCAGATCATGAAAAACTGATCAAGTGTAATCCCTATTGCACTAATGTCAAGTATTTTATGGAGTTGGATATTTTTCAATGGGTGTTTCAGGTGGCTGACCCTCGGAACAATCCTATAACTGCTGTTTTTTTTGTTCGTCAACAGGAAGAAAGTTTTTCGCTTGATGATCCAGGAGATGACTATGGAAAGAATTTTGTCGCAAAGTTAAAAAACGAATCACATTTCCACGCAAAAGCAAAGCGGATTCGGTGGAGTCCTGTTCTTGAATATCCTGAATATGAGTCAGAGAGTCCAAATACATTTATAGGCAAGGCAAGTTCCGAGATATGTCTTCTTCATCAAAAAGATGATCGGACTTCCGTTTATTTTGATACTGATATTTATCTTGATTTTAACCTCTCTTTTCCCTTGAACCTCATGCCGGAAGGTATCCTCAAGTTCATGACCGAGACAATCATGTCGCAGATCATGCAGAAGGCAACCGAAAGCATGCTTTGTCAGGTAAAGTCTGATATCTGCTGCTCTACAGCGGAAATTGCCGTTGCGCGTGGCGCGAAATAACTCTCTTCACATCATCTTTTTTTAATCGCATTATACCTCCACAGGGTATAAATCTCACTTTTATTAATACGATCATGGATATAACCAGAAGTTCTATGGGCGACGTGATTCTTCGGTTGAAAAGAGTTGGCGGGCAGGTTGAGGGATTGATCAGGATGATTGAAAGAGAGGATGAGTGCGCTCAGATTATTACGCAATTTCAAGCGGCAAAGGCTGCTCTTGATAATACTTTTTCGCTTGTGCTGCAGCGCAATCTCAAGGATTGCTTGAGTCAGGACGACTCGAAAAGTTTAGAAAAAATTTTAAAACTCATTACCAAACACTAAAACAATAACTTTCCGCTTTTGGTGGAGAAAGACATGATCCAGACAGAATAAACCTGTTTGTAGATCATGTTTTTTTTAATATTATTATACCTGTACGGGGTATTGGTATAATAGCCCGGTTTCAGGCTGCAAAAGCGGCGCTTGACAATACGTTTTCGCTGGTGCTGCAGCGTAATCTGAAGCAGTGCATGAGTCAGGATGATTCGAAAAGTGTTGAGAGGATTTTACAACTGATTGCAAAATAGTTACGCACGATGAAGGTTTATAATGCATTGATCGGG
>CAJAJL010000034.1 GCA_903940125.1 uncultured Chlorobiaceae bacterium | reverse complement strand
GCTAAAGGCGACTGCTCGAGGGTTTCGTGGCTTCGAAAGTTACCGGACAAGAATCCTCTTTTACTGTGGGAAACTGGATATGCAAATCTAAATGGTGCTGTAATATGAAATTTGATTCCCATTAAATTCTGCGAAGAGCCAACCAACTTAATACATATCTGATTCTGAATTCAACTCATCTCAAAACTCCTGATGATGCTAATGATGAAATACTGAAATGGATCAAAAAATTATCTTTATCCATCTGTAATTGAATCCAGAGAAATTCAGTGTCTTAGAGAAAAGGCATCTTATTTCATAAAATTAATTGCGTATAGTTAATTATTTTTTCACTACATTTGTCAATAATTCCCCAAAAAAAAGGAAGAAAACATTTAAACAATTATAAATCAACAAATTATGTCTTCAACAAAACTTTCGGAAATCAAATCGAAAATTGCTGAACTTCAAAAAGAAGCAGATGATATTATCAAGAATGAGCGAATTGCCATAATTAAAGAGATTAAGGACAAAATTGAAAACTTCAATATTACTGTAGAAGAGCTGCAGCGAAAAGGAAAAACGACGAAATCCGCATCAACAAAAAGCCCGTCTGTAATAAAATTCAGGAAAAGCGACAATGAGTATTGGGTAGGCAGAGGCCCGAAACCTGGTTGGGTTAAGGATGTTGAAAAAAGAGGTGAAAGTATTGAACAATATAGAGTGCAGGAATAAATTATTATTTTCCTTTGTTTCTCAGCTATCTATTTGAGGCTTTTCACGAAGCCTCATTTTTTTTACTCGACTCCATACTGTGCGCTTCCGGCCTGAAATTGGCTACATATTATTCACGTCGGGGATCATATCTCAAAAGCGCGTCAGAATAATATTTTATATTTCGCCCAAGATGTTTTGCTGCAAGAAAGATTGTACCACTTCCAATACATGGTTCAAGCACGATATTCCACTCTTCAGTGATCATATCTCATTGTTCCCTCTTAATTTTATAGCCACCTCAACCGCCTATTTTTTGGACTCTATAGACAATTGTGTTTCTGTACCGAAAAAACAGATTAGAGAACTATCTTATATTTGTATAAATTGCGTATAATTTTAGGGATTATACAAATATATTATTAATGCTTTCCACTCTCAACGCCGCGGCTCTGATTGGTATTGATGCCATTAAGGTTACAGTAGAAACCAACGTGACCGGGGGGCTCCCTTCATTCACTGTCGTTGGACTTCCGGACAATGCCATCAGGGAAAGCAGGGAAAGAATTCTCACAGCTATCCGCAATTCCGGATTTACGATACCCCCTAAAAAGATCACCGTCAACCTTGCCCCTGCGGATATAAAAAAAGAAGGAACAGCATTTGATCTCCCGATTGCCATCGGTCTTCTCGGTTCACTCCAGCTCATAACTCTCCAATTCGAAGATTTACTGATCATGGGTGAACTTGCCCTTGATGGTTCAGTAAGAAGAATTAACGGCGCACTCCCTGTAGCCATCATGGCAGGAAAAGAACAGATAAAACGCTTGATTGTCCCACTCTCAAACGCTCCTGAAGCTGCCGTAGCAGTCTCAGCATCACATACATGCATCGAAGTCTATGGCGTTGAAACTTTAAACGAAACTATTGCCTTGATCAATGGAAATACACAGCACATCCCTGTAACCGTCAATATTGCGGAATTGTTTACAACAGAAGAAGAATATCCTGTTGATTTTTGTGACATTAAGGGACAAGGTGCTGCAAAAAAAGCCCTTGAAATCGCAGCGGCAGGGGGACATAATGTTATTATGATCGGTCCGCCCGGCAGCGGAAAAACCATGCTGGCAAAAGGGTTGCCGAGCATTCTCCCCCCTCTTTCATTTGAAGAGTCATTTGAAACTACAAAAATATATTCGGTTGCCAACCTGCTTGAAAAAGAGAGGCCTCTTATGGTTATAAGACCTTTCCGCAACCCGCACCATACTACGAGCAATGTTGCTCTCATCGGAGGAGGTACAACAGCAAAACCAGGAGAGGTCAGCCTTGCTCACAACGGTATCCTTTTTCTTGATGAACTTCCGGAATTTTCCAGAAATGCTCTTGAAGTACTTCGCCAGCCCCTTGAAGATCGCGAAGTTACTGTTTCAAGAATCTCAGTAACAACCAGGTATCCGGCAGGTTTCATGCTTATTGCAGCCATGAATCCAAGTCCTGCAGGGGCACTGAAAGATTCTGACGGAAACCTGTCGGCCCCTCCCAAACAGATTCAGCGTTATCTTGCAAAAATTTCCGGACCACTGCTTGACCGCATTGACATCCATATTGATGTTCCAAAAGTTGAAAATACCGACCTGTTTTCCACATCAGCATCTGAAACCTCTAAAACAATCCGGCTGCGGGTCATATCAGCAAGACAAATCCAGCAGAAAAGGTTTGCCGATCTTGCATCGCCCAAAATCTATACCAACGCACAAATGAGTACCAAACTGATCAAAAAGTTCTGTAAACTCGACAAACAGAGTTCTCAAAAACTCATGGATGCCATGAACAACATGAACCTTTCTGCAAGGGCACACGACCGGATCCTGAAAGTAAGCCGCACCATAGCCGACCTTGACTGCTCCGAACACATTGCCATGAAGCATCTCATTCAGGGCATTCAATATCGTAACCTTGACCGCGATTTCTGGAGCTTTTGATTTTCAACTCATTCCGGCTCTTCGTTAAAAAACAGTAAAGAAATTACTCCATGCGTACTTATATTTATGAACTGGTTACAAATTTATAAACAATCATACGGAGTACCTTCATGAACGCAAGGGGAAAATTCAGTTACACCCTGCTGCTTGCCGGGACACTTTTTACCACAACACCTGTTTATGCAGCCCAATCAACAGAAACAATTGATGCACGCATCAGCCGCCTTGAGCAGGAACTCGCCGAACTGAAATCGCTGGTAAAAACAAATCCTCCTGCTCCAACACCCATAGAGATTCCGCTGCAACAACCTCCCCGCAAAAATATCGAGCCCATTAATGCAGTTAAGGTATCGCCCGATTCCGGCGTTAAAGTACAGCTTTACGGCTTTGCCCGCTTTGACGCTTCATACGATACAGGAAAAGTGAATCCCGGCAACATTGCCTTGTGGGTTCGTCCTGAAGGTCTTAATAACCATGATAACGAATGGGATCTGACGGCTGCCGCCTCAAGGCTTGGCATAAACCTGAGTGGCCCGGATACAGACAGCATGAAACTTTCAGGCAACATTGAGCTTGATTTTCTTGGAGGCGGCACAGAAAACAATATGAACCCAAGAATGCGTCATGCGTATCTCAAAGCATACTGGCCTGCTTCCGATTTCAGCATTCTTGCAGGTCAAACCTGGGATGTAATCTCTTCGCTGATCCCGTTTGTAGACGATCCTGCCATTATGTGGGCGGCTGGCAATATCGGTTCCCGTCATCCTCAGCTTCGTCTTACAAAAGGATTCTCAACCAGTGAAAAAAGCCGCATTGAATTAACAGCGGCAGCTTCGAGAACAATCGGTGAAACAAATAACCTGGCTGAGACATGGAACACTGACCCAGGCAAAGACGCCGGCATGCCAACTTTCCAGGGAAAGATTGCTTTTTCCAAACCCCTGCTGGTAGAAAACCAGCCAGCAACAATTGGTGTGTCTGGTCATTACGGACAGGAAGAATGGGATACCGATAAAACAGGACATCATAAAACACTTGATTCATGGTCATGCAATATGGAGCTCTCAATGCCCTTCAGTGAAAAGCTCACATTTGCGGGGGAAGTCTTCAGCGGCTCGAATCTCGACGACTACTGGGGAGGAATCGGTCAGGGCGTTAATACAATCACATTCAACAATATCAGAACAAAAGGCGGATGGGCTGCATTCAAATACATGCTCTCCCCTTCAACCAGCGTCAGTATAGGGGCCGGCATTGACAACCCGAATGATAATGACCTGTTTCCTGGTGGAAGAACTCAGAATCAGACCATTTTCGCGACTTTTATACAAAAAATAACACAGAATTTTATACTTGGATTACAGCTGTCCCAATGGAAAACAGATTACAATAATGCTCCAGAAAGCGATGCATTCAGGGCTCAAAGCTCTTTGACCTACAAGTTCTAAAGCAATGAGGTGAGTTCCCCCGCCAAAGACAATCAGTTGTGATGTT
Organism: uncultured Chlorobiaceae bacterium; assembly: GCA_903940125.1. Classification (GTDB taxonomy): domain Bacteria; phylum Bacteroidota; class Chlorobiia; order Chlorobiales; family Chlorobiaceae; genus Chlorobium. The sequence continues at coordinate 17,496 of CAJAJL010000034.1, read as the reverse complement.
GCGGCGGGGGAGCGTGTCGTTCAACGTATAATAATCTCACAGGGCATAACGGCAAGCATATGAAGCTGCCCGGACACCATCAGCATTTCATAATAAGCTTCCATAGAATTGAACTGCCTCTCTGGAATGATTTCAAGCATCAGGCTTTTTTTGATTGCTGACGATATTCTATCAGCCAACCCGGAATCACTTCCCTTTAACAGAAATTCCCACCAAGTCTTCTGCGCTGGATAAAGCAAAATTCCAGGGTGCCTTGCAGGATCGATCTTTGCGAGGAGCTGTGCAGCATGAATGGCATCAAAAAGCCCTCCTGTTCGATCAACAAGACCGACTTTCAGCGCACGGCTTCCTGTCCAGACCCTTCCACCGGCAACAGAATCAACCTGAGCAATCTTCATCTTTCTTGAGGCTGCCACCTTCCCTATAAAATCGTAATACACCTCCCCTGACGCCGCAACAAATTTATTGTATGCATCTGCTTCAAGCGGCTTGTAAAACGTGTTGGCATCGGCATATCTGCCACGAGTCACAACAGTACGACCCAGTCCAATTTTTTCAGCAAATCCTTTGATATTAGGCTTCAGAGCATAGACACCAATGGATCCGGTAATAGTTAAAGGCCCGGAGTAGATTGTTTTTCCTGCAAGGGCTGCCATATATCCGCCTGAAGCCGCCACGCCCGACATAGAAACCACAAGAGGTTTCTTAACCGCAGCGGAATCAAGCATCTGAAGCATATCGGCTGACGCAAGAGCATCGCCACCCGGACTGTCAATACGCAGTACAATGGCTTTTACTTTTTTGTTTTCCAATATTGCATCAAGGGAGTTTCTCAGAGTCTCCACATCAATTCCTTCACTCATTTCCGCAGCCCCCCCCCCTGCTGAACGGACAATCATACCAGAAAGAGTAACAACAGCAATGCTTTCATCACTATCACTCTTAAGCGGCCAATCAACTGCGGAACGGTATTGGGCGGCATGAACATATGCATCATTATTACTCGTAAGCTCTTTACCGGTTATTTTCCTGGTCAGGAATCTCTTCAACTCCCAGGACGAAGCTGTACCGTCCACCAGTTTCAGCGTTTTAGCTCTCTGAGCCGACATCAGCGGTTCATTATTCATAAGCGTCTTTAAAAAATCCTGAGTAATCCCCCGCCGCTTCGACACATAACCCAGATAATTATCGAAAACTTCGTCAAGCATTGCATTAATCTCTTCAAGAGACTCCTTGCTTGACTCCGTCAGAAGAAAAGGCTCGATACCACTCTTGTACTTTTTCCATTGAGCTGCTTGAAACGTAATACCTAATTTAGCGAGTGGAGTGGTATAAAAGAGCCTTTCCGCCTTCAGTCCATCCAGCAGGAGAAACCCGCCTCGCTCAAGAATAATAGAGTCACAAGCCGCAGCAAGGAGATAATCGTTATCCTCGGCAGAGTGAAGAAAGGCTGTAACTTTTTTACCACCTCGGCGCACATGTTCAACCGCCAGTTGAAGCTCGGCTATCTTTGCGGGAGTTGCCTGCACCCCTCCGATATCAAGCACCACCTCCCTGACACGCTCATCCGTCGCTGCATGATTGAGTATAAACAACAGTTCCTGCAGTGAGAGTGACTCACGAGAAGAGACAAACGGAAGCGAAGAGCTTTCATGACGAATCTCGCTGATGGTTCCGCCAAGCGGAATAGACAGCACAAATCGGTCAGGCAGAGTATGTGAAGAGCGAAAAGCCCAACACAACGCGCCACCCAGCAACACCAAAATGATGATAAAACCAAGACAACTGTTGCGGAAACAACCCCTTCTCTTTACTGGCATATTCGTATTATTCATAAAGAAGACAACTTACCTGATGCTGGTTATTATTATCGAGTTCTCTAAGGTGAGGTTCCTTATGCCGGCACTCCTCCATCACAACAGGGCATCGTGGATGAAACCCGCATCCATCAGGAATATGCAGCGGGCCGGGCAAATCTCCGTGCAACAGAATCCGTTCTTTCTTTGCTCCAGGTTCAGGATTGGGAATTGCCGACAACAGGGCTTTCGTATAAGGATGTTTCGGATTAGCATAGAGTTCAGCGGAATCAGCGATCTCAACAATCTGTCCAAGATACATAACCGCAACCCTGTCAGAAATATATTCAACCACCGACAGATCATGAGCAATGAAAAGATAGGTCAATTTCAGATCCCGCTGAAGATCCTTGAGAAGATTAATGATCTGTGACTGAATCGACACGTCAAGAGCAGAAACCGGTTCATCGCAGATAATGAATTTAGGGTTGACCGCCAGTGCCCTTGCAATACCGATCCGCTGTCGTTGTCCTCCAGAAAATTCATGAGGATAACGGTTGAAATACTCACGATTCAAACCAACAATATCGAGCAGTTCTTCAATCCTTTTGCGGGCGGCATTACCCCGGGCAATGTCATGAACAAGCAATACCTCCTCAAGCATCTGTCCGACTGTCAACCGCGGGTTCAATGATCCAAAAGGATCCTGAAAAATCATCTGAATCTGTTTGCGAAGCGAGCGGAATGAACGATTGCTGATACCGGTAATTTCAGTCCCTTCAAATTCAATCTTTCCAGTAACAACTGAATGACCAAGACGTATCAATGCTCTTCCAAGAGTGGTTTTTCCGCAGCCTGACTCACCGACCAATCCTAAAGTCTCTCCTTGAAAAACGTCAAACGAAACCCCGTTGACAACGTTTATCAAAACGGGTTTTCCAAAACCACCGTTCGTTCTCTCAGAAAAATGCACCCGTAAATCCCTGACTGACAATAATCGCCTTTGATCCTTCATCTTTGACTGAACGCTGTTTATCGTATTTTTATTATTATACTAAATAGCATTGTGAATTTACCATAACAAACCCTTCGTCCAAGTCCGTCTTTTACTCTTGCAAACTCCTCAGACACATAGCGGAACACTCTACGTTGTTGCAACACCGCTCGGTAATCTCGAAGATATCACTCTGCGTGCCATAAAAATTCTTGGTAAATCCGGGGCAATCGCCTGTGAAGATACACGCCGCGCATCAATTCTGCTCAGGCATCTTGATATTACAGGGAAAAAACTCATCAGTTACCACAACTACAACGAACCAAGAGCAATAGGGCAAATTATCGCTCTTCTTGAAGAAGGAACTGACGTCTCACTCATCACTGATGCAGGAACCCCTATTATCAGCGATCCGGGATATGCACTGCTGCACGCCCTGCAGGAACGAAACATGAACGTTATCCCGATTCCCGGAGCATGCGCCCTTACGACTGCACTTTCAGCATGTCCGCTGCCTGTCAACAATTTTTTTTTTGCAGGGTTTCTTCCCCATAAAAAGGGCCGGAAAACCCGACTTGAATATTTAGCGGCACTGCAAGCCTCTTTTGTTGTGTATGAATCGCCATACAGAATCATGAAGCTCCTCGACGAGCTCGAAAAAATAGTGCCGGATGCTCAGATTTTCATTGGACGTGAAATGACAAAAATTCATGAAGAATATATTACCGGAACCATCGAAGAGATCCGCAAACAGCTTGCAGACGGAAAAACCAGAGGTGAGTTTGTCGTCGTCATCCACCCTTCCGGGAAAAAAATAATCAAATCAGAAGAGTACCATGCAGATCATCACTGAACCCGGACAGATGCAAACCATTGCCGAAAAACTGCGCCTCAGCCGGCAGTGTATTGGCGTCGTTATGACAATGGGCGCTCTGCACGAAGGACATTTAAGCCTTGTAAAGCTTGCGCAGCAGACGGCAGGCACTATTATTCTTACGATTTTTGTAAATCCCAGTCAGTTCGGACTTAACGAAGACCTCCATCAATATCCGAGACCATTTGAGAAGGATGTTGCCCTGGCAAAAGCAGCAGGGGTAGATTTCCTTTTTGCTCCTGAAACCGAACGCATCTATCCCCAACACTTTCAGACAACTGTGGCATGCAGCGAGATAACGAAAGTGTATGAAGGTGAGAAAAGACCGGACCATTTTAAAGGGGTTGCCACCATTGTTACAAAACTGTTCAATATTACAAAACCTCATATAGCTGTCTTCGGCGAAAAGGATGCCCAGCAACTCGCAGTTATCCGAAGGGTTGTCGAAGATCTCAATATGGATATAAAAGTTATTGCGGCTCCTATTGTCAGAGAAAAAAGCGGACTGGCTGTAAGTTCGAGAAATATCTATCTCTCCATCGAGGAGCGCGATGCTGCAACGATTCTTTACAAGGGAATCTGCCATGCTGAAGAGAGGATTGCCGAACATGAACATAACCTTCATGCAATTGCTGAAGAGATTGAGCAGATGATCAACACAATCCCGGGATGCTGTTCTGATTATGCCGGCTTTGTTGATGAAGTAACGTTCGAACCTGCCGAAACTGCTGAGGCAGGTAAAGAATACCGACTACTTCTCGCTATGTATTCAGGAACAGTCCGGTTGATAGACAACGTGAAAATCCATGCATCATAACCTGTGAGAGATCAAGTTTACCGGAAGAGACTTTTTTGTATTATATTTCAGAACGCGTTAATTATTGCAGCAAAACTGCAAAGCAATGAAGTCTCTACTGAGTATGGCCGGGAGAAGGAAACGTATGCATGAAAAAAACCGGACAGTATTTTTATCACACTATCAAAGATATCCATGATTATTAACAAGAAAATTGATCTCGGCCAGGGAAAGATAATCTCTATCGAAACCGGCAAATTAGCGAAACAGGCAGATGGAGCAGTTGTAGTCCGTCAGGGCGACACCATGGTCCTTGCAACTGTTGTGTCAAGCAGGAAAACACCTCCGCCAAATCAGGACTTTTTTCCACTTCAGGTAGAATACCGTGAAAAATATTCGGCCGCAGGCAAATTTCCGGGTGGATTTTTTAAAAGAGAAAGCCGCCCTTCCGAGAAAGAGATTCTTTCAGCAAGACTGATAGACCGGGCACTGAGACCGCTTTTTCCTGACGGCTACCTTTATGAAACCCAGATCATTGTGACGGTTATCTCTTCCGATCAGATCAACGATGCAGATGTACTCGGAGGCCTGGCAGCATCGACCGCCATCATGGTCTCCGATATTCCTTTCCATAACCCTATGTCAGAAGTCCGGGTCGGCAGAATCAATGGCCTGTTTGTCATCAATCCTGATGTCAATGAGCTTTTGGAGAGTGACATTGATATCTGTATCGGCGGAACAACAGATACCATCTGTATGCTTGAGGGCGAGATGAAAGAGATTTCAGAAGCAGAGATGCTTGATGCCATAAAGTTCGGACACGATGCCATCCGCAAACTCTCAGCTCTCCAGAACGAAATTGCTGCAGAAGTGCAAAAACCAAGCAGGCCCTTCTCTCCGGCAGTAATTCCGGCAGAGCTGACCGAATTCATTCGTGGATGTTGTGAGCTCCGTCTCAAAGAACTTGCCTATACACCGCTCAAAAAAGAAGATCGTGCCGAACAAACTGCCCTCATCTACAAAGAGTCCATTACGTCAATCATTGAGCACTTCAAAACAACAGTCAGCAATGACGATATAGCTGCAGATCCGGCAAAAGCACTCTTCCTGAACGCTCATATCATTGAAGAACAGATTCATGCGATCGAAAAGAAAGTAATGCGCCATATGATACTTGATGACGCAAAACGCCTTGACGGCAGAGCGCTTGATCAGGTACGACCCATCAGCATAGAACTGGGTATCATCCCGAGAGCACACGGCTCGGCACTCTTCACCAGAGGTGAAACCCAGGCTCTTGTAACCATTACCCTCGGCACCAATAAAGATGCACAGTCAGTTGATAACCTGACAGACAACGCCGATAAAAAATTCTTCCTGCATTACAATTTCCCTCCATTTTGTGTCGGTGAAGTTGGACGACTGGGCAGTATAGGCCGCAGAGAAATCGGTCACGGTAATCTTGCCGAGCGATCCATTAAAATGGTTGCCCCGACCGAACAGGAGTTCCCGTACACCATCCGTATCGTTTCAGACATCCTTGAATCGAACGGTTCTTCATCCATGGCCTCAGTATGCGGCGGAACGCTTGCGCTGATGGACGGCGGTGTTCCAATTAAAAAACCGGTATCAGGCATCGCCATGGGACTGATCAAGGAAGGATCGTCGTATGCTGTCCTTTCCGATATTCTCGGCAACGAGGATCATCTTGGCGATATGGATTTCAAAGTATCCGGCACCAGAGACGGTATTACAGCCTGCCAGATGGATATCAAGATCGACGGACTTGACTATCACATTCTCGAAACAGCTCTTGAGCAGGCCCGCAGAGGACGGCTTCACATTCTCGACAAAATGGAGGAGGCCATTCCCGAATCCCGCCAGGATCTTGCAAACTATGCGCCGAAACTCACAAGCATAAAGGTTCCGGTTGACTGCATAGGCATGATTATCGGCAAGGGAGGAGAAACCATCCGCAGTATTACTGAGGAAACCGGTGCTGAAATCAACATCGAAGATGACGGAACAGTCACCATTGCCTGCTCAACTACCGAAGGAACAAACGCTGCACTTGCTACCATAAAAAACCTTATTGCAAAACCTGAGGTCGGCTCAATCTATATCGGAAAGGTTCGCGACATTCGTGATGAACTGGGCGCCTTTGTGGAATTTCTTCCAAAAACCGATGGCCTTGTGCACATTTCTGAGATATCAACCGAAAGAGTCACCAAAGTCAGCGATCACCTCAAAGTCGGCGATAAAGTCAAGGTCAAACTGGTTGATGTCCGCAAAGATCCCCGTACCGGAAAAATGCGTTTTGCTCTTTCCATAAAGGCAGTTGAACAGGCACCTGAATATGAGCCGGTAAAAGAACCGGTTACAGAAAGCAATTAGTTTCCAAAAGCTGAAAAGGCAGTGCAGGATTTAACTGCACTGCCTTTTTTATTACCTGCGGTTCTTTCGTTTAGTAAGACTCGTTGTTATTCCCTGCAATTCTTGATGCCGGGAAGCATCGTCATTCATCAAAAACACCATGAAGTACGAATTTTCACCTATAGAAAAGAAATGGCAAGCCTACTGGCAGCAGCATAATACCTTTGCATCAGGTAAAGAAAGTGATAAGCCGAAATACTATGTCCTCGACATGTTTCCCTACCCAAGCGGTACCGGCCTCCATGTAGGACATCTTGAAGGATACACAGCATCGGATATTACTGCACGGTATAAAAGAAGCTGCGGATATAATGTACTGCACCCGATGGGATGGGATGCATTCGGACTGCCAGCTGAACAGTTTGCCATTAAAACAGGAACCCATCCGAAAACAACTACTGAAAATAATATCAGAAGCTTCAAGGAAACCCTACAGGCAATGGGTTTTTCGTACGACTGGCAGAGAGAAATCAATACCACCGATCCCGCATACTTCAAATGGACACAGTGGATTTTTCTCAAGCTCTACGAAATGGGCCTGGCCTATATGTCGGAAGTCGACGTCAACTGGTGTGAAGAACTCAAGACTGTTCTGGCTAATGAAGAGGTGGAAGAAAAAATCGCAGACGGCTATACCGTAATCCGTCGTCCTCTGCGTCAGTGGGTACTGAAAATAACCGCTTATGCCGATCGCCTGATTGCTGATCTTGAAGAGCTTGAATGGCCCGAAAATGTCAAACAGATGCAACGCAACTGGATTGGACGTTCGGAAGGAGTGAACATTGATTTTGAACTCCGCTGCCACAACCGTAAACTGAGAGTCTATACAACCCGCCCCGACACCCTGTTCGGTGCTTCATATCTTGTTATATCACCCGAACATTCCCTTGCCGAAAAACTTGCGACCGCACAGCAGCTGGCTGAGGTGAAACATTATATCGGTCAGGCAAAACTTAAAACCGAACTTGAGCGAACGGGACTTCTGAAAGAAAAAACCGGGGTTTTTACCGGTTCATATGCCATTAACCCTGCCACAGGCGAACCTCTTCCCGTCTGGATTTCTGACTTTGTGCTCACAAGCTATGGTACCGGAGCTATCATGTCGGTTCCTGCACATGACAGCAGAGACTGGGAGTTTGCCAAACAATACAACCTGCCGATCATTGAAGTCATAAAAAGCCCTCATGACGTTCAGGAAAAAGTGTTTGAAGACAAGGACAGCACCTGCATCAACTCTTCCAACAGTGAAATAACACTCGACGGACTCAGCTTTACTGAAGCATTTGAGTGCATGGCGTCATGGCTTGAGAGAAAAAATGTTGGTGAACGTAAAGTTAACTACAAACTTCGCGACTGGATATTCAGCCGCCAGCGCTACTGGGGAGAACCTATCCCGATCAAGCATTATGAAGACGGCTCACTTCGCACAGAAACAAACCTGCCTCTGGAGCTTCCTGAGGTTGAGGCTTATCATCCTTCATCAACAGGGGAATCGCCCCTCGCCAACATTGCACACTGGCTATATGGAGCTGATGAGCACGGCTCATTCCGCAGAGAGACAAACACCATGCCCCAATGGGCAGGAAGCTGCTGGTACTATCTCCGCTTTATCGACCCGGACAATAGTGAGCAGCTCATCGATCCGGAAAAGGAACGCTACTGGATGAATGTTGACCTCTATATAGGCGGGGCGGAACATGCCGTCCTTCATCTGCTCTATGCACGCTTCTGGCACAAGGTCCTTTTCGATATAGGTGTCGTCAGTTCAAAGGAACCGTTCAAGAGACTCTTCAACCAGGGTATGATTCTTGGTGAAGACAATGAAAAAATGTCGAAATCACGAGGCAATGTTATCCCGGCCGACCATGTTCTGGCGCGCTACGGTGCCGATGCCGTCCGCCTCTATGAGATGTTTCTTGGCCCTCTTGAACAGGTTAAACCATGGAACACTCATGGAATTGAAGGTATAAGCAGATTTCTTTCGAAAGTGTGGCGTTTGATTTATCCTGAACAAGAAGGTGCAGTTGCTTCATTTACTGTTGAGGCAATGTCTGATGAGCTGCTGAGACGCATGCATAAAACCATTAAAAAAGTCGGCGAAGACACTGAAAATCTCAAATTCAACACAGCTATCGCTGAAATGATGGTTTTTGTCAACGAACTGCAAAAGACCGGATGCAGGAACCGGATTGCAGTTGAAACACTGCTCATCCTTCTGGCTCCCTATGCACCGCATATAGCGGAAGAACTTTGGGAAGCCATTGAACACAACAGATCGATCAGTTCAGTACACTTTCCCTCTTTTGACCCTGAACTCATCGAAGACACTGTCCTGACGATAGCCGTACAGGTCAATGGAAAACTCAGAGGCACCTTCCTCGCTCCAGCTAAAAGCCCAAAGGAATTACTTCTGGAAAAAGCAAAAAAAGTTGACTCAGTCCTGAAATTTCTTGAAGGGCAGACAATCATTCGCGAAATTGTTGTTGCTGATAAATTGGTGAATTTCGCAGTTAAATAATCACAGTTATAATCACGACGTGTTCCAAATATTGGCTGGAAGTTTTTTTTTATGTAAAATTCGTTTTAGAAGCTATTATTCTCGCTATTCGATATTATTTCTCCGTTTAAACCGCTGATTTGCATTGTTCACAAATACCTGTGAAGGGGGTATTGTCTTTTTTTTCAAAACATAAAATCTGGTATCAATGGCTACAGACGAAACAACATCCAACACACAGCCCACCGAAACCTCGTCTTCTGCAAACGATTCGATAAGCTCTGTTTTATCAGAAAAACGGAAATTTCCACCCCCGGCAGAGTTTTCGAAAAATGCCCATATTTCCTCGATGGAGGAATATGAGCGGCTCTATGCTTCTGCATCCTCAGATCCGGAAGCTTATTGGGGCGGGATAGCTGAACAGTTTCACTGGTTTAAAAAGTGGGATACCGTGCTGGAATGGAATACCCCTTATGCAAAATGGTTTAACGGCGGAAAAACAAATATCTGCTACAATGCTCTTGATGTCCATGTCAAAAGCTGGAGAAAAAACAAGGCTGCAATCATCTGGGAAGGTGAAGAAGGAAACGAGCGGGTTCTGACCTATGGTGAACTTCACCGGCAGGTCAGTAAATTTGCCAATGTCCTTAAAATCGCCGGTATAAAACCAGGAGACAGAGTTGCGCTTTATATGGGCATGGTTCCAGAACTTGTGATTGCAGTACTCGCGTGTGCACGCGTTGGAGCTGTTCACAATGTTATTTTCGCAGGATTCTCAGCTCATGCCATCACCGAGCGCGTCAATGATTCGAGAGCCAAGATGGTTATCTGCGCGGACGGCACAAGACGTCGCGGCGGTTCCATCAACCTTAAAAATATTGTTGATGAGGCAATTGTCAATACTCCATCGATCAGAAGTGTCATTGTCCTGAAAGTAACCAATGAAGAGGTTCACATGCATAATGGCATGGACCATTGGTGGCATGATCTGATGGGTCTGGCCGTTGATGAATGTGAGTCGGTCGAAGTAGAATCAGAACATCCTCTTTTTGTACTCTATACCAGCGGTTCAACCGGAAAACCGAAAGGTATCCTGCATACCACTGCCGGATATATGGTACATGCAGCCAGTTCGTTTAAATACGTTTTCGATATCAGGGACGAGGACATTTACTGGTGTACAGCAGATGTAGGCTGGATAACCGGACATAGTTATATGGTTTACGGCCCGCTGCTTAACGGTGCAACACTTCTCATGTACGAAGGTGCCCCAAACTACCCTCAGTGGGACAGGTTCTGGGATATCATCAACCGACATAAGGTTACCATTCTCTATACAGCTCCGACAGCTATTCGTGCCTTCATACGTGCAGGAAACGAATGGGTCACAAAACACAACCTCAGCTCGCTCCGTCTGCTTGGTACTGTAGGCGAACCAATCAACCCTGAGGCATGGATGTGGTATCACAGGGTTGTAGGGCAGGAAAGATGTCCAATCGTTGACACCTGGTGGCAGACTGAAACCGGCGGCATCATGGTATCTCCGCTTCCGGGTGCAACACCGACAAAACCAGGTACAGCAACACGGCCACTCCCAGGTATCGCTGTTGATGTTGTTCATAAAGACGGTACGCCATGCGAAGCCAATGAAGGCGGATACCTGGTCATTAAACAACCATGGCCATCAATGCTCCGCACCATCTACGGCGACAACAAACGATATGAATCAACATACTGGTCTGAATTCCCCGGTATGTACTTTACCGGTGACGGTGCTCGAAAAGATGAAGACGGTTATATCTGGATCATGGGACGTGTTGATGATGTGGTCAATGTTTCAGGTCACCGCCTTGGCACCAGTGAGGTCGAAAGTGCCCTTGTTTCATTTGAAGCCGTCGCAGAAGCCGCCGTTGTCAGCCGCCCGGATGAGCTTAAGGGCAACGCTCTCGTAGCCTTCGTAACGCTGAAGGATGAATATGTCGGTGATATGAAGATGCGTGAAGAGCTTCGCAACCACGTTGCTAAAGAGATCGGACCTATTGCAAAACCTGATGAAATCAGATGGGCAAAAGGCTTGCCGAAAACTCGCAGCGGAAAAATAATGCGCCGACTTCTTCGCGAACTTGCCACAAGCAACGAAGTCAAGGGTGATGTCACCACACTTGAAGATTTCGGTGTTCTTGAAAACCTTCGCTCAAACGAAGACGATTAAGCCCCGCATACATCCTGAAGAAGCAATTCAAAACAAAAAGCGCAGCCGAGGCTGCGCTTTTTGTTTTTTTCATGATTGCATCATCAATGCCAAAAGTCAAAACTAACTTTTTTTATTCCATGAAAAACCGAACAATATTCATTGGGGCACTATGCTTCACATTGACTCTTAATGCCTGCAAAAGCAATGATAAACCGAAAGAAAACGACGCTCCTGCACAAGCACGCTCAATAAAGGGAAAAGTCCTTGAGCCGGAGATGCTGATCAATCAAAATGAGGCGGCAGAGCTGCTGGGAGAGGCTGTAGAGAAAGGTGAAAAAAAAGAAACAAAGACTGTCGGCCAATAAATCTGCTTTTATAAACCGGTTAATTCATCATCGAGAAAGTATATTCAGATATCGCTCACACAAGACTCCTTTATGCCTCCGACCGGAGTCGGCTCAGAAACAATTTACCGTGAGACAAAAAAATTGATAGGCGACTCAAAAACAGATCTCAAAGAGTTCGGCAATGACGCATTCATAGCTATAGGTGGCCTTCACATCTTTAAAGATGGATATTACATCCTGATATCCTCAGGGAATATTAACAAAGATGAAACGCTCAAAAACGCAGGCAAAAAAGCACTGGAAAACCTTGACAAGGTCAAATAAAAGCAGATTGATATGGTATGTCAATTCTAATCGCACATGATATCAGACAGATTGCAGGGGACACGACGTTACAAAAGAAATTGCGCACAAAGGTTAAAAGCTCCGGAAGATCAGGGTGTATCCCCAACCTGCCGGAGCCTATTGCAAGAGTTACAGAAGCTTCTCCTTTTCAGAACAACCCAGGATTGAGCTGCCAGATCGTAAAATTAAGAAACGATGCAAAACTCACCCACAAAAGGTAGGGAATCAGTAAATATCCAGCAGTCGGGGAAATTGCTTTGAATTTCACGATTGTCAGGACGATTGCCAGCCAGAGCAGAACAATAACACCAAGAGCCTTCGACGGGGAATGCAATCCGAAAAATGCGGCAGACCAGCTGAGATTAAGCAGAAGCTGGACACCAAATACGGTAAGAGCTCCCTTGATTTTGGTTTTTTCAGACCATTGCTGTACTACAAGGTAGAGAGCGATCCCCATCAGCAGGAATAAAAGAGTCCACGCAGGAGGGAAGAGCCAGTCAGGCGGGTTCCATGATGGCTTTTTGAGTATTGAATAGTACCACTCTGAGCCGGGTATAGGCGTAAAAGTGCTGCCTGCAAAAGCAAATACAAAACACAGACCGATACAGATGGCAAGTTTTGGAATATTGAGTTTCATTGTTGTCAGGGTTTCAATTATAAATCCATTCTATCAGTATACATAAGAAACAGATAGAAGGTATGGATAATTCCCCTCATCACTTCTGTAATCCTGAACTGAAGACTTGTACTATATTGAAAAAGCCATTGGAATAAAAGAGTGTGCTGAAATGTTATATTGATCGCGATTAGATAACCCATACATTCTGACTCACACGTACAAACGCACATGGAAACAAGAAGCAACGAGCTGCTGACTGCCATCAGGGCTGCGCAGGCTGCAGGAGCTATAACCCTTGATAAATTAGGTGAGCTCTCTCAAAGTGACATCAAGGGAAAAGATTTTAAAGATTTTGTCACTGAGGTTGACAAGGCCTGTGAAGCAGTAATAAGCTCAATTATTACAGCAAGTTTCCCTGAAGACAGTATGCTGTGTGAAGAAGGTACCGTCTGTAAAGGCTCTTCAGGAAGAACCTGGATAGTGGATCCTCTTGACGGCACCCTTAACTTTATTCACTCCTTTCCGGTTTTTTCAATAAGTATTGCATTAAAGGATAGTAATAATGAACTCTGCACCGGTGTTGTCTTTCAGCCTGTTCTGCAAGAGCTTTTTACTGCTGAACGCGGTTGCGGAGCATACCTGAACGGGAAACCAATATCGGTTTCAAACCGCTCAGAAAAGGAGAGTTTTCTGATTGCAACAGGTATTCCGTTCACAGAGTACCACTATATTGATTCTTATTTCGGAGTGCTGAAAGAGATTATCCACGACTGTGCCGGTATCCGGCGTGCCGGTTCAGCAGCCATAGATCTTGCCTATACCGCCTGCGGGCGCTTTGACGGGTTCTGGGAATACAAGCTATGCCCGTGGGATTATTCGGCTGGAGTGCTACTTGTCCGCGAAGCTGGAGGAACGGTCACCGACTTTACAGGAGATGAAGATGTTTTTAAAAGACACAGTATTATTGCTGGTAACGAATTTTCCCATAAGCTCTTACTTGGAAAAGCATTGAAACATTTTACCAATCGTGCCGTCTCATAAGGAGGTTGTCAAGGCAAGGTAATAACACCTGATTTGAACAGGAAATCGATCTTTATTATCTTAGAAGTTAAGAGTTTTTCATCATTACAATTCAAGTTCATTTCCTGCATGGCATTACAATGCAGGAGCTAACGATTCCACTATGCTCATTCATCAGCGCACACTTCAAAAAGAAGTTATCCTCTCGGGGACAGGACTGCACACAGGAAAAGAGTGCATGATTACCTTTAAACCTGCTCCGGTCAACTACGGCTACCGTTTTGTCCGGACAGATATTGAAAACAGTCCTGAAATACCGGCACTGATTGAGAACGTGATCGATGTCCTGCGGGGTACAACTATCGGGCTCAACGCAGTTAAAGTCCATACCACCGAACACGTTCTCGGCGCTCTCTACGGCCTCCAGATCGATAACTGCCGTATTGAACTGAGCGGACCCGAACCTCCAGTAATGGATGGGAGCTCACACCCTTTTGCAAAAGCTTTGCTGGATGCCGGATTCAAGGAACAGGAGGAACCAAAAAATTATCTGGTCATAGATGAAACCATCGAATACCATGATGCTGAAAACAGTGTCGATATTGTTGCACTACCTTTGGACGACTTCAGAATAACGGTCATGGTGGACTATAAAAACCCGGCACTCGGATCTCAGCACTCGGGTCTTTTTAATCTGGAGACAGAATTTTTCAAAGATTTTTCCCCTTGCAGAACATTCTGTTTCCTCAGCGAAGTAGAGGCGCTTGCTAACCAGGGCATCATTAAAGGTGGCGATATCGACAACGCTATAGTCATCATCGACAAAAACATGCAAAAAGAGGAGCTTGACTCCCTTGGGAAAAAACTTGGTATAGAGAGCGAACATCTTGTACTCGGCGAAAACGGTATTCTCAACAATCGGGAACTGCGTTTCAAAAACGAGCCCGCCCGTCATAAACTGCTTGATCTTCTCGGAGATATCGCCCTCCTTGGCATGCCGATAAAGGCACAGGTGCTTGCTGCCCGCCCCGGTCATGCTTCGAATGTTGAATTTGTCAAGCAGCTGAAAAAATATGCCGACCGCAACAAACTGGCGAGACAGTATCAGCATGAGAAAAAAGCCGGCGTTATTTTTGATATCAATGCTATTCTGAACATTCTTCCGCACCGTTATCCCTTCCTTCTCATTGACAAGATTGTTGAGTTTAAACTTGATGAAAAAATCGTGTCGATTAAAAATGTGACCATGAACGAGCCATTCTTCCAAGGTCACTTTCCGGGTAATCCCATCATGCCAGGTGTGCTGATTCTTGAAGCAATGGCACAGACCGGCGGTATAATGATGCTCAACGGTAATGATAAAATCAAGGAGAGTGTTGTCTATTTCATGGGGATCGACAAGGCTCGCTTCCGAAAACCGGTTCTTCCTGGTGACACCCTTGTCATTGAAGCAACAATGACCAACATGCGCCGTAGCGTCTGCCAGTTTGATGCTAAAGCATATGTAAGAGGTGAATTGGTCTGCGAAGCTTCACTCATGGCTACGGTTGTTCAGAAAAACAAATAAAAGACACCATCAGAAAGAGATCTTCCTGTCCTGAAAAGCAGGGAGTTCTCAAAGCCTTCCACATTCCGTCAACAAGTTATCAACATTCCTCCCGCAAAGAAAAAAGGATGTTAACACACGTAACCTATAATAAATAAGTTGGTTAACGGATCGATAAATTGACATTATTTTATTGATGCAAAGTTATCAATACCCTGTAGAGTTGATCTGCCAGGAAAAAGGTATTGAAAAGCTCAGGAACTGTAATCAAGTCCATGATGAATTCTGTAGAACCTCATACAATACTGAATAAATGAGTACAGAAGCATGATGGAAGAGAGGTATAAAAAGAATTCCTTCACATGATAGCGCTGAAAAACGGGATGTGGCCAAACCATGGCAATAAACATCATGGAGACGAAGCCAACCGCCCATTTTCCCGGCCAGAGTGATGTTGTCACAACAGAATAGCGGAATCGTACGTACGCTGCACCGATAAAGATCAGAGTATCGCGGAGAACGGCAAAAAGCACAAACCACAAAGGCAGCTGACCAATCCAGAGAAAATAAACCGCCACACTTGCAAGGCAGAGCTTGTCGGCAAGTGGATCAAGAATTTTTCCCATTTCAGAAACATCATTGGTCCAACGGGCAGCCTGACCGTCAAACCAATCAGTCAGAAGAGCCACAATCATGATAACAATGGCCGTTTTAATATGGCCAGTATGAAAATAATAGAGAAACCAGGGGATCAGTATTATTCTCAGAAAACTAAGCGAATTCGGCAGATTAAAGATACGACCTTCCATATTCAATTTTTTACAAAAACACTGTATCTCTTCACTTTAAAACAACATAGAGAGAATAAAAAGTATCGAAAACGGCCAAAACTTTACAAAAACTTTACAAATGCGTCAATAATCCCGCTTTTTGAACCCTCTTTACTTTATAAGGCATATTCTGGAAAGTTGTTGAAAGATAAGAAATAGAGATAACAGTTGTTTAAAAACACAATATATTTTGCTCTTCAAAAACATAGCATTACATAGCATCATAGCATCGAAAAGTTAAGAACAATTGCCTGTTTTTTTGGTGTCAGGAAAAAGGTTTGCTGCCAGTTGGAACGGAATCATCGCCAACTGGATTGTTACCGGTTACGCTGTAAAGTGGTTGACTGCGAATGGGGAAGCAAAAACCCCTGTGGAGCCCCCAAGCTTTTACGTGTATTTTGATTTCGTCAACTAAAGAGAGTGGTTTCATGGAACTTCTTTTTATCCTGTTTTTTCTTGCCATCCTATGGTTTTTCTTCAACAAGAAAACTCCCACAAAAAAAGCAGAAAAGAACCCCTCTAACAATAATTCAGCTCCACTGCCGAAAATAATTATTGATTATGGAAAACGAAAGCCCGGACAAAGAAAACAAGGGCCACCTGTTGATACGTTTGAAGCAGAAAAAGAGAGACTTCGCAAAAAATTCGAAACAGAACCATCAGACGGTGATGTTAAATGGTCTCTTTTGAATAAATCTATAGCAATGCATGTAAAAGAGCAGCAATGGGGGCTTTATCGTAACGACTTATTCGATATGGCTGAGATTTTAAGAAAAGAGTCAAAAGGATTAAGGGCTTTAGACAAGTATTTTGAGGTTTGTTATTTAGACCTTAACGGGCCAAACAATATAGGGATATCTGATCCTGATATTCTTGCAGAGTTTCCGCCCTTCAGCCCTGATAACATATTTCTTGCCCCATTCGTTACTGACCGTATTAAGCGATTGACGAAAGAACTTTCCCTTGATTTTGATAAAGCTAAATCAAGATTTATTAAAGTTGCTTCAGGGATGGAAAAACGGCTCAAGCTTCCCGTTAATTCAGATATAGCATGGGAGCAACTAAGGGATTTGGAATATACTGATCTACCCGTTATAATATCTTCATACTGCAACGTAAAAACTGGAGAACTTGCATATGAAGACATCTGTACTGAACCGCAACGGCATAACTTCTGAGATAGCAGGGCTGATTACTCGACTGGT
>CAJAJL010000033.1 GCA_903940125.1 uncultured Chlorobiaceae bacterium | reverse complement strand
TTGCTGCTCAGTGCTTCGAGCTTCTCACGCTCTTCCTTTGTAAGGGTAACTTTATACTTCTTCATATTCAATCCTCCTTTGGTTGATTGTGAAGAAATATACAACTATTTATACGCCTTTACACGCGTGACATGACACTAGCTGTCTTTTTCATAGGAGTCAGAACCTGGGGTGCTGATGCCCAATTCACGCCGTTGGAGAACTTGATGATCTGACAGTCATCTTTGAACTGGTCTTGTAGCGCTCTCAGGAATCCTATGCTATGTGTAGCAATCCAGATTTGGCAATTCGTGCCGACGAGTTTATTGATCTCTATGAGAAGTTTCCTTTGAATCGCCGTATTTATATGTAGTTCAGGTTCATCAATTAGGAATACCGAATCACTGTAGGCATCTTGCCGAAGATACAAATCGAGAAGAATGTCGACTACCTCTTTCTCGCAAGAAGACAGAACATCAAACTCAAACTCGTTTGGATGATCTGTCTTCTTGAAGAAGAACGTACCCTTGTCATCTCCAATATCACCGATACTGACAATCTCCAAGTCGAGACATTGTTTCAAAGATGTGTTGATGTCACCGAGGATTTTAGTTCTTGCCGAGTCATAGGTAGCTGTTCCAGGATTCTCCTTGAGAAACTTATTGAACATTATGTGTACTCGTCGATAATTCTGTTCCATCTTGTCGTCGATATCTGACGAAGTAGTCGCGCCATAATTGTTTAGCCTAATCTCGGCAGTCGCCCTTGTTTCTTTTACCTTCAGCGCACTGTTATACCGGTATGGACTACGAAATGAGAACATTGTGTTGGATGCACCCAACGCTTTTAGGGCTTCCCGCTTCTCATTAAATGTTCCATCCGAAAATTCGATAACTACATTTTGATAGCTTACCGTCGGAGACCTTGTCATCGAATGGTAGTTGTGGTCCTTTCCTCCTTTGTTACCTATTGCCTCATGCGCACCATGGTGGTAAAGGATTCCATCTAAAACACTGCTCTTCCCACATCCATTGGCTCCCACGAGTGCCACAATGCGTTTTGGTTCCTCACCTATATCAATTGTCAGGTCATGAAAGCGCTTATAACCATTCTTCATTTGAAGCTTTTTGATTCTCATTTTTTTTCTTTTCCTTGAACTATGCTTATGCGTCAAAGGGGGCCATCCAAGCATGATTAGATTGATCCGCCCAAACCGCAGATTTTTGAATTAAAACCTATATAAAACGGTAATTTCAAATGAATGGTTCTGATATCATTACCTCTTCAAGTACATGCATGTCGAAAGAGTATCTGAAGGTTTACCAGTCTAAGAACGTGAAGAAATATACGTAATATCCGAAAAACTTAACGAATCCAGCTCATTTCATCGAGTATGACATCCTGCACCATATCATCAATGAACCGATGACCGCCAGCAATCTTCACTACCACATACTCAACACATGTCAAGCACCCCAACTAAAAGCGGCATAAAGTGTTACAGTTATCGGAAAAAGAGCTTCAATGGGTGGAGCAGTCACCATAGCTAAAATGGATGTACCACACATTTCAATAATCCTGCGCATTTGTGTATCTTCGCTCGAACTTTTTTCTTAAGAAACTGAAAATGCACACACCACAATGGAAAGAACGCTTACTATCCTGAAACCCGATTGCGTCCGCAAGCAGCTTATCGGCGCAGTCATCGACAAAATTGAACGCGCAGGCTTCCGTGTTGTCGCCATGAAAAAAATCAAGCTCACCCAGGAAACAGCCGGCGAATTTTATGCCGTACACCGCGAGCGCCCCTTTTACGGCGAACTTGTTGACTTCATGTCATCAGGCCCATGTGTACCCATCATCCTTGAAAAGGAAAACGCCGTAGCCGACTTCCGTACCCTCATCGGCGCAACCGATCCAGCCCAAGCCGATGAAGGCACCGTCCGCAAACTCTATGCAGACAGCAAAGGCGAAAACATTGTCCACGGCTCCGACTCAGAAGAAAACGCAGCAATTGAGGCAGCATTTTTCTTTTCAACAGCAGAGGTTGTCAGCAGCAACTGATTCCCTGTAGAGTATAGCACAATAAAAAAAGCGACCGAAAGGCTGCTTTTTTTATTGTATTCTCTCAAGACAGCGTTTGTTTTGTTGGGGTTCAGGAATCACCCCAACCTACAACTCAGAAACACTTCCTATTCTGCTGTTTCCTTTTTAATCTCCGTCAGGAACAAGCTGAAAGTTTCCCCGTACATCTCCCATACTGTCATAAAAAGCGCAGCAACGATCGGCCCGATAATAAAACCGAATATTCCGAACAAGCCGATTCCACCGAGCGTGCCAAAAAAGATAAGCAGTTCGTGCATCTGTGTATCCCGCCCGACCAGAATGGGACGGACAATATTGTCGATCTGGCCGACTACAAGAGTGCAGAACAAAAGAACCCCAATGGCTTGAGGATAATGCCCTGTCGCGGCAAGGTAGACCACTGCCGGAAACCAGACAAGTCCGGATCCTATAATTGGCAAGACGGAAAGCACCGACATAATGGTGCCCCAGAAGATTGCACTGTCAATACCCCCTAAATGCAAGGCAATCCCTGCAAGAACACCCTGCAAAACACCGATAACCATGCTCCCCTTTATGGTCGCTCTGGTAACCGAAAGAAACTTGTCAAGCAGTCGATGCTGATCACGCTCGGTCAGAGGAAAATATGAGAGAACCTTTACGAGGATCAGGCTGCCGTCTTTTAAAAAAAAGAACATGGTGTAGAGAAAAACAAAGAGCAGAAAAATATCATTAACAGCCGAGTAGGTAAATGATGAGACGCCTTCAAAAAGCAGTGATCCTGATTTATTGACAAGTTCACCGGCTTTTTGAAGAATAGTTGCTCGATAGTGGTCAAGCTCAGCATAATATGGCAGGGTACGCAGTTGCTCGTTGAATGCGGCGGGCTCCTTAAACTGCTGCTGGATCCATGGAACTGCAACACTGCCGATCCTGCTTGCCTGTTCAGCAACAATACCGAGAAGAACGACTAAAGGAATAATCACAATAAGAAGCAACATAACCATGGTCATTGCCGCGCTCAGGCTTTTACGCCCTCTGAACCAGCGATCAAACTGGTTGAACACCGGCATGGCAAGAGCTGAAAAAATAGCCGCAAGAACGATAACCATGAGGAAATAGCGGATCATGGCAAAGAAAATAGCGGAGATAAACAGGACAATCAGAAGAAGGATTACCTGGTTTGCTTTTATGCTGTTCATAGTCTATTAGGTTGTGTTCTTCCTTTCATAACAATCGGGAGGCTTAAAACCACTCACGAGACTCTTCACCGAGAAGTTGTGCACGAACAAAAGCAACGGCAAAAATGCCTGCTGTTTCAGCGCGGAGAATTGTTTTTCCCAGAGAGATCTCCATAAACCCCGATTGCAGGGCTTCCTCGACCTCACGTGCAGTAAAGCCTCCTTCACCTCCGATAAGAAAAAGCGTGTTTTTTTCTGCACAATGCACTCTGGGAGCTTCTTCTGAAACCTCGTAAGGAATCAATTTCAAATCGTACCCTTGAAGAGAGATCACCTCCTTAAATAAGAGGGGCTCATCAAGGTGCGGAAGGTAATACCGTTTTGACTGCCTGGCGGCTGACAGCAGAATAGTTCTCCATCTGTTCAGCCTGCCCTGAACTCTTTCACTCGTTGGCTGACTGACAGTCCGCGACGTAATCATGGGAATAATGGTTGACACCCCGAGCTCGGTGGCTTTTTCCAGAAAAAGCTCAAACCGCTGGGGAGCCTTCAAGAGGGAGAGAGCAACGGTAACTCCGGTTTCTGGACGATCAACCACTGCATGATCGAGAATTTCCCCTTCCAGTGATTTTTTACCAACATCCAGAATCCTGACAACACAGCGTAACCCGTTACCATCAGTAACAAGAATTGTTTCGCCCGTTTTTTTCCGCAGAACCCGGACAAGATGATGA
The DNA here is from genome assembly GCA_903940125.1 of uncultured Chlorobiaceae bacterium. Taxonomy (GTDB): domain Bacteria; phylum Bacteroidota; class Chlorobiia; order Chlorobiales; family Chlorobiaceae; genus Chlorobium. The sequence continues at coordinate 11,940 of CAJAJL010000033.1, read as the reverse complement.
AACTCATCACCATCAATAACAAGACGGGCAGAATCGAGTGTGATGTTCTTCCGTGAGGTATAAAAGAGCTCCATTCGTTCCTACTCCTTTACAGCTAAAGCCAGTGCGGCAAAAGAGACTTTTTCAACGCCTGCCTGCAGTAGTGCCGATGCGGCGGCGGCCAACGTTGCTCCGGTTGTCACAATATCGTCAACCAGAAGCACATGACGCACCGCAACACCTTTTGCTCCATAAAAGGCACCTTCAGGATTTTTTTTTCGCTCCTCGGCAGAAAGTCCGGTCTGCGAAACGGTGTAACGCTTTCTGACAAGAAGTTCCGGCATGACAGGTTTGTGAAGCGTTTTACCAATGCCTTCAGCAATTTTCTCAGACTGGTTATAAGATCGTTCAATTTTTTTCAGATGATGAAGCGGAACCGGCACAATGCACTCTATATCTCCGATATCACCACAGGAAAGCATCCATTCGCCTAAGTGACGTCCAAACATGGTACCAAGGGTAAACAACCCTTCATACTTCATGGCATAAAGCGCCTTCTGCAGCGGGCTTTTTTTATGAAACTGGTAACGACACCATCCACGCTCGAACTGAAACGTTTCGCCGAAACTTGAACTGATAACATGGCGTAATACCTGTTCGGCCTCTAAAGAGTTATTGAACGGATCGAAATCGGTCATGCATGAGTTGCAGCAGCCCTCTTCTGAAGAAAGAAGAAGTTTCCTGCAGAGCACGCAGACATTGGGGAAAAGCAGGTGAAGCAGCTGTTCAAGCAAGGGAGTCTCCTTGTTATTGTTAGCCAAAACACAAGGCGGCAGCGCCGTATATTCCCGCTTTGTTTCCGAGAAGTGCGGGAACCAGTTCAAGTCCGTCATGCATGGAAGGAAGCGTCGATCGTCTGAGCTGATCAATGGCCGGATTGAAAATAAGGTTTCCAGCAGCTGAAATGCCACCGCCTATAACAAATTTTCTGATATCCATGAGTGCCACTACGTTTGCCAACCCGACACCGAGCATGGAGCCTATCCTGTTCCATACGGCAAGGGAAACCGGATCACCCTCCTTGGCTGCATGTTCAAGATGACGCGGCGAGAGCCTGGTATAATCACAGCCACAGAACTTGCCGACTGAAGAGCCGGAAGGAGAAGCCTCTATCATCCGCAGTGCAAGTTCAACAATACGCTTTTTGCCGATAAGACTCTCAAGAGTACCTGTTATACCCGCATGTGCGCTTGATCCTTCAAAATCAATAATCACGAACCCAACCTCGCCTGCCGTACCGTTAGAACCACGATAGAGTTTTCTGTTCAGAATTATTCCTCCGCCGACACCGGTACCAAGGGTCACCATGAGAAAATCCTTAAACTCGCGTCCTGCTCCGTACAACGCTTCACCAAAGGCTGCCGCGTTAGCATCATTATCAATAAAAACCGGAACTGAAAGCTTTTCATGCTGCTGCAGATATTGCTGAAGATCGTCGCGCAATGGAACGACAGCCCATCCGGGAAGGTTTGGAGGATAACTCAGGGTTCCTGTATCAGCATTGACCGCCCCCGGGGCTCCCAACCCGATGCCGTCACAACTGCCCGGGTCCATGTATAGGGAGGCCTGGCGGTAGAGATCAGCAATAATTCCTGCAAGTTGCGCAACAATGCCTGACGGACCTGAAGCCGTATCAGTTGGAATCGTCCTGTCTCTTACAATTCCACTTTTCTCGTCGACTATCGCAGCCTTGATTGCCGTACCCCCAAGATCTATGCCAATTGCCCATCGGGACATACTTCACTCTCTTTATCCTCGGTTATTGAAATCTTAACTGTTAAAAGGCTTCAAAAATTTGCGGCCGTATAATCCTGATGCAAAAAAGTCGAGGATCTCGATAATTTCAGGCTCCTGAGGCAGTTCCGTCTTAACCTGTTCAAGGGCATTGCCAAGCAGCAGGCCTGACTGAAAAAGAATCCGGTAAGCATCTTTAATGAGAGTGATTTTTTCTGAACTGAACCCTCTCCGCTTCAACCCAATGGAGTTAAGACCCTCATAACGGAAAGACTCGTGCCCGCCGGCCATGACAAAAGGCGGAACGTCAAGTGAGGCTCTGGCAACGCCACCTACCATCGAAAACCGGCCGATCCGAACAAACTGGTGCACTGCAGCAAGTCCCCCGATCACGACATAATCACCAACCTCGCAATGCCCTCCGAACGGTACACAATTTGCGACAACAACATGATTGCCAATCACACAATCATGTCCGACATGCGAATAGGCCATAAAGAGATTATCAGAACCAATAACCGTTTTCCCGGTCGCAATAGTACCCCGGTTTAGGGTAACACACTCCCTGACAACATTCCTGTCGCCCAGATAAAGATAGGTCTTTTCTCCGGAAAACTTGAGATCCTGAGGCTCATTGGCAATCACGGCTCCCGAATGAATTTTACAGTCACTGCCAATCCGTGCACCTGAGGCTATGTGAACATGAGGCCATATTGTTGTGCCATCACCAATTTCAACATCGTCCTCAATAACTGAGTAAGGACCAACGGTGACACCCTCTCCAAGAACGGCACTTTTGCCGATTACTGCAGTTGCATGTATCCTGCTTTGCATATGGATTATTCTTTCAATGTTTCAAACTTTTCCACTAAACCGGGCTGCTTCAACTCCCTGGCAAGCAATTGAATGACGCGTCTGGCATCCTCTCTCCTTCCTATATTCCGATATGCTCGTGCAAGAACATAAAAAAGCCGGGGATCGGTTGCTGGCGATGAGTGGTTTGTCAATTTTTCAAGATAGGCAATATACTGAGATGCTTTCTGCTTTTCACCAAGACGAACATAAAGAGCCACCACCGAACCGGCAAGTTCCGGATTTAAGGGATACTGTGAAGGAGGAAGCAGTTTGCCCGAGGTGTCAAGCACCTGCAACGCAAGCTCTCCCCGCTGTACATCCCTGAAGGAACCTGAAGCATCCTGGATTTTAAGCATCCTCTCCGGATCACTCGCCAGCTCAAGAGCCAGCCTGACAAAAAGAGGCGAGTAGTTGCCGCACAGCCTCCTTGAAGTTTCTTCAAGAAAAACGTGCTTATTATTTATGTTTCTGAACCGGTAAACCTCCATAAGGTTTTTGTAGAGTAGCACCGGATCAACGTAGCTCATAGGTTCAGCGCTTTTCAGCGGCACCACCTTATAGACAAGCCCGTCGAGCCGAAGATAACTCTCCAGGCCGATCATGCTTTCGGAATCTACTGTCAGGGCAAAATAAACCGGACGTCGAGAAAAGTTGTTCATGAGAATCTCATAGACTGCAATATCCTGAGGCCTGAAATATCCCTGCCCATTATAGGTCATTCCCGGCTTCAACAGCCATGTCATCGTATCAGAGGGTTCTGAAGGCAATGCATATCCATGGAGACGAGACTCGCGCAGAAGCTGCTGACGGGCGGTAAATGCCGGAAGCACCGCATCAACCGAATCAATCGGCATATAGGTAATACCTGCTATCTCACCGTCGCTCATGGTGAACGCAACCGGTTTTGCCCCCCTGGGCCGGGTATTTTTAAGCTGGTCGAGGTACCAGCCCGTATTGGCAAGACTCAGATTGACGATACGCACATCGGTTCTGATGCGTGCAACCTCCTGAAGATACCATAAGGGAAAGGTATCGTTATCACCATTGGTAAAAAGAATGGCATCCTTTTCACAGCTCTGCAGCATATTCCAGGCCCAGTCCCACGGAACATAGTTGCCCGAGCGATCGTGCACCCTGTAGTTTACCTGAAGCATCCTCGCATTGATCAACAGTAAACCCGCAGTAACCGTCATCACTGCCAGAACAAGCTGATTCCTTTTATGGGAAACCTTCAGACGCTCTCCGAGCCAATACCAGATGCTCTCGATTCCTATCCCTATCCAGAGGGCAAAGGCAAAAAAACTGCCGACATAACTGTAATCACGCTCTCTCGGCTGAGGTTCAGTCTGATTAAGATAAATCACCAGTGCTGCGCCGGTAAGTACAAACAGCGCAGATACAACCAGCCCCATCTTCCATTGTCGCCGGAAATGTGAAATCGCCCCGGTAAGGCCTACAAGAAAAGGAATCCCCCAAAGCACCGACCAGTCAACTCCCGCACCTTCCATATCATGCTCACGTCCGATAAACTGCCAGCCGAAATACCGGAAGTACATCTTCTGCATCTGATAGGTGAGAAAATAATCGAGATCACTCGAGTACTGCTGGTAATAATACTGATGGACCGGTTCGGGGGACCAGCGTCTCGGAAAAAGCGGCATCTCACCGTACTGCTCACGGTTGACATACGAAAAAAAAGCCTCGGGTGTGGAAGGATTATTTTCGTTCAGGGGTGGCCCTGCCTGCGCACGAACATAGATCAGGCTGTAGGATGTATAGCCGATAATGATCAGAAAAAGCGAAACGAAGACAGTATTCAGAAGCGCCATCCGATGCATGTGAGAGTACCAGGTGCCGTAACCCAGCAGCCCGATGAGCAGAAAAAATCCCCACCATGAGGTGAGATGAAGCAGTACCGGAAGTCCCCTGATGACCCCTATATAGATTAGAAAAAACAATCCGACAGCCGCCAGAATAAACAGCGAGAAGGATTTAACCGTGACTTCGTATTTTTTTACATAGTAGACAACGGCAACGGCAAAAATTGCGAGCAGACTGAGCAGATGGACACCGATCGAAAGTCCGATCATGTACATCACAAGCAGGAGCCACCGTTCGTGACCGGGTTTTGGATCCTCTTCATACCAGCGAAGTATCAGCCAGACGACCATGGCTGTAAAAAATGATGACGAAGCCCAAACCCCTGCTTCCACGGCGTTAAACCAGAAACTGTCCGACACGGCAAGTGCGAGAGCACCGATTATGGCTCCACCGTAAGCCGATACCTTTTCTGCCGGACTCCAACTGTCAGGATCGGTTTTACGGTAGAGAATGATAAAGCGTATGGTGATGAGATAGGTCAGCATCACGGTTGCTGAACTGACCAGAGTACTGATCAGGTTAACTCGTGCACCGATATCGCTGAAAAAAGGAATCATAGAAAACAGATGCGCAATCAAAAGAAAAAGCGGTGCTCCAGGGGGATGAGGGATCCCGAGGGTATAGGCCGTAGCGATAGATTCCCCGCAATCCCAGAATGAAAATGTGGGAGCCATGGTGCTGAGATATAAAATCACAGCGACCAAAAAGAGAACAGCTGCAAGAGTGCGGTTAATCGTCCGGTGTGTCATAAAAAAATATCATTTCAATGGGCCTGTCACCCGAAAATAAAATCCCCGGCAATAAGATCGGCAAACAAAAAACCTTTCGGTGTCAGGTAAAGACGCCCTTCATGCTCTTCTATCCATCCTTTCTGTTCAAATCGGGCAATAGTCTGTGAAAGACGAAGTCCTAATTTATTTTCTTTTCGCAAAAACTCAACATCAAGACCGCTGTTTATTCGAAGTGACAGAAAAACCTGTTCAGTAAACCGCTCATCCGGGGAAAGCGCTTCACGAAAAGCCACGGCACCATCAGGAGTCGCGATATAGCGGGTCAGGCTTGAAACATTTGCTGAACGGATCTCCTGCCCATCAGAAACAAGAAAACTGTGCGCAGAAGGGCCGAATCCAAGGTATTGCTCCCGCTTCCAGCTTGCCAGATTATAGCGGGAATGATAGCCCGGCAGAGCGAAATTAGATACTTCATAATGAGAGTACCCCTGAACCGTTATTTCACTGAGCGCATGTTCATACAGTGAAGCCTGTACGTCATCGTCAGGGACGGTGATCTCACCATGTAAAACACCCCGGTAAAGCCTGGTCTTCGGCTCAACTGAGAGCATATACACGGAAATATGCTGGGGCCGGAGTGCAAGAGCTGCCTGCAGATCGGCCTCCCAGAGTGGAAGCTGCTCTCCGGGAACCCCGCAGATAAGGTCAACGCTGACCGACTCAAACTTCCGGAGCGCCGCCTCAGTTACTTTTTGTGACTCGTGCGCCGTATGCGCCCTCCCGAGTGCCTGCAGCTTTTCGGTTGTGAAAGACTGAACGCCGACACTCAGCCTTGTTATACCGGCAGTCCGGAGTTCATCCATGGCATTCCCGTCAAGATCTTCGGGATTGGCCTCAAGCGCGATTTCAATATCGGGTGCAAAGCAACAGAGTGCAGCAACATCATCGAGCCATTGTGCCAAATAGCGCACAGGCACAAGAGAGGGAGTGCCTCCGCCAAAATGAATGGCGCTTATTGTCTGTCCTTTCAGATCGGATGACCGGTATGCTGTTTCAATGGAAAGAGCTTTGAAAAAGGCTCCAATATGATCCGTTCGTGTAACAAGATAAAAATCACAGTAGCTGCAGCGAGTTTTGCAGAAAGGAATATGAACATAAAGACTCAGCATACCCTGAAGTAAATGGGGTATGGAAGCGACTCACTATCAGGCAGAGGCAAGAATATACTCCGTAACAGCTTTATAGAGATCGTCGGCTACAAATTCTGGAATGATGTTGCGTTGCACACAGAGCTTTTCCTCATTATGACCTGTTCTTACCAGTACCGTTCTCAGCCCCGCACGCATTCCGCATTCAACATCAAGTGTTTTATCGCCGATAAAAAATGATGCGTTTCTATCAACAATGAAACCTTCGGCACGAAAGTCATCGATAGCAAGCTCAACCATACCTGTAGCAGGTTTTCGAAACTCTATGAAACGATCGTAATCCGGATGGGGATATTCAGGATGGTATGGGCAGTAATAACAACGGTCAAAGCCGGCATTTTTAAGCAAAAGCAATTCATTCAGATAGTCGTTCACCTCTTCAACCTGCTCCACCGTAGCTATGCCTCTGGCTATACCTGCCTGATTGGTCACAATGACAATCCGAAACCCGGCACTCTTTGCGAGTGCAATAGCATCATCAGCCCGATCAATCAGAAGAAGCTGTTCTTTGGTGTAAATGTAACTCCCTGTATCCTGATTGATAGTACCATCCCTGTCAAGAAAAAGAACTTTTATTGTCTGCACCATCTATCCCTATTTTTCAAGAAGTTGACGGTACAACTGATCATACTCTTCGGCGGAATTTTTCCAGGTGAAGTCCCGGTTCATGGCGGCAGTAACAATCTGCTCCCAGCTGTCATCGTCATGAAAGCATTCAATAGCCTCATTAAGCTTGCCAAGAAGCGAGTCAGCGGTATAGTCATAAAAAATAAACCCTGATCCACGTTCGTCGGCAAAATCGTCGATGGTTTCAACAATCCCGCCTCCGGCATAAGCAACAGGTATGGTTCCGTAATTCATCGCAAACATCTGGATCATCCCGCACGACTCTATCATGCCGGGCATAAGCAGAATGTCGAGCCCCGCTATCGCAAGGTGGAAAAAACTATCTGAAAATTCAGCTTGCAGACTTATCTGCTCAGGATGCGCAACCGCAAAATCCTGAAAAAGCTTTTCGTATTTCTTGTCGCCTGAACCGCTGATTATAAGCTGAATATCAAGCGCTGCAAGCTGTTCAAGGCTTTGCAGAAGCAGCTCGGCTCCCTGAAACTCATCAAAATTGGCAATAACTCCTACCAGAGGAACACCTTCACGATACGGAAGGCCTGCATCCTCAAGAAGAGCTTTTTTATTGTCAAGCTTGCCATCCATATTTTCAAGACCGTAGCGCTTTTTGATGAGCTTGTCAGCCGAAGGGTTCCACTGCCGGCTGTCAATACCGTTAAGAATGCCATAAAACTTTGCCTGATGCTCCTCAAGAACTGGACCGAGCCCGAAGGTCTGCGGGCCATCCTGCACTATCTCCTCAGCATACCGTTTCGATGTTGTCGTAAACAGGTCGACATGTTCTACTCCTGTATAAAGCATATTCACCTCATCCCTGGTACAATAGAGTCTGGAACATACATCATCGGGAAGCAGCTTCTGGAAAGACTTTAAGGGAACAACACCCTGACGGTATATATTATGAATGGTGAGAACCGTTTTAATATCCTTGAAAAACTCGTTCGACGCATACACCGTTTTCAGAAGAAGGGGAATAAGGCAGGCATACCAGTCATGACAATGGATAATATCAGGTTTCCATCCAAGCCGCTGCAAGGTTTCAAGAACGCCTACATTGAAAAAAACAACCTTGTCGGCACTTCCTTTCAGATCGTTTCCGCTGTACAGATCAGTAAAAAGACCATTACGCTTAAAATATTTTTCGTTATACAAAAAATATGTCTGAATCTTGCTCGACGGTAACGCCGTCACCTTGACGTTCAGCAAGTCTGTTTTATCCTTCAGATGAACCTCTATATCGGAAAGACGCAAAACATCATGCAACCGGAACTTCCGGTCATTGATCGTGCCGTATTTCGGCATCATGATGCGTGCTTCGAACCCTTCTTCCTCAATAGCTTGGGGGAATGATGCCATAAAATCAGCAAGTGCGCTGATTCTTACAAAAGGAGAAACTTCACCGGAGACATAAAGAACTTTAATATTTCGTCTGGCCATCTATATCACAATCAATCTATAATTTTTCACGAAACACTTTCATAGAACTAGTTTAGTTTTTAATTTACGAATTTTCACAGACAGATACAATCAAGCCTCTTTTACCAGAGAACTGAACCAGAGAACCGAAGGATTTTCATGCATAGTTTCTCCCGTATCATGAAGATATGCTTCATTCTCCTGCTATGGCTCCACGGAGGCTGCGCTTCTGACCGACCACCATCAGGAGGCCCTTTCGATACCACACCATTGCAGGTGGTATTTATCAGTCCCGCGCCCTCATCCGTCAATGTATCCACCGACAGAATCCACCTGACCTTCAGCCATTATATTTCAGGACGGCAACTACTCGATGCACTTCATTTTTCGCCTTCCATCGGAGCATACGACATTGATGTGAAAGGAAATCAGGTGGAGATAAAAGTGTGCAAACCTCTTGAAAAAAATCGCACCTACGTCATCACCATTGACAAAAATCTAAGGGACTATCGAGGCCGCACCTTTCCAGCTCCCTATACCCTGGCATTTTCAACCGGACCCGTGTTAGATGCCGGCATAATCAGCGGCAAAGTCATCAATGCAGACTTTTCACCAGCCGCAAATGCCCTTCTGCTGGCTTTTACCGAACGACCTGATCCCTCTCAGGCAGGAACCCTGCTGACAAGAGAACCTGACTACCTTATACAGGCAAATGGCTCCGGCGCCTTCTCTTTTAATAACATCGGCTCCGGCTTGTACAGAATTATTGCCGTTAACAACCGAAACAATGACCTGCGCTTTGACTCCAAAACAGAAGAGGCAGGCTTAAGCGGCGTTTCCCTTGTTCCTGCAGGTTCTTCCAACCTTACGTTGAAGATTGACGCAATCCAAAGCAATATCGATGGACTTGTATCCTGCACGCCTCTCGAGCAGCAACTGCTTGAAATCAAATTCGCCCGCCCGCTTAATCTAACCTCATTCCACCCTGAAAAGCTTGAGATCCGCCACGCTGTGACGCATGCCCTTATTCCTGTTGTCACCTGGTACAGTAAAAACCGGTCATTGTTTGAGAGGGAATTTCTTATTGTGACCGATAAGCTCCAAGCCAATGAACACTACATCGTCAGTTACAGCCCGAATGACGGTAAGGGAACAATCGGAACAATTCCATTCTACGCATCATCACGACCTGAAGGAAATCACCCTGTTTCGATAACCATTGCTCCTGAAAACAAGAGCAATCCGGCATACCTTGATATGGCCTGGCCGTCACTCGGCAAAATAGTATTGATCAAGTTATCAGCTCCACTCCCTGAATCAGCACTCAGCAAGGCGATAACCCTTTCCGAAATAGGAGCAGATAAAATGGAGCCCATTCATTTTTCATTGATGACAATTGACCCTCGCACGTTTGCCCTGAAACCAGACAGTGGATTTCTTCCAGGCCGAACCTACAGCGTCAGCGTCAATCCTGCAGCAACAGATAAATCTGATAAAGCAAAACCGGTCGAATCACAATTCAGGACAGCTGAGAAAAAAGATAGTGGAAACATTTCAGGTACAGGCCATGCTTCTGGAAAGTATGCGGTCATCGAAGCAAAAGCTTCAGGTTCAGCATCAACATACAGCACCATAGCCCTCTGTGACAAGAACGGAACATTTCGCTACACATTCCCGGAACTCCCCCCCGGCAGCTATACCGTCAGTGCATTTATTCCTTCCGGCACCAAACAGCCTGTACCATACCGGCAATGGGATCCAGGATCAATTGAACCTTACAGACCCGCCGAACCATTCGGGTTTTTTGCTGAATCAGTAAAAGTACGGGCAGGATGGACAACCGAGCACATCGATATTCAAATCATAACATCCCGATAATACAACAGATTTTTTCCCACAATGAGTACACCTTCAAAAATTGGACCTAATTCAATTATCCAGACTGTCGCAGCTCTTGAAGCTAAATTCGGCAAAAAAGAAGCTGACACAATACTGAAAAAAATTGGACAGGGACACTTTATAGGCAACCTGCCGACAGAGATGATTGAAGAGTCAAAATTTCATGAGATGGTTACCTCACTGCAGAAAGAACTTGGCGATAAAGCTACTGCCGGCATCCTGAAAGAATCCGGAGAACGCACAGCCCGATACCTTCTCAAAGTCCGAATCCCCGGCATCTTCCAGAAACTCGTAAAACTCCTGCCCAGTCGCCCGGCATTCAAAATTTTCCTCTTCGCCATCAGCAAAAACGCCTGGACCTTCGCCGGCAGCGGCAAATTCAGCTACACCATGAGCCGTCCGCCTGAAATCACCGTCATAGTAACCTACCCGACCAACCCTGTAGTCGGCAACTTCTACCTCGGCACCTTCACAGCCCTCCTGCAGGAACTGGTCAATCCGAAAACAAAGATAAAGGCTGACATTCGGCAGGAAAACAAGACTATAAGGTGCAAATACCGTTGCGAGATTTGAATGAGCAGTGGGCTGGATTTAATATAGGTCTTATGGGTCTTATAGACCATATAGGACTTATATCAATCACAAATCATTGAACTGTGCTTCTGAATCTTTGATTCAAGGCCGCTCTTTTTCACAGTCCAGAATGTTGACTCATTCCTGCTGAAATGGAGATACTCATGATTACATGTAACCTCGTTATAAAAAAAGAGGTTGTGGGTAAAGATGAATATTTGTTTGATGTGGCCCAGTCCAGCCTGTACCTCATCGTACAACCCTTGAATGAGTCCGCTCACGATTAAAAGAATATCACTGTCAAGACTTGTTACCGGGTCGTCAAAAACAGCAACGCGATCTATGGTCATGCCCGACTCCGCGTTACTCCCTTTCAAAAGATGAAAAAAGTAGAGTAAGGATACTAATGAGGATTCACCTTCGCTCAATGTTTCTTTCGCATCTGAACCATTCCTTCTTATTAACTTATAACCTGTTCTATTGTATGCCATTGCAAGTGAGAAACACTCAAAACCGACCGATATCAACAGTTCATTTATTTCATCAATCGTAGGCTGGATACTTGTCGTACTCTTTTCAAGCGCTCTGATATCTGCTACTTTAACTCTCTGGATAATTGTTGCAGACTCAATTTGTAGTGTTACGTCCGCAATAGCTTTATTCAAGCCATTCCGCTTAGAGTCGTAAACCAGCAAATCGATTTTAAGCTCCTCTTCAACAATGAACTTCCAGACCTGCGCTATCAGATTGCTGCGTTCGTGACCGAGATTTTCAACCATCTTGTTATGCCCAGTATTCAGAGCATTTGCAACATCGATAAGAGTATTTATCGTAAACTGTGATCGGAAAACAAGAATAAGCCAAAAACGGAAAATAAGAATCACCCAGGGTTAGCGTAAAAAACACCCATAGCTCGTAGTTTGAAGGTGCGAACCAAATCAAACTCCAAAGCTATGAGGACACCGTTAAAAAAGCTA
>CAJAJL010000032.1 GCA_903940125.1 uncultured Chlorobiaceae bacterium | reverse complement strand
GGGAGAGAGTGCTGCTATTTCAGCCAACTTCCCGCCGTCAAGAGATTCTGCAAGTTCAGATAAAACAGTTGCCGTATTGTCCAGACCCCCTGCATGATGCGGATATCCGGTTAGATCAAATGCTGTGACCTCAGGGGTCGATACCTTTACATAACCGCGAGGCGTCTTGAAATCCTGTACAGGCATAAGCGCTGCGTTCTTGCGTATGATGAAATCAATCCTCACATCACCACAAATGATATCCGGTCGAGCATGTTGCAGGAGAACCTGAAAAGCCTGAGGGCGTTGATGAGCTGCACCGTAGTGTTCGGCTGCTGTCAGCATGCCTGCATAATAGGGCTCTTTCAGGTGATCCATCAGTAACGGAATAAACTGGTTTGCGGGCAGGCATCCCATCTTGCGGTATTCCGGGGGAACGATAACATAAAATCCCCGGTACGGCATGGCAACTTCACCCTTATGCCGCAGACGACGTAAGGCCGCACGGGTAGCGATAACGCCTGATCCAAGCGCATCAGAAGCTTCAGCGCCACTGAAACCGAAGACGCCTTTGGCTAGCAAAGCATCAATGTAGTCAGAAATAAACATACCGGTAATTACATGAATCAATCGAATAAAGCAACATAATTCGTTACTAAATTCAATTGATTCATGGAACTGATAGCAGTTTGCATGGGCAAAAACCTCGCTTTATCAATTATTCGGACAATTTTATCGTTCGGAGATCTATACTCTTTGAGCATGGAGACGAATGGAGTGGACGTCAAGGGTACAGCTCCGAACAGGCTGAGCTTATGTTCGAATCGCATGAGATCATTTTTTTGCACAGATAACCGACTATTATTCGACTATCTATGCAAAAAGAACTTTCCCGGACACCAAAATAAAATAAGTCTGCCTCGGATTTGCCCTGAACGCACAGACTATTTTCGCCCTCCTGTCCATCGACTTACCAATGTTCATGGGAATGAGTACCTTTCATTTATACAATGACAAGCCAGTCCAGCCAATAATGCATGATGAAACAGTCAACAAATCCAGAAAACAAGGAATCCGGTAGAGGAGGTGACATTATCATGTGGCAAGCCGGAAATACCAGCCCTGAACTTGAAGTTCACCTTGAAAAGGAAAGCATCAGGCTAAATCAAGGGGGTAGCTATCTGTTCTTTTGATTGAGGGACGAAATGTGATCACAAAACATCTGCCCGGAACATCTTCAAAGAAGGAAAGCCTGAATAGGTGATCAGTATGTGCAAAGTTTGCACATACTGCGCACGATAGGAATAAACGGGTTGCTCAGCACATGCGAAACAAAAAGAATAGCAGACAGCTCGCTTATTACCATGACATGACGATAAATCTCATCAGTCAATAAAATGGGCACAACAGACGATTATAGTACAGGGTGTGTACTTGAAAACATCCGAAAGGCATTGCATGTTTTCGACAGTACAGAGGGATCACTCTCCAATAACGAGCAGGCTCTGCGGATACAGGAAAAAATTCAGGAGTTTGAAGCAAGGATTCTCTCTTTTCCTGAAGCCTCCGTCTATATCCGAAAAGCTTCAATAATCGCTCTGGGTGAGCGAGTCTGCCGAGCTCTCCATCCCGGATCAGTATCGACAGAATCGGTTTTTCTTGATGAACTCGCCGAAGCAATGATTTGTTCAGGACAAGCCAGACTTGCATCAATCGAAGATGCAGAACAAACCCTAAAAAAACATTCCAGCCGTCCTCTTATTATCTCAATGGTTTCGGGTAGATATCAGGAAATATGCGCTTCCTATCCACCGGATTGTGTGTACTGGAGAACTGAAAAAAGAGG
>CAJAJL010000031.1 GCA_903940125.1 uncultured Chlorobiaceae bacterium | reverse complement strand
CAGCGCTGTAATTGTATTGAGCGGCCTTGACTGCTTCTGTATTACTGGCGATCTGGTTTGACGTTTTGTGTCCATCAAAAAGAAGCTGCTGTGCCGACAACGAATAGGAGAGTGCAGACGATGATCCAATTCCTTTTCCAAGGCTTCCGTTTTCTGAAGAGTTCACGCCGAAACTGAGCTGAGGCAGAAGCGCTCCTTTCGTGATGCGTTTATCGGCTTCAGCCTGCTGCAAAACTGCAAGAGCTGAATAGAGGTCGGGATGCGCCTTCATACTCTCACTGACGCACTGCTCCCAGCTTACAGACTCTTCAGCATGCAGCGGGGAAACTGCAAAAAGAAAAACCACCACAAGTGCAGGGTAAATTGTTGTTAAGACTTTAAACCCTTTCTGGAGCATATTGTATATTGTTGTAAAGTCAACAAAATTTAACCTGTCAGTCTCTTCTTCCAGTGCCTTGCATACCTTTTGGTTCTTGTGTGTTGTTTCCATCCCAGGATTTTGCAATGCTTTTACCAAACTCCAGAATCCCTGAAAAAGGCTGGATTTTGAAATAGGTTCCGACTCCAAAAAACATACAGAGCATGACTATTATCAGGAGTTCTCCGGGCCGACTGAGTCCTTCTGTCGTTTTGGTTTTAAGGTACGAGAAGAAGGCTTTCCAGTTAAAGAGTAAAAGGTGAAAAAGAGAGAGCAGGGAAAAGGCAAATCCAAAAATAATATGCTGGTTTTGCCACGCTGGTTTTGACATCCCGGCCATTTCCCAGATAAATCCGCTATTTCCTCTACCCCCGGGAAAAATATAGAGAATCACTCCTGAAACCAGGATCATGATAAATGAGAGGCAAAGGCCGAAGCTTATAAAAATTCGCCAACTGAAAGCTTGTTTCATGTTCTGATCTTTGATACTTCTTAAAAAAATCCGCTGATCCCGGTCATTTTATGCATCAAGGCATTAAATAGTTATCGGGGCATATCTTCCTCCGGTTCAGCGGAAAACGTCACACAACAAGTTATTCAGTTCTTTTTACCTCTATCATCCTTGTTGGACTGATCCGGGCCTTTTCTGTTTTCAGCTCCTTTGTTTTGTTGTCCCTGATTCTGTCGCTGCTGAGGTGCGTTATTTTGCTGCCTCTGTATCTGTCGTTGTTCAGGCGCTCTGTTCTGTTGTCCCTGATTCTGTCGCTGCTGAGGTGCGTTATTTTGCTGCCTCTGTATCTGTCGTTGCTGAGGAGCACTGTTCTGTTGACCCTGAATTACTCTGTTTTCATGTTGAGTCTGAACCTTTCTGTTATTGGCATTGCTGCGCTGATCAATAATCCTTCTCTTGTTGTCGTCATTACGCTGATACTGGTTAGTCCGGCTGTCAGGTCTGCGGTATTCAATATCACGATACCTTCTTATATCTTCCCATCTATGTCTTCTTATCTGATAGGGAAGTCTGCTGTCGATAATCAGCACCCATGGTCCGCGATAATAATAAGAACGGTACCAGTGACCATTATGGTAGATGTAATATCTGTTCCCATAGTAAACGATATCATATGGACTGCCAACGGATACTGAAAAGCCTTGAGTCCTCAGATAAATAAAACTCGGTGGTGAATTTATAATAAAAGAGGGTCTACTGCCGGTGCTGATATTTATGTTTACAGCAGCCTTTGCTTCAGTATGAGGAATACCAAAAAGCATTCCCGTAATTCCTGCAGCCAGCCAGATGTGTTTTTTCATTGTTATTCTCCAGTTTCCATATATACTATTGAAATTCTAACCTGATTGCCTTTCAATTTTTAAACTTGTCAGTGATACGATGAACAGAGGCGTTTAATGAGTGTAGCGTACTTTCTACACTCTCCTTAAGTTTTTCGCCAACTTCTTCGCCAGCTTCGCCAAGCTCTTTCAACTTATGTCTGGTTTCATCAACTGCTTTTTCAAGGTGATCAACTTGCTCGGCATAGGTTACTTGCGTGCCTGCGGTAAAGCTTTTAATTTTAGCTTTGAATTCAGCTACCCGGGCCTGAGCTAACTCCAGTTCGGCTTCCGCTTTCTTTTTGTAGGCATCTTTTAAACTCATAACAACTCTCATTTATTGATTAATTGGAAAGAATGTTATCGGTTACGGTTTTCATCACTGCGCTGCTGATCCAGGAGTCTCTTGTTGTTATCATCGGTGCGCTGCTGGTCCAGTTTCCTCTTGTTGTTTTCATCACTGCGCTGCTGATCGAGGTTTCTCTTGTTGTTTTCGTCACTGCGCCGCTGATCGAGGTTTCTCTTGTTATTTTCATCACTGCGCTGCTGATCAAGGTTTCTCCTGTTGTCTTCATCGGTGCGCTGCTGATCCACTCTTCTTCTGCCTTCGTTGTTGCGGTACTCCGTATCCCGGTACCTTCTGATATCTTCCAGACGATGTCTTCTTATTTTCGATGGAAGCTGACTCGATCTG
>CAJAJL010000030.1 GCA_903940125.1 uncultured Chlorobiaceae bacterium | reverse complement strand
GCAGCCTTTCATCCCGAAGGTGAACTTCCTTCCAATGAAAGAGCTGAATTGAGCGATTATGCCCGATCTGGTTTCGATCGCGGGCACATGGCACCGAGCGCCGATATGCCAAACAGAAGCGCACGGCAGCAATGCTTCAGCCTGGCTAACATGATACCCCAGAATCACAAGCTTAACACCATTGTATGGGAAGTTTTTTTGTATTCTTAACCGGACATATTCAAACAGATTCAGTATATCGAAAAGGAGCACTCCATGCCGATTCCTTCGGAGTATCAACGGGCAACAGATGACTTTTCCAGGTTCCTTATAATAGTGCGAGACCTTGCTGGCTTCGGGAGTACTCATCAGGCATATACTATGGTGCAAGGGGTTCTGCAGACTTTTCGCCGCCGTCTTGAAATCAAGGATGCCATCTTGTTTGCATCGGTGTTGCCGCCCGTTGTTCGAGCTGTTTTTGTGGCTGATTGGGATACCAACGACCCTGTTCGTCCATTTGAGGATCGTGACAGCATGACGAAGGAGGTCATGACGCTTCGACCGGGGCACAACTTCTCAACCAAGACTGCTATTGGAGATGTTTCTTCTGCCCTCAGGCAGTGTATTGATGAAGAAGCATTTGATCATGTACTTACAAATCTACCTGCCGGAGCACTGGAGTTCTGGCAAGTATAATGGGTGTCTTTTCGACTAACGGGAGGGATCTCCTCAATTAAAGCCCACATTCCTTCCCCACATTGCCCCTCACTGATCAGTTAACCCTTGGGAACGGATTAGATTCCTCACTACGTTTCGGAATGACAGGGCTACGTTAGATTTCGCACTGGCATGCTGGATGACAGGGATAAGGGAGTGACGCGGGTAAAATTTTGTAAACGTTACATAAAACATTATGACTTATTATGAAACCATTTAAGGGCAGTGTACTTGTTGTCGGGGCTACCGGCAGGACCGGGGTGTGGGTTGTAAAGCGCTTGCAGCATCACCATATCGACTTCCATCTTTTTGTTCGATCGGGGGAAAAAGCTCTTGAACTTTTTGGGCCGGAAGTGATTGATAAGCTCACCATAGGCTCTATTGAACATCCCGAAGAAATAAAGGCAGCAATGGGCCATGCTGAAGCTGTTATTTGTGCTATAGGCGGCAATGTGACTGATCCAAAATCTCCCCCCCCCTCCGCTATTGACCGGGATGGCGTGAAAAGGCTTGCATTGATTGCCAAAGAGAGTGGTGTAAAATATTTTGTTCTTATAAGCTCTCTGGGAGTAACCAAACCTGATCATCCTCTGAACAAATACGGACAGGTACTCACCATGAAACTGGAGGGTGAAAATGAAGTGCGGAGACTCTTTTCCGAGCCGGGGTATTCTTACACCATTCTTCGACCGGGCGGGTTAATCGATGGGCCGCCTATGAATCATGCCCTGCATTTTGATACCGGGGACAGAATTTCCACAGGGGTTATCGACCGGAGTGATGTCGCTGAAGCAGCCGTTATTTCGCTGTTCACCCCCGAAGCCCACAACCTTACCTTCGAACTTATACAGGCTGAACAAGCAAAACAATCCTCCATCAGTCAGTATTTTTAACCAGCATAAAACCGGATACTATCACAGGTTTTTATCGTTATCATAAAAAAATATAGTAACATAGAATACACCTGTAACAAAAACTAATAACATAGTTATTAGCTCACAAGAATTTTAATAAGAATAAAAATAAACAAACATAATAGATATTTTTACCATTATACTTACGACAGTATATATATTCAATAAAAACCATAATAAGCATATATACTAAACAAATGAGAAGTGTTATTTACACATAAAACTCCATCTTTGAGTTATTATAATTTTTTTATGTAAATAAGTTTATCTTATTTCATTATAATTATATATTGCAACTCATAACACAGAAGATAGCAAGCTGAACAGGCACTGTTATAAACAATAAAAACTATCAGTCTATATTTTGCTTAATCGATTTATAATACACTCAAAAAATAACATATCCATCACTGATACGCTTTTCAGCGGTCAATCATTTCAATGGAATATCGAATTATTCGATCATGTTTATTATATATCGATAATTGATTCTGTACCTCTGTTCATTCGAGCGGTATCGAGTAATGAGTTTGAAGTATATTCTCCTTATAAACAGATCAAATGTATTCCATTATCTGAGTTTATTTGCAGTTACTTTTCGCTTGATGTCGATACAGAAAAGGTTTTTCCGGAAAATTTTCACGAATTGCATCCTTATCTCTGGGAACTTCTCACTCAGTATTTTCCTTTGAGAATCCTGAGGCAGGATCCTTTTGAAACCATTATTTCGTTCATGTGCGCCCAGGGTATTGGAATGCATCTGATCAGAAAACAGATTTCGATGCTTACAGAAATGTATGGGGAAAAGAGAACCGTCACCTTTAAGGGAAAGGAGGTCGTGCTCCATAACTTCCCCACTCCTGAGCGTCTGGCAGCGGCGGATCCTTTTGCTCTCAGTCGCTGCACAAACAATAATCGTATCAGGGCGGCGAACATTATTACGGCATCCAGAAGAGTTGCTGAAGGAAAAATTGACTTTGAAACTCTGCACAATAGAGATATTCCGCTTGATGAGCTTCGTAGAACGCTCTCTGAAAACAGTGGGATCGGGTTTAAAATAGCGGACTGCATCGCTCTCTTTGGTCTTGGACGTTTTGACGCTTTCCCGATTGATACTCACGTCAAACAATACCTTGGAGCATGGTTCAACAGCGCTACAGCACTTCGACCTTTAAGCCCTGCGAGCTATCTTATGATGGATGCTGAGGCGAGAAGGTTACTAAAACCTGAATTTGCCGGGTATGCAGGGCATATATTGTTTCATTGCTGGCGAAAGGAGATTAAAAAATTGCGATCGTTTTGAAAAGATTAGAGAGGGATATTGCATGTTAACCCATAAGGAGTGTATACCATGACCGTTACAAAAAAAGTACTGATTACCGGTGCGTCCGGCTATTTAGGCCGATATGCTGTAAAGGAGTTCAAGGATCGAGGCTATTATGTTCGCGCACTTGTCAGAAACCCTGAAAAGATTAAAACTGCCGGTTTACATGGTGAGCCTGCTGTGTACGATATTGTCGATGAAGTTGTAACCGGTGACGTGACCTCGCCAGAAACCATTGCAGGTATCTGCAAAGGTATTGATATTGTTTTTTGCGCGCTTGGTCTTACCGCCCCGGATGCCCATCACACCAGCTACGATGTGGATTACGTTGGAAACAAACGCATTCTCGATCAGGCTATTGCAGAACATGTTTCAAGGTTTATCTATGTATCTGTTTTCAATCAGGATAAAATGCCCGAAATTCCAACCATTAAAGCCCACGAACAGTTTGTTGCAGAACTGAAACCGTCAGGGCTTTCATGGGCAGTCATCCGTCCAAACGGTTATTTTTCCGACATGGGACGCTTTTTCTCAATGGCGCAAAGCGGCCATATCTTCATGATTGGCGAAGGTGAAAAAAAAATCAACCCGGTTCATGGTGCCGACCTTGCCAAAGTCTGTGTCGATGCGGTCAATGGAGACTCGCGCGAAATTCCTGTCGGCGGGCCCGACATATATACCTTTAAGGAGACGATGGAGTTGGCATTCCAAGCCTGCGGCAAAACACCCTGGATAACCGAGCTTCCTATGTGGCTGGCCGAGGGGGGGCTTATGGTGACAGGGCTTTTCAACCGTAATCTGGCCGATCTGCTCTCGTTTGCCGTTGAAGCACTCAAATTTGACCATGTTGCACCGGCTTACGGCACCCGGCATCTGAAGGATTTCTTTACAGAACTGGCCGCTGTAAAACATTAATAGCAAGGAGTGAGTGCCGGCTTCCCTTTTCACCCTTTTTTTTCAAGGCTTGCCGCTTTTTTCTCAATGTCTAATTCAATACCTTAAGGCTCGATTGAATATGCAGGAAGACCGGGCGGAACAGCCTGCTTTTCCATTACATAAGACTCACAGAAACTTTAGAGGGCAAATAACAGGACATGTTGAAAATTTTTGAAAAGGTCTTCGGTTCCAAACACGATAAGGACATAAAAAAAATCCAGCCGATCATCGCCACGATCAATGAGCTGCAGGCCGCCATGTCATCGCTCAGTGACGACCAGCTCCGACAGAAAGGAGATGAACTGAAAAAGAAGGTACGCAACGTACTGGAACCATTAGAGTTGGAGAAAAAAAACCTCACGCTGAAGCTTGACAACCCTGATATCAATCTTGAAGAGGCTGAAGCTATAAATGTGCGACTTGATGCTCTTGCTGAAGAGTATGAAAAGACTACCGCCACAGCACTTGATGAGATTCTGCCCGAAACTTTTGCCCTTGTCAAAGAGACATGCCGTCGCCTTAAAGGCCTCTCTTATCAGGTTATGGGAAGAGAGATGATATGGGATATGGTACCTTACGATGTGCAGCTTATCGGCGGAGTCGTGCTGCATTCCGGAAAAATTTCCGAGATGGCGACAGGTGAAGGAAAAACCCTCGTCTCAACATTGCCGGTATTCCTTAATGCGCTCACAGGCAGAGGCGTCCATGTTGTTACGGTCAATGATTATCTGGCCCAGAGAGACAAAGAGTGGATGAATCCGGTGTTTGATTTTCACAATCTGTCGGTCGGTGTTATTCTCAACACCATGATCCCCGAAGAACGAAGGGTTCAGTACCAGTGCGATATAACCTACGGCACAAACAACGAGCTTGGTTTCGACTACCTCCGTGACAATATGGCCGGAACGCCTGAGGAGATGGTGCAGCGTAACTTCTATTACGCTATTGTTGATGAGGTGGATAGCGTCCTTATTGATGAAGCCAGAACTCCCCTTATTATTTCAGGACCTGTTCCTCACGCCGATAACAGCAAATTCCAGGAAATCAAACCATGGATCGAGCAGCTGGTTCGTGCACAGCAGCAGCTCGTAGCCTCATACCTGACCCAGGCTGAAAAAGTTCTGAAAACAAAACCTAATGATACTGATGCCGGCCTTGCGCTTCTCCGTGTAAAACGCGGTCAGCCGAAAAACACCCGTTACATCAAGATGCTCTCACAGCAGGGTATTGCCAAACTGGTTCAGGGCACCGAAAACGAGTACCTCAAAGACAATTCGAGCCGGATGCAGGAGGTCGACGACGAACTTTATTATGCTGTTGACGAAAAGGGCGGAACGATTGACTTGACCGATAAAGGTCGTGAGTTTCTCAGCAAGCTCAGCCATCAGGACAGCGATATTTTCCTGCTCCCTGATGTCGGTTCGGAAGTTGCCTCTATTGAGAGTGATAAGAGGGTTGCTGCAGCAGAAAAAATTCAGAAAAAAGACGAGGTTTACCGCCTGTTTGCCGAGCGCTCGGAACGCCTGCATAATATCAGTCAGCTCTTGAAAGCATACTCGCTCTTCCAGCGCGATGACGAATATGTTGTGCAGAACGGGCAGGTCATGATTGTTGACGAATTTACCGGACGAATTCTTTCCGGCCGCCGTTACAGCGATGGACTGCATCAGGCTATCGAGGCGAAGGAGAATGTCAGGATTGAGGGTGAAACGCAGACCATGGCGACCATCACCATCCAGAACTTTTTCAGGCTCTATAAAAAGCTTGCGGGTATGACCGGAACGGCGGAAACCGAAGCTTCTGAATTTTTTGAAATCTACAAACTTGATGTTGTCGTCATACCCACGAACAGCAAGATTGTTCGAAAGGATATGGACGATCTTGTCTATAAAACACGGCGTGAAAAGTACAATGCTGTGGTGCTGAAGGTTGAGGAGCTGCAGAAGAAGGGGCAGCCGGTCCTTGTAGGAACAACAAGTGTCGAGGTCTCTGAAACCATTTCGAGAATGCTTCGCGGGAAAAAAATAGCACACAATGTGCTTAATGCGAAGCAGAACGATCGTGAGGCTGAAATTGTGGCTGAAGCAGGGCAGAAAAATGCAGTGACCATTGCCACCAACATGGCTGGTCGTGGAACTGATATCAAGCTTGGACCAGGTGTACGCGAGCTCGGGGGCCTCTTTATTCTCGGCTCTGAACGTCACGAGTCACGCCGTATTGACCGCCAGCTCCGTGGACGTTCCGGACGCCAGGGTGATCCGGGCGAATCGGTCTTTTTTGTCTCTCTTGAGGACGAACTGATGCGTCTGTTCGGTTCTGAGCGGGTTATTTCCGTGATGGATCGTCTGGGACATGAAGAGGGTGACGTGATAGAACATTCCATGATTACCAAATCCATAGAACGCGCACAGAAAAAAGTTGAGGACCAGAACTTTGCCATCCGAAAACGCCTGCTCGAATATGACGATGTTCTGAACCAGCAGCGTGAGGTCATTTATTCACGCCGGAAAAACGGTCTGCTCAAGGAGCGGCTGACCAGTGATATCCTTGACCTGTTGAGGGATTACAGTGAAGTTGTGATAAAAAAATACCACAAGGAGATGGATGTCGATGGTATTGAGGAACAACTGCTGCGCGAGCTCTCGATTGAATTCAAACCTGACCGCGACACTTTTGAGCGCGAAGGCGTTGCCGTAACCGCAGAAAAACTCTATGATACCGCTGTTGCTTTTTACCGTAGAAAAGAGGCTGCGGTACCAGCTGAAATTATGCAGCAGATCGAAAAGTATGCTGTTCTGAGCGTTATTGATCTCCGATGGAGAGAGCATCTCCGAGAGATTGACTCTCTGCGTGAAGGTATCAATTTACGTGCCTACGGTCAGAAAGATCCACTGCTTGAATATAAACAAGAGGCATTCCGTCTGTTTGTTGATCTTCTGCATGACATAGAACACGAAACTCTTTCTCTGGCTTTCAAGCTCTTTCCGGTCGATCCTGAAGAAGCTCGGCAGATGGAAGAAAAACAACGAAAGGCTGCGGTCAGACAGGAAAAACTTGTTGCCCAGCATCAGGCAGCTGAAAGCGTCTACACTGCATCGTTCGGCGTAGAGATGGCGCCCGAAAACGGTGAAGACGAGAGTACAGCGAACCTGCAGCAACCGGTAATCGCTGATAAAAAACCCGGCCGCAATGATCTGTGCCCCTGCGGCAGCGGTAAGAAATATAAAAACTGTCACGGCCAGCAGCCATGATCCATTGAAACGTTTAGCGGGTACCCATGAAACATACTGAAGTCGACGTTACTCTTGCCATTGCAGCAGAACACGGTTTGAATGCGGAAGAATATGGAAAAATCTGTGCCATTCTCGGCAGGACACCCACGTTTACCGAGATTGGAATTTTTTCTGTCATGTGGTCGGAACACTGCAGCTATAAAAATTCCATTGCCGTACTTAAAACGCTTCCCCGCGATGGCAAAGCCCTGCTTACATCTGCCGGTGAAGAAAATGCAGGCCTTGTCGATATCGGTGACAACCTCGCTGTAGCCTTCAAAATTGAATCGCACAATCACCCGTCAGCCGTCGAGCCCTATCAGGGTGCGGCTACAGGGGTCGGTGGCATTCACCGCGATATTTTCACGATGGGTGCCCGTCCGGTGGCATCACTCAACTCGCTCCGGTTCGGCTCTCCAAAAGATCCCCGTGTCCGCTATCTGGTTGATGGTGTTGTGCGCGGCATAGGAGATTACGGCAACTCTTTCGGCGTCCCGACGGTCGGTGGCGAAATTTATTTTGAAGAGGGCTATACAGGCAATCCGCTGGTCAATGCCATGTCAGTCGGCATTGTGGAGCATCATAAAACCGTCAGTGCAACCGCCCTTGGTGAAGGAAACCCGGTCTTGATTGTCGGTTCTTCTACAGGAAGGGATGGCATCCACGGTGCAACTTTCGCTTCTGAAGATCTCAGTGAAGCCTCGGAAGACAAACGCCCGAGTGTTCAGGTCGGCGATCCTTTTGCCGAGAAGCTTCTTCTGGAAGCCACCCTTGAAGCCATTGCAACCGGCTATGTTGTAGGCCTGCAGGATATGGGTGCAGCTGGCATTACCAGTTCCACCTCTGAAATGAGCGCAAGAGGAATCGAAAAAACCGGATCAGGCGGTATAGAGATTGATCTTGATCTCGTACCCATTCGAGAGGTTGGCATGAGTGCTTACGAAATCATGCTCTCCGAATCGCAGGAACGGATGCTTATTGTGGCTGAAAAAGGATTTGAAGAGAAAATAATTGAAGTTTATCGTAAGTGGGATGTTCAGGCGGTCGTAATCGGACGGGTAACAAGTGACAACCAGGTGAGGATTTTTCAGCACGGCCAGGTGGTTGCCGAAATTCCGGCTGAATCGCTGGTTCTTGGAGGAGGAGCTCCCGTCTATATCCGCGAAGCTGTTGAAAAAAAGCCGGACACACCGGTGGCTGAGCTGGTTGAGGATAAGAACCTTGATTTCAGCTCGCTCAGCCTTGAACTGCTGTCCCGCCCGAACATTGCAAGCAAGCAATGGGTCTATCGCCAGTATGACTCCATGGTGCTGACGAATACAGTAACACCGGTCGGCCATACCGATGCTGCAGTTATCCGCATTAAAGGCTCAAAAAAAGGGCTTGCCATGAAAACTGACTGCAACGCCCGTTACGTCTATCTCAATCCATTGGCAGGCGGTAAAATCGCGGTAGCCGAGTGTGCCAGAAATATTGCCTGTTCGGGTGCAAAGCCGCTGGCCATAACCAACTGCCTCAATTTCGGCAATCCCTATAAGCCTGAAGTCTATTTTCAGTTCAAGGAATCAGTTCGAGGCATGGGCGAAGCATGCCGTGCCTTCAATACACCGGTTACCGGCGGCAATGTCAGTTTCTATAACGAAACCTTTATCGGCGGGGTACGCTCAGCCATCTACCCTACCCCGACCATAGGAATGATCGGGCTGCTGGATGATATCGACAACCTTGTTGGATCGACCTTCACGCACACCGGTGACACAATTCTTCTTCTCGGCTATCCTGAGCTTACGCTTGATGGTTCGGAATACCTTGTCATGCACTACGACACCCCTGGTCAGGATGCTCCGGCAATTGACCTCGACCATGAAAAAAATCTTCAGGAGCTGCTTGTTGCCCTGGCCGGAAAAAAACTTGTGCACTCCGCGCACGACATTTCCGACGGAGGACTCTTTGTTGCTCTTGCCGAAAAATCCATTATGAACGCAGTTGCTCCGCTCGGTTTCAGTGTTGATCTGGAAAATTCCGACAGCGGCCCATACCATATACAGCAGCAGCTTTTTTCAGAAGCTCAGGGACGAGTCGTTCTGAGCTTAGCACCCGAGAACGAAAAAGAGGTGATTGATGCGGCCAACAAGCATAACGTCCCTGTCAGGGTGATCGGAAAAGTTGTCGACCGTGATGCTGTTCTTGCTATCAACGGCAAAGAAATTATTAACCTGCCCATCGGAGAGCTTGCGGAAGCATACTATCACTCCCTTGAGCACGCTCTGCACCTGGACGAACTTCTTTAACGAATGCCATGCTGCCTGTAGTAACCGCACTGGAAATGAAAAGGGCCGACAAGGCGGCAATAGAAAAGCTCCATATTGGGGAGGCCCGCCTTATGGAGCTCGCCGGACGCGAATGTCTCCGTATTATAAAGGAGACCCTTCACAAAGACGCACTTGACGGCACCTCTTTTCTTGTAGTCGCGGGTAAAGGAAACAATGGCGGAGACGGCTTTGTCCTTGCGCGACATCTGCTTAATCTTGAAGCCTCAGTTGATCTTGTGCTCCTTTACCCTGAAGCCACTCTGCAGGGTGTTAATGGTGAAGGCCTTGCCACTCTTAAAGCGTATAGAAAACACACCGCCAACCTGCGTATTTTTGCGAGTCATGACGAAGCGCTCCCCTATGCAGGCGAAACCTCCTATGATATCCTCATTGATGCGATTACCGGCACCGGACTCAGGTTAACCGAAGAGGATATGGTACTTCCCTCCCCTCTGGCTGAAGGCATTGAACTCATCAACAGTATACGAGAGCGCACCGGTGCCCCAACTCTTGCCATTGATGTCCCGACCGGACTTGACGCAACCACAGGATTTGCTGCCACACCATCCATCGTGGCCGACATTACCGTTACGATGGCTTTTCTCAAAACAGGCTTTTACCTGAACGAAGGGCCATCCTGCTGCGGAGAAGTCCATAGAGCAGAAATTTCCATACCCAGCTTTCTGACTGAACCATCCTCTGCTCTCTTAACCGATAGAGAGTTTGCCGCAGAACACTTCATTCTTCGGGAGCAGGCAAGCGCTAAACATACCAATGGAAAAGTACTGATTATTGCCGGTTCACAAACAGAACACTCCTCAATGCTCGGCGCCGCCATTCTGTCAGCAAAGGCCGCTCTTAAAACCGGCGCAGGGTATGTCTGCCTTTCGGTACCGATCTCTCTTGCTGCTGCAATTCACACGGCACTACCCGAAGTTGTGGTCATCGGGAGGGATAGAGACTCCATTGTCGAAAAAGCCGCATGGGCCGATGCCATATTGATCGGATGCGGTCTCGGGCGTGATACAGAAGTGATTCACTTCTTCACACAGCTTCTTTCTCGTCCAGAAATTCATGATAAAAAGCTCCTCCTTGACGCTGACGCCCTTTACGCCCTTTCATCAGCTGGAACTCAGGGGATATTAAAAAATTGCAAACAGGCGGTTCTTACGCCCCATTACGGAGAATTCAGCCGTCTGTGCGGAGCGTCAGTGGAAGAGATTGCAGCAGACCCTATTGAGGCCGCAAGAAGTTATGCCCGCAACAATGGAATATCCTTGCTTTTAAAAGGTGCCCCAACCGTTATTGCCGGGGTAGCCGGGCCCGTTCTTTTAAATACAAGCGGCACTGAATCACTTGCAACGGCTGGTTCAGGAGATGTACTTTCCGGTGTTATTGTAGCCCTGGCGGCAAAGGGGGCCGATATTTTTAATGCTGCCGCTGCAGGTGCATGGTTTCACGGAAGGGCCGGAGACCTGGCAAGCGATGTCGCAAGCCTGGTCTCATCGGGCATGGTTGTCGATGCTCTTCAGCAGGCTTTTCTGGAGGTTTTTGAAGTTGAAGAACATTTCTGAACCCCTGCCAGCAGCTTTTCAGACCTGGTATTCGCGAAGAAACTTTTTGATGTTGCGGGCCGCCTGACGAATACGCTCCTCATTCTCAATCATGGCAACACGCACGTACTCATCCCCATAAGCTCCAAATCCAATACCCGGGCTGACGGCAACTTTTGCTTCGCTCAGCAGTTTTTTGCTGAACTCAAGACTGCCCATTGCCCTGAACTGTTCAGGAATATGCGCCCACACAAACATACTTGCCCGTGGAGATACAACCGGCCATCCGGCATTGTCAAAACTTTTGACCATGACATCACGGCGCTTGCGGTAGACTTCGCAAATCTCCTGAACACAGCTCTGATCCTCAGTAAGAGCGATGGTCGATGCTACCTGGATAGGGGTGAAGGTACCATAATCGAGCCAACTCTTGATTTTTTCGAGGGCGCCGATCAGCTTCGCATTACCAACCATGAATCCGACACGCCAGCCGGCCATGTTGTAGGTCTTCGACAGCGTGTAGCTCTCTACCGCGACATCCTTTGCACCGGGAACCTGCAGGATTGAGGGGGTGACATAACCATCGAACGTGAGTTCGGCATAAGCAATGTCACTGATAATATAAAAACGCTCCTGGCGGGCAATGTCGACCAGCTTTTCATAAAAAGAGAGGTCAACAGTAGCAGTGGTTGGATTATTCGGAAAATTCACCACCAGATACTTCGGCTTCGGGGACGATTCACGCAACGCTTTTTCGATGTTCCGGAAAAATCCTGCTTCATCAAGAGTATAGTCGTCATTCATCTCAAGTTTCAGCTTGTGGACATTCCCGCCGGCAAGAATGAAGGCCTGAGAATGAATGGGATAACAGGGATCCGGCACCATCGCAAGATCACCGGGATTGGTGATAGCCTGCACAAGATGGACATAGCCCTCTTTTGACCCCATCGTAGCCACAACCTCGCGATCGAGATCTAGATCAACGTTATACTTGCGCTTATACCATAGACCCACCGCACCACGAAGCTTGTATATCCCTTTTGAAACCGAGTATCCATGGGTTCGAGGCTTATTGATACTTTCTATAAGTTTATCAACAATATGCTGAGGAGTAGGGCCGTCGGGATTGCCCATTGAAAAATCAATCACATCTTCTCCGGCCCGCCGTTCAGCCATTTTAAGCTCATTAACAGCAGCAAACACATACTTCGGAAGACGCTTAATCTTATCAAACTCTATTTCGTCAAACATGATTTCGTATCAAAAAAATAATTCATGACAAAAAATGAAAAACCTCTGCATCATAAGCAAAAAGAATATCATATCAATGAGGTTGTCCATTTTTTCCAGCCTTTGACTTATCGCCCCAAAACTATAAACCCCTGTCGCTCCGAACTCCTGTGAGGGGCTTATGTCAATCAAAGACTTGGAGGTACGGGTAAAAGACCAACACGAGTCGGTAAAGGAGGGGTTGGCTGCCGTCCACATTTCAGGTTCCAGTATGCCCACGAGCGACAGTCAAAAACGCCGGGTGGTGCTTTTTCCAAAACCTCGCGGAATTCGTCTTTGCCCACGATACCTTGCAACACCTTCAAGTCTTCAGGCGTACCATATGTCATAACATGCGCGAGAAAATGCACAGGATCCATAATTTCTTCTTCTGGTGTCTTGAACCAGACGACACGGCGAGCAACATTCAAAATATCGGGAGTAACCGGTAAAGATTTCATGGTTTGTGCCCGTTCTCATCGTTACGCCTGGCGTAGGGTGTCAGGACGGGAAGAGTTGCCGGATCAACAGATTCAACAGCGATAATTAAACGCTTACGCACCTCTGCGGGTAATGTTGGAAGATCGTCAAATCAAAATCGACAGAACTTCTATGTCCGAAACGCAATGCAAGCGCTGTCCCGCCATAAAGCGTGAATGTCTCTGGCGTAGCATCAAGCTCCGACCATAACCGGAGCTGCGGTAGCGGCAGGATGGAAAGATCAGGATTAAAACCCATATAGAATCCTTTATCTTAGAAAGGCTTACTCAATAATGTAACACCAAAACCCTTTATTGCATAAGGCTTATACCACTCATTTCCTGACAATACAGATGCGAGATCCTGACCAAATTAATACACTTGCAACGTAAAAAATTCCAACTGAACTTGCACCAGACAGTGACAAAAAACACATAGATTTATCTTATACTAACGTTCCATAAACCACTTACGTGATTACCATGCTTGATTTCGAAATAAATAAACAGAACTGTACCCGTTGCGGTCTGTGCGTTGCTGATTGTCCGGCGAGGATTATATCCATATCGGAGGATGGTTATCCGGCCATTGCCATTGAGAAAGAGGTCGTTTGTTACAAATGCCAGCACTGTCTGGCGATCTGCCCTACTGGATCAGTCTCAATCCTTGGCCTGGATCCAGCATCCAGTACTATTCTTGCTGGAGGATATCCAGATCCCGACAAACTTGAGACGCTGATCAAAGGAAGACGATCAGTGCGCCGCTACAAGGATGAAAATCTTGATCCGGCACTTTTGCAAAAACTCCTTGAAGTTGCATGGCACGCTCCTACCGGTGTAAACTCGCGTCAGGTTCGTTTCACGGTACTGGATAGCAAGGATAAGGTTGCACAATTGCGTGATGCAGTGATGACCGGCCTGGGAAGAATGGTCAAAGAAAATACAATGCCGAAGGAGATGGGATCTTATGCGAACTTTCTTCGGATATGGGAGAACCACAACATCGATATCCTTTTCCGCAGTGCTCCTCATCTGCTCATTGCATCGGCACCATTGAGCGTTGCAACACCGGATCCGGACTGCCTTATAGCTCTCACGTATTTTGAGCTATTTGCTCAAGCCAATGGGGTCGGCACACTATGGAACGGTCTGGCAAAAAAGGCCATAAACGACCTGCTGCCGGAGACTCGTCACTTGCTCGACATTCCAGATGACCATCTGGTTGGTTACGTCATGGTGTTCGGCTACCCTGATGTACACTTCACCCGTACGGTGCAGCACCGCCCAGCACTGATTCATCGGGCATTATAGCGTCGAAGCGATCAAGGTTCATCACTTTATTCCATGCTGCCACAAAATCACGCACAAACGCGGGCTGAGAATCGCTGCATGCATAGACTTCCGCGATTGCCCGGAGCTGAGAGTTCGAGCCGAAGACGAGGTCAACGATGGTTCCCGTCCACATCAGTTCGCCCGTCGACCGATTGTACCCCTCCAAGATGCCTTCAGAAGTGACTGACTTCTGCCACTTCGTCTTCATGTCGAGGAGATTCACGAAGAAATCATTGGTCAATGTTTCGGGACGCAGGGTGAAAACACCATGTCTGGACTGGCCGAAATTCGCATTCAGTGAGCGCAGGCCGCCAATCAGAACAGTCATTTCAGGGGCGGTCAGGGTCATCAACTGCGCTTTGTCCACCAGCAATTCAGCCGCTGATTCCTCGAGTCCCTTTCGGATAAAGTTACGGAAGCCGTCTGCGTAAGGTTCCAGTACGGCGAAAGAGTCCACATCGGTCTGTGCCTGCGAAGCATCCATGCGCCCCGGCAAGAAGGGAACCTCCACATCGTGGCCGGCCTTCTTTGCTGCTGACTCGACGGCTGCGCAGCCGCCCAGAACAATCAGATCGGCAAGCGAAACTTTCCTGCTGCCAGACCGGGCGGTGTTAAACGCGCTCTGGATGCCCTCCAGAGTCTTGAGCACCTTTGCCAGCTGTTCAGGCTGGTTGACTTCCCAATCCTTCTGCGGAGCCAGCCGAATTCGGGCACCGTTCGCACCGCCCCGCATATCGGAGCCACGAAATGTGGAAGCTGAAGCCCATGCGGTAGAAACCAGTTCCGAGAGAGAGAGACCGGAAGCCAGGATGCTGCCCTTGAGGGAAGCAATGTCCTCGGTTCCAATCAATGCATGATTGACTGCAGGGATGGGATCCTGCCAGATAAGCTCTTCAACAGGAACCTCGGGGCCGAGATAGCGCGAACGAGGGCCCATGTCGCGATGTGTCAGTTTGAACCACGCCCGGGCGAACGCATCTCTGAACTGATCCGGATTCTCGTAGAAGCGCCTCGAAATTTTTTCGTAGACAGGGTCGAGCCGCAAAGCGAGGTCGGTGGTCAGCATGGCTGGCGAATGATGCTTCGAAGGATCGTGAGCATCCGGCACCGTACCGGCACCGGCACCACCCTTAGGCGTCCACTGGTGCGCACCAGCCGGGCTTTTTGTCAACTCCCATTCGTAGCTGAACAGGTTCCGGAAATAGTTGCTGCTCCATTTCGTCGGCGTGGTGCTCCAGGTGACTTCCAGACCACTGGATATTGTGTCATCTCCTTTGCCTGTACCAAAGCGGCTTTTCCAACCAAGTCCCTGTTCCTCGATGCCTGCAGCTTCCGGCACAGGACCAACCATTGATGCATCGCCTGCACCGTGGGTTTTGCCAAAGGTATGACCGCCAGCGATGAGCGCAACCGTCTCTTCGTCGTTCATTGCCATACGAGCAAAGGTCTCGCGGATATCACGCGCAGCTGCGAGCGGATCCGGTTTGCCGTTGGGGCCTTCCGGGTTCACGTAGATCAGACCCATTTGAACCGCAGCGAGAGGATTATCAAGGTGACGGTCGCCGCTGTGGCGCTCGTCTCCCAGCCACTTGCTTTCAGACCCCCAGTAAATGTTTTCTTCAGGTTCCCAGATGTCCTCACGCCCGCCGGCAAAACCGAAGGTCTTGAGTCCCATTGATTCCAGAGCAACGTTGCCAGTGAGGATCATAAGGTCGGCCCATGATATTTTTCGGCCATACTTCTGCTTGATCGGCCAAATCAGCCTGCGCGCCTTGTCGAGGTTGACGTTGTCGGGCCAACTGTTGAGCGGAGCAAACCGCTGATTGCCTCTCCCAGCGCCGCCTCGACCATCGCTTATGCGGTACGTGCCGGCGCTGTGCCATGCCATGCGAACGAATAACGGCCCATAGTGACCGAAATCCGCCGGCCACCAGTCCTGTGAGCTGGTCATAAGCTCAAGGAGATCCCTCTTTACGGCATTCAAGTCAAGACTCCTGAACTCCTCAGCGTAGTTGAACTCATTGCCCATGGGGTTGGACAGTAAGGAGTGCTGGTGCAAGATGTTCAGCTTCAGTTGATTGGGCCACCAATCCGCATTCGATTGTGTTGCTGCGACTTTGCTGGTGCGAGCGTCGCCTGAGAACGGACATCTTGCTTCGGTTGACATGGTTATCTCGTTTAGTGGTTTTCACAGGTGAATCTGCCTTATGACACAACAAGCCATATATAACATGTATATGTAAAGAAAAATTCCCTGAATCACATTCTCAGTGATATTGCAGCAAATACGAAAGAGAGCAGGCACCCGGTTACGACTTGATCAAGAGTTTCATGTGGAAGGGGTCAATCGTGTTGTTTTACCCTCAGTTCAAGCTATTAAACCGGGCGGTTGCAGTAAGGTCTACGAGTTTATGCAAAGTATGTAAACACTCAGCTGCCCCCGGATGCCCTAATATATCTTTAATACGCCACACAGCGCTTTGCGCATAAAATCCCATGCTAAGCCTGCGCCCATGCCCTTTAAGCTGCATGGCATGCGCTATGCCTGTTTCGATAAACGCAACTTCCAATTGCCATTCCTCCGGGTATGCTTTCATCACACCCATCAAACTATCATGAGCAGCTTCATACTCCCCTGCTTCGATGTGCTGAATGATGCGTTCCAGGTTTCTTTTCATGGTTTCAATGCTCTTTAACTACAATCATTTTATGAGTTATTAGATTTTAGATATTTGAGATGCGATATTCAAACAGAAAAGAACAAAATCGGGGTACTATGCGATGGATTATTCATTCTTTCCCTGATTTTCGTCAATTATAGTATACTGCATAAAATGCCGGATATCCGGTGAACATGTCCATAACGATTCAATAGTGAGCCATGACTCCAGAACAATTGTCTCAAACACTCGTCAAGAGCGAAGGACTGGACTACAATCCAATTGCGGTCAAATTTGTCACTTCGCTCAGTGAACTACCCGAAGGGGTGAAAAAATTTGGTGTTTCTTCAGGCGAGAGCGGTCCAAAATCGTTTCTCTGCGCCATGTGGGGCGACTGTCTCAGAGGCGCCGGGCCTTTCTACACAACAAAGGAGCATCAGCTTTGCGGTGGCGGAGCCATAGCAGCGGGATTCGGAAGCCTTCTTCCTCTCGAGGTTGCAGAGAAATTCATGATCGGGGACGGGAAACTGTTCGGATCGATGCAAGCCCTGCGCTGCTCTTTGGCCGCGACCATGCCATTCGAAGATGGTGAGTTCGAAGCTCAGATTGTCGGGCCTCTTGCTGCCATGAATGACGAGACCCTGCGCCCGGATGTGGTTCTGATTGTCTGCAAGCCCTTCCAGGGACAGCATATTCTGCGGGCTTACGGTTTCGACAGCGGCGAACTGGTTCACGGCATAGCCGGCGGATCGACCTGCGAGATGGTCTCAAGCCATGTTGTCAGAACCGGAAAACCGACGTTCACGCTTGGCGACACTGGCGGCAATGCCGGACTCTCTCTCGAACCTGATGAACTGCTTCTTGCCTTTCCGTACGACAAGCTCGGGACAGCTGTCGGCAATCTGTCGCGGATATGCCGTACATCAACCATGCACCGTCATAACATCGTTCATGAACATTGACTTAAAACATCCTCTACAGCAATAACTAAAATGGCACAACAGAAGGTACTTGTAGCAGGAGCTTCAGGATATCTCGGTCGGCATGGCGTTTGAGGCTCTCGGCATGGATGGCAAGCGGCACGAGACATCTCAAGGATTTCTTCCGTGAACTTGCGACCAAAGGCGATCTGTGATTCGGATAATGTCCATGAAGTTTCATCTTTGCTTTTCCATACAAATCTTTGTACTATTATAAGAAGCAGTATCCGACACAGTACCCTTCACTGAACCTTTATCTCTCGGATATAATCATGCCACGTTACACGCCTGAACAGCTTGCCAAACGCAACGCATCTGTATGGACTGAAATCCAGATCCTGCTGGCACCGGTCCAGTTCGTCATCTTTCTGACCGGTGTCTGCCTGAACATCCTGTATGCCAACCATCTTGCGTCCTTTGACTTTTACTGGATAAGCGTCGCCATTCTCTTCAAGACACTCTTTTTTGTCATCCTCTTCATCACCGGCATGTTCTTCGAGAAGGATCTTTTCGACAAGTGGGTCTTTTCGAAAGAGTTTTTCTGGGAGGATGTAGGCAGTTCGGTTGCGACCTTCTTTCATTTCCTCTACTTCGTCCTGGCATGGAAGGGTTATCCCGACAGTGTCCTGGTGATTTGGTCCTCCGTAGCCTATTCGAGCTACATCATCAACGCCTTGCAGTACCTGGCAAGGATCTGGCTCGAGAAGAGCCATGAGCGGAAGATGAAGCTGAAGGCGGATACCGGTATGAATCCGATTTGATCAAACCACACAGCATTCGACATCATGAACCAAAGCTTCACAAAACTCTGGAATATCACCTTTCTCGTTGTTGGACCGCTATGGGCGCTTTTTGTCTGGATGGTATGGACATCCGGACAGCTGAAGACTCCACAGCATGAGATCCTGTTTTTCAGCGTGGTGATTCCAGGCTTTATCCTGATCTACCTGTCGGGATTCCTTATTGCAAAACGTCACGCGATAAAGCAGAAATCAGCATCCTCCTGATGCAGGCAAAAACTTAATACATACCTCGGCCTCAATATCCACCAAATCACTGCCAAGACCCTCTCATCAGGGTACCTGAGAACTCTCTCAACTTTATTACATTCAATCGGCTCTTTCGGAACAGCATGGCAGAAATCTTTTTTTCCATACCCGACCTCCGCATATTCTCATACGGCACAACCATTACCGGCGGATTGATACTCTGGATCATCGAGGGTATCAATCCCTATTTTTCCCGGCAGATGCCTCGCGGGCTGCATGCAACGCTCAACCTTTCAATGGCCGGTCTCAACCTGCTGATCCTGCTCCCTTCGGGCATCCTCATGGCATTCATGCTGGACTGGTCGAGAAATGTCTGGGCGGGTATCGGGATGCTGGCTCTTCACCCCGTTGTCGAAGCCATCGTGATCATCCTGTTCATCGACCTGTGGATGTACGTCTGGCATCGTCTGAACCATGAAATCGCATTGCTCTGGCGATTCCACTCCGTACACCACAGCGACTCCACCCTCGATGTCACCACCAGCTGGCGGTTCCATTACATGGAGATACTGTTCTCTGAACTCCTGCGTTTCCCCCTCTTCATGCTGATTGGTGCAGGTATCGAACACCTCCTGCTCTACTCGCTCCTCATGACACCGGTCATCGAATTCCAGCACAGCAACATCTCCATTCCACCCCTCATGGATCGTCTGGTCCGGCTCATCATCCCCTCCCCTATGATGCATCGCCTGCATCACTCGAGGCTCAGGAGCGAACACGACACAAACTACGGCAGCATGCTCTCCGTCTGGGACCGTCTCTTCAGCAGCTTACTGGTCAAAGACAACCTCGACGACCTCCGTCTCGGTCTCGACCATGAAAGCGACTCCGACCAGCAACGACTCTTCGTCCTGCTCCTCAGGCCGTTCCGCCCATAGCACACGTTATCGTCGCCGTTCGACCATCATGCCCCAGATCGGATCGTACCCGTGGATATCATCAGTCAAACCTGACGCATCGACAACCGGCTTACCCTCGTTATACCAGCGAAAAATGCCGCCGCGCAGGTTACGGCAACTCTTCGCCCGCGCTTTTCCGCATGCACTCTTCACTCTCTCAAGCAGTTCCGAACTGCGCTGTCCGACCGAACAGTAAAAGACAAGGTCACGCCCTGCCACGAGGGACTCACAGCGAGCCGTGAAGGCATCAGAACCGGTATCTGGATCGAGACGTACAGATGTCGCGATACGGCTTTTCTCGTACTCCTCGGCTGTGCGAATGTCGAACAGCAATGGCGGTTCCGATCCGGCAAGCATCGCTGCCAGTTCGTCAGTACCCAGGTTTTCCACCCGGTGCGTACGCTCGATCATCATTATTGCGGCATCGAGCAGCCAGTCACTACCGAACATAACATCCCTTTGCAAGTGAGGTAAGATATCGGTGGACATAGAGCTTATCGACTCTTGAGAGTTCACTCAGCTGGTCAAAGAGAATCATCGGGATCCCGTATTGCCGACGAATCCGATCGATCATTGACATCCACAAATGAGCTGTCATCTCGGCATCTGCCAGCGCGCGGTGAAACGTTCCGGTCTCCGGGAGGCCTGCATGTGACACCAATGTCTGCAACTTATGGTTTGGAGAGTCCTGATAAATCCTTCTTGACACGAGCAGAGAGCAGCAACAGGCACCTTCATATGCCCGTTTCGCCCGTTTGAGCTCAAAATCAAGAAAACGCTTGTCGAATGAGGCATTGTGCGCGACAATATTATGACCGGCTATAAACTCCGAAAACTCAGCCATCACCTCTTCACAGCAAGGCTGGCCTTTAAGCATCTCATTGGTAATACCGGTATAACCCTCGATAAAAGAACTGATACGGAAACCGGGATACATCAGCTTTTGAAAGCGGTCGAGAATCACCCCATGCTCGACAAGCACTGCACCGATCTCGATAGCCCGATCACCATAATGCGGTGACAAGCCCGTCGTCTCGAAATCCAGCACCACCACACTGTCCGCCAACGTCCGCTGCATTGAAGAATTACGATTTATCATCACTCTGTCTCTCAACCATTAACTCCGGCTGATGTCAACAAACCATATAATTGAGCATCTGCATCGGTAAGATCAATGTCGCCAATTATAACATCATCACAATACAATTCCCCTTGTCATCCGGTAACGCTGAGCTGCAGTTCGGCATTAAAAAAAACTGCTCAGAAGTCACAAAATAACCCCTGCAACTCAGTCCTGGTACACCACGGGATCCGGCGAGTCGATCATGGGATTGAGACGAACCGCCAGAGAGAAAAGATAGGGGTAATCCTCCTTGAGATGCTGCATATAGAGTACCCATTCCCGGATAAGATGACCGAAAACCCGCTTTATGTCGCCATTGATGTGTTCTTTGTCGCTCGGAGGAAGACGATCGAACGACTCCCGTGCCCCGAGCTCTTCAACAATATGAAACGCTGCCCAGAGAAGGTCAGTAAAATTCTCATGCTCAAGCAGATTCTGGTTTTCCAGCAGGCTCAGAAGAAAGCTCCGTTTTCCGACCATGAACTGCTTCAGACCTGGGAGGGAGTCACTATCGATGCTTATCCTGACGTTGCTTCGGCGGAGATACTCGAGCGCCTCATCAAAATCCTGTTTTGTCCATGATCCGGTCATACGCAGGCGGCTTTTCAGCTCCCCGCTTCCGACCACGTGTTCCGACAACTCTTTCAGCAGGCGGTTGCCGAATTCACTGAAAAAGACGCCGATGACCATGTTCAGTTTTCTCATTACCGACTGGCGCTCCCTTTCCCTGAGCACTCTTTCAAAGAGAAGCGTGACAACAATAATGTATATGGGCAGGAAGGCGAGATTGCCGAGAAAGCTGGCTGATATTTCCCTCAGGTTGCCGAAAATGCTGAAGTCAATACCATAAAGGGCCAGGGAGACGGTGAAGAGGGCGGACACCGTCCACACCTTGTTCATAAAAAGTTTTTTAAACATGAAGACCCGTTATTTTAACCGGAACCAGACAACATTACATACCCTTCAGCATAGACAAACAGGCAAACACATTTCACCGTTCACTGAGAAGAGAAAACCCAAGAGGTGAAGTGCTACAAGGGCGAACATCTGAAAAGCATTCCCCAAGCCAGATCATTGTTGTCTTCGGTGCTCATGAAACGAAATCTATGCTATGTCATCCCTCATTGGCGATCGGTAAAGGAGGCAACCCAAGCTCTTTAAGAAACTCGTTGTGTTTGCTGGTGGCTTGAACAATTCGCTCTTCGATGTTGACCAAATCAGCATGTACCGCAGTAAGGTCCATTTCTTCCTCTGCTGTTGCGGTGCTGATGTAGCGGGAGATGTTGAGGTTGCAGCCGTTGGATTCAATTTCATCCATTGACACACGGCGGGAATAGCGCTCCTCCTCGGTGCGAAATTGATAGGTGGATACAATCCTGTCGATATCAGCTTGCCGCAAGCGGTTCTGGCGTTTGCCTTTTTCGAAGTGTTCGCTGGCGTTGATGAAGAGCACGTCTTCGGGCTTCTTGCATTTTTTGAGCACCAGAATGCACACTGGAATGCCGGTGGAGTAGAACAGATTGGCGGGCAGGCCGATGACCGTGTCGATGTTGCCGTCTTTGAGCAGTTTGGTGCGGATACGTTCTTCTACACCGCCACGGAAGAGAACGCCATGGGGCAGGATAATGGCCATTGTGCCTTCTGTGGCGAGGTATTGGAAGCCGTGCAGCAGAAATGCAAAGTCGGCGGCGGATTTTGGGGCCAGGCCGTAGTTCTTGAAGCGT
>CAJAJL010000029.1 GCA_903940125.1 uncultured Chlorobiaceae bacterium | reverse complement strand
TTCGGCTTGCCTTTGGTGTTTGTTTTGGGTATGGAATTTCGATAAGGCCATCGTGCGAATGCATAAGGTAGAATACGTATAGATGTAAAGCAATTTGAGATTACTTCAGTATGAGAGCAAAGTTATACAATGTTCAACACTTGATCAGTAACTGTTTGTTATTAAATCTTAGCTGCACTTATAGCCATTCTACCATCGGAAGTCAAAGATATGAGCCTTACCATGATCGGCTGCCCACCAGCAACCAGCTAGCTGCCCTTCGCGCATACCCAAAACGCGATCCTCGTTCATCACCAGCTCGTCTGAGAATGCCAGCCCAAGGTCGGAGTAGTCCCTTTCTTTCCGTAGGGACATGTATGCACTAAAATGTATGCTATTCAAAACAACGCTTCCGTTAAACACAAGACCCTTGTTCTCATCCCAGCATGTTTGCGGGAGCAAAGTGTCATCCCAGATTACAACTGGCCGTGATAAAGCTCGGATCATGCTGTGGGCAGCATCAGCAGATCTAAGCTCAATTTCTTTATGAAGGGTACGCGCCAGCGTAGCGGAGTGTTGGCAACTATAGGAACATGGGTAGTGCGAAATAAGATAAAATGGCGACGGTCTATCGGGAAGGTGCCAGAGCAGGTTGTTTAGCTCAGCGCAACATTGACTATTCGTGTTCTGGAGACCTATGACCGGTAGATTAGGAGGGCGACTTCCTTGGCTCCTTTTCGCATCCTGCCTGGCAAGCCATTGCACGCAGCAATCAGGATACCCAAGTGCTCTTCCGAAGGCGGTACCACCCTGACTCTCAGCTTTTGCAAGCATATCAGCAAGTACGACCGTTCGAGCAATGTAGGCGTAAACTGGGGATGCAGCAAGAGCGAGAGATCTCTCATGCTGAGATAAGTGAGCTAAACCGTCCGACCGGAATTCTCCAAACTGGACAGCAAGTCCTCTGCGCAAAATAGTTTTAGCAAATACTTCGAGCTGTATCCGCGTCCATCCGTAAAGCGTAATTCGCATTCCAGGTTTGATTCCGGTCACGATGCCAAGCCACTCTGGAAGTGCACTGTTAGGAAGACATTTCGGTGCATCAATAGCTGTTCGAAGGTCCAGAAATGATGTCTCCTCGAACAGGGGCTCCTCATTCATGAGGGTTGGTTCTGCAAGGTGAAGGTCCAACCATAGCGCTTCAATTTCTTTTACAGGAGCAACGTGATCAATACCCAATTCTGACGCTAGATTATGAGAAGCAGTTTCAACAGAACTGCCTTTTCGCCAGGCCTTGACTGCAATCCATGCCTCATCCGAAAGTAGCGATACGCTTCGGGATAGACCATCGACAAGTAGAGACAATGGGGAACCTGATCGCGAGACCTCTCCTTGCGTGTCCGTAACATCATGAGTCAAGCGCGCCAACTCCACATCAATTGGCAACCTAGGCAGTAACGACGTAGCCTCAGCGCTAAGGGTATCCAAATCATCTCCAAGAGCAAGCATCGTTTCCCGAGAATACCGCTCAAGGTAGAGCAAAAGCTGAGCGCGTTCGAGACGCTGCCAAAGAGCTGCACCCGGAAGGCACGGAACAGTCTTACTGTTGAATGAAGTGCAAACAGTTTCAGTTTCAGCAACCGTCATTCCATCGCCAGGATTGTGTGGAAGAACTAGGGACCAAACGCCAGCGTCACCCAATGTTACACCGAAGACCTCTGGGCTGTTTGCAATCGCAGAGTTACGCATCAGGTGGAACTGCGAAGCGCCAACTGAGTGAATGCACTCCCTGTTTCGTTCCAATAACTCGATTGTTTGTGCGACATCCTCCTGCGTCTCACAAGGGAAGCCAAACATTATGAACCCATGATTCCATATACCAGTATAGCTAGCTTGGCGTAATGAAGCCTCAACTACCTCTACAACGGTTCCTTTGTGCATTGCATTGAGGACCCTTTGACTTCCTGATTCAATCCCAAACTGCGCGAGTCGAAGCCCGGTGCGAGCAAATACCTTCCAGTCCTCAGCGTTGAAGTTGGCCTCTCCACGGAAGTTCGCTGCAATAGAAAGTTTTTCTGCTCGGTATTCTAACTTTGCTGCGATCCCGCGAATTGCATCAACGGGAAGTGATTCATCCGCAAAAGCGAAGCAAGTCGTACCATGTTGCTGCTGCAACATATTCATTTCCGCAACAAGCTCAGCGAGAGTTCGAGCTGACCTGCTAACAGAATAGGCAGCACTGTGATCACAAAAGGCGCACCGATGAAAGCATCCCCTTGCAAGCA
Source organism: uncultured Chlorobiaceae bacterium (assembly GCA_903940125.1). GTDB lineage: Bacteria > Bacteroidota > Chlorobiia > Chlorobiales > Chlorobiaceae > Chlorobium. The sequence continues at coordinate 44,648 of CAJAJL010000029.1, read as the reverse complement.
TCAAAGGGAGGACTGGTTTTGGGGTAATGTAGCGCGATAGGCACAATCCCGTATAAATTGGGGTAGGAAGCTGTCCAAAAGGAATGTGACTACGGGCTTGGTTTTTTCGAATCGTCCCGTCTTTAAGGTACGCGATAGATCCAGCAATGTCATCAAATGGTTTACCCTGCAAAATACAGTTTGCCAGCTCTACAATTGTTTCCTCGCCCTCGCCGGTTACAATGATGTCGCAATAATCTTGGAGTGATCCATCAGTTGTGGCGAGTACGTCTTTGATTCTAGTTGGTACACCGCCACCGAGTGCTAATAATGCGGTGTTGCCTGATTCGCGGAGCATGCGGCACAGTGTAAGAGCAGCAACCCACTGAGTTTCTGCTGAGATCGAAATACCGATTAGGCGAGGGTTGAGATCACGGATCGTGGGGATTGTGCAACGGGAGAAAAAGTACCTGTATGGATTTGTCACATCATCCTGTGTGATTTCGGCAAGACCCTCTTGAGTTGCCGGATTCACCTTTGGATGGAAAGATATAAAGTCCATGCGTGAAGGAAAGAACGCGCTTCCAACGAGACTATATGTTGCCGCAAGGCTATCGGTCGCCTTCGTGAGGAGATGTGGGTTATAAAACTTTTCAGAAGTTAGTACATCGACCGCACTGTCGATTTCCGTCTGAAGTCGCTGGGCAATAGCATCCCCTACAATCAGTTTTCGAAGAATGGTTGCCTCAATTGAGCTGATTGTGGACTTCGCTTCGAGGCAATCGATTCGGCTCCGAATTCGCGAACCAAGTGCGCCAATTCCATCGGAGGAGAAAAGCCATCGATGGAAATCCAAATTGATATCCATAAGTGTTGCGCCGTGGCCTGCTGCGGCAAGAGCGCCATGCAAGCAAGGCAACGCAAGATGCGGCATGGTGAATGCCCAATGTGGCGGGAAGATTAGCAATATTTCTGAAGTACGGGTAGTCATGAACGTACATTCAGTTTTTTAGCCCTTTCTATGGCTCTGCTTCGAAACTCAGATACCCAGCGCTGGCGACTCAGGGCGAGAACATCAACATCGAAGCGCTCAGCAGCAATACGTCGGTGCTGCGTGAAGTGAGCTTCTCTTTCGAATCCAAGGCGGATAGCAGTATTAATCGCGACACTATTGTCAGATAAAATTTCTACATAGAGCTTGTGTAGACTCCATGAATAGAATGCCCACTCCAGTGCGAGCAGGCTGGCAACATAGCCTGCTCCACGCATGACATATCTCGGGTGTAATGCAATAGTATAATAAGCCCATTCATTAATTGGGTCTAAGCTATAAAAATATGCAAGCCCGATCGGCTCGAATGAACTTTCGTTCTGAAAAATTGATTCCACAATGAAAAAAGTTCGTGAGTTGGCCTTTTGTAGAAACACCTCGACAAATCGTCTTTCTACAGTTTCGATTTGTCCGTCATCCCACAGGTGGAGAGTCTCAAAAGACGTACTAAGCTCGAACAGAAAAGGTAAATCAGCATCGTGAACAGCACGGAGACGAACCCCCCCCATTTCAAGCAAAGGCTTTTCGATATGTGATGCTGAGGCACTTGCGGATGTCATGATTCCTCCTGAAATGTTTGCACAAGAATCGCACCAATTGCTTCCCAATCCTCTTTACAGATCGTGAGCGATGGGCTGAGTGCGATCGTTGCTCCAAGGACTTCGTGGATCAGCCCATTCTGTGTGAGCGCTCGCGAGAAGCGCCGAACAGGAGGAGGTTCACCGTAACCAAGGGAGCGAAGTTCGATGCCAATCCACAGCCCTGCATTTCGTATATCAGCTACGTGCGGCAATTGTCGAAGTTCCTTTGCATTGTGAGATTGAAACTCTGTTACTCTCGCGTTGACACGCGATAGCACATCAATATCAGAAAGTGTATCAAGAACGCGACAAGCAGCTGCCGCAGCTAAAGGGTGGCCTGAGAAAGTATGACCATGACGAAGTGACGAGAATCGAGCAGTGATCACGTCGAAAATACGATCACTTGCAACAGTCGCTGACAATGGAATGGTTCCATTGGTTAGAGCTTTTCCGCACACTACAATATCCGGTTCTTGCTGTACACGCAAAAAGTCAAACCAGAGGCCTGTCCTACCTAAACCAGAGGCTACCTCATCGGCAATTGCCAAAGCGCCAATATCCCTTGCCGTCTGGAGAAGGCCTTGTAGAAAACGTGTTGGTAGCGGTCGCACCCCCCCGAGACCTTGAGTCGGTTCGAATATAAAACTTGCAAAACTCTCCGGGTCCGATAGCTCAAGAGCATTTTCGAGGCGAACAAGTGCCTCTTCAACTGCTGAAGGCTCCCCATTTGCAGGAGGTTCGATGAAAATTACGCCTTCCATCAAAGGTCCAGCCCCATAACGACTCGCTGCGTGTCCAGTAATCGAAAGAGCGCCAGCGGTAGCCCCGTGATAACCTCCCGTAAGTGCCAATACCCGATACCTGTGTCCCTCACCTCGACAACGATGGTAATCTCTTGACAATCGTAAAGCCGTTTCGACTGCTTCGGAGCCGCTACTATTGGCAAACACGTGGCGAAGAGTGCCAGGAAACAACCTTGCGAGCTTTTCTGAAAACGAAACAAGGACTTTGTTAGTAAAACCATCGGCTGGCCAGTGGGCAAGGCGGCTATTTTGTTCGATAAGGAACGGGAAAACCGCAGGATGTCCATGTCCAAGACAAACGTTCTTTGTCCCTGCAATCCCGTCAAAGTAACATCGACCAAGCTCATCCCACATTCGAACTCCAAATGCACGTGACACAACTCGTGGTATGCAAGAATCGTCATGGTTGGGACTCGAGAATGGATGAAACACAGTTTCCCGATCAGCACTGAGAATTTTCTTCTCAGTCTCTCTATTGATGCTCGCATCAACCCTGAATATGCTTGCCGGGCCAACACGATGTGCTGCAAGTCGATCTACGAGCGTCTCGACAACCTTTCCAAGGGCTGGGGAAACACCGTGCTCGCATGCTGCTTTATAGTCTTTAGCAGCCTGCTGATCAGCATCATCGCTCGTCATGCGAAAGGAGAGCCATGCTCGGTTTCGAAGTTCTGCAACCTGCGCGATTGCCGCCGTCTCCATGTCCACACCGACAGCTGAAAACTGCCGGGAAAGCTGGCGACTAACATCTCCATCATGAAGTGGACCCTCAGCGCTTATAACAGTCCCTTCTTTGAGTACAAACTGGCAATCTTGAGCCGAGGAATAGGCGAGCTGCTTGATTTCCTCGAGTGGGGTCCATGAGCGTACATGATCTGCGTCGATTTCCTCCGGTCGGATTATTGCACTTATCGAAGCATAGTTGGCAGTCTTTGAGACGAGAATGACGTCTTCTCTTGAAATCGAAGCGCAGATCCGCCCCATGAAGCCTAGTGCCACCAACAGACCAACCTTGTGTGCGTCAAACAGGTGTGCTGCGGAGGCAGCGGCAGCTACCATGCCATGGCCAGTTATACAGATCAGATACGGTCTCCCTGACTCAGTTTCGACGATTCGGCAACACCCTTCGGGGCAGGCATGGAGCCCGTTATGGAATTTAGTCAAAACAGGAAGTTCGGATTCTTCTGAGCAACATAAGGCGACCAAATGTCCGTGCCATTCGGTGAAATCCTGCTGTTTCGAATCATGAACGGTGTTGCTCATTACGGGTACTCCGTCTGAATAGCCCTTGGAAGACGCAACAATTCGCTCGCTCCAGCGGCATTTAAATCGGCTGCGATTAGCCTTGCAAGGTCCCTGCGAGTTCCGCAGAATGGATAAAGACGCATATACTTACCGTCACCTGAGTAGCGTTCAGATGGGCACCCACCGTTGCAGGCTTGAAGTATCTCACAATTCTCACAGGTATGCGGAAGTTGGGCGATGTCAGCTCGAAAAGTATGGTACCGACTCGTGGAAAGTAATGTATTGAGTGTTTTGTCGCGTAAATTTCCCATTCTAAATTCTTGTGCACGCATGAACGAGTCACACGGATATAGGCTACCATCAAAGTCAATAGAAATGTAAGCTCCACATCGGCCCGAAAAGGTGCAGAGCGAGGGGTGACAGCCAGTTATTCCTCGAATCATGTTTTCCAAGTATCGGATTGAGATGCGTTCTTCGTCAAGCCGTGACCACTCTTTATAGATTTCACACATGAACTGACTAAACTCGATGGCGCTAATGAGGAAGGAGTGATCTTGGAGCTTCGATGCCAGAACCGTCATAGGAAGGAAATCTACAGATTCCGCAGGAAGTGCAGAAAAAAAAGAGATAATTTCGCGTTCCGCTCCGAGGCTCTTTTGAGTGACTACAGCCGAAAGGCTCACACGTAGTCCAGCGGCCGTCATGCGGTCGAGAGCACTTATCACTCTTGAATGACTGGGACATCCCGTCGAAAGCGGTCGCTGAAAATCGTGTAGCCAAGCTGGGCCATCTAGACTAATCCCAACTCCTATCCGATAGGATCGAAATAACTTAATCCAATCGTCGTCTACCAATATCCCGTTCGTCTGAAGACTATGAATGTATTCCAGTCCTGCCCTTTCGTACTTCGCCTGAATTGAAAAGATCTCTTGGAAAAAACAAATTCCAGCTAGTAGCGGTTCGCCACCATGCCAAACCAGTTGGACTTTGGCTAGCCCCGACTCGGCAGCCCAACGATAGATTTCTTCTACCACGTCCAAGGGTATCGTGCGCACGGTTCCATCAACAGCGTTCTCTTCGTAACAGTAGTGACAGGCGGAATTGCATGAGTCTGTTGTTTTAATGACTATTGTGGTTGGCAGATCCGCACTCATAGCATTCCCCTCATTGCTGCCTTAGCAGTCGAAAATAGGCTGGCATTGGATAGCATAAACGCCTCAATATGTTTGAAAATGGATTTTCGTGCCCCACAGAAATAATATCGCCCAACTGAGTCGAGGGTCTGACCAATCCGATGTGCTGAGCATCCTCCTCCACACGCGAAAAGCCAGTCACATTCATTGCAATCATCAGGCAGAGTGGCAATACTAGAACGAATTGCCGCAGTGTGAGGTGAACTAAGGATTGAGTGCAAGGATTCCGAATGCAAATTACCCAAGCACATATCTTGTTGACCCAAGAACAAGTCACAGGGATAAAGGCGACCATCAGTATCTACGCTATAGAACTCATGGCAATGATTACGAAACGCACATGTTCTAGGTTTAATACCAAGTACACCTCCTAACATGTCTTCAAGGATCCGACAAGTTGGCGGATCAGGATGGCGAATCCACTCATCGAAATATTCCTGCATAAATCGCGAAAGCGAATGAGGATGAATGCTTGGAGGGACTACATTACCCAAAGTACCATGGAAGAAGCAAGGAAGAAGATCAACCGAGAGCTGCTCATCATTGACAAAATCAAAAATCTCCTTCGCCGCGAAAGCCATATCCTCTGTGATTACGAGAAGTGTACCAAACGGCAATCCGATTTTTCGCAATTTAGCCATGTTTGCCATAACTTCATCGTGGCATGATGTTGGTCTTTCATCAGTAACCGAACGATGCCGATTATGGAAGCGGGCAGGGCCATCTAGGCTGATACCTATATCAATGGGATATTCGCAGAGTAGAGTGAGCCATTCATCTGAGAAGTGCGTTCCATTCGTCTGTATCTTGTTTATTGCTGGAGCACTACCTTCCGTCAAAAGCCGTTGTTGTGTTTGTATGGCATTCCGTAACACAGCAGGGTCAGAAAGCAACGGTTCCCCGCCATGCCAATTGAAATCTACACGCTTGACGGGAAGCGATAGAAACTGCTCACAGACGATTGAGGCAGTTTCTATCGTCATAAACGATGATGCACTTTCTGGTCTATTCGAAGCTTTTGCGTAACAATAGTCGCACGTCAAATTGCAGCGAGAAGAAATTCTAACCACAACTGTTATAGTGCTACATAGCAAATTTTTGACTGATGGTTTTACTAGCATGCCCCCAAATTCTTGATTTGGAACAAAGTAACATTCAAGAGCAGAATGAATTGTGCGACAAATAGGCCTTTATACGAATCACGGAGAAAAGTAGCTTGTGGCTATTTGCAGAATATTTATAGCTTTTGACGGGGCATACTTGCTCACACCCTAACAGAGTAATGATCTCATGGCGTTTTATTCAAACCATAGCTCTATGAGCTACGGCTATGAGCGTTCCAATTCTGAGACCACATCACGGCTTCTGCGTCTTCTGCATCGGCCTGACGGATTATGCGAGCTAGAACACGAGCACCGGGCTCATTGCTAACTTCCAGCTTCTCGATCACCTCTTCGCGCTCAGTGTCGGGATGCTCATTTTCAATTACCTTCGCACTCCGCATCGTTTACCTCCTTTTTGTTTAAGAACGTTAAACATCTTTCATATATAAGCATTTCACGAAAAATTCACAACAACTCCAATCAAATACTGCATTTGAAAACGGCTCCGACTTTTTATACCAAGGGATGCGTTTTTGTTTTTCACGTTATACCTGAGCTATGCTATTCGGCATTTTGTTCTACTATGAAGTAGAATGCTGTAGGGATTGATGGGAGTTTTCGCCGAGTTGCCACTGTTACTGCGTTACATTTTTGGAGATCGGTTTGATATGAAAGTAAGTATATCCGACTTACAAAGTGAACTGCCTCAGGTACTGACATATCAAGGAAACAGGAGAACTTTTAGTGGCAGAAGTCTTTATGTTATTAACTCAAGTAATCTTTCACACTAAGGGCGAAGAGGCATCAGTCAAAACATATCCGTGTTAAGTCGGCCCATTATTAATAATTTCGCAGCTTAAAGAAGAGCCGTTCTTGGCTTAACAATTTGTTGTATAATATTGATTATGTAAATTAACTTATTTCACGACAATATCTTATAGCATTTTACGAGTCATCTTCCGCCCCCTTTCTCCTCTGAGTTTCGCTTGCTTACACTTTTCAGGTATAAACCACTCTCGGTGTACATCCCTTCCTGCCAGTCAAATTGACAGGAGTGAATCCGCAAAAGCTCATTTGTAATTGGGTGTAAATGGGTGTATAATTGGTTTATGTTACGAACTGATACGATTCATATCACTCCGGAGATTCTGAGCCTGATTGCTCAGATCGATGAATTCAAAGGCGTCTGGCGTACTCTGGGCACTCTTGCCCCTGATCGTCTTTCAGCCTTACGCAGGGTTGCCACCATCGAGAGCATCGGATCATCAACCCGCATTGAGGGAAGTAAACTGTCCGATCGAGAGGTTGAGCGTCTCCTTTCCAACCTGGTTATTCAGTCTTTCGAAACACGTGATGAACAGGAAGTTGCAGGTTATGCGGAGCTGATGGACCTGGTGTTCGAATCGTGGCCAAACATCCCTTTCAACGAGAACCACATCAAACAGTTACATCAGATTCTCCTGCGCCATATCGATAAGGATTCTCGACACAGAGGACAGTACAAAACCAACTCAAACAGTGTTGCAGCTTTTGATGAAAACGGCAATCAGATCGGTATCGTGTTCGAAACCGCAACTCCCTTCAATACCCCTCACCTGATGGCCGAACTGGTTACCTGGGTAAAAGATGAACGTGAGCAAAAAACACTGCACCCGCTTTTAATCATCGCTCTTTTTGTGGTGGTCTTTCTCGAAATCCACCCGTTCAAGGATGGAAATGGTCGGCTCAGTCGTGTCTTAACCACCTTACTGTTACTTCAGTCGGGGTACGCTTACGTACCATACAGTTCACTGGAAAGCGTCATCGAACTCAACAAAGAAGCCTACTACCTGGCTCTACGGCAAACTCAGGGTTTAATCCGGACTGATACCCCAAACTGGCAGCCGTGGCTGGTGTTTTTTCTTCGTTCGCTGGCCGATCAGGTCCGCCGCCTTGAGAAGAAAGTAGAGCGAGAGAAGATCGTCATGACTTCTTTGCCAGAAATCTCACTGCATATCGTTGAATTTGTCCGTGAACATGGACGCATAACGATAGGCAATGCTATCAAGCTGACTGGCATCAGCCGCAACACCTTGAAAGTTCACTTCCGAAACCTGGTTCAACGTGGCCATCTGACTCAACATGGCAGTGGACGTGGCGTCTGGTACGAACTGGGGTCGATTCAGAATTCCGAGAAAATTGAACAATAATGTTCAGCTGTTGCAACTTCTGTCTCGGTTACTCCGGGAAATTCCCTTTGTACAAGTTTTACATAAATATCAAAAGCATCAGCAATCTCTTTTGGCAGGATAAAGCTTTTTTTTCACTGGTTCCTGAGCGACTTTGAGGCCTCCGAAGGAGATCATCATATCCACTACAAAATAATCAGCACAGAACCTCCAATAATAAGAAGTGCTCCCATCAAGATTTTCCATGTCAGAACCTCATGAAGGAACAAAGCTGATAAAATTATTGCTATGGCAACACTCATTTTATCGACAGGGGCAACCTGTGAAACCTTTCCCATCTGCAACGCTTTAAAATAGCATATCCAGGATAAACCGGTTGCAACACCTGAGAGACCAAGAAACACCCAGTTATTTTTTGAAAGGAGATGGATGCCATCTACCTCTTTGCGGGCAAAGACAATCCCCCATGCAATACATAAAATAAATACCGTTCGTATGGCAGTTGCCAGATCGGAGTTAACACCTTTTATGCCGATTTTGGCAAGTATGGCAGTAAAGGCAGCAAACAGAGCAGATAGTAACGCGTAAGTCCACCACATGAATTCAAGGGTTTAATCGGTGGTTGATGAAAAAGAATAGAGCATAAACCTAAATTGCCAATCCTTTGAAACGCTAAGCAGTGGGGGCTTCAAACCTCAACTCCGGTAATCCCTCAACAATCCCCACAGTCTTCACACTCACATTAATCACACTCAGAAGCAGATCAAGAATATAACGAGGATTACCAACCTCTTTGGCCCAGTCGTTCGGGTCATTGGTTATCCCGCTCTCTTTATGGGTCGTGATCTGATAGCGCTCCATGATCCATTCTATAGCGCTTTTGCCGTTCACAACGTAGTCATAGGCCTTGTCAGGAATGTTCGATATGGTGATGTAACCGTTATAAAGAATGGTATCCTTTTGCCCTTTTTTCGGGAAGCGCATCTTTTCAACATTGAAGAGCCCTTTCTCAGCACCGGTGACGGATACACCTTCATAAGATAGCACTGTTTCATAGTTGATATGCAGCTCGGCCAGCTCTCTTCCACCTTTGCTGAATGACCAGAATTCCCGGGGTTCATCGACAAGCGGGATGCGTGGGAGCATTTTTTTCAGGTCGTTGGCAAAACGGGTGCGGTATTCAGGGCTGTGAAGAATACCGTAGACGTAGTAAAAAATATCTTCCTTGGTGACACGATTGCCATACAGCTTCAGTGCTCTTTCGAGAATAAAATCTGAAACGCCATCTCTGCGGATAAACTCATTCTCGGTGGCCGCATCAAAAAGTGTTGGGCTTGATTTCTGGCGTTCTTCGTAGTAGTAGAGGGGAAAAGATTGTGTGTCTCCATTGAAATGTAAATCGGTAATACAATTACTTATCAAGACAGATAGGCCATTATTTGCGCCAATAGATGAAACGCAAATGACCTTATTTATTGAATCCGGATTAGGGAAAAGCTTTTTATTTTGATAAATCATTGCGTTGAAATCTTTATCAAAGTAAAAATAATTTTTGCAGAACGGTCTGTAATTGGCTTTAACAATATTATTTACATCAAATAAATGTGCTTTATAACGATCAATATCTTGTTTTAGATTCCGGTTCCAACTGATTTTACTTGGATCAGTATCAATAAATGAATCTACCTCTAATTCGGAGTCTTTTTGCCTTGCATTTTTAAATTCAAGAGACTGCTCATTATAAAAATCAATTGATTGTGAAACATTTCCTCTCAATTTTTTTCTTGAAAAATTATAAACCCAACTATCTCTGCCGGATGCAATTCCCAGTGAATAAGTCAAAAAATATGAATGCGATTTGAGATCAAATTTTGTCTTTCCTGCCAAAGGAATAAACGTCTCAAAGAGATCATTCCGTTGGCTGATCCAATCCCCATGCTCATTGGGTTCCAACGTTTGCCAGGGCATTGCTGGATTGCTAACCGAACGGTAGTTGCTGATGATACCGAGCTTCTCTTCCCGATTCAGGTAATCACCAATATCAACATAATGGATAGTGGCTTTCTCTGCGGTCTTGTCAGGGTTTTTCACCAGCAAAGTAATAGCAATGGGAGTACGGGAACCGGAACCAAATATTTTGCCACCCTCTTTTCTGGAGAGCTCTCCACTGGTACGCTGGTTGCCCCTCAAATTAAAAACATAGATGCTTGAAAACTCCTTTTCCAGACATTGACGCAAACCATCCATTCCATTTCCATCCAGCCAGGCAGCATTTGAAACAAAGGCAATGATACCGCCGTGCTCTGGATCAAGTCGATCAGTACTCCAGCGGAACGCTTTGATATAGGCATCGTAAAGTGCTTTTATTGATGTTGCCATACTGCCTTTTGCGTATGTAGCAGCTATCCGGCCATCAAGTTTCCGGTAACTCTGGTTTTGGGCATTGTCATTGGCCGACTTCTGGCCGACGGAGTAGGGCGGATTGCCGATAATCACTCGCAGTGGCGTCTTTTTCTGCGCCGATACGCGTTCAGAGTTTTGCGGAAACATATCAGAAAAGAGTACGGCACTTTCATCCGTCTCACCAAGCTGAAAGGTGTCGGTCAGGCAGATGCCTTCAAAAGCTTTGTAGGTTGTTGTGTCGCCCATCATATCGTGGTAGGCGTTCTCAATATTGACCGCTGCGATGTAGTAGGCAAGCAGCACAATCTCGTTGGCATGAATCTCCTGCTGGTATTTCCGTTCGAGGTCTTTCCGGTCAATCAGACCACTTTGCAGGAGGCGAGTAATAAAGGTGCCAGTGCCGGTAAAGGGGTCGAGGATGTGGATGTTCTCGTCGGAAAGGGAGCGGTCAAACTCCTGTTTGAGTACATCATTAACAGAGTGGATGATGAAATCAACCAATTCAACTGGTGTATAGACAATGCCGAGCTTTTCCACCATCTTTGGGAAAGCCGTTTTAAAGAACTTGTCATACAGCTCAATAATAATGCGCTGTTTGCCAGCGGCGTTGTCAATATCAGCCGCCCGCATTCTGACCGATTCATAAAATTTGTTCAGGGTGTCGGTATCCTCCTGGATGGTTTGTGCCTCCAGCAGGTCGAGCATTTTCTGCATGGAGACCGATATGGGATTGTTCTGGACAAAGGAGTACCCCTTGAAAAGCGCTTCAAAGACCGGCTTGGTAATGATGTGCTGCGAGAGCATCTCAACAGCCTCCTGCCGGGTGATAGATGGGTTGATGTTCTGCTGCAGACCGCAGAGAAACTCCTGAAATGCCTTGTTGTGCTCTCCATCAGCTTGAATCAGGCGATTGATCCTTTCACCCTGCCGTTGAGCAATTTCCGCAACATTGTTGGCCCACTGCTCCCAATAGCGACGGTCACCAACCTTCTGCACCATACGGGCAAAAACGACATGCTGCAATTGTTCAAATTGCATAGCGAGCTGTTGACTGATCTCCTGATCAGTTCCATACGCAACGCCAGGGTCTGCTACGATGTGCTGCCCATCTTCCCATGAACAGGCTGGCCTGCCTACTAAAATCTGTTCAGGACGTTTGCGGTTGAGTTCTATTTTATTGACTGTGGCATTGAATCGGTCGTCATGAGCTCGGAGAGCATTCAATACTGTCCAGACAACTTTGTAACGCTCATTATCGTCAAGAGCTTTGTCAGCCTCGACATCAGAAGGAACAACAACAGGGATGATGATGTAGCCATATTTTTTACCCGGTGCTTTTCGCATGACACGACCAACCGACTGAACAACATCGACCTGTGAGTTGCGGGCAGAGAGGAACATAACAGCATCCAATGAGGGAACATCAACCCCTTCGCTTAAACAGCGCACGTTGGTAAGCACACGGCACTCATTGTAATTGGTATCAGCCTTCAGCCACGAGAGCAATTCATCCCGCTGGGGAGCCGTCATAGTGCCGTCAATATGCCGCGAAGAGAGCGAAACCATCCGCTCCTGGCTTTTTTCAGGCAATGAATTGAGGTAAGCGTCGGAAGCAGTGTTGTAGGTGGCTGTTATTTTTTTTGATACAGCAATGCTTTGGCAAAAGGCAACAGCCCGTTTCATAGGCTCCGGATCACTACCTTTGATAACACCAGCATCCCCAAGGATTTGCTTCGAGAGGGCATTGATACATCCAATAAGTTTGGAGGCATCGTCAGTGTTGATTTCACTTTCGTTATCGGTTATCATCTTCTGCACCGCTGGCGGAACATCGTTTTCATTCAACGTCAGAATGAGCACTTTGTAATCACTGAGTAGATCCCTTTCTACTGCCTCACCAAAACCAATACGGTAGATTTCCTCACCAAATAACCTGGTATCATCCATTGAGCAAAGAATGGCATCGGCTTGTGCTGCCTTGCTTTTTGTATCGTCACTGTAAAGCCTTGGGGTTGCGGTCATATAGAGCCGCTTTTTCCCTTTGAGGAAATTGTTGTCGTGAACTTTAGTAAATGCAGATTCATCTTCACCGGATAAGGTAACCCCTGTGGTTCGGTGAGCTTCATCGCAAATGATGAGATCAAACTCACCATAGCTATTGTTTGATTTCTGCAGTTCAGCTTGTGCACGAGCAATCACTGCGATGGATTGGTAGGTAGAAAACACAACAGTCAAGCCAGCGTGTCCATTGGCCTCTATATGCTTGAACTGGCGGAGAATTGAGCTGACATCAGTGGATGCAGGTAACGCAAGATCAACGATGCTGTATGAGTCACTATCTTCGTTCTTGCTTTTTTTTCGCGACACCTCACTGTCCGAACAGATACAAACAGCATTAATCGGCTCATTGGCATCGGACGACCACTCTCGCAGTGTCTGGCCAAGCAAGGCGATGGAGGGAACCAGGAAGAGGATAAGGCCCTTGCCATTGGTTTCATGTTCAGCGATGCGCAGGGAGTTGAATGTTTTCCCAGTACCGCAAGCCATAATGAGCTTACCCCTGTCTGCCGTTTTGAAATGCTCATGCGTTTTATCCAAGGCCTCCTGCTGATGCGGCCTCAGTGTTTTTTTTGGCGTTCGTGATGCTTCGCCGTGTATACCCTGATCTAATTTCTGCCAATCAACCGCTGATTCCTGCAGCTCGAAGAGGTTGAGCCGGATAACAGGCGGGCTCTGATTTTTTATGGCTTCGGTTGCATTCAGCCCCCATTTATTGGTCGTTGAAATCCAGAGCCGTTGCGCAAAGCTTGTTGTCTGCAGGTTTTCATCCTTGAACTCCCTGCTTGATGTTGAGAGAAAAGAATCAACAGCCGGTTTATCGATGGCAGCACTTTCCTGAAAACATTTACACTGAATTGCCCAATAGTTGCCATCCAAGGTCAAGGCAATCAAATCTATCCCGGTATCACCACCACCAAAATCGCCCCGCCCAGGGAATTCATTCCACAGCCACACCTTTTTGAAGAGATAGGCATACTTTGGGTCGGTTTTCAGATAGGCCTGCATCAACCGCTCAAAGCGGTCACCTTTATCACGCTCGGAGAATGAATCTTTTCTGTATTTCGTCAGGATGGCCTGGAAAGACATAAGATTGGCAGATAAATATTATAAACAGTTCTATGCCAAGCACCTTTTCCGACCGGTAAGTCTATACAGAAATCAGGCGCTATCGATAATGCCTTAATATAGTTACCATTACTTTATTTTTCCCTTTCATCATAAAGATAATGGGAACCTCTATTTATTGCTGAGATAAGAGATGGAAAGGAACGTGATAGGGTAATGGGTAATCAGGTTCGTGCTTTTAATGGGAGGCTTCCGAGTTGAAAACTGCTTCCAGGGTCTGGGCAGTGAGGATAGCCTCACCCCAGGCTTCTAATGATGGTTCATTGGCATTGCTTAACAACTCTATTGCCCAGGCCGGTAATGCGCCAAAGCGACGTTCAAGTTGTCTTTTCAGAAGCTTGGATTCACCTTCTACGCGACCTTCCACTCTGCCTTCTATGCGGCCTTCTACTCTGCCTTTGGCTATGCCGATTCTTTCTATGCTGGTAATGTATTTCATGTTTTTATGCTCCTCAATTGTTTCGATTTCTTGCCAGACTTTTGTGTCCAGCCAAGCGGGAAGTGTCATTAACCAATCAACTACGGTAAGCAAGTTGATGACGCGTTGTTTATCCCAGTGCCGTTGATAGAGTACTTTTATCAAACGGAGTTTGGCTTCATAGCGCTCCTGATGTTTCTTTCGGGTTTGCCTGGTCAGGATATGTGCTGCTGTAATTAAGCCAAATGCATTGTCCGAAGCAAGGAGTTCATCGAGTTTTTCGTCGTAATCGGTCAGTTTGGCTACGGGAAAATCCAAGGTGAGCCTGCAACCCAGAACGTTGTAACCATAAGAGGTCGGTTTCCAGTGTTTGTGTTGATCGGCCAGCACCGCCAGACTTGCTACTGGTTTTTCGTATCGGTCGAAAATCCGGTAGTTGTAGACAAACATCCTTTTGGAAAATTCCGCCTGTTTTGTGCCTTGCACTTCGACGTGGATGTATATCCAGCTTTCGCTGCCGCTGAACTCTGTTACACGGACTAACTTGTCGACAAAACGGGTGCCTAACTCGGCATCCTGCACTACAGCCCGCAGCTCCTGGTCGAGAAATATATGTTCCTTCGACCAGTCGACACTGCGGTAAGCATCAGGAAAAAAAAAGGCTATAAACTCTTGAAAATAGTGCTCAATGGCTTCTTTCCACGGACTGTCGTAATGATCGTTCGGGGGTTCCATGTACGGTGCTATGCATCCAGCATCTTAAGGAATCATTAAGGACTTTCAGTAAATAATACAGCTTTATTTGCAATAAAATACATCTTGTGGGTCTATTTATGAGCTTTTTGCAAAAAAATATCATCGGAAAAAGAATGGGGCAGAAGCCTAAATGGCCAACCCTTTGAACTGGCTCATGTAGAGATCATAATAAATCCCCTGCTGATCAAGAAGTTCCTGATGTGTTCCCTTCTCGACTATGGTGCCTTTATCGATAACCAACACTTGATCAGCTTCGCGAATAGTACTGAGACGATGAGCGATAACAAAGCTTGTCCGTCCCTTCATCAGCGTCAATAACGCTCTCTGTATACGAAGCTCGGTTCGGGTATCGACGCTGCTGGTTGCTTCGTCGAGTATCAAGATATCCGGGTTTGCAAGAATAACTCTGGTTATTGCAAGCAACTGACGCTGCCCCTGGCTGAGATTGCCTGCGCGTTCTGACAGGATGGTATTATACCCCTCAGGAAGCTGGCGGATAAACTCATCTGCTTCAGCAAGTTTTGCTGCATGATGACACTCACTATCAGTGGCATCGAGTCGGCCAAAGCGGATATTTTCAAGCACTGTACCGGAAAATAAAAAGGTATCCTGCAACACCAGCCCAATCTTCCGACGCAAGTCTGCCTTCTGAAAATCGCGGATATCCCGGCCATCTATAGTGATAACGCCACTGCTTATCTCATAAAAGCGGGTCAGAAGATTGATGATCGTGGTTTTTCCGGCCCCTGTAGGACCTACCAACGCAATGGTTTTACCAGGTGCAGCATCGAATGTCATATCTTTGACCACAGACATACCCTTCTGATAGCCAAAATCCACATGATCGAAACGTATTGTTCCGGGAATAGTTGATGGTAGTGTTTCAACGGTTGTATCAACTTCCGATGGGATATCAAGAATTTCAAATATTCTTTCGCTCCCTGCAAGCGCTGCCTGAATGATGTTATACATATTCGCAAGCTGGCGAAGGGGCTGAATAAAATTCTGTCCATAGATAATAAATGTTGCAATAACCCCGACAGTAACCATGCCTTTGAGTGCTATCCATCCACCAACGAAAGCAATAACAATGACAAAAAGGTTCCCAAGAACGTTAGTTAACGGCATGAGCATCATTGCGTAACTGTTAGCATAGACTGCAGCCTTAAAAACCTTATCATTCTGACTGTGAAACCGCTCAATCACCTCTTCATTACGCCTGAATGCCTTGATCACTTTCAGACCACTGATAGACTCTTCCATGACACCATACATTTCACCAAGCTGTTTTTGAAGCTCACGGAACCCTTTGCGTGTATTACGTGCAATAAACTGAGTAAACCAGAACATGACTGGAATAACAAGCAGTGCGCTTAAAGCCAGCCAGAAGTTCAGCAGAAACATAGCCACCATGATGCCAATCAAAGAAAGAACACTGGCAACCAGGGAGGTAACATTCTGGGAGATCGCCTGATTGATTGCATCAGTATCGTTCGTCAGCCTGCTCATCAAACTCCCCGGCGAATTATGATCAAAATAACTGACAGGTAAGGTTTGTATGTGCGTAAAGAGATCTCCGCTCAACTGCCTGAGTGCAGTTTGAGAGACCTTTGCCATAATCCAGCCCGAAATCAACTGAAACAGGTTATAGATCAGATACACCAAAAGCATCAACAACGCTATTCTTTCAAGCCCCGCAATATCTTTTTTGACCATGAAGCGATCTATTGCAAGCCCGATAAGGTAAGGTCCGGTCAAGCCGAGCAGAGAATAGAGAACCACTAAAAAGGCAACTACGATTAATTTCGATCTGAAAGGAGAGAGATATCGAAGCAACCGATGAACAGCGGCAGCCGAGTTCTTCGGTTTTTCAATTTTACCGGGTTGAACGGCATTACCGATCCCTATATGTTTGTGGTTGTCCCGCCCACCCTGCTGGTAACGACTCATCTCAACACCCCTCTCTCCAATACCGTACTGACATTATCTTGTGACGTATCACAACCCAACTGTGAATCATAAATTTCGCGGTAGATCTTACAATTCTGCATAAGCAGAACATGGCGGCCTTCTCCAACAATACGACCTTTGTCAAGTACAATGATCTTATCGGCATTCAGTACCGAACTTATGCGCTGAGCGACAACAAGCAGTGTGCGGTTTGAATATTCTGCAGCCAAAGCATCCTGTATTCTGGTTTCAGTGTCAATATCAACCGCGCTTGTACTATCATCAAAAATCAATATCTGCCGGGATGCAAGCATCGCCCGTGCAATGGCAATACGCTGTTTCTGACCCCCGGAAAGATTAACACCACGCTCTTCAACCCGGGTTTCATACCCATGCTGCAGGTTGAGAATAAAATCATGAGCCTGGGCAACTTTAGCTGCCTGTATTACCTCTTCATGACTTGCTGTGGGTACGCCATATCGAATATTGTCAAGAATAGTGCCCGAAAACAGAATAGTTTCCTGAGGAACAATTGAGATTCTACGAAGCAGGGAGTCCTGTGTCACCTCTCTGATGTCTATCCCATCAATCAGGATTCTGCCTGATGAAAGATCGTAAAACCTGGGAATGAGGTTGACAAGTGTTGATTTTCCAGCTCCTGTGGCTCCGAGGATGGCAAGAGTCTTTCCCGGTTCGACTGTAAAACTGATATCATCAAGGAGCATCCCTCCGCCTGCATTGCTATAACGGAAAGAAACATTTTCGAAAACTATCCTTCCCGGCGAATGATCTGGCATTTTAATGGCAACAGCATCGTCCTGAATGTCCGGGATAATATCAAGCACTTCAACAACGCGCTTTGATGATACGATACCGGCTGCCCAGACATTCGTCAAATTCGCCATAAAGATCATCGGGGCCATAGTTGTGAGCAGATAATTCGTAAACGCTACAACCTGCCCTGTCGTAAGCTCGCCACGAACAGTATTGAGACCACCAACCCATATAACGAGAACAATACCAGTGTTAATACACATGGTCAACATCGGCGGCATACTCGCCATAAATTTCATAACGCTTATTGAGTCTCTTGTAAAAGCCTGATTAGCCTTATTAAACCGAAAGAACTCAAAGTCAGCCCTTACAAATGCCTTGATCAAACGAATACCTTCAATATTTTCCTGCAACACTGTATTGAGCTTGTCGAGCTGTTGTTGAACAGCAGACCACAGGGGCTCCATTTTTACCACAAAGAATACGATAAAAACAGCTGTGATAAGAAGCAACGGGAGCATAGCGAGTGAGAGAGCGATACTGGTTCTGATCATCAGGATAAGACTCCCAATCAACAGTAAAAAGGAGCGTGTGCCAATACGCAAGGAAAACTGGGCAACACGCTGCACCGCTGAAATATCGCTGGATAGACGAACCATAAGCTGGCCGGTATTCAGGCGGTCAATATTTCCGAAAGAAAAGGATTGTATTTTTAGAAACAAAGCTTCACGAATATCCCGCGCAACACACTCACCTACTCGAACTGATAAAATATGTGAACTGACTGCAAAAAAAACGCTCAACAAGGTAATGCCGAGCATGAGAAGACCAGTATCAAGAACTACCTGCTGATTGTGCCGGTGAATGCCCTGGTCAATGATCCTCTGAATTAAACGAGGAATTGAGAGATCCATTCCCACAACTGCAGTAAGCAACACAAGAGAGGCTGACGATTGTTTTAGATAAGGCTTTACAAAAAGGCTGAGTCTGAAAATATTATGCATAGCAAGTGATTATCTCCGACATTTACAAAATCGACAACATGACTCTCTGTCAATTTGTGCATGCCGGTTCTTGAAATAGTTCTTCATTTTTTTGCAGGCAATGGAGTAAATTCATTCGTATATATGTCCGATGGCTTTATCTGACCGGGCTTCAGCAAACCATCCTCTACAAATCTGTCAATCCACCACTGAAAATCTTTGTCACGGATCAAGGGGAAATCCGGCGTCCAACTGGTAGCCTCGTAGTACTTGGCTAAGCGCGGGTTGCCTCCTTTAAGAGCAGATATTTCGGCATAAGCCTTTCTAACATGCTCAGGATTTTTTTGAAACTCTGCATAAAGTATTCGCCGAGATATATCGAATGCCCGGATGTACTTTCTGATCGCATCAGGATGTTTTGCAATAAAGTCATTCCTGAA
The DNA here is from genome assembly GCA_903940125.1 of uncultured Chlorobiaceae bacterium. Lineage (GTDB taxonomy): Bacteria > Bacteroidota > Chlorobiia > Chlorobiales > Chlorobiaceae > Chlorobium. Next base: position 25,615 of record CAJAJL010000029.1, on the reverse strand, counting down.
ACCGAGGCCATGTCGCACACTTTCTCCCTTGACATCGTAGTTTCTTGTACCCGGAATTTCACGTACCCCGCCTTTTTCGACAGTCATTTCAAAATAGGGGCCTCCACTGGTTGTAAATGCTATCGCATCAACCTGCTTACTGCGGAGCATTTGTTCCTGATTTACTGCTGGCACAACAACCAACTCCACCTCGGAAATTGAAACTCCATTGTTTTTCAGGTACTGCCGAATAACATAATCAGCTTCTGCTCCAAGCACATTGACGGCTATCCTTTTACCAATGAGATCCTTGATAGTTCTAATGTTACTTCCCTCAAGCACCAAAAGACCACTGTTGCCGCTTCTATTGTCTTTTGTCGAAACGATAGTTCCGAGAAGCGCCTTGATCTTACCACCACGTGCAATAATATTAATCCAAGCTGGCCATGCCGAACTGGCCGTATCGACATTATCAGCCAAAAGCGCCTGAAGGGCAACAGTACCACCACCACTCTGGACAGAACGAATCGATTCGAGCGTCACACCTTCTTCAGCAAGAATATCCCTGCCAGTAAGTTTTTTTACAAGTTCCCACTGGGTTGGCTCAGTAGATTCAAGCACTCGTATTGTAACATTTTCTGTCTTTGGCTTGACTGGATTAAAAACAAACCATAAAACTCCAGCTACAACGATGGTTATACTCGTAAGAGCAACTATTTTAAGTTTATTTTTCATTGTTTAAACCACTTATTTATCAAGCAGATAATAAGTATTGACGGTTTTTTTCAGTTTTAGAGACAATAAAAAACCAATGCATTCTGTCAAGCACAAATAGCAACTGATGCAAAATAATCACTCAACAACGGCATGAGCAGCATTGTAGTTTGGCTTTTTAATGTGTCGTTTCTCGGGAGCGCCACCCTTCTGACGCTTATTCTGCTTGAGAATCTCAATGAAAGCCTCGACACGGGTGAGACCTCCACCAGACTCGTTGGCCTGCTTGGCGATAAAGTCAGTCTCCATGATCAATGTGGGAATACCCGTCTTTTTCTTTACCACATCGGTGATCACGTGCGCAGCTGATGAAGCAAAGTTACAGCCCCATTTATATCCATAAATGAACCCTTCCGCCCGTGACTCTTTGATGCGATCCACGATCCAATCCGCATGTTCTTCCAGAGGAACCGTCAGGGATTTCAGGGGTGAACCCTCCACCAGAGCTCTGAAGGGATCGCCTTCTTCATTCAGGCTACCGTGAGAAGGCACCAGAAACCATTCCACCCCTACCGGCACTGCACCGGAAGTATGGCCGATCAGAGGCCTGAAGTGGGTGCAGGCACCACCAACAAAAATTCTGACAGGATTTTTATGATTCACAGTACCATGAACTTTATGGGATTGCCTATCCTTTGCCTCGACAGCGATACCCTCCAATACCTCCTGAAATGCCTCAGGTTCTCCAGCCCAGTTGTGACCGGCATGAATGATTGTTTCGAACTCATGGGCTGTGAAGGGGGGCTGATCGCTTTCTGCCTGTACCTCGTATATCCGCCAGACCGCTTTTCTGACCTTGTTACCTATGATTATTTCACGTCTCAACCGTTCATCATCGACTGTTGCACCATTCAGCCTGGCGATTTCTTCAGCCGCCCTGCGCAACGTCTTCACCCGGTAGTTGATAGCCCATTCCGCGTCACCTGAACCGATGGGGTTATCCAGATAAAAGATCGGTATATCCACCTTGCCTGCGCGGTGAACTGCAAGTGCATTATTGGGAGTATCGTAACAGTGAACACCGGTTGGCACGACCTGAGCACCGAACGGGATCCGATTGTCCTTCCAGGCCCAGGCAGAACCTGCACCACAAGCTTCAAAATTATCAGGAACAACTGAAAGCGACTGATGCCTGAGTGCCGCTCCTGCGCCACCCCTGATCGGTATGCTGCCAAGAGCGTAAAACATATCCGGGATTGTCTCTTTGCGGTTCACGATCAGGACACCGTTATCACTGGCTGCGATCAGGCGATCATAAAAGCTGTAATAGAGATAAATGAATTTAACAACACTGGGTGACTCCAGATCATACCCCTGGAAACCGATGAAAATATTGGGATACTTTTCCGGGGCATCTTTCACAAAGATCCAGTCCCAGATATATTCGGGTGACAGATAGGTGCCATCCCGAAAAGTAAGTCCTTTTTCCTTCAGAAAGATGTTCCGTGCCTTCTCGAGATACTCCCTGTTCTCATTAACAAAATCCTCGTAGGCCTTGGTGAGTACCTTATCCTTATACTGCTTTTTGTGATCTGGCATGGTGCGCCTCCTTTTTTCTTCGTTTGATTATTTCCATCTGGGCCTGAATGCGAGTCTGCAATTGGCCGATATCGTTTGCGCCATAATCGGTATGTAGCTGAAGGAACGGGATACCTTTGGCATCGAGGAGTTCCTTGTTTTCCTCAACGCGGAATGTGTAGGGGTCACAAAATCTGAGCGTGTGGTACAAGACGCCATCGGCACGATGATCTTCGATTTGCCGGAATATATTCTCCAGGCGCTTGTCGGTTTTCTGATCCGGGTAAAGCTGTGCTGCACAAGGTATTCTGTCAAGATAAGCTTCGGCAAGACCGGCAAGAGTCGGTTCCTTCACGGTAAAACCGGCAAAGGTTCGCTGTCCGGTGCAGATGTCATCGGCGACAACCGTGACCCCAACATCTTCAAGCACATCTATAATTTTGGTGTTGCCGGGAGCAACAATGGAACCGGATATCAGCAACCGAACAGAGTTGATCGGTTTGACCTTTTCTGACACCTGAATGGTTTTCAGTTCGCTGTTCAGTTCTTTCAGCAGAGAGAGATGCTTTTCAGAAGAGAGGTAGAAACCGGCATGGATTACCGTAATGACCTGTTTCCATGTTATAGGGCTGTAATCCAGTGCCAGATAGTCATAGATCTCGGCAGTATTCTTACGGATCTCCGCATAGAGCGCAACAGAAGAACGTAGTTGTTCCGGATCCAGTTTTCTACCGGCAATTTTTTCCAGTTCGGCGGTGAATCCCTCGACCTCCTTTTCAAAGAATTCTTTCCCTTCAGGGAGATAATAATTCTTCGGCACCGATAAGGTCAGGGTCTCCTTGCCAAAATAGTACCTCAGCACCTCAACCATACGATATTCCTGAAGGCATACGGCTGAAATGGCTATGACATCGGTATTAACGGCATAGAGGTTTTTGCCCTCCTTGAATACGCCGATGGTTTGGCGGACGTAGGGGCACTGAATATTAGTTATGTACTCTATGCCCTGTTCGGCCAGTTCGTCATCGCCACCCCAACCGAGTTTTAGCGGAATCAACCCCAAAGAGTGAATGATCTCAAGAGGGGTATAGCAGCAGAATACACCAACAACTTTTTGACCATTTTGACGAGCCTTAACAAGTTCGGCCGGCCGGTGGTCAAGTGCTTCTTCAAATCGTTTCAATGTTTCAGGCATCTTCATACTCCAATTCTTCCAGCTTGTTTGTGCGAGCCAGAATGGCTGCTCCAACCGCTCCGTTCAATTGAGGGTCTACTGGTGACACCAGAAGTGTGGTACCAAGAACTTCTTCCAGTGCTGATCTCAGACCGGCATTTTTGGCCACTCCCCCCGTAAAAACCTTTTCTCCATCGTTGCTGCCTATGCGGGAAAAGAGTGTCGAAACCCTCTTGGCAACAGCGAAGTGCAGACCTTTGACAATATTAGCTTCTTTCTCACCGCTAGCGAGTAACGAGATAACTTCAGATTCCGCAAAAATGGCGCAGGTGCTGTTAATAGGGCATGCGTAGTCTCCTGCAAGGGTTTTCAGGCTGAGATCGTCAATCGACACCTCAAGCGCCCGCGCGATCACCTCAAGAAACTTGCCGGTGCCTGCAGCGCATTTGTCATTCATGACAAAATCAGCAACATTGCCGTGGTGATCCAGCTTGATCGCCTTGCTGTCCTGTCCGCCGATATCGATGATTGCCCTGGCATTCGGGAAGAAGTAATGTGCTCCCTTGGCATGGCAGGTAATTTCAGTAATTACTTCATCGGCGTATGATGCCGATATCCTGCCGTAACCGGTAGCCACCGTATAGCTCAGATCAGTGTCGGAAATACCGGCCGACTCCAAAGCGGCCAACAATGCTGTTTTACCACTTTTTTCCACGTCTGCTTTTGTAGGAACGATCGCTTGACCGATAATCTGGTCATCCTTCAGAATGACAGATTTAGCCGAATTGGAGCCGATATCTACCCCTGCAAAATAAAAGGTACCTTCACTTTTTTGTCCCATTTTTCTAATCTCCTTTTTTTAATGTGCTGAAGTTGAACTATTACGTCAGACAGCATGATTATTTTTGAAGAAAGCTCAGATCCACAAGCTGTTCAACCCTCAGAGTCACCTCTTTATCCATATCACCAAGCTCTTTCAGAATAGCAATGGTATTGGCCAATTACTGCACCTCAACACTGCCAGAAAAATCAGAGACCGGGAGGTTCATGCCACCTTCAAATTGCGTAACTGAAAACCTTCTCGGCATGGAGATGAAACTCTTCAAGGATTTCTTCTTTCAGCTTCATAAAGTCGTAACTCGCCCGATCACGCGGTCTCGGCAGTTCTACCGGTATGATTTTCTTGATAGTACCGGGACGGCTCGACATGATCACAACTTTGTCACTGAGGTATACAGCCTCCTCAACATCGTGAGTGATCATAATCATGGTAACCTGCGCTTCTCTTTGCCAGATTTTCTCCAGTTCCAATTGCATATACATTCGGGTCAGCGCATCCAGAGCGCCAAGCGGTTCGTCAAGAAGAAGTAGTTCAGGCTGATTGACGAGAGCACGGGCAATTGCAGCGCGCTGTGCCATACCTCCTGACAGTTGAGCCGGGTAGACCTTTTCAAAGCCTTGCAGGCCGACGAGTTTAAGATGCGCCTGTACTATCTCCTTGTTCACGCCTTTACCGTTGCGCTTGCCTTCAAGACCGAGCCCTACATTGCGCTCCACGGTCAGCCAGGGCAACAGTCGGTGATCCTGAAAAACGACACCACGATCCAACCCCGGCCCATTAATGCGTTTACCGTCAAGGAGAATTTGCCCCTCGTAGGAATTTTCCAACCCTATGACCAGACGCAGCAACGTTGTCTTGCCGCAGCCACTCGGTCCAATGATTGAAACAAATTCTCCAGGCTTGACTTTCAAGTTGATATTTTCAAGGACCGGTGTCGTATTACCGTTCACGTTGAATGTCTTCTTCAGATTTACAATATCAAGAGTTCCGCGTTGTGTCATAACATCCCTTTTTTTCAATTACTGCTCCGCCAGCGCAAGAGGCGGTTCTCAAGTATTTTCATGGCATAATTAAGTATGAAACCGATCAAGCCTATAATTAATATTGTTATGAAAACAATATCCATCTGTACCCTGGTTTTTGCCTCCCACATCAAATCACCAATGCCACCGCGGGATTTGAAAAATATCTCCGCACCGATCACCAGCATCCACGCCTCACTCATACTGACCCGAATGCCTGCCAGTATGGACGGGAAAGCGGAAGGAAGAATGAATCTCCACAAAAGCCTGGGCCTGTTGAATTCAAAAACCCGGGCAACTTCCAGATACTCTTTTTTCAGCTGGCGACATCCGTCAAATGTGTTGAGCGTCATGGGGTAAAAGGCCCCCAGTGCGATGAAAATTATTTTAGTCAGTTCAGTCAAACCGAAAATCAGAATAAGAACCGGAATCCAGCCCAGAATCGGTACCTGTCTGACAGCATTGAACAGCGGTCCGAATAGCTTTTCAATCGTAGTGGACAATCCCATTGCCGTACCTAGTACAAAACCGGCAGTGATTCCGGCCAGGAAACCTATGGCAACCTTGGTAATACTTTCATTCAGATCAGCAAAAATCTTACCCTTTAAAACAAGTTTGACAAACGTTGCCACGACTGTTTCCGGTGGTGGCAGGAACACTGCTGAAAGCCACCCATTTTTAGTAATGATCCACCACACCGCAAGCAGCGCAAGCGGGACAGCCAGGCCGCGAAGTTTCAATACCTCTTTTTTTACATCCATATCCAAACCCCCTGTTCACTCATTTTTCACCCCACCACTTTTCGCCAGCGAAGAAAATAGTGCTCTATTTGCACTAGCAACATATTCATGGCATATCCCGTTAAACCTACAGCAAGAATGCAGACCAGCACCGTGTCCACCTGCAGTTGCTGACGGGCCCGATACATCATGTAGCCGATCCCTTCGCTGGAAGCCACAAGCTCTGCGCCAACCACAGCCATCCAGGTAATACTGAGTACAAGCCGCAAACCGGTAAAGATGGCAGGAAGTGACGCTGGAATGATAATCGTACTGAGCTGCTTAAAGCGACTGAATTCTAATACCGCACCAACTTCCATGTCTGATTTAGAGACCCCCTTCACACCCTCGCAGGTACTAAGAGCCATGGGAAAGAATGCGGTGACGGCGATGAAGCTGATTTTAAAGCCTTCGTCAATACCGACCCAGATAATAAACAAGGGTATCCATGCCAAAACCGGAACCTGGCGCAACGCGTTGAAGATTGGCCCGACATAGGACTCAAATGTCCGGGAAATACCCATGACCGTCCCGAAGAGCAGACCAGCAGCACCGCCAAGAACAAATCCTATGAAAACACGAAGTGTACTTATGCCGAGATTGAGGAACAACTCATCTCCCTTGATCAAATCCACCAGTGTTTCAAAAATCACCTTTGGCTCCACGAATAGTTGACTTGTCGTCAATTCGAAGCGTGCAACAACTTCCATGCCGATAATGATCAGAACGGGGAGCACAAGACCCAGGATCAGCGTTGTCAATTTTTTCATGGGAGTTTATATCGTATCCTTAATTCCATTTCGACATTGGCGCCTACCATGCCTCAAACTGACAGGCGCCAAGAAAATATTGCCGTACTATCGTGGAGTCGGTTTTCCGTTGATATCAGAGGCAGGCCAGTATTTTTCCAGTTTCAATTCCTTGAGTGCCCTATTCAGGTAACTGCCGTCATACCATTCTTCAAATGTAAACGCCTTCCTGATAATCCCTTTTTCCTTGGAGAACTTGATACCGTCCTTCAGGTGGGAAATCGTGTATTCATCAGGTATCGGGTCGAGGATCAAAGCAAGTGGGATGTTTGCATACTCCTTCTTGTAAGTAGATAGTGGCGTTCCGGTTGCTGCCCAGAGTGAAAGAGTCTTCTCACGGTTTGCAGGTTCTGAACCAAGCTTGGCCGCTCTGACGAACGTTTTTACAAAACGATAGGTGATCTCCGGGTATTTCTTGGCAAAAGCCTCCGTTACAACCAGACCCGCAGTACCCTTAAGTTCTGGTGCCCTGTCGGTTCCATAGATAACTTTTCCTTGATTAAGTGCCAGATAGTCGACAACCTCGCTGCCAACATTGAGGGCCTCGATCTCCTTGGCAAGAAAAGCGGCCTTGCCATCTCCACTGGAGAAGTTGATTGGTTTGAAATCACTTTCTTTGAAACCGAATTTATCAACCAGCTTGCTGAAGTAGAGGTGACCTGAAGTACCATAAGCTACCCCCCATTTTTTCCCTTTAAGATCAGCAATTGTCTTCGCTTTCGATTCAGGCTGCACAATTGTATAGGCTGAACGACGCGTTTCGTGAATCGCCAGCAACTTGATTTTGCCCTGGGCACGGCCTATGATGGAAGGAAGATCGCCGAAGGTAACAAAATCAACTGCGTTGTTTGCCAGCGCTTCGTTGGAAGCAGGACCCGCTCCTTTAAAGACATTCCACTCCACCTTAATACCGTCCTTCTTGAATTCCTCTTCAAGAAGATGCAACTGATAAAGAATACCAAAGGCATTTCCTGGAATCGGCCTATTCGAACCAGTGCAACCGATGCGAATAACCGTCGGCTTGTCTGCCGATTGAGCCGTACCTGATATAAGTGTTGTAATGATCCCTATTAGAAGGAATACTGAAGCTATTTTTCTCATGTCTGTTTCCTCTGATTGTGTATTAACGTTAAACTGTTCTTGTGATGTATTTTGGTTTCGTATCGGACTTCAGATTAAAATCCAAACTGGAACTGCGCTACAACAGCATTGTCAGGACTGGACTTATTATTATTTACATATGACAGAGTTCTATTGTAGTTGATCTGCAGCTTGGTGGTTTCGGCAAAAAACCAGTTGAACCCAAGGGTATAAACGTCCGTATGGGTAGACCTTAGGGATGTATCCGGAGTCAGGCGATCTATTCGAAAAAACGGCTGATAACTGGTAGGCCACCAGTCATCATAACGATCCTGCTGCACGAATCCCTTAACAAACTGTTCACCGAAGTTGTAAAAGAGAGTAAAGGTCTGGGAATCGCTTTTCGTAGCACTTAAAACATTTGTTTTGTTGACTGTTATGGCAACCGGGTCTTTCGCCTGAGCATATTCATAGGTGAAACCTATAGGAGTATTTACATAGGCGATGTCGGCGCCAAATCGATTCCGGTCTCCTTTCGATGCCACAGCAACATTATTATTGGTGATGCTCGTCGTTTTCTGGCCATGGTAGAAGGAAGTACCAACAGAGAGACCGCGCAACGGGTTATTGTATTCAACCGGTGCATTTAACACGAACCTGCCCAACAGATCCTCAGTGTTGTCTACGTTTGCCAGGTTACCAGTTCCAATCGGTCCATTTCCGTTCAGCACCATAAAGTTGTACTCAATGAGTGGAACTCTATATTTGAACCCGTAGTCATTGACAGGGAAGAGATCACCGTGGATAAGAAGGCCGAGATCACGTTCGTTGAGTTTCATGGTTGATGCAAACTGGGCAACCGTAACCGTCGGTTTCTTGTCATCACTGGTTGTTGCTTCAAGTCCAAACGGCTTTTTCTGCTGTCCCACCGTAACATACAGATACGGCTTGTCCGGGTCAAGCGACGGCAGTATCTGATAGCTCAGATAGAGATCACTTGGAAGAAGATTAAACGTGGTTTTATCTGATCCAATAGTGAAAGCATAATCAATGTTTTTTCCCGCTTCGTAATCCCTGTGCAGGTTGCCTTTGAACCCAAGGGAGGTAATACCTGCTTTAAAACCATCGTTCACCCCGGCACTCGTTATATTGCCGTTATTGAATCCGTAGTTCACAGTAAAGCTACCACTGAGATTTGCGTTCCGGGTGGACAACACAGTACCCTTATCCAGCTTTCGTTGCCACTGCTCCTGAAGAATATTGATTTGGGTTTGGACTCCCTCTAAATCAGCATGAGTTACTGGTTCTGTATCGACAGTTGTTGTTTTTGTACCAGGAGTTGAACCAGGAGTTAAACCAGTTGAATCAAAAAGATTCTGGTCGGATTGATTCTCAGCTTTATTTTCTTCATCAGTAGGCTGAATTGTTACTGCAGAATGAGGTGCCGGAACTTTAGTCTCAGCAGCTTGAAGATTAGCATTACTAAATACCAAACTTCCAAGAACTAAAATTATAGGATTAATTTTATTCATATTAACAGTTCTCTATTATTTGAAAATATTATCAATAAAAAAGCCGAGTCTATACTTTCAAGAATCGGCTATTCCGCATTATGCTTTACTATTTATTAAAGCACTACAGAAAAACAAAATCTTTCACATGAAGATGCGTATTATATTCGCAACAACATCGTGAAAAAATATTTTCAAAAATAATATTCATAATAACAGAAAACATTTTGAGTGTATTATAATTCTGGAAACAAGAAATATGCATTAACACTGATATTCATTCGCACGTATTTGATTAAATATTCAGCTCATAAATAAAAAGAATTAATTACAACTTACCAATCCCGTTTATAAGGGATATTGTATACCGCAAACAGGTTATTATTATAACCCGAACTCATAAAACCCATCATATTGAATATTAACTATTATGATCACCCAATATTATTTAATCTCTTCGGGGTGATCATAGTACATTCTATATCATTTCGATAAACGCATTGATGCGGTTCAGCAACTGCTCACTCTGTTCGCTACCCCCTTCATGCTGCTCAATGATCATGGTCGGTATTCCAGTATCACGCTTGATGGCGTCGCACAACATACGGGCGACAGCTGACTGCGTATTGCAACCCCATTGGTATAAAAACAAAACACCGTCTGCACCTGATTTTTTGAGTTGCTCAATCGTCCAGGCAGCCCTTAATTCAACAGACTGTTCATAGGGATATGAGAGTATGGCATGCGCAAGGTTCCGATAAGGGTCACCATCTTCCTTAACCAGGGTGCATATATCACTCCAATGATTATCATTCCCGACAATTATTGCACCGGCCTCTTCAATACGAAAATCGTTCGGCCTGACGCATGAGCCACAGATAAATAACCGAACCGGCTTATCAACTACTCCTTCAGCCTTGATACCATTTTTCACACGTTCACTGATATAGGCCTTTGACTCTCTGAGTATTGTCAAGCTCGCACTCGGATCTCCATGAATCTCCATCCCTCCCATCTGGAGAATATGGCGACGATCCAGGCCATTGGTCGGCGGCACATCGGCGGACCACCAAAGCTCTGCGATATCAATTGCCAGGCGTCTACCTTCGTTATGCAACCTGATCTCTTTTGAGAGATCATCATCAGTGACCTCACGGCCGGCAATTTTACCGATCTGACTTGTCAACCGACGCAGATTTTGCACAAAGTATTCCACCGCCCATTGCTTATCGGCCTGATGGCGCATAGGATAATCTATGTTCATCAGCTTTAGCGTTTTATTTGGTCCATGCCTATGGGCTTCAACACCATAAGAGATGTCAGAACAACGTAAACAGGTAAATGGAGCAACCATATCAACTGGAAGACCCCCTTCCTGAATTGTCTCATAACCAGCAGTCTGGCACGCTTCAAAACTGATGGCGTGATAGGCCTTTTCTTTCTGCTTGTGCCGCCTAACCACCTCTTCATTCAATCCCAGCCCTTCATGCCGACCTCTTGACCACATGCCAACACTGGCAGGACGCAACGCTATACCTCCCGCCGCATAGTAAGGATCTACACTTTGACCACCTTGGACAAAGATGACTGGAGAACCATTCTCTCGACTCTTGTTAATACGATCGTTCATCGTAAGCAAGAGATAGTTGTGCTTGATCGCACTCGGAAGATGAATATCACGTGACATACGTCCATCAACATATTTCCTCTGCGTATATGCATAAGGGTATTTCTTCGGCGCGACTTCTGTCATATAATGCCATACATCCGCTGCAGTCGCCTGAGACCCATCACGAAACTGAATGGCTTCGGTTGCCTCAAACTCTTCACGCAACTCCTGCGGATATTCGTACAGATCTGTGTTTGCCATTCTATTATCTCTATGTTATAGTTATACGATAACCTCTGCAGCAGATTCTGCTTTGATCTTGATCATCTCGACGAATGCTTCCAACCTTGTTCTCAATGCCTCGTAATCAGAGCCGGCGTACTCGGTATGGATTTCAAGCACCGGAATGTCCGATTTTGCCAGTACATCCTTTGTCTCCTTTGCTTTGAAGGTAAATGGATCACAGTAACGCAATGTGTGATAGATAACTCCTTGTGCCTTGAACTCGCCGAGAAGTTCATGGAGCTTTTTCAGGCGTCTATCACTCTCTAAATCGAGGTATGGAAGCGCAGCATGAGGAGTACGATTCAGGTAACCAAGTGCAACCCCTGCCGGTGAGATCTCTTTGATTTCCAAGTCAAGATGAGGAAGAATACCCGTCCAGATATCGTCTCCCACAATTCGCCCGCCTACGGAGGTGATGATGCTGATCAGTTTCCGATCGCCCCGGGGAATCAGGCTGCCTGAAATAAAAATCCTGCCTTCCGAACCATCTACTTCAATAATCGGATTGTGCTGAAGCGCCCGCAGTTCTGCGAGGGTCTCGTGAAGCAGGGATAAATACTCTTTCTTATCAAGTAAATCACCAGCCTGAATCAGGTCAAAAACTTCCACCCATGAGATTACGTTATCTTTTGCTGCCTGAAAGGTGTATATACTTTTCAGGGTTTTCCGAATATCGTTGTACAAGGCTACTGATTCACCCAGTTTCGCCAGATCCAGCGCTACTCCGGCACGCTCTTCAAGCAAACGGGCAAACTCATCAGCCTCTTTGCCAAAGTATTCCTTACCCTCCTCCCAATAAAAGTTGCGGGGTACGCCGAGAACAATCACATCTTTTTTAAAGTAGTATTCAATCACTTCAGCGGCCCGGAAGTTCTGCAAGCAGGTTGCATCAAAGGCGAGAATATCAGTTTGCTGAATGTATGGGTCTTCATTTTCAGAAAACACGCCAACAATTTCCCGGATAAAAACACAGTTCTTGCTGGAGGCATAACGTCCACCAACCTCTACAAGTCGGTCATCGCCCCCAATCGCAATCCTTATCGGGATAAACCCAAGCGCATAAATGATTTCCTCAGGAACATTATACCCCGTCCAACCAACAACCTTCTGACCGCTCTCCCGTAACTTCCTTAACTCAGCAGGGCGCTCCTCGAGCCGTTTTCTAATTACTTCCAGTGTCTTAATTGGCATGATGAAATTCCTTTCTCTTATAGATTAGTCGTTATAATGTCGGTCTCAGAGCATTTCGATGAATGCATTTACACGATTCAGCAACTGTTCACTCTGTTCGCTGCCGCCTTCATGCTGCTCAATGATCATGGTCGGTATTCCTGTATCACGCTTGATAGTGTCGCACAACATACGGGCAATTGCTGACTGGGTATTGCAGCCCCATTGGTATAAAAACAAAACACCGTCGGCACGTGACTTTTTGAGTTGTTCAATCGTCCATGCAGCTCTTACTTCAACAGACTGTTCATAGGGATATGAAAGTATGGCATGAGCAAGGTTCTGATAGGGGTCGCCATCCTCTTCAACCAAAGTGCTGATGTCGCTCCAATGATTATCCTGACCGACAATTATTGCTCCGGCCTCTTCGATACGGAAGTCATTTGGAAAAACGCATGATCCGCAGACAAACAAACGAATCGGCTTATCTACAACTCCTTCAGCCTTGATGCCTTTATTTACCCGCTCTTTGATATACGCGTGCGACTCCCGGAGTACTGTCAAGCTTGCACTTGGGTCTCCATGAACCTCCATTCCTCCCATCTGATATAGAGAGCGGCGATCCACGCCGTTGGTCGGAGGCAAATCTGCAGACCACCATAACTCTGCAGTTTCAATAGCAAGTCGGCGCCCTTCGTTATGCAACCTGATCTCTTTTGAGAGATCAGCATCAGTGACTTCACGGCCGGCAAGTTTGCCAATCTCACTTGTCAAACGCCGAAGATTTTGCGCAAAGTATTCTACTGCCCATGTTTTGTCGGCTTGATGACGCATCGGATAATCTATGTTCATCAGCTTTACCGCTTTATTCGGTCCATGCCGATGGGCTTCAACACCATATGAAATATCTGAACAACGCAAACAGGTAAACGGAGCAACCATATCAATAGGAAGACCTCCTTCCTGAATATTCTCGTATCCGGCAGTCTGGCAGGCTTCAAAACTGATGGCGTGATAGGCTTTCTCTTTCTGCTTGTGCTGCCTAACCACCTCCTCATTCAATCCAAGCCCCTCATGACGACCTCTGGCCCAAAGTCCTACGCTTGCCGGACGCAATGCAATACCGCCTGCAGCATAGTATGGATCGACACTCTGACCTCCCTGAACAAAGATTACCGGAGCGCCATTCTCTCGACTCCTGGTTATACGGTCATTCATCGTGAGCAAGAGGTAATGGTTCTTGATGGCGCTTGGAAGATGGATATCACGAGACAAACGTACCCCGGCATACTTCTTTTGCGTATAGGCAAATGGGTATCTCTTCGGGGCAATCTCAGTCATAAAATGCCATACATCCGCAGCAGTTGCACTAGATCCATCGCGAAACTGGATCGCTTCCGTTGCTTCAAACTCTTCACGCAATTCAGGTGGATATTCGTATAGATCTGTCTTTACCATTCTAATGTCTCTCTATGTTATAGTTATATAATGTCAATGAGGTAATTCGAACTTTTTTTCCTGATTTTTCAGGACCACAAGCCCTGCTTTTTGGAGAAGTTACGAGCAAGTACCGCTGCGCCGAGAGCGCCGATAAGCTGTGGATCAATTTCAGGCTTGACAATGGTGACTTTCAATGCCTCTTCAATCGCTGTTTTCATCCCGGTATTCTTGGCAACTCCTCCTGAAAAAAAGACATCGCTTGTTATACCAACTCTTGCAAAAAGTCCTGAAATTCGATTCGCAATTGCATGATGAATCCCATTAAGAATATTTGCAGGCTTTTCACCTCTAGCGACGAGAGATATCGTTTCCGACTCTGCAAATACCGTGCAGGTAGAGCTCATAGGTACAAGCTCTGTAGCCGACAGGGATAAAGCTCCCAGATCTTCAAGCTTAACTTTGAACACACCAGCCATTACTTCAAGAAAACGGCCTGTCCCTGCAGCACATTTATCGTTCATGGCAAAATCAACTACTGCTCCATCCTGATCTATCCTGATAGCTTTGCAATCCTGACCACCCATATCAATGATCGTCCGGACGGTTGGATGCAGGAAGTTTGCACCTTTAGCGTGGCAGGTAATTTCTGTGACCGCCTTATTTGCGTAAGGGGCTGAAACTCTACCATATCCAGTCCCTACGATATAGGTAAGATCCTCTTTTTTCAGTCCAGCAGTCTCCAATGCCAGGTTCAGCGCGTTCAGTCCACTCTCTACTGAATCAAACCCACTCGGTACAAGGCCTGTAGCAAATACTTTCCCATCCTCCAGAATCACGGATTTTGCTGCCAGCGATCCCACGTCAACTCCAGCAAAAAAATTTCTTTTTAACGACATCTCATACTCCGGCTTTTAGATTATTAAATAATTGACTCAAAAAATATCCTGTCGCTTGTTTCTGCATAAAGAAAGCCGATCCTCTGACATAAAGAATCGGCTTCCTTATAAACTTACTTGTATTATCAAGTGCTACTTCAGGGCAAAAACTTTTAAATCAGAATATTAGAGTCGGCAACAACAACTTATAATATTTGAAAAGGCACTTAATGTCATAAAAAATATTTATCTGATTATTTTTGGTTTACATTAATGTGCAGTAATAAAAACAATATTTATCTGGAAAAATTTATACCGTCTTTAGGTTAATAAAATCCTAAAAAACTATTAAAGAAAAAATCCCGTTTAAGCGGGATATTGTATACCATAAACAGGCTACACCTAGCATAATGGGGGGAGAATTAAAAGCGCATTTATTTCTCCTTAAACTCCCTTACTTTAAACAATACTCCAAGTGATTCCGCAATTTTCCGACAAGCATCAAGATCAACTCCATGAACATTCACAACACTTGCAATTACAATTGGTATCTGTTTTTTTGCATCAATGATAAAGTCACAAATACCTCTAAATCCATCCAATCCGAAAGGAGTATTGGATAACTGAAGATAAGAGGCGGCATCAGAAGCATTTAAGCTCACAGAAATAGTGTCCACAAGACCGGTCAAATCCGGAATGATGTTGCGACCGTGAACCAAGTTGGCCTGGCCATCAGTATTGATGCGAATAGGATAGCCATAGTTCCTTTTTATCTCTCGTGCTACCTGGATGACCAAATCGAGCCGGATAAGCGATTCACCAAAACCACAAAAAACAATTTCAGCGATTCCGGTCGGCTCGCCAATAGCTGCCATAACCTCTTCGAATGTGGGCTCAACCTGAAGAAATAAATCATTGCCCTGCAAATTGTACTTTTCAAATTTTGGACAGAAAATGCAGGTATTTGAACATCTATTGGTGATGTTAAGGTAAAGGGAGTCTCGTATTTTGTATGCAATTGTCGGCTTATCTCTTGATGGAGAGGCCGCCTTTATATCTTCTGACATATAAGCATCCTAAAAAAAAGTTCACTCTCACTACAGCAGAACCGCGGGAAACCCTGCATTGCTCATAACTTCTTTAAGCTGTTGAATACCAATACGACTGTCATCAAAGCATACTGTAACAGTTTTTAACAGCAAATTTATCCTAACCCCACGAACATCAGCAATCTCTTCTATTGCCAAACCAACCCTCTCGGCACCCTCTTTAGATTCAATGGTCGGAACTGACCATTCTACCTCCATAAATTCCTTATGTAGACACTCGCACGCCATATTCATGACTCCATTTTTGTTACCCCTTCAAATTCTTCACTCGATTTCACCCTAAAAATGAACTATCTGTTTCACCCTTCCAGTAAGTCGTTCTCTTTTCGACCCAAACCAAAAGATAATTAACTGCCAATCCCAGAATGGCCAGTGCCAGAATTCCTGCATACATTTCAGGAACCATAAAATTAAACTGGGCATTCTGAATAAAAAATCCGAGTCCAGATTTGGCCCCAATCATTTCAGCTGCAATAACGACCATCAGAGAGATTTTTGCCCCCAACCTGGCTCCGACAGCAATTGACGGAATACTTGCCGGAAGAATAACTTTGTGGAACAAATCCCAATCTGAAGCCCCCATGGACTTGGCTGCCTTGATATAGATTGGGTCAACACTTTTAACTCCACTGATAGTATTCATTAACAGCTGCCAGCTAGCTCCATAGAAAATAATTGCGATTTTAGATGGCTCACCCAGACCGAATAACAGAAGAAAAATCGGTAAAAGTGCAAATGTTGAGACATTCCTCAAACTTTGCACCAATAGGTCGGTATATCTTTCAAATTTATTGTACCATCCCATTAAAAAGCCAAAAGGGACTGATATCAAAAATGCAAGACCAAATCCTATAGCAGCTCTTTGGAGACTGACTATGACATGCAATAACAATTTTCCTGAAACAATAAGGTCAAAGAGTGTCTGTACAGTCGTTGAAAACGGAGGAAGAAATAACGTATCAATAATACCAAGCCGGGGCAATGCCTCCCATAAAGCAAAAAACGCAAGAACCAGAGGTATTCCTCGTGACCATGTGTTCAAGTCTTCCAGTAATGGCGCTATCCGATTTTTATACCTGCTGAAATCGATTGCACGAGCTTTCTGAACAACCCTGCCTGACACTACCAGTTCTTCTGACATATAAAAGTCTCCTTGATTCTATTAGTTTTTATTAAACGCTACTCACTAAACTGCGGAGCAAGCTTCCAATCCTGCTGAGCTTTATTTACTTCAGTCTTGAGTGCGCCCCATACTTTATGACGATTAGCAGCAAATTCATTGCTTGATCGCAACTCTCCGTTTCTTGGTCTTGGCAGATCAATCTCTATTATTTCTTTAATCCGTCCAGGACGGGCTGTAACAACCGCGACTCGATCAGCAAGAAAGACAGCTTCGTCAATACTGTGAGTTACAAAGATTACTGTAGTCTCGGTACCCTCCCAGATCCTGATCAGTTCGTTCTGAAGAATTTCTCGCGTCTGAGCATCAAGAGCTGCAAACGGCTCGTCCATCAATAACACCTCCGGTTTTGTTGCAAGCGCCCGAGCTATGGCAACCCTTTGCTGCATACCTCCGGAAAGCTGGTAGGGAAATCGATCTTCAAAATCAGATAACCCAAACAGGGATAGCAGCTCTCGGGCAATTTTAACCCGCTCTTCTTTTAGAACTCCCCGCGATTCAAGTCCAAATTCAATATTCGACAGAGCCGTTCTCCAGGGAAAAAGTGCATACTGCTGAAAGACATACGCTGTTTTAGAACTTGGCGCTTCCACCGGTTTGTCATCCAGATATACAACACCACCAGTCGGAGTACTCAAGCCTCCAACCAAATCAAGAAAGACAGATTTTCCGCTGCCACTCGGCCCTACCAACACCAGAAATTCACCTTTTTTAATTTTCAGATCAAAGCCGTTCAGTACTTCTATCTGATTGGAGGCAACACCATTATTATTAATATTCTGGCCTTGCTTGAGCTTAAACTTCTTATTGACCTTTTCAGCTATTATTATGTCCATAACCATCTCCTTGCTGTGCTTTGTTTCTGTATTCATTTGACCTTCACAAGCTCAATTCAGGCAAATTCCTCTTGCAGTAACCCTGCCCGGTGCAGTTGCCAATAATAGCCCTGTCGCCTCAGCAAATCGCTATGATTACCGCTCTCCACAATTCGCCCCTGTTCCAGGACACAAATCGTATCCATCTGCTGTACAGTGGACAAACGATGGGCAATGACCAGCAAGGTACGGCCAGCTGATACACGATGGATGGCTCGCTGAAGAACCTCTTCAGTCCGGGAGTCGAGACAAGCTGTTGCTTCATCAAGAATGAGAATGCGAGGATCAAATATCAAGACACGAGCAAAAGAGAGCAGTTGACGCTCACCAGCAGAAAGTGTGCTTCCCCGCTCAGAGAGAATCGTTTCATATCCCCGATCCTGTCTGAAAATAAAGGGTTCAGCCCCCACAAGCCTGCAGGCCTCCCTAACTTTTTCAGCAGGAATCTCAGACCGGAAGAAGCGGATATTATCGATAATAGTGCCAGAAAAAAGTGTGACGTCCTGCTGAACAATACCAACTGTTTGCCTCAACACATCCAATGGCCACTCACGAACATCCTTGCCATCAATAACCACCGACCCTTCTGTGACATCATAAAACCTTGTAACGAGATTCATGATGGAGGTCTTCCCAGCTCCAGTAGCCCCAACAAAGCCAACACGCTCTCCCGGATGAATGGTAAGGTGAATGTTTTGAAGAACAGGGTGCCCAGGGCGATAGGCCAATGAAGCCCCGTCCAACTTGATATGGCCAGAAATAACCGGCGCTTTGGCTTCCACAAGCTCTTGAATATCGGGCACTTCCTGCAGGGTACGAGCAATACGGTCAGAAGCAACGATGGAGGACTGCAACGTATTCATCTGTTGCGAAATAGTGTTGATTGGCTGAAAAAAGCGCCGAATGTAGCCCACGAAGGCATATAAGACTCCAAAAGAGATTGATCCCCCAAGTGCCCCTCGTCCGCCATACCAGACAAGAGCTGCAATAGCAAGATCTCCAAACAGTTCGGTTAGATTAAAAAAGAGCAAGAAGAACTGATTTTCAAGAATGGTTGATTGAAGCAGTTCTTTATTGCGCAGATCGAGACGCTTCTGTTGTTTTGCTTCCTGATGAAATATCTGAACAATCGGCATCCCACTAAGATTTTCTGCTAAAAATCCAATAAGTACCCCTAAACGGTGCCTGACCTGGGTGTTTATCGCCCTGATTTTTCTCTGAAAAAAGACTGCTAAAACGATAACCAGTGGGAGTAACAGAAAACAGTTAAGTGCTATCGTCACATTGAGACGCAGCATAAAAAACATGATCAGCACCAGAGTAAATCCGCCCCTTAGCGTATTGGCCAAAAACTGGGTAAAGAAGTTATTGAGCGCTTCTGTGTCACTGACCACATTCGTCATGATACGACCGGCGCTGTTTTGATCGAAGTAACGCAGAGCCAGGCGCTGAATATGCTTGAAGAGATCAATCCTGATAGAGCGCACGATTGATAGACCTAAGCGCTGCAAGACTATATCCTGATAGTAGGTTAAACCAAAAGCCATCAACACCAGCCCCAAATAGAGCGCGGCCATTCGCACAATTGCGCCTGAATCTGGTTTTGAGACCGTCACGTAAGAATCTATGGCTTCCTTGACCAGCAAGGGCTGGAGCAAATCAATGACAACAACAGTCACCACCAGGCCAAACACGAGAACAAATTTTGTTCGATGCGACTTGATATAGGGGAAAAGAGTCGCAAACACCCCGCGTGTTGATGATTGTACTGTCATGAAGCCTCCTCCAGACGACCGGCTTCCAGTGCTTCCATTTCAATATCCAAATCAGGTTGAGAACTATCCCTTCCTGCTTCAAAGGTTGATGCTTCGAGGTCAACGTCTTCGTTCTTACCTGCCTGCATAAACCATTGTTCGGCATATATCCCACCCTGGGCAATTAATGATAGATGATTGCCCCGTTCAACGATTTTCCCATCGTCAAGCACAACTATTTCATCAGCATGCTGAACAGCACTCAAACGATGGGAGATAATGAGAGTTACTTTGAGTGATGACTCCTGAGAGCCGGAATGCGACTTTGAGAGTTCTCGAAGATTATTTAAAATCAGACGTTCCGTACTTGTATCGACAGCACTCAAAGAGTCATCCATAATCTGAAAAGGTGCATCCTTATATATCATCCTGGCTATTGCTATCCTTTGTTTCTGGCCGCCGGAGAGGCGAACCCCACGTTCGCCAATTTCTGTATCATACTGATCGGGAAACCCCATGATGTTTTTATGAACAGCTGTTATTTTGGCACAACGTTCAGCCTTCTGGCGATCAGGGTATTCGTCGGAAAAAGCAATATTTTCCAGCACCGTAGTTGAAAAGAGAAATCCATCCTGAGGGACATACGCGATGCCGTTTCTCAGGATTGCAAGCGGATATTGCAGGATATCTACTCCATCAATAAAAACAGTCCCCTCGGGAGGATCGTACATCCTCAAAAGCAGGTCTGCCAACGTAGACTTGCCGCTTCCCATGACGCCAATGATACCAAGAGTTTGCCCCGGCTTTACAGAGAAGGATATGTCGTGCAATACTTCCCTCTTACTGCCCGAATAAGAAAAGCTAAGCCCCTTAACCTGAAGAGCCCCTTTAAGAGAATTATCCTGCAGTAGAGCTTTTCTGTCAAGCACTTCAGGAACAGCATGAAGCAGGTGGTCAATTCTGTTCAAAGAGGCGCCCGATCGCTGAACAACGTTAAGAACGTTGCCCATTTGTTCCATCGGCTGACGCAACATCGCAATGTAAAGAGTGAATGCAACGAAATCTCCGAGAGAGATCACTTTCATTGTCACCAGATAACCGCCATAAGCAAGAACAAATATAAAACCAAGATTAACCATGAGAGGAACAAGAGAACCAAATAGCGCAGTGAGGTGGACCAAGTGCATTTTTTCTTCGACTATGGCGTCAACCCTGCTCTCAAAACGAGAGATAACAACCTGCTCAGTACCAAAAGCCTTGACTGCACGGATACCACCGATAACCTCTTCTGTAGTCTGGGCCATAGCCCCAAGTGCTTCCTGAGAACGCTGAGATTGAAGTCTGATACGGGGCCCAAGCCACTTAACGAGAAGAGGAATAAAGAGAAGTGGTCCAAGACCAGCGAGAGTAAGACGCCAATCCACATGTACTGCCATAAGCCATATAACACCAAGCAGCATAGCAAACCCGCTGGCTCCCTGATTTATTCCCTGTGAAACGAGTTCGCGCACAACCTCAACATCACTCAAGGCATGGGAGATCATATCACCTACACTGTTACGATGATAATAGGAGGGAGAAAGAGTCACCCATTTGTCGAACAATTCTTTTCGGAGACGATAGGTCAATTGGCGTCCCTTGCGATGAACCAGAATGCGTCCACACCACCCTGCGGAAACCCTTGCCACACCTATCGTGACAATCAACCATACGTAACCGGAAATATCAGACGCACCTAACGTACCGTTCCGCAGGCTATCGGTAAAACGGCCCAACAAACGAGGGATCTGTGCTGAAACCAGACTGCCAACAGCAACCAAACTGATACCAACTGAATAGACTACCCAATTTCGCCTGATGTATGAACCAACTACCAGTAATCCTGACATCTCTTTAATTTTTATCGTCTTACTTCGTGAGGAACTGCTCATTAACTATCTGTTTGGCAGTAATCTGAACATCAGGAGCTATATCACCCAGTTCTTTGAGGATTTTAATGGCATTATCGGTTCCAACAAAATCAGTCTTACCACTCGTATCCCATGTAGGAATTTCTTTTTCATAAACCTTTCTATAGGGCTTCTCATCCTGTTGCAACTCGGTCACCGCAAACTGAATCGCCTCATCCGGGTGCGCTTTGATATACTCCAGCGTCTTACGATAGGCAACAAGAAACCCTCTCACTGCATCCGGTTTTTCCTTGATAAACCGATTAGAAGCAAAGATGAAGGAGTGCTGATAATGCCCGAAATATTTTTCAGCGCGCTCAAGTATCTTTCCGAAACCCTCCAGTTCTGCTTTTGCACCGAGAATTTCCGAACCAATTGTTGCCTCGATTCTCCCTGCCTGCAATGCAGCCAAAGAGTTTGCACTTTGACCAGAGTTCACTAACTGAAAATCTGAACTTTTGAACCCTTTAGCCTTGGCAATCATCAGAAATGCATCACTAGAACCTCCTCCAACACTACCAGGGCTAACCGCCTTGCCTTTCAATTCCGCAAAACTCTGGTATTGGGGTTTTGATATCAAGACAAAATTTTCGCCGGCATGTGGTGGCGACGCAACAATAGTAATAGGAACTCCTGCGGAAATCCCTACAAGAATAGGCGATCCCACAACACCCAAGTCAGCTTCACCGGATGCTGCAGCTGTAACACAAGCTGGACCGTTGGGTAGACTGACAATCTTAAGATCAATCCCCTGTTCTGCAAAAAAGCCTTCCTTTAAACCAAGGTTTAAAGGAAGATTCGTTCCACCAATATTTGCAAATCGAATAACAGCTGAGACCTTAACATTCTGATCTGTTTTTTTTTCAATTTTCCTGTTACACCCTGTTACAAACACTGCAACCAGGAGTATCGGAAGGATACTTAGTCTGTTAACTGTCGGCATTATTTTCAGCATCATGATTATGGTTGTTTATATCTGTTTATTTTTCAATGCACTGCTACTTCGCCTCGCCATCTGTCAAAATAGCGTCCAAGCCGATCAAGCGTAAAGTCAAGCGTTATTCCCGTTACTGCTACGACCAGCACACCAGCAAATACTTTGTCGGTCTGGAACGTAGAACCTGCATACTGAATCATGTAGCCAATACCTTCAGCACCCCCGAACACCTCTGCAACAATTACCCCCAGAAGACCACGACCAGCAGCAAGACGCAATCCGGTCATCAGAAAGGGTAATGATGTCGGGAAAGCTATACTCCTGAATATTTGCCAACGGGAAGCTCCATAGGCCCGGGCAACATGAATAAGGTCGGAATCAATCGTTGTCATGGCCACCCGAAGATTAACAATCAGAGGAAAAATAGCACTCATCAGTACTACAACTATCTTCGAGGTAATACCAAGCCCAAACCAGATTATGAACAGTGGCATCAAAGCAATACGGGGTGTTGCCTGCAGGGCTGCAATAAATGGGCCAAACGAGCCTCTGATGAGTTTGAACCAACCCAGCATAATCCCGAATGGAAAGCCGATAATAATTGCCGCAGCATAGCCAAGAAGAAATTCTTTAGCGCTTACGGATAAATTTGTTAGAAGCGAACCATCCTTGATAATTGTGATCTCTGCAAGTACAACACGTGAAGGTGCACTGATAAACAGGGGATTAACGACTTTGAATTGAAAGAGAAGTTCCCAACTCACCAAAAACAGAGTGATAACACTTGATCCCAGCAGCAGGTTGAGAATTTTTTCCTTTTTCGCCGTATTGGATTTTTGAAAAACCGTCAATTTTCTCATATCCCCCCTCCAATATTTGCATTACCTTCAATGATTGACCAAATCCGGCTCATCAGGTTCCGAAACTCTTCTGAATCCTTGATATGACCTTTACGCGGACGAGAAATAGGAATAGTGATATCCGCCAACACATAAGCAGGACGAGCTGCAAAAATGATAACCCTGTCCGAAAGAAGCACCGCTTCATCTATCTGATGAGTGACCATCAGAACTGTCTTGCCTACCTTTTCGCACAATTCCAAAAGTTCGTTCTGCATCAGTTCGCGAGTAATAGCATCAAGAGCAGCAAATGGCTCATCCAACAGAAGTACTTCGGGATCACAGGCCAATGCACGTGCAAGGTTCACTCGCTGCTGCATTCCTCCCGACAATTGATAGGGATAATGATTTTCAAACCCGTTTAGACGAATCAAATTCACGAAGTAACTCGCCTTTTCTTTTGCTTCGGCTGGCTTCATTCCTCCAAGTTCCAGTCCATAAGTGATATTACGTCCAACCTTTCTCCATGGAAGCAAGGATGCCTTCTGAAACACCATAGCCCTGTCAGTACCCGGTCCATTTACAATCCGGTCATTTACCCTTATTTCGCCATACTGGTGTTTAACCAGGCCAGCAATAGCATTGAGAAATGTCGATTTTCCACAACCTGAAAGGCCGACGATTGTTACGAACTCCCCTTCCCTGACATCGAGGTTCACCTTATCAACAGCAACCATAGTATGGCCTGTCTGCTTATCGAGATAGCCGATGACAAGATTTTTGATAGATAGCTTTACTTGGCGATTATCCTGCAATTTTAACTGCTGTTGAAGGTCGACCGGAAAACTCAACGTATTATCCAACTCTTCGACTCCGGCAGTGAGTAGTGTTGAGTGTAACACTCTTTTAGCACTGCCATTTTCAGAGGCTACTATTACATTATTGTTCGTCATATCTTACTCACAGCTATCTTCGGAAAAAGGACTTTTCCTTTGCTTCAGGTTTTTTAACTGATTCTCACTTTGACTCATTATTATATTTCCCCGTATTCAGGATTTTCTTCTATTATTCCATAAAACAAAAAGCCGATTCTCTGAAAACATGAATCGGCTCCTTTATAAACTTTTTTTATATAAGTCTTACATCAGAACGATTAATTTTATGCCTAACCTTATTCGCAAGCGACAACAACAAGAAGAGCTATTGGATATATTATGTGGAGTCATAACAGTTATTTCTTCTTTGTTTGCGAACAAAACCAAGAACTATTATCCATAGTTTAAACTTAGCAGTAATTTTATAGGTCTAAAATCAACAATAAAGCGAATACTACAAATCCCTTTTAAACGGCATATTATATACCATAAATATGTTACCCACCTCCTGTCATTGAAAATCTTACATACTATTTCACCATTTTCAAGCAGCTTACTTCCCTTTTAATTAATAACAACTCACAGAAATAAGTATACCGCATTTATGGTATTTTTATGGTATTTGCTTGTAAATCATGCATATATTTCTCTTTATTAGCAATCTTTTAAGTCTATAAGAGAAAATCAAAAGTGATCTGTCGTTAATTTTAAGTGCTTCTCCTTTTATAACTATGATAATTACTGTATTTCTAAATAATTAAAATATTAGTTGCAAGGAATCAGCGATAATGTCGTCGAAGTTGGGAAGGCGGGGATGATAATGATAATGACACAAAGCGAAAGGACTGTTCTGGTATGAGGGGAAAAATCAATCTGTTTGTGGTGTTGGCTTTTCTCATCGCATTCTCACCACTGCATGCTGAAGAGAGTGTGAGCTGGGAACAGTGCGTCAGTGAGAGTATGAAGGCGCATCCCGACCTCTATTCGGCTCTTGCTGTTCTGCAGCAGGCCGAAGCCGATAAACGCATCACGAAAGGAGCGCTTCTGCCTCAGCTCAGTTTCGGCGTGAACTCTTCAGAAAACGGATCCATTGGAAAAGGAATTGGATCATCGTCTGCACTCTCCTATTCGTTGTCGGCACAGCAGCTTCTTTTTGATGGACACAAAACGTCAAACCAGATCGCCAGTAATACAGAAGCAGTCAAGGCCGCTCAATACAATTACAGCGCTG
>CAJAJL010000028.1 GCA_903940125.1 uncultured Chlorobiaceae bacterium | reverse complement strand
TGACCTAACCGCTAGTCGATGGGGCCAAAAAACATGGGTGAATGAGGGGACTCGAACCCCCGGCCTCCAGGGCCACAACCTGGCGCTCTAACCAACTGAGCTACAATCACCATAGAAAAACTACGGACTTATCTTTGTGCGCCCGACTGGACTCGAACCAGTAACCCTCAGCTTAGAAGGCTGATGCTCTATCCATTGAGCTACGGGCACAGCATCAATCATCAGAACTTCTCCTCTATCTGTCGGGGTGCCGAGACTCGAACTCGGGGCCTCCTGCTCCCAAAGCAGGCACGCTACCAACTGCGCCACACCCCGTCTTCCATAACATTAGAAGGCTCCTAATATACCATAAGAAGAATAACTACCAAAAAAATATTTCATAAAACAACACATCGACAAAGCAGGCTCAACTGACTTCCGAAAAACAGGATAAAGAATGAAATATTAACGATTAAGGAGAAAAAAATCCTCAATGATATGCTTGAGATCATCATGGCAGACCATTTCAATCGCCTCGGCCGGTGTAACGAGCTTTCTCTGTCGATCATGCATTTCATCCCACTCATCAAGCATGGTTTCAATAAAAAGCGGATAAACCTGAACTGAAAACGATTTACCGAACTTGCGGTACCGGTACTGGCCTGCCTCTTTAGGATGAACAAGCCCTATTAAACCAGCTTCTTCATAGGCCTCTTTCGCAGCTGATTCTGAAGGTGACAACCCTTTTTCGACATATCCCTTGGGAATGATCCAGCGCTCAGATTTTCTGGACGTAATAAGCACCAATCTGTTATCAAGAACAGGAATAACACCAGACTGCTTAAAAACTCCTTTGAACCGTCCTGCCATAACCTTTTTCAATTTAAATCATTTCCCTTGACCAACGCTTTGTGCTAAAAATATCTCGCACTTTCGGAGCTTGCTTCATGCCGGGTTTTGGCAAATGGTGCAATATGGATGGATATACAGACCAAATTTATAAAATACAACTGAATTCGGTATTTAATTACCCTACTCCCGCAATTGGTCTCTTTAGTTTTATAACTCTTTTTAGTAACATAAAAAGAAGAGATATAAAAGGACAATTTCAAAACCAAAATATTGGGTAAACATGAAAGCCATCATTCCTGTTGCAGGGGTAGGCAGTCGTTTGCGGCCCCACACTCTTTCAAATCCAAAAGTATTGCTTAACGTGGCCGGAAAACCCATTATCGGCCATATTATGGACAAACTGATCGCTTCAGGCATCGATGAGGCCATTGTTATTGTAGGGTATATGGGCGACATGATTGAAAAGTGGCTTCTGAAACACTATACCATCAAGTTCACCTTTGTCACACAAAAGGAACTGCTTGGACTTGCTCATGCCATCTGGATGTGCAAACCCTACGTCACGGAGAATGAACCACTGTTCATTATTCTCGGCGATACTATATTTGATGTGAATCTTGACGCTGTACTGAAAAGCCCGTTTTCCACCCTTGGAGTAAAAGAAGTTGATGATCCCAGACGATTCGGAGTTGCTGTAACCCGTAATGAAACTATTCAGAAGCTGGTGGAAAAACCTGACACACCCGTCAGCAACCTTGCCATTGTCGGACTCTATTTTCTCAAACAGGCCGGATCGCTCTTTTCCAGTATTGATTACCTGATCGATAATGACATAAAAACAAAAGGGGAATACCAGCTCACTGATGCATTGCAGCTCATGATTGAGCGTGGAGAGACATTCACCACATTCACGGTTCATGGCTGGTACGATTGCGGAAAATCGGAAACACTTCTCTCCACCAATGAAATTCTTCTTAAAGACAACTCTTCGACCAAACAATATCCGGGAAGCATTATCAATAACCCTGTGTTTATTGCTGACAGTGCCCGGCTTGAAAACGCCATCATCGGCCCTAATACAACTATAGGAGAGCATGCGGTCATTACAAATGCCATTATCAAGGATTCCATTATCGGTAATGATTCTCTGGTCGAGCATATCATTCTCGAACAATCAATCGTCGGGAACAATGCCTCCATTACCGGAACGGCTCGTAAAATAAATATTGGTGATTACTCTGAAATACGATTAGGATAAGAGATTTATTTGCATAGAAGAGGACTATTCCTTACATTTTACCTGTATTTTTTTGGCATCCCCATTACCTATGGACACGGTGCCGCAAGCTTTAACAGGCTCTTGCCCTAAGCTTGTCGGAAGCTTTTCCGTGTCCAGACGTTTCCCTGTGAAATCCGCTCACTGAAAAGCTCTCCAGTTAATGCAGTTTTTTCTGTTGTTGTTACTGTATTCGTTTAATCAAAAACTTAATGAAATATGTCACAGAAAAGGTATTTCTTTACCTCAGAATCCGTATCAGAAGGACATCCAGACAAGGTTGCCGATCAGATTTCCGATGCTGTACTTGATGATTTTCTCCGTCAGGACTCCAGTTCACGCGTTGCCTGTGAAACCTTTGTCACAACAGGACAGGTCATTGTTGGCGGTGAAGTTACAACAAAAGGTATTGTTGATATACAGACAATAGCGCGTAAGGTTGTCAGTGAAATAGGCTACACCAAAGGCGAATACATGTTTGAAGCGAACTCTTGCGGCGTCCTTTCAGCACTCCACAGTCAGTCACCCGATATCAACCGCGGTGTTGACCGCAAGGAAGAGATTGCTGACGAGTTTGACCGCGTCGGTGCCGGTGATCAGGGCATGATGTTCGGCTATGCCTGCACAGAAACTCCGGAACTTATGCCAGCGGCAATCCAGTTTGCTCAGCAGCTTGTGAAAGTACTTGCTGAAATCCGCAAGGCCGGCAAAATCATGACCTATCTTCGCCCTGATGCAAAAAGCCAGGTCACCCTTGAATACGAAGATGAAAAAGTAATCCGCGTTGATGCTGTAGTTGTTTCAACCCAGCACGATCCGGAACCGGATGGCGTCAGTGAAGCGGAATGGCAGGAGGTTATTAAAAACGACATTATCGAAAATGTCATCAAGGTTGTCATCCCTGCGGCTCTGATTGATGCAAACACAAAGTTTCATATCAACCCGACAGGTCGCTTTGTTATCGGCGGACCACATGGTGATACCGGTCTGACCGGTCGCAAAATCATTGTCGACACCTATGGTGGTGCAGCTCCTCATGGCGGCGGTGCATTCAGCGGCAAAGACCCTTCCAAGGTTGACCGCAGTGCAGCCTATGCAGCACGTCACGTTGCAAAGAACATCGTCGCTGCCGGTCTTGCAGACAAGTGCACAGTTCAGGTTTCCTATGCTATCGGTGTTGCCCGCCCTGTATCAATCTATATCAATACCCACGACACGGCAAAACACGGCCTCAGCGACGCTCAGATTCAGGAAAAAGCAGAGGTGATCTTTGATCTCCGTCCTGCTGCAATTATCAAACGGTTCAGTCTCGACAAACCCCAGGGCTGGAAATATCAGGATACCGCTGCCTATGGGCATTTCGGTCGTGATATCTTCCCGTGGGAAAAAACTGAAAAGGTTGCAGAGCTGAAAAATGCCCTCAATCTGGCCTGAACTATCTCAACCTATTAAATACAAATAACGATATGACTGTTGCCGAGGTAGTTGATTATAAAGTAGCGGATATCTCTCTTGCTGAATGGGGACGCAAGGAAATTGAGATCGCTGAAAAAGAGATGCCTGGCCTTATGGCGACGAGACGGAAATATGCAGGCAAGAGCCCTTTGAAGGGTGCCCGTATAGCCGGCTCGCTCCACATGACCATCCAGACAGCCGTGCTTATTGAGACTCTGGTGGATCTGGGCGCCGAGGTTCGCTGGGCAAGCTGCAACATTTTTTCCACCCAGGACCATGCCGCCGCGGCAATTGCAAAGACCGGTGTTCCGGTTTTTGCGTGGAAAGGGGAAACCCTTGAGGAGTACTGGTGGTGTACACGCCAGATCCTGGAATTTGAAGGGGGCAAAGGACCGAACCTTATCGTCGATGATGGTGGTGACGCAACCCTTCTGATCATACTTGGCTACAAAATCGAAAACAACCCGGAACTGCTTGAAAAGACTCCGGGTAATACTGAAGAGAAAGCTCTCTACCAGCAGCTCAGGGAGGTCTTTGAAGAAGACAAGCAACGCTGGCACAAGGTTGCTGCAGATATGAAGGGAGTATCGGAGGAGACAACGACCGGTGTTCATCGCCTTTACCAGATGCTTGAAAAAGGTGAACTTCTCTTCCCTGCCATCAACGTCAACGACTCGGTTACGAAATCCAAGTTTGATAATCTCTACGGGTGCCGCGAATCACTTGCTGACGGCATCAAGCGTGCAACCGACGTTATGGTTGCGGGTAAAGTTGTTGTCGTGCTTGGTTACGGTGATGTCGGCAAAGGTTCTGCCCGATCGATGCGCGCTTACGGCGCAAGGGTGATCGTTACGGAAATCGATCCGATCTGCGCTCTGCAGGCAGCCATGGAAGGTTATGAAGTATCCACCATGGATGAGGCTGTCAAGGAAGGAAATATTTTTGTCACCACAACAG
Source organism: uncultured Chlorobiaceae bacterium (assembly GCA_903940125.1). GTDB lineage: Bacteria > Bacteroidota > Chlorobiia > Chlorobiales > Chlorobiaceae > Chlorobium. Next base: position 38,883 of record CAJAJL010000028.1, on the reverse strand, counting down.
GCAACAAAGATGTCATTACCCTTGAACATATGAAGCAGATGAAAGACGAAGCTATTGTCTGCAATATCGGTCACTTCGACAACGAGATTCAGGTTGAGCAGCTCAATACCTTTGCCGGAGCAAAAAAACTGAATATCAAGCCTCAGGTTGATAAATACACCTTTGAAAACGGCAACTCCATCTATCTTTTAGCTGAAGGACGCCTTGTAAACCTGGGATGCGCAACAGGCCACCCTTCGTTTGTCATGAGCAACTCCTTTACCAACCAGACACTTGCACAAATCGAGCTCTGGACGAAAGAGTATGAGATCGGTGTCTACAGACTTCCAAAAGAGCTTGATGAAGAGGTCGCAAGACTGCACCTTGAACAGCTCGGAGTTAAGCTTACAAGGCTTACCAAAGAGCAGTCTGAATACATCGGCATTCCTCTTGATGGACCCTACAAACCTGAACATTACCGCTATTGATTGCGGATGTTGACTGAACAACAAAAAAGGCAACCTTTGCAGAGGTTGCCTTTTTTGTTTGCTGGGGCGGCAGGATTCGAACCTGCGGATGTCGGCTCCAAAGGCCGATGCCTTACCACTTGGCGACGCCCCATTGCAATGAATCACGGCTGATCTGAATCATAACCGGTGCCGAATATACGCACATTAAGAGAAAATCACAACCACTTACCGATTACCTAACATTCCACGGCTCAATTTTTTCAATATCTCCCCTTTGCGCCTCTAAAACTCCACATTTATTAAACTTGTTGTTACACTACGCAACCCGTATCTTCCACTCAAGCACTTAAAAGTTCGACTTGCAATGCAGGTATGCATACCTTTATGAATTTGTGAAACTGAAACCGGCAGAGACGATGACAAAAATTAAAATCTGTGGAATAACTCGGCTTCAGGATGCTCTCGAAGCAAGTCATGCAGGGGCCGACGCACTGGGTTTTAATTTCAGCAGCATAAGCCCCCGGATGATCCATCCCGAGCTTGCAAAAACAATCATTACAATGCTGCCGCCTTTTGTTCTGACTGCAGGCATTTTCGTTGATCAATCACCAGCTGAAATCAATGCTATCTGCCGCTTCTGCAAGCTGCACATAGCACAACTCCATAACGATCACTACACTCCTGAACAGGCTCGATCCATTAAAGATACCAAAGTAATCAAGGTCTTTCGTCCCGAAGACAATTTTGCCGTTGAAGAGGTTTTGGATTTCGCCAAAGGAAGCGGGGTCAACACCTTCCTCTTTGATGCATACCGGCCAGGCATGCCTGGTGGTACGGGAAATATTATCAAGGTATCGCTTGCCGCGCGCATCTTCAATGAGCTTGGCAGCTCATGCTACGCCATTCTGGCCGGCGGGCTTAATGAAACAAACGTGAGTGAGGCAATCCGTAGCATCCACCCATACGGAGTCGATACCGCAACAGGGGTTGAAAGTACTCCAGGTATAAAAGATCCTGTAAAAATGAAAGCTTTTATCCGAGCAATACGCGAAAGCACCGATTAAACTTCTCCGCAGGCCGTTACCTGATCCAGGATCAGCTCCGAAGTAGTTTCGGGCAATTCAACCGTAATCAGGTGTCCACATTCAGGTATACTGACATAACGCCCGTTCCGGGCAAACTTCTCAAGCTTTTTTGTATTCTCACTGGTCATGATTGCATCCCCTTCCCCTGCCACAAAAAGAATCGGCATATCCACAGCCCTGACCATATCCGGCACTGACTCAGTAATCTCAAAAGAGGTTATCTGTCGGGTTGTCTGATCGATTGCTTCCGGTGCACAAAGTCCGAGACTTTTAAATCCTATAAGAATATCATGAAGCATAACGGTATTCTTCGCGAGTACAAGCCGGGCAAATATATAGGCAGGCAGCCACCACGTCAGTTTGCGTAAAAGATTATTAAAAACAAAAGTAATGGTGCCAGTTGCAACTGCCTGGGTAAAATGACTGTTCGGCAGGTATCCGAAATTAAAAAATGTCATTGAACGGATCAGGTCGGGATGAGCGCGCGCATAATCGAGGGCAACAAAAGGACCGAATGAAAATGCAGCTATATGAAATTGTCCGAGCCCTAGTTTAATGACAAGTTCATTGAGATCATGCGCAAAAAAATCAATATGATAGTGGTTTTTCGGATCATTATCAGACCATCCATGCCCGCGCATGTCATAGGCAATTGTTCGAATCCCTTCGTCATTGAGGTACCGTATCACATGGTGCCACCACATCCACCAGCAATCCCAACCATGAATCAGCACCACTGTATGAACGGCATCTTTCGGGCCGGAATCATGATAATGATGAACAATACCATTCAATTCAATAAAGCAGCTGTTCTCCATTAAGGAGAGCTCGTAGGATGCACGTTTTACAGCTGCATTGTCGTGAGAAGCCTGAAGTTCGAGAAGTTCCTGCCGGTAACGAATGAATTTCTGTGTAGGAGATGACTCATGGTGTGACATAACGCATATCGGCTGTGTGGGTGAATAGAGATATGGTCTTATTTACTGTAAATATAAAAAAATATTGACCATGATCAGGAAATGTGACTATCCATCGTGAAAATTGTTATTTGCCTTGTGCAGGAGTTGTCGTGAAAATTTTTTCACATTCGCGTCTGATAATTTCCTGCTGTTCGAGAATAAGTTCGGGATCAACCGTAAAGTGATTAAGAAGCAGCGAAAAAATCTGGATCGATGTTTCAAATTTTTCTGTGACGACAACATCTCCTCCTGCTTTGTAGAGGGAGGCAACATCATCAAGAGTTCTTGCCCTTACAATGATGAACGCTTTTTTATTAACCTCCCGTATCATTGTAATACTTTTCCCGATTGCAGTAGCATCCGAAATACCCAGCACAACCGCACGAGCATGATCTATTCCTGCCCTTAGCAGTGCCTTTTTATCAGTACAGTCGCCGTAATAAATCGGCTCTCCCTTTTTTCTCATGGTTTTAACCATATCCCGGTCAATTTCAAGTACAGTATAGGAAATATTGGTCGCATGAAGCACGGCCGCCACATTCTGACCATTCAGACCGAACCCGATGATGGCTGCATGAATCTCTCCAGCACATATTATGGTGCTGTCAGGAGGGCGTACGGGAAAAGCGGAAGAATCCCTCGATACAAGCGGTATAAATCCAAGTGCCGGCACCACCTGATCGGCAAACTTGGGAGCTACAGCAATCATAGCCGGAGTAACGATCATAGTGACCACACTGATTGCAAGCATTGCCTGAAAGACATCATGATTGATAAGATTGCTCTTTAAACCAGTCTCTGCCAGCACAAAGGAGAACTCACCGATCTGGGCAAGCGCCATGCCTGCCATCATGCTGACCCTCAGAGAGTTGCCAAGAGAAAGGGAAACAGCTGCAACAATCATCCCCTTGACCAGCAAGACCACAAGAGCTATGGAGACAAAAAGCGGCAGATTAATCATCTTAACGTCGAGCAGAAGCCCTACGGATATAAAAAAGATACTGCTGAACGCCTCGCGAAATGGATCGATAGTCACACTTATCTGATGACTTTCGTCGGTGCTTGCTATAATCATACCGGCGACAAAAGAACCGAGAGCGAGCGAAAGACCAGCCAGAGAGGTCAGGTAAGCAGCACCGAAACAGATAACAAGAGCACCGATAACAAGAACCTCTCTTGCATGAAGTGATGCGATAAGACGTACCATTCTCGGCATGAGAAGCCTGAAACTGATAAAAATACCTGCAGCAAAAAACACAATGATGCCGACTTTTCGGGCGAGTATGGCGAAAGAGTGTGTTGCTTCGGGATTCAAAACATTAATGCCAATCATCAACGGGACAATTGCCATGTCCTGAAAAATGAGGATCCCCAATGCAAAGCGCCCGTGCGGCAAAGAGAGCTCATCGCGGTCTGTTAAAATCTTCAGACAGATCGCCGTACTGCTGACCGAAAAGGTAAATCCAAGAAAGGCAGCGGCTGATAAAGTAATGCCTCGATTTATGACAAGCATAAACCAGTAGGAAAGAAAGCTGATTACCAGACCAGTTACAAGAATCTGGACAAGACCGCCTACCAGCACAATTTTTTTAAGCTTTTTAAGGTCATCAAGTGAAAATTCAAGACCTATGGTAAATAAAAGCAGAATCACACCAAGCTCGGCAAGCGTTGAAATCAGCTTCTGGTCATAGACCGCAGCAATACCTGAGGGACCAAGGAGAATGCCTGTAAAAATCAAACCGATGACCGGCGGAATCTTCAGACGCTGAAAAACCAGAATAATGGCAACTGCCAGTGCCCCGATAAGCACCAGTTCGCCAAGAAAATCAAATTCATGCATAGAGAGAGTGCCTGGTCACTGGAACAAAATGAATTCTTTCCTTCAAAAATAACAGTTTATTGCATTTGGCAAGAAAAGAACGTTACTGATATCTTCAGCTTTTCAGCATATTTTCTCAACGTTCTTTTCTGAATTCCTTGCAACACTTATCAATAGAACTTTTATGCCCGTTCAAGTCATCTATATTACGGCACTCCTTCTCTTCATCGCCGTACTCCCTCTCCCTGCTGAATTTTATAATCTGTTAAAAATAGTCGCTGCCGGAACTTTCGCCTGGGGAGCGTACCGGAATTTTGGCAAAAAAATATTTTTGCTCCCCATTGTCTATACACTGTTTGCAATACTGTATAATCCTATTATGGAAATTAATCTTGCGAAGGAGTTCTGGATACCGATTGACCTTATTGCTGCAGCAGTATTGCTCGCAACCAAAAATCATATTGCGGAATAAGAGAAGACAATCTGAGAAAAATTGCTGTAAAAAAGGCGGTTCAATGAACCGCCTCCTTGAAACAATTGCGACAGTATTAAACCTGTACGAACTGCGAAGCTGTTGCGCCGCAAATCGGACAGACAGCCGGTGGCGTACCCAGCTCAATATGACCGCAGAAAGGACAAAGCCAAACTTCGGTAGCCGTAATATCCTTACCGTCACGCACCGCTTCCAATGCTTTTTTATACAATGCGGCATGCTGCCTTTCAGCCTTGAGCGCAAAAGCAAACATCTTTTTTGCCGGATGATTATCAGTTTCAGCCTGTTCAAGCATCGGCGGATACATTTCGGTATGCTCAAATGTTTCACCGCCAATGGCAGCCTGCAAATTATCTGCAGTTGATCCTATTCCTCCAAGTGCCGTGAAATGACCTTCAGCATGAATCGATTCCGCCTGAGCAGTTGTACGGAACAACTTTGCAATATTAGTGAACCCCGCTTTTTCAGCTTCCTTTGCAAAAGCAAGGTACTTCTGGTTTGCCTGACTCTCACCGGCAAAAGCTTCTTTCAGATTTTCATTCGTTGTTGACATAAACGCTGTTTCTCCTTTTATTTTCTTTTAAATGGCCGATTTATGGTGCCGAAAAAATAGTAACCATGGTTCCGCAATAATCCAACAGCATAACAGAGTTAATCGTTTTTTTTATAAAAACCTTTTGCCCTGATAAGATCAACCCACTCCCTTGCCTTTTTTTCTGCCGATACTGATGGCATAGAGTGAATAACATTGGCTATGTCCCTTAAGGCAATCCTGCCTGTGCCGGGAAACTCAACCTCTCTGGGATCTCCCAGAATCCATGTCTGCGACTGCGTCGACGTTCCTTTTTCAGGGTGATTATACTCGATCGGCTGAAACACATCATCAAGAGAGCGTTTTTTCCACTCATCGGCGGGAAATGTTATCATTGAAGCAACTTCGCCCCTTGGATTAAGTCGTGCACATCCTGCAGCAAGAATCAAGGGACAACCAAAAACAGAGGTCGAATACTCTGTTGGAGTCCCGGTAAAACCAGCCATAACGGTACCACTGGCGATACCAATATCAGGACAGAACTTCAATGCATCATGATCCCCCATCCATCGAGCTGCCTGCAGAGCATCAACAAAAGGATCTTCAGAACCAAAACGTTTCGAAAACAGCAGTATAAGTGCATTATCAAGAAATCTCTCGAGAACACAGAAGCGATCAATCAGCGTGGATTCACGCATCCAGACCAGAAACATGTTCAGATAGATGAGCATTTCGGCAGGAGCGAGCTCAACGGAGAGTCGTGCAAAGTCTGAAATTCCAGCATAAAGCACCGTAGCTTCAAATTCAATTCCCTTTACCGAAAAACAGCCGGAATACTGATCATCTATTTCCACATCTATGGTCAACGGCTGGGAAATGAGAAAATCAGTTATGGTATTATAGCTGAATGGTGTTTTCACAACACTATCATGTTATTTGGTCTATACAGTAATATTTTCGATGCACGGACGGCGTTACAATCCGACTTTTTTCAAATCCAGTCCATCAACGTTGAAATCAAAAATTTTTTCCCCGTTTTGAGACAATTGAGCTGCGATTTTCAGCTCTTTTGCGCTTTTGATCTGTCTGATAAAACCCTGAGGGTCATGAATGAATAACAAGTCACTCCTTCGGTCGCCTGGCTTGTCCACCACTATCCAGACGGCATCTCCACCATCAATCTTTACCCGTATTTTATCTCCGGTGTAAAACTGACCCTTATCAACAGCAAATAACACTTCCGGTTCTCCACCTTTAAACATTCGTATCATGATCAAGCCGTGATTGACACCGGCATATGGTGATAATAATCTTATCGAGTTTCTGCTCAGAACTGTAGCGGTTGAGAGTTCTTTCTGATCTGCATCCTGAGTTACCTTTTCGTAAATCCAGTTTCCGGCCGCTTCTGCTGCGGCCACCCGCGCTGCAAGCACCATAATCATCAAAAAAATGATAACCTTATACACTCTCACCTGGTTATGTTGATACAATATTACCCGCATTGTCGTTGAATATTCTTTTAAGTTTCAGCCCTCCATAAAATACACAACGGACAGGTCGTTTTACATGAGTAATTAAAGCAATCAGTCGCCAGCACAGACAAAAAAAATCCTTGTATAGAACGTTTGCAACATTGGGATATAGTCAGAAAATCTATATATAGGAGTTCATGCCCGCCAAGGGCTACACTGTTCATTTTTTCCCGACTCTCATCATGTTCAAACCAAAGTTATTTTCAATTTTACCGGAGCTCACCCCTGACCGGATAATGAAGGATGTCGTCGCCGGTGTCATGGTTGGCATTGTTGCTTTGCCATTGGCGATTGCTTTTGCAATAGCATCTGGCGTATCCCCTGAAAAAGGCCTTATCAGCGCCGTTGTCGGAGGATTTCTTGTCTCTTTTCTTGGAGGAAGCAGAGTCCAGATAGGCGGACCTACAGGTGCCTTTATTGTAATTCTGTATGGAATTGTCCAGCAATACGGTATTAACGGCTTGATGCTGGCAACCATCATGTCCGGCATTATTCTCATGATTATGGGTTTCGCCCAGTTCGGTTCACTGATTAAGTTCATTCCCTATCCGGTTATTGTCGGGTTCACAAGCGGTATTGCCGTCATAATTTTTTCAAGCCAGATCAAAGATTTTCTCGGCCTTGCCATCGAAAAAGTCCCGGCTGATTTTATCGGCAAGTGGACTGCCTATGGCCGCAACCTCCCAACGCTGGACCTTTCGAGTTTGATGATCGGTATGCTTGCCCTTCTGATTATACTCTTCTGGCCGAAAATTTCCCGGAAAATCCCCGGGTCACTTATTGCCATCATTGTTACAACGTTGACCGTACAATACTTTCACCTGCATGTTGCAACTATTGAATCCCGTTTTGGAGAAATTCCATCCATGATTCCTGTACCGTCGCTTCCCTTTTTTGATTTTGCCACCATCAGGCAACTCATCATGCCGGCGACTACCATTGCCTTGCTTGGTGCAATTGAAGCACTGCTTTCAGCCGTTGTGGCTGATGGCATGATAGGTAGCCGACACAAATCGAATATGGAACTGATAGCCCAGGGAGCTGCCAATATCATTACCCCTCTTTTCGGCGGGTTACCCGTCACCGGCGCTATCGCAAGAACGGCAACCAATGTCAAAAACGGCGGGAGAACACCTATAGCCGGCATCATTCACGCCGTGACGCTTCTTTTGATCATGCTGTTGTTCGGCAAGTGGGCTAAGCTTATCCCTATGCCGGCTCTGGCGGCAATTCTTATTATTGTCGCATGGAACATGAGCGAAATCAAGGTGTTCCAGGAACTCCTGAAAAGCCCGAGAAGCGATGTTGTCGTTCTTCTGACGACATTTGGCCTCACCGTTGTCTTTGATCTGACACTTGCCATAGAAATAGGCATGCTGCTCTCGGTTGTCCTTTTCATGCAACGAATGGCCCAACTTTCCAATGTCGGCATCATCACAAAGGATTTGAAAGACAGTGACAGTGATGAAGAGGAGGATCCCAACACCATTGTGACAAGGAAAGTACCTGATGGTGTAGAGGTCTTTGAATTTAACGGGCCATTTTTCTTCGGTGCAGCAAGCAAATTCAGGGAGGCCATGCACATCGTTGAAAAAGCACCAAAAATCCGCATCATCAGAATGCGTAATGTGCTTTCGATCGACGCAACTGGTTTGAATCTGATGAAAGAACTTCTGAAAGATTGCAGAAAAGCCGAAACCAGGCTGATCCTATCGGGTGTTCATGCCCAGCCACTCTTCGCGCTTCAGCAGTACGGCCTATACGATGATATCGGTGAAGAAAACATTTTCGGGAACATTGATGATGCTCTCGATCATGCGAGAGAGATTCTCGGTCAACCCAAACTGGGCCGGCAACTCAACTTTGTACCTTCGGTTGAACGGGAAAAAAACTTGACTTCCTGATAGATGCAGTTCAATCAGTACTGAGTCAGAGAGGGCAGAATCACAAACTCTGCCTCTCGCTCAGCCGATAACGTCAATCGGTTACTGCTCTTTACTGCTGTAGGTGCGGATACTTGAAACAGCTTTCATGTCATAATAGGTGTTGACACTGTTACCATCCTTTGACTCCTCGGTCACCCTCAAAAAAAGATCACTGATAAAGAGTACCGCATCTTCATAGATTTTCCCCTCGTTAATCTGCAATTTTACACCTTTTCGGATTTTTCTTGACATGGTTCCGTGCAATGGAACCGAGGAGTATTCAAGCACTTTTTCCCAAGCCTGAAGGTTGCTTTCTGCCATAGCTTTAATTATTAATTGTTGAGATTATGTAAATTCACCTTAATTTATTTCATAAAATAAAATATATAACTTAATTATTTAGAATAATAAAAACTTTTTCCTTACTATAGTGACGAATGGCGGAATATGAACTTGTGGTCTGACAATCATGGAAACGATACTCTTTTACGAAAAACCGGACTGCCAGAACAACATCAGGCAAAAAAAGATACTTGAGCTTTCAGGGCATGTCGTAGAAGCAGTCAACCTGCTTGAGCACCCATGGACAAAAGAGGAGCTTGATCGCTATCTCGGAGAAAAACCTGTTGCTGACTGTTTTAATCCAGCTGCTCCCGCAATAAAATCGGGACTTGTAAATCCTTTTGATTTCACGAAAGAGGAGGCTCTGGAAGCAATGATCAAGGAACCTTTACTGATAAAACGACCTCTCTTGAAAATCGGCAAGCATTGTATTCAGGGATTCGATACCACGATATTAGAAAATCTGATCAATCTCAAACCGGTTCAGGGGGCTGAAAATATCGTAGAAAAGTTAGATATAACCGATCTGAATTCATGTCCCCATATCGATAACTCATCATGTATAAATCAGGAGCTTTGACCTATGGAAACAACCGTACGACCACTTGGAACCGTTATGCAACTGCTTGAAGAGCTTGGCCATGAAGTGACCTATGCCTATGACGATCTGGTTTTTGTCAATCATAATGGCTTCCTTCTTCAGTTTGAGAATACAGGCTCTGTTCTGAACCTTTTCTTCAACCAGAACTGCCCGAAAAAAGAGGCGGATAACGTTGAACAGAGTATCATCCCTGCCGGTGATAAAAAAGGGCTTTCGATCGTTAAAAAAGGCCGGTTCAATGTCACCGAGCAACCTGATGAAAATCTGCAGATAGAATTTTTTGATAACTGAAAAACATGCTCAAATTGCGATTCCCGGTCATGAACAACAATCAAGTGGCCGGGAATCTTTTTCCTTATCTCATATCTGGTACTCAATGATGATTTCCTTTGTTTTCAACATATCGGCCACCTCCTTTACTGCGTCAGCAATGGTCCCGCCGGCAGGGAGCTGAAGATCGGGGTGGTATCGGGAAAAGCCATTTTCACCCATGTTGACGACAAGAATGTCGCTGGGTTCGTTCAACTGCTTCAGGGTTTCAATATCGTAATCGTCAGCATCATCGATAGTCGTGATGAAAATAAGCCCGGCATCAGTGAGAATACGGGCTAACTCTCCGATTCTTCTCATTCTCTCACCAGCGTTATCAACATGGTATCCTAAATCAGCATCCAGTCCACGGTCAATATTGGCTACACCAAGGTAATAAGCGTTCAACCGGTTGGCAAACAACCCCTGTTCAAGAGCTTTGGCCACAGATCGTTTGCCTGTGCCGGGAACTCCGGTAAAGACGATGAACTTTGCTCGGTGACGGTTGGCAAGTTCTCTTTCTTCCGATCTGATCAGCCCTTTTTCCCAGTTGTTCTCCCGCTCGCGGATATGACGCTGCAGCAGAGTTTCGTCAGTTGAAAGATTCTCAATGACTATACCGCCACCGGTAATTTCATAATTATCAACAATAACAAACCTTCCGGTTGTCTCACTTGCGGATGCAGGATCAAAAGCAATGGGACGGGAGGTTTCGAGAATACACTCTCCTACATCGCGGCAATCAAGCTGATGTTTATTCTTACTGTAACTCAAGTCAGATGCATCGAGCGTATTGCATATTTCCGCGAGTTTCACTGAAGTGCGTGCAGAACCAATTTTAAGCTTGTACTCCTTCTGCATGATCATCGGCGCTCTGCCTACCCAGAAAATATTCACCCTGAAACGAGTGCCAACTTCCGGCAACGGTTCAGAGGGTTTTACCATGAGCTCACCGGGCCGAATATAGATCTGTGTGGTGAGAGTAAACCCTAAAGCCTCTCCCGTTATGGCAATTTGTTTCGGCGTGGTATTGAACGACTCTACTGATTGTATAGCGGATTGCTTACCTGAAGGTAAAAAAAGCACTTCATCACCAACACTCACTGAACCGGCGGAAACGCTGCCTGCTACAATTCTCCGGTCATCGTTCTGACGGGTAAACTTGTAGATATCCTGTACGGGAAAACGGAAGGGCTTATCCTGAAGCTGCTTGTTATTGGTGAACCGGTCAAGCTGCTGAAGAACCGTAGCACCCTTATACCATGGCATACGCCCGGAAAGAGTTGCGATGTTGTCTCCTTCGCGGGCACTGACCGGAATAAAGCTGACGGGTTTCACCTTGATCTGGGCAAGAAAGTCCGAATAGTCGGCTTTCAGCTTTTCAAAAACCTCTTCGCTGAAATTGACAAGATCCATTTTGTTGACCAGCACGGTTACCTGCTTAACACCAAGCATCGAAACCATCTGACCGTGCCGCTTTGAGTTTTCCCTGATTCCTTCATCCACATCGATAACAAGCAGGGCCGATTCTGCTCTTGATGCACCGGTTATCATATTTTTCAGAAACTCTATATGACCGGGAGCATCGATGATGATATAGTCGCGCTCGGCTGTTTTAAAAAAACAGCGTGCCATATCGATGGTGATCCCCTGTGACTGCTCATCCTTGAGCGCATCAAGCAGAAAAGCATACTCGAAAGGCTTTGAGTTGCGTCTGCAGTTCTCTTTGACTGATTCAAGCTTGCCTTTGGGAAGAGTCCCCGTATCAGCAAGAAGTCGGCCAATCACAGTACTTTTACCGTGATCAACATGACCGACAATAACTATATTCATTTGCGCTCGTCCATTCTTCATACCAATACGAAATAATATTTTACATATAGCCGTCGCGTCGCAGGGTTTCAAGCCCGCCATCCTCACTATCCTGAGCGCGCCCTGAGCGTTCGGCAATATTGGAGAGCCTGCCGCTTTTCAGCTCGTCGATGATTTCAGACACCGTTCGTGAACCTGAATCAACTGGATTAGTGCATGGATAACAACCGAGTGAACGGTATCTTGTGCCGCTTCCCTGATTGAAATAGAGCGACACCACCGGGATTTTTTCTCTTTCGATATATTCCCAGATGTTCAGCTCGGTCCAGTCGAGCAAAGGGTGAATGCGGACATGGGTTCCGGGGGAAAAATCGGTCTTGAACTGGTTCCAGAACTCCGGCGGCTGGTCGCCGACATCCCAGACATTATCCTTGTCGCGGGGCGAGAAATAGCGTTCCTTCGAACGACTCCCCTCCTCGTCAGCCCTGACACCGACAATCACCCCAGTATAGGGTTCCTTGCCCTCATCAGGCACATAGTGCTTAAGGTCGTGATCCATACGGTAACGAGGCCACTCACCGGAAAGAGTGTGTTTCAGCGCTTCGCTTTTCAGGTATTTGCAGCAGGTAATGCGATCGGTATTGCCGTCAGGAAAGGTGAGCTTGCTCTCAAGCGCCTCGCGGTTTTCGCCGTACATCATGTTCAGGTTCCACTCCAGTGCTATACGGTCGCGATACAAAATCATTTCAGGAATTTTGTAATGCGTATCGATATGCACAAGCGGGATAGGGACATGGCCGAAAAAAGCTTTACGGGCAAGCCACAGCATAACGGTACTGTCCTTGCCGATTGACCAGAGCATGCAGAGGCTTTTAAATTCACGGTAGGCTTCCCTGAGGATATAGACACTTTGAGCTTCGAGTTTGTCGAGATGATCCATTCTTTCTTGATATAATTACTTATGTTCACGATGCAGACCGCACTCGCGATGTTCGGCAATCTCCCACCACCAGCGTCCTGCCCTGATATCCTCTCCCGGTTTAACCGCCCTGGTGCAAGGTGCGCAGCCTATGCTCGGATAGCCACGGTCATGCAGAGCATTATACGGAACTGATTTGTTTTTGATATAGTCCCATACCCAGGCTTCCGATACTTCGGCAAGGGGATTTATTTTGTAGAGTCCGAATGCCGCGTCCCACTCAACAGGGGCAACGGCAGTTCTGGTAACCGACTGCTCGCGGCGGAGGCCGCATATCCATGCTTTCAGTATCGATAGTTTTTTGCCAAGCGGCTGCACCTTTCGAATGCGGCAACACTCCCGGCGAAGTTCAACACTTTCATAAAAAAGGTTTGCTCCATAGCTGGTAACAAGTGCCTGAACTGCAGAGGTTTCGGGAAAAAGCACCTCTATATTTATACCGTAACGATTCCTTGTAGCATCCAGAACATCGTAGGTTTCCTGCGGTAATCGTCCGGTATCGAGGGTAAAAACAGGCACATGCAGCTTTTCATGATGCAGAATATCGGTAATGACCTGATCTTCAGCACCAAAACTGGATGCAAGTGCTGTTGATCCAGCTCCAAAAAATTCAATGGCACGTCGAATTATCTCGTCCGGCGTTTTGCCGGATAGTTCCAAACTCAGTTTTTCAACCGTTTCCCTGCTCATAATGCTTTTCCAAGAATTTCTTCCTTAACTTTATCAAGTCCAATCCGGTCTATCATGTGCCCGAAACGCTCTTTTTTCTGTCCATTTCCTCTGTAAAAAGTTACTGCTTTTTCAATAAGCGAGTAAAGCTCCTCCTCACTCTCTACAACTTTTTTCAGGATAGAAGCAAAACGGGGTACTCTGCCCATAGTGCCGCCAATAAAAAGAGTATAACCTTTCCTCCCCACCACCCAGGCTTTGTCGGTACAATTTGAGGTACAGATGTTACAGTTGATGCACTTCTCCTGATCGGAGGCATAGGTATGTCCATCTTTATTCTCTTGACGTTCAATAGCATTGACCGGGCAGAGCGAAATACATAAGCTGCAATCACTGCAAGCCTTCTGAATCCATTTCGGTTCTATGGCTCCCCTGACACCGATATCGTTTTCATTCGCTTTGGTACAGTTGTTTGCACAACCTGTTACGGCCATCTTGAATTTTGATGGAGTGTCCTGTTTAAAATATCTTGCGTCAAGTTCACTTGCAATCTTCTTTGTATCGAACACACCCATGCGGCAGGTTTCTGCTCCCGGACAGCCTACAATAACTCGAACCCGAGGTCCGCACGAACCTAATTCAACGCCACCCTGCTTCAGTTCAATTTCTGCATTCTCCAGGTTATCGCGATGCACGTAATGGATTTCAACCCCCTGACGTGTTGAAAGATGAACAGCCCCGCGTCCGTATCGTTCAGCTACCCCAGCAATACATGACAATTGCGAGACTGTAAGATTGCCAGCAACTGCCTTAAGACGCAAAACATAATAATTCGGCTGCTTCTGACCCATCATTCCAACTTTGCTCACAGGCGCTACATAAGGCTCTTGTACCTGCATTCTCTTTTAATATTGTAAGTTTTTTAAAATATCACTCCAGGATTTGAAGTTCTGGATATCCACGCTCGTGCAGCAGTTCCAGTAAAAGCGCGAGTCTTCTTATCAAGTGCTAATAAACCCTTATCTCTTCTTAATATCCAAGCGCATACCCTATAAATACCATAAATATGGTATGCGCCATGATGCATTCCGGGCCGCATATTTCAGGCAGATATGCAACTATACATATATAATAAAAAGAGTTAACTCAATTCCTGAAGCACGTTACGAAGCAAACATTCGATGGCAAGAATTGCTTGTATTTAAAGATGATGTTGTGTATACTTAACAACTGTAAACGCATATAGGCATATAGGAATCTAAGGGATGTGATTTAATATGTTTGCGCTGATACAAGAATAAGACCCGTCTATTAATACCCGAAGGATTCAGCCCTTACCATCGAAGGCTGCTTGGTAGTTTTGTTACGTTCGATAAGATTGTTTCCCAAGAGAGATTTAACACCATGCTGATATTCCAGCATCTTTACCCGATGACGGCTGGAGAAACGTCCGGCGTGAGTTGTTATCAGGTTACTTTTTTCCTTGAGTGCACTTCATCTTAATAATTCGGAACTAAGGAGGTCAGATAATGTCAAAAAAAATTGTCGTGTTAGGTGGTGGAACAGGTGGAACGATCATCTCCAATAACCTGAGGAGACACTTACCAAAAGACTGGGACATCACATTGATTGATCGTGATGACCGGCATATCTATCAACCGGGGATGCTCTTTGTTCCTTTCGGGATTCAAAAGTCGAACACTCTTGTACGATCAAGGAAAAAATATATCCTTCCTGGCGTTAATTTTGTGATTGATGAAATCACTCATATTTACCCGGATAAGAAGGAGGTAAAAACCAAAAATCATAAATTTTCCTATGACTTTCTCATAATCAGCACAGGATGCAGAATAGTACCGGAAGAGAATGACGGTTTGATGGACGCATGGGGCAAGAATGCTTTCTCTTTTTATACAATTGAGGCTGCTGAAATGCTTCGCAAGAAGCTGAAAGAGTTTGATGGCGGTAAACTTGTCATGAATATTGCTGAACTGCCTTTCAAATGCCCGGTGGCCCCAATCGAGTTTGTCTTTCTTGCTGACTGGTACTTTAAGAACAAAGGTATCAGAAACAAAACTGAGATCGAATTTGTTACTCCTCTGCCTGGTGCATTTACAAAACCAAAGGCATCTGCGGTTTTCATTGAATCCGCCAAAAGCAAAAACATAAAAATAACGACCAGTTTCGAACTCAATGCCGTCAATGGAAAAGAGAAATATATAGAATCGGTAAAGGGTGACAAGGTATCATTTGATACGTTAGTCATTGTGCCATCAACCATCGGTGACAATGTTATCAGTGAGTCAGGTATGGACGACGGGATTGGCTATGTACCAACTCACCATAACACCCTTAAGGCTCTCAAGCACGACAGTATATACGTGATTGGCGATGCCACAAACGTCCCCACATCCAAGGCCGGCTCGGTTGCCCATTATGAAGCAGATGTAGTGGTGTTCAATATCATGTCAGAAATACATGGCGTCAAACCTGAAGAGATCTATGATGGTCATTCAACCTGTTTCATCGTTTATTCAAAGGGGACATCCTCTCTCATCGACTTCAACTATAAAATAGAACCATTGCACGGCAAGTTTCCTGCACCTAAATTTGGACCTTTCTCGCTGCTCAAGGAAACCAAGATGAACTGGTATGGAAAGCTCGGCTTTGAAGCCCTGTACTGGAATGTCCTTCTTGCCGGCCGTCATCTTGGCGCACCACCAACTCTTGTCATGGCTGGAAAGGAAGTCGGGTAAAGTGCTGGTTGTTTGAGGCGGGGTTTTGTTTATATCATCAGCTACAAGCCCCGCTTCATGCATACCAGGTTTACAGTTATGACCTGTTGATGTTTTTATAGTTCAAACAAATCCCGGGCGAAAGCAACAATCAGAACAAATGGATGCGGCACAATTTCCCCGATTGATGATATCGTCCCCACAGAAAAGTTCCGGTAAGACGATGATCAGCGTTGGCATTATATCTCATTTTGTCAATCAAGGAACATCCATCCAGAGTTTCAAGAAAGGTCCCGACTTCATTGATCCAATGTGGCTCGCTCTTGCAAGTGGCAAAACGTGCTTCAATCTTGATCCTTACCTTATGGGCATTGATGCCTGCTGTGACTCTTTTATGAGAAACAGCGACAACAACAGCCTCTCTCTTATTGAAGGAAACCATGGTCTGCATGATGGCATGGATATTGATGGTTCCGACAGCAGTGCAGGACTGGCTGAGGTTTTGAAGACACCGGTATTGCTGGTAGTCAACAGCAGGCAAACAAACAGGGGAATTGCTGCGCTTGTTATGGGAATGCAGGCGATGCCTCCCAGGGTAACTATTGCCGGGGTGATTTTAAATCAGGTAAGAAGCCCCAGACAAAAGGAAAAGCAGAAAAGCGCGATTGAGAAATTTTGCAATGTGCCAGTTCTGGGAGCAATTCCTATAGATAAAGAGCTTGTTATTCCGGAAAGGCATCTTGGATTGACAACGGTAGACGAAACCGACGATGCCGCACAATTCATGCAACGTGCAGGAGAAAGGGTTGCTCATTATTGTGATATGGAGACAATCCATTCGCTTTTTTACGAGGCACCTGCACTGCAGATAAAAACAATAGATAAGAGCGAAGTGAAAAGTGATACGAAGGTAAGGATAGGAGTTTTCAGAGATGCCGCCTTCTGTTTTTACTATCCCGAAAACCTGAGTGAACTGAGAGACAAAGGGGCTGATCTTGTATTTATTGATTCTCTTCAGACTACATCTTTACCGGACATTGATGGCCTCTACCTCGGCGGAGGATTTCCGGAATCGTTTCTGGAGGTCTTAAGCGCCAACAAGGGACTGCTCAAGGATGTTCATGACAGAGTGGAAGCAGGAATGCCTCTCTATGCTGAATGTGGAGGGCTGATCTACCTTTGCAGAAGTGCTTCGTATGGAGATAAAAAATATGCACTTGCCGGACTTCTGCCCTTTGATATCGGCTTTCAGCATCATCCGGCGGGTCATGGTTATCTTGATTTGAAAAGTTGTTCCGACTCTCCCTGGTTCAGAAAGGATGTGCGTGTGAAAGCCCACGAGTTTCATTATTCGAAGCCTGTTTTACAGAGCGCAGCGTGTACCTATCAGTTTGATGTTATCCGGGGAAACGGAATTACCGGAAAAAATGATGGTTTTCTGTACAGAAATCTGTTTGCATCCTATGGGCACATCCATGCAATCGGGAATCCGGGATGGGCCAAGACATTTGTTGATCTGGCATCCGATATAAAAACGACAGGGGGTGAGAAAAAAACAAAAAATGTTCATGGAGAATTTGAAAAATTCCAAACAAACAATTAACTATATAACTATGTTGTTTAACTGTTGTGTAGTTATCAACCCCCTCTTGCTTTAGACAATCATTTTGAGATCAGAACTATGTACCTGGCTGAAAATTTCATGTACCGATGATTCTCATAGTGTGCCAGATGTCCGATTATGGTTGTATGATTTTTTACTGATAGAGTCCTCTGTTTCGTTATATGCTTTCAGGTCATTGATGCCGGTTTTTCCATTTATACAAAAATCTATTAAAGGAGTGAATTATGTCTATTGAAGTTAATGGTACAAGTTATGCTACCGATGAAAACGGATATCTCGTTAATCTGGAGGAGTGGACAGAAGATGTTGCCAAAAAGTTAGCTGAAGCAGAAGAGATTGAAATGACTGAAGAGCATTGGAATCTGGTCAAATTCCTCAGGGGTTATTACGATGAATACCAGATAGCGCCTGCTGTCAAAGTGCTTACCAAGGCGATTGCCAATGAAAATGGTATGGACAAAAAAGCTGCATCTGAATTCCTTTATAAGCTTTTTCCGAAAGGGCCAGCGTTACAGGCCTGCAAAGTTGCAGGACTTCCGAAACCTACAGGTTGCGTTTAAGGACAATAGAGCTGTTTCCTAAAAACAAGTTACTGTGAATCAAAGGAGGCATAATGGAAGGCGCTAAAGGTGCTGCTTCAGAAGAGGTACATCATGGCAAGGAAGGCGGAGCAATCGGGAATGAGAAATTTCTGAATCCGACGCCAATGCTTGATGAGTTGGAAAAAGGACCCTGGCCAAGTTTTATTTCGGGGTTCAAGGAGCTTGCGGAAAGGACGGAAAAGCCTATGCTGCGTGGCGTGATGGATCAGCTTGAATACTCCTATAATACAAAAATGGGGTATTGGAAAGGTGGTCTTGTTACGGTCGATGGATATGGCGCAGGGGTGATTACCCGCTATTCGATGATAAAAGACAAGATTCCTGAAGCGGCTGAATTTCACACGATGCGAATTCAACCCGCTCCAGGGCTGCATTATAACACCGCTATGATGCGGGAACTCTGCAATATCTGGGAGAAGTACGGCAGCGGAGTGATTGCCCTTCATGGTCAGACTGGTGACATCATGCTTCAGGGGATCGAAGAAAAAAATGTTCAACAGTGTTTTGATGAGCTGAACAAAGCTGGCTGGGATCTTGGTGGCGCTGGTGCAGGAATGCGAACTGCTGTATCCTGTATTGGTCCGGCCCGTTGCGAAAATGCCTGTTATGACAATCTTAAAGTGCATATGAAGGTACTGAAACACTTCATAGGCGCTCTTCACCGTCCTGAATGGAACTATAAAATCAAGCTGAAGTTTTCGGGATGCCCCAATGATTGTACCAACGCTATCATGCGTTCTGATTTGGCCGTTGTCGGTACATGGAAGGATTCAATTCAGATTGAGGAGAGTGAGGTCAAAGCGTGGGTAGAGGATAGGGGGCTTGATGCGCTGGTTAATCAGGTGATCAATCTTTGTCCGACCAGAGCGATATCGCTTAATAACGGTGAGATGGTTATTGAAAGCAGGGATTGCGTTCGCTGCATGCACTGCCTGAATGCCATGCCGAAAGCGCTTTCGCATGGTAAAGAGAGGGGGATTTCCCTGTTGATGGGGGGCAAAAACACCCTTAAGGTCGGTGTCAATATGGGATCGCTGATTGTGCCTTTCATGAAGATGGAAAATGATGAGGATATTGATGCTTTCATCGAACTGGTCGAGGAAATTATTGACTGGTGGGATGATAATGGTCTGGATCACGAAAGAATTGGTGAAACCATCGAGCGTGTCGGTCTGAAACTGTTTCTTGAGGGTATAGGCCATGAAGCCGATATCAATATGGTGACGAGACCGCGTGACAATCCTTACTTCAAGGCTAAATACTGAGGGTACCTGGCGGACCGGAGCTGATAACCGGCTGCAGAGATTACATACTTGCAAACAGGCAGTAAACTGCCTCCATAATGAGGGAAAAAATTTTATGAGCAGTCCTGAAAATAAGTGGAAAACCGTCGAGTCGGGGCCTCACACCTATGAGGATGCACTTCATCCTGTGGTGCTGAAAAACTACGGGAAATGGAAATATCATGAGATCCCCAAACCCGGTGTACTGAAACATGTTGCCGAAAGCGGGGATGTCATTTATACTGTTCGAGCAGGAACTCCCCGTCAGGATACAGTGGATATGGTCAGAAGGCTTTGTGATATAGCCGACAGGTATAGTGACGGTTTTTTCCGTTTCACCGTACGCAACAACGTTGAATTCCTGACTCCACATGAGGAGAACGTCGAGATGATGATCAGGGATCTGGAAGCAATGGGATTTCCTGTTGGAGGAACAGGGATGTGCGTTTCTTCTGTCTCTCACACCCAGGGATGGCTTCATTGTGATATACCTGCAACGGATGCATCCGGTGTGGTGAAGTCAATTATGGACAGTGTCTACAAAGAGTTCAAGGAGATGCAGATGCCGAACAAGGTGAGGCTGTCTACTTCGTGCTGTGCCATCAACTGTGGCGGCCAGGCAGATATTGCCATAGTTGTCAAACACACCCGTCCTCCGCGGATCAATCATGACCACCTTTCTCTTGTGTGTGAATTGCCGAAAGCTGTTGCCCGTTGCCCGGTTGCAGCCATCAGGCCGACTGTTGTGAACGGTAAACGATCACTTATGGTGGACGAGGCGAAATGCATCTGCTGCGGTGCATGTTTCGGAGCCTGCCCGGCAATGGAAATCAATCATCCTGAACATTCCAAGTTTGCAATCTGGGTCGGAGGCAAAAACAGCAATGCCCGTTCAAAGCCATCAACCATGAGTATTGTGGCGCATAATCTACCGAACAACCCACCACGATGGCCGGAAGTCACTGAGGTCATCGGTCAGATTCTCTGTGCCTATAAAGCAGGTGGACGTCCCTGGGAACGTATAGGGGAGTGGATTAACCGAATTGGCTGGAAACGCTTTTTTGAAGAGACCAACCTTACTTTTGATGAAGACATGATTGACAGTTACCGACATGCAAGAACCACGTTCAATCAGTCCGCTCATGTTCGCTTTTAGTTAAAGGAGATATTCATGATAGTAGAATCCAATCCAATCCTTGATTTTGCGAATCATTACCAATTTCCTGAATTCAGTGAACAAACGGGAGTTGATAAAATTGTCGCATTTGGAGATCAGAGTCACAAGTGCCCTGTGTACATCAGACAGGTGCCACCATGTACGGCTGAATGTCCGGCTGGCGAAGATATCAGAGGGTACCACCGATTGCTGTCCGGCATCGACAAGTCCTCTGACGCATGGAAAGCAGCATGGGAGATACTTGTTGATGCAAACCCATTTCCTGCGGTTATGGGGAGAATATGCCCCCATCCATGCCAAAGCTCCTGCAATCGCCAGTACCATGATGAAAGTGTAGCGATCAATGCGGTGGAACAGGCAATCGGTAATTACGGGATTGAAGCCAATCTGCAATTGCCCGGACCAGGCAGTGATACCGGTAAGAGAGTGGCGGTTATTGGAGGCGGGCCGGCGGGATTGTCTGCCGCATATCAGCTGCGTCGAAAAGGTCATGCCGTGACCATCTACGATGCCAATGAAAAATTAGGCGGCATGGTTCTTTACGGCATCATGGGTTACCGTGTGGACCGCACCATTCTTGAAACTGAGATTCAGCGTATTATTGACCTTGGCATTGAAACAAAAATGGGTGTCCGTGTAGGTAGTGACCTTACCCTTGAAGAGCTTGAAAAAGAGTTCGATGCTGTTTTTGTCGGGATGGGGGCTCAGGTTGGTCGAGGACTTCCGATTCCGGGTTTTGCTGATACGCATGGAGCAACAAATGCCATTGATTTTTTAAAAAAGTATGAAATCGAAGGAGATTCGGTTTCTATAGGTAAAAAGGTTGTTGTTATCGGCGACGGAAACGTTGCCATGGATGTGGCGAGGCTGGCACTGCGTCTCGGGTCTGAGGCTCTCTTGATTTCAGGTGTTCCGAGAGAAGAGATGGCTTGTTTTCCTGAAGAGTTTGATGATGCCATGAGGGAAGGAACAACCATGCATTTCATGACGGGAACTCTTGAGGTTTTGAAAGGTGATAATGGCGTCAGTGGTCTAGTTTGTACAAAAATGGTGAAGAAAGAAAAAGGCGAGGAGGGATGGAACTCCCCTGTTCCTTTTTTACGCTACAAAAAGACTGATGAAACCTTTGAAACAGCATGTGACATGGTTGTTGCTGCCATTGGACAGACAACTGACATGAAGGGGTTTGAAAGCATTGCAAATACCAATCAATGGCTCAAGGTCGATCGCTATTTCCGACTCCCAGGGAAGGAAAAGGTTTTCGGGGGAGGAGATGCAATAAAAGTTGACCTTATCACTACAGCTGTTGGTCATGGGCGCAAGGCAGCAACTTCTATTGATGCTTTTTTGAAAGGTGAAGCGCTTCCTGAACAGGGTTATCGGGAAGTGACAAAAGTGCAGAAGCAGGATGTTTTATACTTTTTTCATTCGGAGCAAGCCAAAAGAGAGAGCAAAAAGCTGGACAATGTTGTCGGGAACCACGATGAACTGCTTGTGCCGTTGACCGAAGAACAGATTCGGGCAGAATCAGAGCGATGCATGAGCTGCGGGCTTTGTTTTGACTGTAAACAGTGTGTTTCGTTCTGTCCTCAGGAAGCCGTCACACGGTTCAAGGAGAACCCGCCCGGTGAGGTGGTCTATACCAATTATTCGAAATGCGTCGGATGTCATATCTGTTCGATGGTGTGCCCTTCCGGTTACATTCAGATGGGAATTGGAGAGGGTCTTTGACGGACGGCAATGACAACTTCGAAAATGATGGAGGCAAGAACTCTATGGTAGATGATTTGATTATCACTCTGCAGCAAGCAATTGAAATTTCAAGGAACTGGGCTAAAACAGGGTGGTCTGTAACATTCGGGCCGCGCAACATAGAAGTGTTGTCGCTCGAACAGGCAAAAGCCCTTCCCGGAAATTTCGTCTTTCGCGAGGAGGCAGTTAACTACTGGCGGCAGGCACTGCTTACTGGAAATGATGCCGCAGATTCGGGTGAAAAAGCATTGAAGGCCCTGAAAAGCGGCAATCTCAAAGTTGCTGCTGATGCTCTGTATTTTTCACAATATATAGAAAAGCCTTTCGCTGGATACTCCAGACTCTGGAGTGATTTGTATGAGAGATTGAACGTGATGATTATCAAGCACTGATAAGTTCAAAATCATCTTTTTTTCATAACAGGTTAATCATTCGACTGACGGTGAATATTGGAATTCTGCTCAAAGAGGGGCCGTACAATCATCAGGCATCTGATACGGCTTATAATTTTGCTGAAGCAGCAATCAAGCGGGGACATACAATAGACGCCATCTTTCTTTACAATGACGGTGTCCTGAATGTTTCAAAACTCATGGATCCGCCTCAGGATGACAGAAACATTTCCAGCCGCTGGACAGCTTTCAGTCAAAAATATGGTGTCAAGATTTTTGCCTGTGTGGTTGCGTCCAAACGACGCAGCATCAATGAAGATGTTTTGATTGAGGGCGGGGTTATAACCGGACTCGGAACCTTCACTGACATTGCCACCCGAAACGACAGACTTGTAACCTTTGGAGACTGAAGAGGTGACCTATGGATTTAAAGCAGGATATGAACATTAAAAAAATCATGCATGTGCTGCGTCATGCGCCGCATGGCACTATTTATACCTATGAGGGGCTTGAAATGATTTTGATCATGGCGACCTACGATCAGGACATTTCGGTTGTTTTTATCGGTGATGGAGTCTATGCTCTCAAAAAGGGTCAGGAAACCTCTGAAATCGGTATCAAGGGTTTTGCAAGAACATTTCCGGCTCTTGATGGTTATGATGTTGAAAAACTTTATGTCGATCAGCTTTCGCTTGAAGAAAGAGGGTTGACAGAAGATGATCTGGTTGTCGATGTTGAGGTATTGAGTTCTGAGAACATCGGCAGTCTGATGAAAGAACAGGATGTCATTATTCAGCATTAACCGGACCTTCTTTCTGCCTGTTCATTATGTGAAGTTGCTGAACCTGTAAACAACACTGAAACATTACGTGTTATCATGCTTCATACTGTCAATAAATCTCCATTCGGAAACGATACGTTAGAGACCTGCATAAGGTTTGCTTTACCGGGTGATCCAATTCTCTTGATTGAAGATGGTGTTTATGCGGTTCAGGCCGGAAACCGCTTTGCCTCAATGATTGAAGCCATACTGCAAAAAAACCCTGTGTTTGCTCTGCAGCCGGATCTCAATGCCCGCGGGATAAGTGAGATTGCCAATGGAGTAACAACTGTCGATTACGAAGGTTTTGTGAAACTGGTCGAACAACATCAGGTGAACAGCTGGTTATAATTTGTGCCGCATGAGAACTGCATGGGGAAAACTGATACAGGAAAACAGAGAGAAAATTCTTGATCGGTGGATCGAGAAGGGGCTTTCTATTTTTTCTGAAAAAATCGGACGGTCCACTCCGATAGGTGAATCACTTTCAGAGGGATTGTCAATAATGCTTGACGGGATTGAAGAGAACAGTAAAGGCTTCATGGCTGCTGTAAATCAGATTGCCCGAATTCTGGCTGTTCAGCCGCTTCCCCCATCAAAAGCGTTGGTGTTCTTTTTGGAACTGAAAACAATCCTTTTTGAAACAGCACCGAAAGAGAACAAGAAAAACGCTCTGACGCAAGCGGATCGGGATGCATTCCAAACCCGTATTGAAGAGATTATGTTCGTTGCCTTTGATTGTTATATGGCGAATCGTGAAAAAATTTATCAACTGAAAGTGGAAGAGAGCAAACGGCAGGCATTCATGCTTTTGAGGAGGGCTCAAGGATGAAAAAAGCACTCATGCCTTTTTTTATGGTAGCAGTTCTCGCGTTGATTCCTTATGTCGGCGTTCGCTATGCCGGACTTGGTTACCTGTTCGGAATTGTTTTACCCTATACGGCAATGACCGTACTGATCTGCGGCTTTATTTTTAGAATGGCTGACTGGATGAGAAGACCCGTACCATTTTGCATCCCTACAACTTGCGGCCAGGAAAAATCTCTGGACTGGATCAAACAGGATAAACTGGAAAGCCCTTCAAGCTTCTTGTATGCTGCCGCGAGGGTACTGTCTGAAGTATTTTTTTTCCGTTCACTGTTTCGCAATACCAGATCCGAGCTGCATAAAGGGTCGAATCTGACCTATGGTTCAAACAAGTGGTTATGGCTTGGCGGTTTGGCTTTTCACTGGTCTCTGCTGGTGATTATGCTCAGACATGCCCGTTTTTTTTTCATCATGGTTCCGGATGCACTCCAATATCTTGATGATGCGGACCGTTTTCTTGATGTTACTCTTCCGGCATTTTACATGACCGATGCTCTTGTGCTTGCCGCAGTAACTTTTCTGGTTCTCCGCAGGATTCGAGATGCCAGAATGAGGGTGATATCGCTGCCGAGCGATTTTTTCCCACTCTTCTTAATTTTAGCCATCATCCTGCTGGGAATCAGCATGCGTTATGTAACCAAGGTTGATGTCATGCCGGTGAAGGCCCTTATGCTGAATCTGCTTAATTTCAGTTTTGAACCTCCCGGAGAGATCGGTACGCTGTTTTATGTTCATTTATTTCTGATTTGCGTGCTGGCAATCTATTTCCCTTTCAGCAAACTCATGCATATGGGCGGTATCTTTTTAAGCCCTACGCGCAACCAGTGTAATAACAGTCGTGCTAAACGGCACAGGAATCCATGGAATTCCGACATAAAGTTCAGAACCTATGCCGAGTATGAGGATGATTATCGCGACAAGATGAAAAAGGCGAAATTGCCGGTTGAAAAGCAATAACTATGTCGAAATACGCTCCGAAAGTATCCGAACTCAAAAAAGAGTTTGACGAAAAGCCAAGTATCCTCAAAGGGCATTATCTCGACAAAGATTGGTGGGATATACCTGTCGAGTTCCGAGAAGGCAACTGGTGCTTTCCTGCCAAGCCTGAAGTTCTGGAAAGTCTCGGGTTTGCCAATCCACGAAAGTGGGCGGCAACTGACCTGGACTGGAAGCTGCCGAGCGGCTGGGAAAAAACTATCAGCGAAGGACTGAAGAGCCGTCTGAAAAAATACCGTTCATTGAAGCTTTTTCTTGACACCTGCGTCCGATGCGGTGCATGTGCCGATAAATGCCATTTTTTCCTTGGTACCGGTGATCCGAAAAATATGCCTGTCGTAAGGGCGGAACTGATCCGTTCTGTCTATCGAAATGATTTTCCTCTTGCCGAGAAAATCCTGAAGGGTTTTTCAGGTTCGAGAAAACTGACTGCGGAGGTGATCAAGGAGTGGCACATGTATTTCAACCAGTGTACGGAGTGCCGCCGATGCTCGGTATTCTGTCCTTTCGGCATTGATACTGCTGAAATTACAATGCTGGCCCGTGAGTTGCTGAACCTGATCGGCGTCAACAATAACTGGATTCTGGAACCAGTTTCAAATTGCAATCGCACGGGAAACCATCTTGGCATTGAGCCGCACACTTTTGTGCAGAATATTGAGTCACTGGCTGAAGATATTGAAGATCTTACTGGTGTAAAGGTGGAACCAACTTTCAATCGCAAGGGCGCGGAGGTGCTTTTTATAACACCTTCCGGTGATGTGTTCGGCGACCCCGGGGTGTATACGATGATGGGCTATATGCTTCTATTTCACCATATCGGACTGGATTATACCATAAGTACCTATGCCTCGGAGGGGGGGAATTTCGGCATGTTCACCTCGAATGATATGATGAAAAAGCTGAATGCCAAGATGTACCATGAAGCAAAGCGTCTTGGTGTAAAATGGATTCTGGGCGGAGAGTGCGGACATATGTGGCGTGTGGTGCATCAGTATATGGATACGATGAATGGTCCGGCGGATTTTCTTGAACAACCGGTTTCTCCGATTACAGGCACAAAATTCACTAATGCCGCGTCAACAAAAATGGTTCACATTGCAGAATTCACGGCCGACTTGATTCACCATAAAAAGCTGAAACTTGATCCCACCCGAAATGATCATCTGCGGACAACCTTTCATGATTCGTGCAACATCGCTCGAGGGATGGGCATGTTTGACGAACCCCGGTATGTGCTGCAAAGTGTATGTAAAAGCTTTCATGAAATGCCTGAGAATACTATCAGGGAACAGACTTTCTGCTGCGGTTCAGGCAGCGGTCTGAATACTGAAGAGTATATGGACATCAGAATGCGGGGCGGATTGCCGAGAGCGAACGCGGTCAAGCATGTCAAGGAGAAGCATACGGTAAATTCTCTTGTTACCATTTGTGCTATTGACCGCGCCAGTCTGCCTACTCTTATGAAGTACTGGGTTCCCGGGGTTTCTGTGTACGGTCTCCATGAACTTGTAGGAAATGCTCTGGTTATGCAGGGTGAGAAAAAGAGAACTGAAGACCTGAGAGAGAATCCTATGGCAGGTTTTGAGGATGGGGAGGAAGATGATGATTAGAACAAAAACAATGATCTTTCTCGGGCTGACTCTGGTTCTTTTTGCATCTTTTTATGCCTTCCTGCAGGACGGAATGGCGGAAAAAACAACACAACAGACTGCACAGTATCTGCACCAACCGGTTTCGGTTGACAGTACGAAATGTATCGCCACGAAAGAGTTCATGCGCGCAAATCACATGCGGGTATTGAACGAATGGCGGAATTCATCGGTGCGTGAGGGTAATCGCATCTTTCTGGCTCCCAATGGAAGCAAGCTGGAAAAGAGTCTTAATACCTGTCTTGGATGCCACAAGAATAACAAGCTTTTTTGCTTTAACTGCCACATGTATGCCAATGTAAAGCCAAAGTGCTGGAATTGTCATATATCTGCCATGGAAACACCATGATGAACGAAGAGAGAAGAGCATTTATCAAGAAATCCGGGTTAGGAGTTCTTGCTTGTCTGGGGGCTGCATCGGGTTTGATCCCGAAATTTTCTCTGGAAAAAACAATTCTTCCCGCATGGGATGAAAAGCCTGTTCCTGGAAAAATCCGCTGGGGAATGCTGATTGATACCCGCAAATGCCTTGAGGGATGCCAGAAGTGCGTTACACAGTGCCATCACGTGCATAACGTTCCTGATTTTAATAACCGCAAGGAGGAAGTCAAGTGGATCTGGAAAAGTTCCTATAACAAAGTGTTTCCGACATCGAGCCAGCAATTTCAGAGCGAAAAAATTGCAGGACGATCCTATCTTGCCCTTTGCAATCATTGTGCTGAATCACCCTGTACGCGCGCATGCCCGACTGAAGCGACCTTTAAGCGGTGGGACGGAATTGTGGCAATGGATTATCACCGCTGCATAGGATGCCGGTTCTGCATGGCAGCATGCCCCTATGGATCAAGAAGTTTCAACTGGCAGGATCCCCGTACGGCAATCAAGGATCCGAGTCTTGCCTATCCTACACGGGAACAGGGCGTGGTTGAAAAGTGCAATTTCTGTTCTGACAGACTTGTCAAGGGCTTGCTTCCTGCCTGCGTCGAAGCATGTCCTCAACAGGTAATGACCTTTGGTGATTTGAATGATCCGAAGTCAGACATCCGACGGCTGCTTGAAAATAACGAAACCATGCAGCGAAAGCCTGAACTGGGCACCAAACCGTCAGTTTTTTACATTATCTAACGATTTCCAATGATTGAGAAAGCTCTGAAAGGAAACCGAAACTACTGGATCTGGATATCGTTCCTGCTTCTGGTCATAGCCTCCGGTGTTTCAGCCTATAGTAAGCAGAGGTGGTTCGGGCTCACTGTTACCGGGATGGGCCGGGATGTAAGCTGGGGACTCTATATTGCACAATTCACGTTTCTTGTCGGGGTTGCCGCATCGGCGGTGATGGTGGTGCTCCCCTACTATATTCATAACTATAAAGCTTTTGGAAAAATTGTCATTATCGGGGAGTTTCTGGCGGTTTCCGCTACCTTGATGTGCCTTCTTTTTATTCTGGCTGATATGGGAAGGCCTGATCGCGTTCTCAATGTTATGCTGTATCCAAGTCCTCATTCGATGGTATTCTGGGATGTCATGGTTCTGAACGGCTATTTCATTATAAATCTGGTCAGCGGATGGACGGTTTTGGGGGCAGAACGCAAGGGCATCCCTCCCCCTGCCTGGGTCAAACCTGTCATCTATCTATCGATACCGTGGGCAGTCAGCATCCATACTGTTACAGCATTTCTCTATGCCGGTCTGCCTGGCCGACATCTCTGGCTGACTGCTGTGCTTGCGCCACGCTTTCTTGCATCCGCGTTTGCTGCAGGAACGTCGCTGTTGATTCTTCTGACACTCATCCTGAAAAAAACAACAGGTTTCGATGCGGGGAGTGAAGCGAGAGAGAAGCTTGCGATACTGGCTACCTACGCCGGGTTAACAAATTTTTTCCTGATCGGAACGGAGTTTTTTACAGCGTTTTACAGCAATATACCGAGCCACATGCATAGTCTGCAGTACCTCTTTTTCGGTCTTGAAGGACACAGCCATCTTGTGCCTTGGTTGTGGTTCTCACTGATGACAGGTCTCTGTTCAGTGGTGGTGCTGTTGGTACCAGCATTGAGAGCATCCTCCAAATGGTTACCCGCAGCCTGTACAGGTCTGGTAATTTCCATCTGGATCGATAAAGGGGTTGGCCTGATTCTTGGAGGTTTTGTCCCTTCTCCTCTGGAAGAGATTGTTGAATACTCGCCAACCTTGATAGAAATAACCATTACACTGGGAATCTGGGCAATCGGCGCTCTCCTGCTCACTTTGCTGCTCAAGGTCGCAGTAGCAGTGAAAACTCAAGAGTAAGAAAATTCGAGATGATAGAGGGAAAGGTGTCGTGTGGGCTCGATGGATTCAGTGTCTGAGTCGAATTCTGATGTAATGTATACAATTTACAGTTCGCAGGTTGAGGCGGACTTTTTCTTTGTGCTATGGATTTAAGCTGAATAAACAGGGTCTTGCATCAGGGTTTTGAGACCGTTTTGGCTCTGGTTATCTTTTAACTATAGCTCCCTTTTTCAATCATCAAGGTAACTGCCCTATTATGAAGATGTTTCTGCCGATCAATATCAGAATAGATGATAAAAAGATTCTGTTCATAGGAGGCGGTAAAATTGCCATTCACAAATTACTGACCGTTGAAAAGTATACCTCCAACATTACCATTCTCTCTCCTGCTATCCATGATGACCTGAAAGGAAAAGGATTCACTGAGATATACAAGGAGTATGAAAAAAGCGACTTGAACGGGTTCTTTCTTGTCTATGCATGCACCAACAACATTGAGGTGAACCGCAGGATCAAAGCTGATGCTGAAATCTGCAAAATTCTGGTGAATGTGGTGGATAACAGAGAACTGTCAGATTTCATTTCCCCGGCTGTTT
Source organism: uncultured Chlorobiaceae bacterium (assembly GCA_903940125.1). Classification (GTDB taxonomy): domain Bacteria; phylum Bacteroidota; class Chlorobiia; order Chlorobiales; family Chlorobiaceae; genus Chlorobium. The sequence goes on along the minus strand of CAJAJL010000028.1, from coordinate 8,613 downwards.
TTAAACAGGATGAGATGACCGTTGCCATATCTTCCAATGGACAAAACGTTAAAAAATCCGTTGAGTGGAGAGACAAAATAAAAGCCATCCTTCAGATCAATTGACCCTCATACGGGTACCCATAAAAAGAAGTAATAATGACAACATCTGTACCATCCCATAATGAAACACCCGGAACTCACAGGAAAGGATATGTTTATATCATCGGTGCCGGTCCTGGAGATCCGGAGTTACTCACCCTCAAGGGCGAAAGGGTTCTGCGGGAGGCTGATGTGATTCTCTATGATGATCTGGTGAGTAGCGAACTGATTGAACGGTTTCATGCCCAGAAAATATACACTGGCAAAAGAAAAGACAGCCATCACTTTGAGCAGGATGAGATTAATGAAGAGATAGTTCGTCATGCCCTCCAAGGGAAGAAAGTCGCACGGCTGAAAGGTGGAGATCCTTTTGTTTTCGGCAGGGGTGGTGAAGAAATAGAAGTGTTAAGGAACAACGGTATCGGGTATGAAATTATCCCCGGGATTACTGCCGCCCATGGGGCAAGCGCCTATACTGAAATTCCTTTAACCATGAGAAAAATTTCATCTTCTGTTGCCTTTTGTACAGGACATCCGATAAACAAAATCCAGGTTCCTGATGCTGATACTCTTGTCTATTACATGGTAGCCTCTTCGGTTCACGACGTTCTTGATGCCGTTGTCAACAAGGGATGGAAAGACGATACCAAAGTTGCCATTGTTCAGAATGCGACCAGATACAATCAGAAAATTTTTACCGGTACGCTTGGTGAGTTAAGAAAACGGGAAAAAGCGCTCTATTCTCCTGCGCTGCTCATTCTTGGCGCTAATATCAACCAGTTTATCGAGAATAACTGGTACTCAAAAAAGAAGAAAGTTTTGATTACCGGGGACAATGAAATGGGGTTCAATTCTGAAAAATATATTGTGGTGCCGTTCCCATGTCATCGTGTTGAAGGCGCTGACCAAGACACGGTGAACCAATGTTTTAAAACAATTGACGACTATTCCGTTCTTTTATTCCCCAGCAGGTTGTCCGTGACCTATTTTTTCAGGTACATGCATGAGTTCGGCAAAGATGTACGTTTTCTCGGTAACCATAAAATATATACGTCAAGTCATGCGGCTTATACGGAATTGCTGAAGTATGGTGTTATTGCGGATTTGCATCCTGAAACTGAACGCTCAGGTGAAATGATAACCATATTTCGGGAAAAAGGTGTTGAGCATGAAAACATTCTGCTTCCCTGTTCGAATAATGGCAACAATGAATATCTGACACTTGCATTGACTGCATTACACAACAGGGTGACACCGCTGAGTGTCTATTACCAAGGGTCTCATAAACAGGGTGAGACCTTAGACCTCGATTTTATTGACGAGATCTATTTTTCATCACCCGCGTGTGTGAGAAATTTCAAGAGCTGTTATAAGACAATTCCTGAAAAGATTACCGTGACAACGGCAAATAATACAACTGAAAATGAGTTCAGGATGCTGTTCATGAACCATTGAAAAGGGATGTGGGATGAGAAGATGGAGAAGAGGTATTATTAGTTTTAGCACATTCAATCAAAATAGGCTAAATTCAAAATATAGGTCATCTATATATTGACCTCTGAATGTTACCATATTAATTTCTAAACAACCCTAAAACAGTAACGATCATGGCAAACGAAACGAACAACAATTTTACTGCTGCACTCAGCAATTTTGTCAATACCGGTGGCACACTTGTTCAGCAATCTTTTGAACTTGTCAGCGCCGTGATTAAAAGTGTTGTGCAAATTATTGAACCTCTTGGCAAGTCCGCTCTTGACCTTGTCGGCAATACTGCCTGTACAATAGGTCAGGTTGTGCAGAATGTCACCTCGGCTCTTGTTCCGAAAAAGTAAATAGTTTTTTTACAGAAAAAGCACCTTGCTGCAACTTCTGAGCCGGGTGCTTTTTCCCTTTACATTTCGAGATTATTTTCAAAAATCAGTACGTCCTAAAACCGGTCATAAGATTGTGCGGTACAGTACCATGGTTGTCATGACTGACTGGTGAAGGTGGTTATTTGATCCAGCCTTGAAGAATGGCCGTGCAGCTTACTACGGAAACTATCACCCAGAGGCTTATTCCCTGAGCGAGTGGTCTTATGCCTGTTTTGGCCAATACGTGTCTGGTCATACCGCTGCCGATAAGAAATAGTGTTACGACAAGGCTCTGTTTTGCAATGCCGTTCAGTCCGTGCCAGACATAACCAAACTGCGGAACAAGAGTACTGATGACGGCTGCTGCAACAAAGCCGATGATAAAAAGCGGAACCTTAACCTTGCCTTCCGATTTTGTAAACCATGCCGCTATGAGGGCCGATGGCATTATCCAGAGTGCTCTTGTCAACTTGACTGTTGTACCGATTGCCAAAGCAAGTGCGCCATATGCTGCTGCAGCTCCTACAACACTGCTTGTATCGTGGATGGCCAGTGCCGCCCAAAGTCCGAACTGTCGCTGACCCATATTCAAAAGATGGCCCAGGGGTGGAAAGAGAAGCAGTGCGGCGGAATTGAGGGTAAAAATGGTAGCAAGTGATACTCCTGTCTCTTCGGCCTCTGCTTTTATGACAGGCGCCATAGCAGCTATGGCGCTTCCTCCGCAAATTGCAGTTCCAAATGAAATAAGAAGTGATGTTGTCTTATCGGTTTTAAATAATTTGCCAAGCAAAAGGCCCACGGCCATCGTGATGGTTATGCTGATGGCGGTGTAGAGAAATGCATCCTTGCCTGTTGTTATGAGTTCAGGAAGATTCATGCCAAATCCTAACCCGACTACTGATATCTGTAACAGTCGTTTTGTCCAGACCGAAACACTCTTACCCCAGGGGTTTCCTGCGGTGATACCAAAAGCAATTCCTGCAACCAAGGCCATTGGTGCACTGACAAAGGGAAAACAACTCACTACCATCAAAACAAGGAATATTACTTTAAGTTTAATGTCTCCCTGCATTAACATCTCTTTATTTTTTACGTTTGCAGTCATTAAGCGCTCCTCTCGTTAATACTTGATGTGAACTGCATATAACTTGTCAAAAAATATACTGCCATGCCAATGGTAAAGAGTTATACTTCATAACCTAAAGTTATAGTGTGCCAGTCTCAACACTTCAACGGAAGAGTGATCCTTTTGCTTTTCAAATAAGCAACTATCGATTTCAATGGAGGCCGTCGGTTACCTTCCGACGAGGAAGAGGAATAAATAGAACTCTGTACTAATAGTTATAGTTAAGGAGGGCAAATCGCATAAAAACACTTGACAGTCCGCCTTCAGGACCGGGGGGGGTAATGAAAAAAAACTGACGTGGTATCGAAAACCGCTTAATTGTGATGATCTTGAGACACCCTGATTCTGTTTCTTTTAAAACGGCATGCCTTGAAATGAAAGCCATGCACGTCGAATGAAGCAGATAGGATTTCATTGCTTCTGAACTGCCAAGATACATTTCCACGTTTAATCCGGACACTTTGATATCTGCCTTTTGTAATGCATTGATGACAACTTCAAGTGTCCCTGACCCCGGCTCGCGAAGCAACAGAGGAATTGACAGGAGTTCATCTATTCTAATTTCATCTTTTTTTGCCAGTGGATTTTTTGCAGAGCTGACCAAAACGATTTCATCCCTTGCAAAGGGTGTGTAATGAATGTCGCGGCGTTTGGAATCGCCTTCGATTACCCCCAGCTCAATTTCCTTTCTAAGAAGTGCCTGTTCAATGTGCTCTGTATTTGCATGGAGCATCTGTAACTGGACATCTTTGTAACTACTGTTAAACCTGGCCAGAAGCGGAGGAAGTACATACTGGAAAACAGTGGTGCTGGCTCCCAGCTTCAGGGTTCCTTTATGGGATTCATGGAGCAGATTGATCTCATACTCCAATCGTCGGGAAATTTCCTGCAATGATTCTGTGTGCTTTAAAAGCAGTTCACCGGCAGTGGTCAACGATACCGTATTTCCCTTCCGTTCAAAAAGCGGGAGTTTGAAATGGTTTTCAAGCTGTTTAATATGTTTTGTAACGGCAGGCTGGGTAATATACAGTTCATCAGCAGCTTTGGTGAAGCTCAGCCGACGGGCGACGGTGTCAAATACTTTCAGGCGGTAATCAAACATAGCTTGGGTTTATACAACCGATAGTTGAGCTTAGAAATATCGTATTACAGGTATCACCGGAATGTCCTATCAATTTTTAAATAATGAATCCCGGGCGGGCGACTAAACCGCTTGGGTTCTCACAAACTACCACTATTCAAAATCAAGAGTATCAATCACCTTCATAATCCGGTCAGTCTCACACAAAGCCACAATAATTCTCTGGTAATGCCGCACATCTTCAAAGCTGAGCGCCTTGCCGTTTCGGTCTTTCAGCCACTTTTGCGCCGGCTGGTATCCTCCAATGTAGAACTCCCATGCCACCAGAGGAACCCCATCAAAATACTGCGTTTCGTTGATGTAAACCTTGCCATCCTGATATTTCAGTTTTCCCACAATGTTATCTCCGCTGACAGGGTAGCTGGTCAAACGCTGGTCAACTGCCGGGCTTTCCAGAAGATGAAGCTGACGCAGTTCACTGCCAAGAGCTGCGAGTTGCCAGAATGTTTCGCTGGTTTTTGGATATGGTACTCTTGGAAAATCGATCTTCAGGAACTCTTTGTATTTTTGGCGATAGTTTGGACTGTGCAGCACAGCATAGATGTAGTCGAGCAGGTCTATCGGGGCAAAGGTACCTGGCGTATCTTCTTTTTCAGGAGTGAAGGTTAAGCCTATTAATACAGCTATCTCATCGACAATTGCTCTATTCAGGTTTGGAGTTCTTTCTTGTTTTCCATCTAGGGTTATCTGATTTATAAATTCAGGATAAAGGTAAAGAGGGAAGATTATCCCAGCACCATATTGAGCTGCTGTCCCTGTATAATTTCTATCAGTAATTCCTTGTGAAAGAAAAATACCATTTCGATTTGTAATCGCTTGTCTACAAACAGATAATGCTATATTATTAAGCAATACGTGTCTTATGGTATTATAACTTGGCCTTCTTTGAAGTTTGGTATCGTAGTATGTATATCGATAATCAAATGGCCTAAATAGTATTTGTTTTATATTGTCTTTATTGTATACAGATGTTTTTAAATTATTTTTAAGCTTAAAACTGTTTGTATTTGTAATATTACATTTAATTAATTCATTATTTTGTAAATCATTGAAAACATTTTTAACTTTATTACTAAGTGTTTCACTGTCAAAATCAATAAAGAATTCATCTCTCCCTGTTTCTGCTCCTGTATTATAAGTCCCAAATAAATCATTTATTAAAAATCCGTTTTTATATATACAACTATATTGAAAATCTTTTTCAACAAAATAGAAATTAGGATCATTTGTTTTTAGATGAGTCCAAAATGTTTTTTCAATTGTATTTTCTCTTAAATATTTATATTTAAATCTTCTATTGCCGAATAAATCATAATGAAAGACTTCAGCTAATTCATTATTTTTTTTAGTTCCCGTTTTTATAAAAATATTGATAGAGACGCCTTGCATAATATCAAATACATTTTGATCAACTGATCCATCAGGACAAGCTTCTTTTTTCTTGCTATTTCCGTGTAAATCAAGGATGTATATTTTTTCAAAGCTTTCTAACAGATTTTTCCGCATCTGGCGGTGAATCAAACCATCAATAAAGCTGTTATTCGAAATGTATGCTAAAACGCCTTCACCGTTTTTATCAATAAAATGCTGACCAAACCGAATAAACTTGATATAGTCATCTGAAAGCGGTTGAATATTTTTTTCGTTCAAATCTTTTTTATAATCGGCTGTCAAACTCTCAATCCATTCACTTTTATTGCTGCTGCTAACTGAGTATGGCGGATTTCCCATAACCACCATGACCGGCGTATCCCTTTTGATATAATTGGCTTCATTCGCCTCCTGTGAAAGCCAACTGGCAAAAAGAGTCCCAGTTTCACGATGATGTTCTTCGAGGGAATTGGTCAGGAATACCCGGAATCGTTGTTCAATGGTTGGTTTGTAACCGGTTTCAGCAAGAAGCAGATCGAGCTTCAGATGTGCCATGGCGTAGGAGGCCATCAGGATTTCAAAGCCGTTCAACCGTGGAATAAGATGCGTCTCCACATAGTTGCTCCAGATTCCTTCCTGCCCTTCAAACTGTTTATGGATATGCTTGATAATCTCCGCCAGAAAGGTACCTGTACCCGTTGCGGGATCGAGCATCTGCACTTTATGTACCTCGATTTGCTGAGTGGTATAACCATCTTTTGAGCGTTTATCCGTTGTCGCCCTTTTGATGTCAACCGTCGTTTTACTGGTGTCAGCCAAGCCGTCCTTCAGGCCGAACTCCGTTTTCAGAATATCATCAACGGCACGGACAATAAAATTAACCACCGGTTCCGGAGTATACCATACACCACGGCTTTTGCGCAAAGCAGGATCGTATTCTGCAAGGAAGGTCTCATAAAAATGGATGATGGGGTCGTGCTGCTGTGTTGCTTTTCCGAAATCCCTGAGCAGGGCAGCAACATCCGTAGCCTTGAAAAGGTCTGCCAACGCATCAACAATCCAGACAATGCGGCTGTCAAGATCGTAACCGGCAATGTACTGAAACAACTTTCTAAGAAATGGGTTTGTTCTGGGGATTAACTCGGCAGCCTCTTTTCTGTTAAAATCTTCAAGCGTCGGGTCATGCAGACGGGCGGCAAACATACCGTAAGCAACGGTTTGCGCATAAATATCAGCAAACTGTTTCGGAGTAATGTCGTGAATGAGCACCTCCCTGAATCCCTCCAGCTGCTCTTTCAAGCTGTTATTTGCCTCACGGAGCATACTGTTCGCCTCGCCGGACGTGCCCGATAATGCTTTTTCAATCACGTCAGCCAATAATCGGGCTTTTCCCGCCATCATCTTCGACAGCTTTGATGCCGATGAAATGGTCTGCCCTGCATACCGGCTGAAATCCTGAATCAGGTCGGTGAAAGCAGCAAAGTTTTCAGGTTTGGCAACGATTTTTTCCTTCTCTATCTCCGCCAGAACGATGGATGTGGTAAAAACACCGTCCAGATAGAGACGGAAATCCAGATAATCGGTAATAATCAGGTTTGACAGAGAGCTCTGGTAACGCGCAAACTGCTCGTGATAGAGCTTGCTGTCGAGAGACTTGCCAACGTCCTTGGCTTCGATATAGCCAACAGGTATACCTTTTCTGGTAAGGATATAATCAGGAGCCCCGCAATCAATTCTCTGCGGCTCATTGGTCACATCAACATTGGGTACCAACGCCTTCAGCAGGCTTTGCAGATCACCCCGGTAACTGTGCTCCGTTGATATTCCGGCCTTGAACCGCTTGTTGACAGCCTCGACATACTCCTGAATGGTCATAAGGAGAAGATTATTGATGGGGTGAAAATGCTATAAGAACCTGTCGACATCAAAGATAACGACTACAGCAGATATTTTGATATACAGAGCACCTGGTATTGTTCGCAATCATAAGATGTTCTGCCATGCTGCACCTCATCAGACGTAAACTTTCTATATTTTCGCGGACAGCATGCAAAGTCATATCTTCAAGTCCATGAAGGCAGTAGTCATAGGATGAAGAGCTTTTTTCTGAAAATTTACAGGAAAGAGGTAAGTACGTTGTGGTAAAGCTGAAAAAAATAGACGTTCACTGCCGGTTTCTTTCTCCCCTTGCTGTTATCTTGACGTAGTTCCTGTCCATGGAGTCAAAAGTATATCAGTGTCCGATTTTTTTAAATATCTGCATCAGCCATGATCCGGATTTTTGTTTTGCCCCACTTTTGACTGGAAGCCCTTCTTTTTCCCATCGGACAATTCCCTGCTGCATATTGACCGCTTTGCTGTATCCCTGACTTATCAGGAAACGGGTAGCCATTGAGCCACGGCTGCCAACGTGACAGGCAATAATTATTTTTCGGTCAACCGGTATTTCCTGGAAGCGTTTGTTTAATTCGCCTACTGGAATGTTTATGATATCAGGCACATCAAATGATTTTTTTGCTACTTCTTTTGGTTGACGGACATCGACAAGCAGCGCTCCTTTTTTAAGCATGGCAAGGGCTTTTGCGGGGCTGACTTCATGAGTGTTGTTCATAGTGACCTGTGATGGGTGAAGAGGATTGCATTTTTGTTAAAAAACGGTGCGGGATGGATTTATCCCTTGCATTATTATATATTTTTTTGTTTAATATACCAATAGGGGGTATAGGTATTTTATTGTTTCTAAATAATACGATCATGGATACAACCGGTGATGCTATGAAAGATGTGATTCTGAGGCTGAAGAGAGTGGGTGGTCAGGTTGAGGGGTTGGTGAGGATGATTGAACGAGATGAGGAGTGTTCGCAGATTATTACCCAGTTTCAGGCTGCAAAAGCGGCACTTGACAATACGTTTTCGCTGGTGCTGCAGCGTAATCTGAAGCAGTGCATGAGTCAGGATGATTCGAAAAGTGTTGAGAGGATTTTACAACTGATTGCAAAATAGTTACGCACGATGAAGGTTTATAATGCATTGATCGGG
>CAJAJL010000027.1 GCA_903940125.1 uncultured Chlorobiaceae bacterium | reverse complement strand
CCGTATTTTTGCCGTAACGCACTAAACATATCAATATTCAGAAGGAGATTTCAATTATGCCTGACCTACTTGAAGATTTTATCGCCTTTACCTACGCTACACAATCTGATGGTGCAAGCGTTTGCTCTATCTGCGGGGCTGATTTTGAAGAAAATGAAGACGGTGAACTTTGCTGTCCTGAATGTGGTGCTTGAGCATTTAAACCAAGTGTGAATGAAAATAGTTGGTTAGAGGAAAGTAAAAAAACAAATTGTTTGTACATGTAGTGTTACAAATACTTCCTACAACATAAATTATGCAATTTTTGTTTAACATGGGTCGCTATATGGGATAGGTGGCATGATATGGTTCGCATAATTCAACCATGCAAATATATTTTGTAGGAGAAATATATGTACAAAACGATCCACTTTTTGCTGTCTCCGGATAAAACAGCATCCCGGTATTTACGACGGGCTGTTGCTGAAAACAGCGCCAGAATTGGTTAAGGAACCCAAAATGAGAGAGGTCGATAAATACCTTCAGCAAATCAGTAGTGTTCAGAGGGACGTTGAAGAGATGCAACGTATTCAGAGACATGTTGATGAGATGCTACATGTTCAAAGGCAAGTTGAAGAGTTGCAACGTGTTCAAAAGCACGTCGACGAGATGCAACTTCATAAACAAGTTGACGAAATACAACGAATTCAAAGACATGTTGATGAGATGCAGCGCGCCTATTCGCCAATAGCAAGTTCAACTTTTTGGGATCAGGAGTCGTATTCAAAGTACGTTATGAATTTTCAGACGCAAATAAAAATGACAATGCAGACTGCTATCGGTAATAACAGTCTAATTCAGAACCATTTTCAGCAACACATTCAACCATATTTTGAAACATTTAATAAAATCAAAGAATATGCAGATCTGGTGGCGAAGGTTAGTGGCCCCATTTTATTTAAACCAGCCCTGAGAGATGTGTTTTTCTCCGAATATGCCTTAAATGCGGCCCTTGGCCAAGAGACGGCACTTGATGCCTATTTTGATTCGTTTGAGGCTGAACTTAGAGCAGCACCTCACTCAGCCCTAAGTTTTGAATTTTACCTAGGTTTTCTTATAAATCTAATTCTGTTTATTTCTGCCCTGCATTCCTCAAATGAATCAGAAACTAGGCTTCAATCAAGATTTGATAGGCTCGAAATGGAGCTTTCTTCTCTTACGAAGCAGTTAGAGGTGGCAAATGATTCTTCGTACTATATCGTAGATCGAACTGCGATACTCCGTGCAGCTCCAAACACCAAATCGGCTATCATCGACAAGCTCCCACCTGCTATTAAAGTTGAATTGCTCGAAAAAAGAAAAATGTGGGTAAAGGTTCAATATTTTAGTTCCAGAGACCGGGTGTTGCTGAATGGGTGGGTGTTGAAAAAATGTCTGTACCGCATCAATTTGAAGAGGCCATAGGAAAAGGTCAGGGATAATTGTTGACGTGTTGAATCGGTAACCGATAAAAATCCATTAGACTGAAAGGAACGATATGAAAATCTTCGTTATTTTGATTTTGACAATTCTTCTGGCCTCGCCGTTTGCTTATGCAGCAGAAGAACCGACACCGCATGCCCCCGCCGCGGAAAAGGGAAAAGAGGCACCTTATGACATCAGTATCATCTTCGGGACGGTCACAGAAGACGATGCGATTGCCGGTTCAAGCGAACCAAGTTCATACTGTTCCGTGTATTCAGGCAAAACACTGACAGAGGGCGCAGTCGTACTGATCTCCGGTATGCGCGCCTGTGAAAGCTCTTATCCAAAGGAGACGGTTCCATTTTACGAAATATTGATAAACGCGAAGCCGTATTTCATTCAACAGAGCAAGGTCAAACTCACCGAGACTGATAAAAAGCGTCTTGATGCGATGCCGGCAGATGCCCTCTCAGATTTTAAGGAAAAATCTATGGCTGTTTCCTTATATGCTCGCCGGAAACAGTTGGATGCAGCTTTCAAGGCAATCGAAAAGACCAGTAAGCATGGCCTGACCCTTCTTAATCACAAAATATACAAAACCAGTGAATACACCGAGGGCACCGGGTTTTCTGTATCTGTTTCCAACCCCACCAAAAAAACTATCAAGTATATATCGTTCACAATAGTCGGGTACAACTCGGTCAAAGATCCGGTTTCAGGCGGAAGAAAACGCGGTACATCGATCACCGTCAAAGGAGTCGGCCCGATTGAACCGAATCGTTCTGCTTTGTACGATTGGGAGTATATGTGGTTCACAGACCTAGTCCAGACCCACAAGATAACGTCAATCAAGGTTGAATACATGGACGGAAGCAAGCGCACGATCAAAAGCATCAAAGACATTTCATTGGCGCCTGAAATCTACTTGACGATGACAGAAGAAGACTAGGAATCTGGAAAACACCCAAAAGGAGACCCCCATGAACAGAACCGGATACCTTGCAGCAGCTATATTCTCAGTGATGATTTTCTTTGCGGGATGCAGCTTCGGCCCAAATCCGAAGGAAGTTCTGTCCAAGTATCTTGACAGCTATTTCCTCGGCAATTACGACAAAGCTTATGAACAGCTTTCTTCCAAAGATAAGGCTGTTAAGAGTCAGCAGGAATTTTCTGGCGATTTCAAAGAAATTGCTGGTTTTGCAAAGGTTTTCGCCGGAAAGATAACTTTTAACATCAAAGCGGTAAAGGTTGCAGGGGAAAAAGCCCAAGCAACTGTTGATGTCACCGCACCAGACCTCAGTGGTGCCATGGGAGAGCTTTTTGGTGCAGCAATGAAATCGGCCTTTGGTGGCGGCAAACCTGATGAAAAAGAGATGGAAAAAATTGTTGCAGAAAAAATGAAGGGCAAGAATCTGCCTACTACAACCAGAACTGAACAGTACGACCTTGTAAAGGATAAAGACGGCTGGCGAGTCTACATGGGGTGGGAGAACGAAAATAAAATTAAAGAACTAAAATCAGTGGCAGAGAAACTTGAAAAACAGAAGAAATTTGTCGAAGCCAAAGCAAAATATGCTGAAATTCAAGGGTTGTCTTCACGGGACAGTGAGGCCCCTAAAAAAATAAAGGAACTTGATGAAAAGGCGGTTAAGTACAAAGAGAAACAAGCCTATTTCACAAATATCGAAGTTAAAAATGTCAAAATTGGGAAAAGTTTCTTGAACGAAACAGGAGTATTCGGAGAAATTAAGAATAAAGGCGATAAAACATTGAAAGAGGTCGAAATTACAACTTTCTGTTTAGACAAAGAAGGAAAAGTTGTTTTTGAAAAGAATTTTCATCCTGTATTAGTATCAGAACACTCCTTCAGTTTTCGCGAACAAAAGCCCTTAAAACCTAATTACAGTCAGACCTTCGGCTATAAGCTTGACGACGCTCCATCCGAATGGAGTGGCAAAGTACGGGTTGAAGTGACGGATTTGGAATTTGAGTAGCACAATTTTCAACAAAACGAACGACCGGCCCAAAAGCGGCCGGTCAGCTCTCAGCCGTTGGTGCTTGTTTCCCTCGCTGAATCTGATTGTTTAGTTTTTATCTACCGGAGGTTATGGGTATGCCCATTGCGATTCACACTTCAAATAGAATGGAAATACTTCTTGAACATTTGGCTAAGGTTCTTAATGAACCAGTAGGGCCAGTATTGTCACGGGAAGCCACTGTAGTTCAAAGTCGGGGCATGTCTCGCTGGATTTCAATGGAACTGGCTAAAAAATTCGGCGTCTGGGGGAATGGTGATTTCCCTTTTCCCAATAAATTTGTGAAAGATCTATTTGCTGTAACAATGCCGGATATTGCCAAATCGGACTTATTTGAAACTGAAGTCTTAACCTGGCGAGTTATTAATCAGTTGGAGCAGTTGCTGGACAAACCGGAATTCAAAGAGTTGCAGCTATACCTCACCGGCCACAGTCGTGGTTTAAAGATGTACCAGTTGGCAGATAAAATCGCCGATACCTTTGACCAATACACATTATATCGAGGCGATGTCCTGAAACTCTGGGAATCCGGTTCTGATTCTGACTGGCAGGCAATCCTTTGGAAGGAACTTGCCGCTGATGATAAGGAATTCCATCGGGGCAGATTAAAAACTGAATTTCTCGATCGCCTTAAAAATGGTCAAATTGACCTTTCAAAATTACCGCCCCGGGTTCTTGTCTTTGGTCTGTCATATATGCCTGCCTTTCATATGGAGGTATTGGCAGCCATAGCTGTGTTTGTTGATGTACATATATTTGTATTAAGTCCATGCAGAGAATACTGGGGAGATATTTTAGCGGAAAAATCACTGGTCAAGCAGAGCAAGGAGTTTAACGAAGTAGCCGAGGAAGGCAACGCTCTTCTGGCATCACTTGGCAGCCTGGGTAGGAACTTCAGTAATCTTATCCTTGAAAGTGGTGCCCAGTTTGGCCTCGAACAGGATGAATACACCGAATCTGCTGGTGATACCCTGTTGTCATCACTTCAAAACGGCATCCTCAACCTCGTTAATGCAGATCCTGGAAATAAAATTGAAGTTGCCGCTGATGACAGGTCAATTGCCGTGCATTCGTGTCATAGCCCCATGCGGGAAGTGGAAGTGCTCCACGATCAACTGCTTGAGATGTTTGCCACGGTAGACGGGCTTGCCCCGCGTGACATAATAGTTATGACTCCTGACATTGAAACCTATTCCTCATACATCTCTGCGGTATTTTCAGGGCATCAGGACCCGAAACGACGTATCCCGTTCACCATTGCTGACCGTTCAATATGCAACGAGGGGAGTGTAGGGGAAGCCCTGATGGCTATACTGGCTCTTCCCGGCAGTCGCTTTACTGCTCCGGAAGTCGTTGACATATTGTCATCTGGTTCTGTGTGTAGTCGCTTCGATATTTCCGAGAGTGACATTGATCTCGTAAAAAAATGGCTTGAAGAAACACGAATTACCTGGGGGATGAATGCTGATGACCGGACCGCATTAGGTTTGCCCGGTTATACTGAAGGAAGCTGGATCGCCGGCCTAGAGCGGCTTGTCTTTGGTTACGCACTTTCTTCAGACGACAGCGTACTGATTGATGGAGTATTGCCGTTTGACAATATGGAGGGTGAAGCGGCGACGGTTCTTGGTCGTTTCGTCCAGTTTGTCAGATCGCTCCATGCGACAGCGTTAGATCTTGGCAAGCCCAGGACTTTGGCACAATGGCAGGAAACACTCAGTTCAGTACAAAAGAACTTCTTTAAATCATCTAAAGCGGTCGTTCGTGAATATAATTCCATTGAAAATGTTATCGACTCGCTTGGAAATAGTGGGGAACTCTCCGCCTACCCGCATGAAGTTGGCTTGGATGTCATACGTTTATGGCTCCGAAAGCGGTTGGACAGCGAAGGGGCTGGAGTCGGTTTTCTTTCTGGTAAGGTCACATTCTGCGCCATGTTGCCCATGAGAAGCATCCCAGTGAAAGTAGTTGCGCTTCTCGGCATGAATGACGGCTCGTTTCCCCGTCAAAGCCGCTCTCCAGGGTTTGACATTATATCGGCAAACCCGAGGCCTGGTGACCGGTCATTGCGCGACGAAGATCGCTATCTCTTCCTTGAAGCGCTTCTCTCGGCTCGTGAACGGCTCTATATCAGCTATACAGGCCTCAGTATCCGTGACAACAGCGTCATTCCGCCATCCGTCCTGGTTAGTGAATTACTTGATTTTCTTGATCGTGCCTATATGAGGGTTTCCGTGGGTGATCCCTTGGGCGGCGATGGTGCTTTTCATCAAAGTCTCCTGACGCTGCATCGTCTTCAGCCCTTCAGTTCGGCATATTTCAATGGTCAGCAAAAAGAGCTCTTTAGCTACTCGGAGGAAAATATGAATGCCGCTAGAGGTCTTCTCACTGCATGTAGTGAACGTCCGCGATTTTTTAGTGGACCGGTATCACCGCCTGATGAACTGTTTCGTGAGGTTCGAATCGCCGATCTGCTCAAGTTTTTTGAAAACAGTTCTGCCTATATTTTGCGGCACAGGCTTGGAATAAAGCCCGAAGAGAAGACATCTCCGCTTGAAGAGCGTGAAGTATTCGCACTTGATAACCTTCAAGCGTACGCCATTAAAAAAGAACTGCTCGCTCATGTCATAGCAGGAAAAAATGCGCATGACCTTCACCCGGTAATTCGGGCCAGAGGCGTCCTGCCTCCAGCCGGCCAGGGTGACAACATATTTAATAAACTTGCCACTGAAGCGACTGAATTTGCCGAGCAGGTTATGCAAACGATCAATGGGCAACAATTCATGCCGCCGCTGGATGTAGATTTTACCATTGGCGAATTCAGGGTATACGGGCGAATCAGCTCTATTTTGCCGGAACAACTGCTGCGCTACCGCAGCTCAAAACTTTCAGCAAAGGATCAAGTAAAATTGTGGCTTGAGCACCTCATCCTCAATTTTGTCTCTGCTGAAACGTACCCGAAGCAAAGTACGCTGATCATGCTAAACGGGAGTGTCGCATTATCGCCTGTCACTGATAGTAAGGCTCTCCTCGAAGTGTTATTACAGCGCTACTGGCAAGGATTGACAAAGCCGCTTCACTTTTTCCCTCGCTCTTCTCTTGCATATGCAACGAAAGGTAAACTTTCAGCTGCTGAAGCTCAATGGATTAACGATAAATATCCTGAAAGCGCCGACCCTGCCTACAAGCTCTGTTTTGGCGATGATTCTCCACTTGACGGAGAATTTGAGGAAGTTTCGACAGACGTATTTAAAGCGTACCTTGAGTCTGCGGGGGTGGAACAATGATCGCGTTTGACAGCCTCAAAATAGACCCGTCAGGTTGCAACCTGATTGAAGCAAGTGCCGGCACGGGGAAGACGTACGCCATTGCCTCTCTTTACGTGCGACTCGTGATTGAAAATGAACAATTTAGACCGGAGAATATACTGGTTGTAACCTTTACCGAGGCAGCCACAAAGGAGTTGCGTGATCGAATCCGGAAACGGTTGCGTGAAGCTCGGGATGCAGCGAGCGGGCTAGGAGCACGTGACCCGTTCATGACAGAATTGATGTCATCAGATCACCCAGGATGGCCGGGAAGTGAAGTAGCGCTTTCTCGTCTCGATCTGGCTCTACAGACATTTGATTGTGCCGCTATTTCCACCATTCATGGATTTTGCAGTCGAGCTCTCCAGGAAAATGCTTTTGAAAGCGGTTCGCTCTTTGATACTGAACTGGTTACGAACCAGAAACCGCTGATCAACCAAATTGTAGATGATTTCTGGCGCTCCAGGTTTTTTGCTGCAGATGCCCCGCTCTTGCCGCTTGCAGAAGCAATGAAATGGTCACCGGAAGTTTTTGCCAAGTTTCTCAAGGGAAAGCTCACCAATCCGGTGCTCAAAATCGTCCCTGAATTTACGGCCGGAGAAATAGATAAAATCAGAACTGATTGTAAAAATGCATATGACACCATTTGCAGCTTGTGGCTGACTAAACGAGTCGAACTTGAACAGATACTCCTGGAGCATCCCGGCTTGAGCAGAAGCCAGAAGAACTACCACCAAACTGAATGTGTCCCGGAGTTGATTGAAGGAATGAGTACCTTTGCTAGCCAGGGCACTCCGTACGCGTTTTTTGATGGCTATAAGAAGCTGACTTCAAGCTACATGAATATAAGCGGAAATTTTATAAAAAAACACGGGCCGCCGGAACATCCGTTTTTTACGCTCTGGGATGAACTGGTTACACTTGTAAATAAGATGGCTATCACTGTGTATGGTGAATTAATTGAATTCGCTAAAAAACGCCTGCCGGAACGGAAGACTACTCTGAATGTGCGCTTTTTCGACGACTTGCTGTCTGATCTTCATCGTGCCCTTATCGGTCCAAGCGGACAGGTTCTGGCTGAACGCATGCGTGGGAAGTTCCGCGCGGCATTGATTGATGAATTTCAGGATACGGATCAGATCCAGTATAAAATCTTTCGCACGGTGTTTAAAGAAGGCTCCCTTCCGCTTTTCCTGATTGGTGATCCGAAACAGGCTATCTACAGTTTCCGTGGTGCAGATATTTACGCATATCTTGAGGCTAAGGATGATGTTTTGGAAGAGCATCATCACACTATGACATTGAACTGGCGCTCATCTGAGGGGCTCGTTGAAGCTGTCAATCACCTATTCAGTTTGAATAAGGATCATCCGTTAGTTATTGACGGGCTCTCCTATCCGGAAGTCAAGGTGCCGGAAGTTACTGAAGGGGAAACAAAAGAGCTGTTCGTTGAGAACAGGGATGCCTCTCCCATGCAGATCTGGTTTTTCTCCCGAGAGGCCGCTGAAGGCAAATATATTCCTCTCAAAAGGACAAATCCAACAATAGTAAAAGCTGTTACTGACGAGATAGTTGCCCTGCTCAAGGATGCTTCAGAAGGGAAAGCCGTTATTGGCTCTGAGTCAAACTCCAAGCCCGTTGTTCCTGGTGATATTGCCGTCATTGTACGTGGTCACAAGCAGGCCAAGATGATCTATGATTCGCTACAGCTAAGGGGGGTGCCGGCTGTCGTCAGAAGTGATCAGAGTATATTCCAGACTCAGGAGGCGATGGAACTCTGTACCATCCTCAACGCTGTAACTGAACCGGGGCAAGAAGCGAGGGTGAGAGCTTCTTTGGCAACTTCTGTTATGGGAGCAGCAGCCCACGACATTGCACGGACCTTTGATGCGGACGGTGAAGCGGATTGGGAAAAACGCCTTAATTCATTCCGTGAGTATCATGACCTGTGGAAAAAATATGGCTTCATGACAATGTTCCGGGTTTTCCTTGAAAGCGAAGGCGTTCGCGGACGGTTTCTGTCACTACCGGGCGGCGAAAGGAGCATAACAAACCTGCTCCACTGCGGCGAACTGCTGCACGCAGAAGCATCTGCATCTCATCTGGGTGTTGATTCACTTTGTACCTGGTTTAGTGAGCAGGTAACAACACCTCCGGAAGGTGAGGAACATCAGATTCGGCTCGAGTCTGACGAAAAGGCGGTCAAGATCCTTACTATCCACGTCAGTAAGGGCCTTGAGTTTCCAATTGTATTTTGCCCGTTCCTGTGGGGCGGAGTAATTGATGGCGGCGATACGGCAGTGGCTCATGAAGGGTTTGAGTTGGTGGCTGATTTTGGTTCTGACCACTTTGATCAGCATAGCAGAGCAGCTCTGGATGAAGGTTTGGCAGAGAATGTCCGGCTGCTGTATGTGGCATTGACCCGTGCCAAATACCGTTGTTACGTGGCCTGGGGGCGTTTCCGCTACACAGAAAGTTCTGCTCTTGCCTATCTGTTCCATGCTCCTGAAAAAGCCCCCGGTTCATCCTCCTATGAAGATCTGGTTAAGGTCATGGAGGAAGCGATTGATGACGGCACCATGGTCGAAAAAATACGTTCGCTTGCGTCTGAAGGCCGGATTAATCTGGTCGTTGACCCGGCTGAGGAATGTGCCGCTGAGTTCACGCGCAGAACAGATGGGTCAGAACAGTTCACATGTAGAACCATGGCGGTAACAATAGAATCTGACTGGCGGGTATCAAGCTTTTCATCACTGATAGACGGACATGAGACACCTCCGGAATTTCCTGATCACGACAGTTCCGAAGAAACCGCGCAGATCAAAACTGATGAAGCCCCTCCTGAAAACTCATTCTTTGCCTTCCCTAAGGGGGCTGACCCCGGAACATTTTTGCATTCGATATTTGAGGAAGTCGATTTTACTTCGGTAACAGATGAAAATCTCACTAAACTGGTCTCGAAGGCGATGAAGAAATCGCCTACGTATGAAAAACACAGTGCCACAGTTCAGGCGATGCTTGATACGGTCCTCAATGCCGAACTGCTCGAAGGGCTTCGGTTGTCAGCACTGCAGCCCGGCAGCTGGGTGCAGGAAATGGAATTTTACTTTCCTCTGAAGTCAATTAACCCGAAGCTGCTGGCTGGCTTCTTTAAAAAGTACGGTATTACATCACCGGTAAACCTTGAACGGGTAGCGGAGAGTTTGAATTTCCAGAACGTAAAGGGAATACTCCTCGGTTTTATCGACCTGGTCTTTTGCCATGAAGGTAAATACTACATTCTTGACTGGAAATCCAATTACCTAGGCAATCAACCAGATAATTACACTCCAGACAATCTGGCTCGCGATATGGAGCGCAAAATGTACCCGCTTCAGTACCTCATTTATACTGTGGCAGTGAACCGTTACCTTGAGAGACGCATTCCCGACTACCACTACGAAACTCACTTTGGGGGAGCGCTCTACCTGTTCCTGCGAGGTATAGACAACTCCCATCCTCATAACGGCATTTATTTCGATAAACCTGATGCTGCACTGGTTCAGGGACTTACACAGTGTCTCATTGACAGCGAGGAGGCTTACCATGCGTGAGGATCTCCAGATCAGGAATATTGATGTTGTCTTTGCCGATTTTGTCTGCAGCCGAGACAACGGGAGTACCGATCTTCTCCGTAAGGCAGCTACTTTTGCCAGTTCCGCTGTTGGTTACGGCAATATCTGTGTTGACCTTGCGGACGTGTTTGGCGCCAGCGAAGTCACTTCCGCTGCCGCTCGTTTGCGGGCTTCGAAGATGGTCGGAGAGCCCGGGGAATACCGTCCTCTCGTCCTCGATGACGCTAATCGGCTTTATCTGCACCGTTACTGGAAATATGAGAGTGACCTGGCAACGACTCTAATTTCCATGGCATCGGATCTGCCTGACGTTGACACGGTACTTCTTAAAGATGGACTGTCACGCCTGTTTCCAAACACAGATGAAAGTATTGATTGGCAGCGTGTCGCAGCCGCAGCTGCTGTCAGAAGTCGTTTCTGCGTTATTTCCGGTGGCCCTGGTACCGGTAAAACCACAACAGTTGTAAAGATCATCGCGCTCCTTCTGGAACAGGCAAAAGGAAGCCGTATGCGGATTGGTCTGGCCGCTCCAACGGGTAAAGCTGCTGCCAGGCTGAAGGAGTCGATATACAAGGCCGGCAAAGAGCTTGAAGAACGAACCACGGCAGCAGAGAGTATCCCTTCAGATGTTTCCACTCTTCAACGTCTACTTGGGGTAATTCCGGACTCATGCCGCTTCAGGCACAACGCAGACAACCCACTCCCTTTTGAAGCGATTGTTGTTGATGAAGCTTCCATGGTGCCGCTCGGCTTAATGGCCAAACTGGTGGAAGCGCTTGCGCCCGGTTCTCGCCTCATCCTACTCGGTGACCGCGATCAGTTGGCTTCTGTTGAAGCAGGAGCGGTTCTTGGTGATATATGCAATACGGGTCATGGCTTCGGATTTTCTTCTGCGTTTAAGGCGTTTATAGTTGATACCACCGGTTGTACAATTCCCGAAAGCCTCGTGGGAAGCGATGTGCCGGTGCTTGCCGATTCGGTTATTGTCCTGCAGAAAAATTACCGTTTCGGTGAGGATAGCGGGATTGGTCTGGTCAGCACAGCAATCAATAATGACAATGCCGCGAGCGTTCTTGGCGGGATGAAGGACGGCACAACGAGCGGACTGATACTTCGTGAAACGCCTTCCCGAGATTTATTGCAGAAAAAACTGGCTACGGCGGTTGTCGCAGGATTTTCTGATTACCTGCGGCATGAGAGCCCTGATGACGTCCTGGTTGCCTTTGACCAGTTCAGGGTGTTGTGCGCATTGCGGCAAGGTATCTACGGAGTGGAAGGGATAAATAGTTTAATTGAAATCTGTCTTGCTGATGAGGGCATTATCAAACCTGATAAGCAGTGGTATCACGGGCGTCCGGTTATGGTGATGATTAACGATTATAGCCTCAAGCTGTTCAATGGTGATGTCGGTATTGCCCTTAACGACCCGGAAAGTGAAATCGGTTTGTCGGTTTATTTCCCCTCGATAAATGGGGTACCCCGCAAATATTCACCTTATCGACTGCCGGCTCACGAAACAGTATATGCCATGACAGTTCATAAAAGTCAGGGGTCAGAATTCGAGAGGGTATTATTAGTTATGCCACCATTCAGTAATCAGATATTGACTCGTGAAATCATTTATACCGGACTTACCCGTGCTCGCACTTCAGTTGAGTTGTGGTGTACTGACGAAATTTTTACTGCAGCATGTGAAAAAAGAATTGAAAGACGTTCAGGGTTACGTAAGGCCTTGTGGGGCTGATTACGTCTCCTTTAGAACAATTCCACTTCCGAAAGGGTAAAGAGGAGTTCTAAATGGCTAAAAAAATGAAAGTCGATAATCATTTCACGCCATGTCCGGTTGCTGACGGAGAAGAGCTTTATCTGAATGGCATTTTCGAGTTTAACATCACAAAAATGAATGAATATATTCAAGATAATACTGATGGCTTTTCTCTTGAGCAAATAGCGGTAAGCGAAATCTCCGAACATTTTTCAACCATCAACGAGTCTCACTTAGATTCAGTTGAGTTTTCCCAACCTGTGATAATGGCAGAAATATCTCCAGGGCGATTTAACTTGATTGATGGCAACCATAGAATGGAAAAAGCACGTCGGACTGGAATAAGGAGTATGCCAGCGTACAGGCTGAGTGCTGAGCAGCACATTAGATTTTTGACTGATAAGAAGGCTTATGTGGCCTACATCGCATATTGGAACAGCAAACTGAAATAATTCAGAATAAAACGACCATCGGCAACTGAGTTACTGACTTCGAGGAGCAAGTTTACCGGAGACACCGCCAGCCCGTATGGCTTGGCTATTTTCTCCAGGCGATCAAAGCGTGGATTCCCCTGTCCTTTTTCGACGGCAATTAATATGAGGACACCCAAATATACCGCCAGCATGCAATTGAAAAGGGAATTCCGACGATAATCCGTCGCGGTGAAATGTCATATGAGTGTGAAAATTAGACAACTGAGAGTTCATAGTGTCGTGGATATCCGCACGGGAAAAGTATCTCCGGCGGGTAGTTTGTTGCGACAAATGACTGAACAGCAGAAGCATGAACTCAGGAAGCTTCAATTGGGCAAGGACAAGATTCTGAACTATGCTTGCCCTGTCTGCGACCAAAGGGTCTTTCTCTCCGGTTCCGGTGCCGCTGATTCCAAAGTTTATCACTTTAAGCATTTTGCAAATCGTGGTGATTGCCCCATCAAGGATGGCGAAAACCTTACCCGTAAGAAGCTGTTGGAGCTTATGTATAACGGGGCGAAAGAAAGCGACCAGCACAAAAGGCTTAAATCCTGGCTGGGCAATTTTCTTAAATCGCTTGAAAGTGAATGTGATTTCGCAAATTCCAATATTGAAAAGAGAATCACCTCATTGCGAGACAGGATGCTCTGGCGTCAACCGGACGTATCCTGCACCTATAGAGGGAAGCGATTAGTATTTGAATTACAACTGAATCCGACCTTTGTTGAAGTCATCAGCGGTCGGGAACAATTCTATCACGACGAGAAAACCTTTATCTGCTGGCTATTCGACGATTTTGACCCAAATAATACCGATTTAAGCGAACGGGATATTTTCTGGCTGAACAAGACAAACGCTTTTGTCATATCCGATGAGACCATGCGGCTGTCGGAACAGAACCAGGATTTATACATTGAATGCAATTATGTAAATCCCGTCATGGAAGATGGTCGGATTAAGAATGAATGGGTTCGCCGTGTCCTTCAGTTCTCGGATTTATCTCTGAATGAAGGCTATTACAAACCATTCTATTTCGATTCGGATGCTGCCAGAGAGGAACTTCAAAAGTCTGTGCTGGTTCCTGAATTCATCAGCTACTTATTGGGTGCCGAAAGAAGAACAATCGACTACCACGAAAGAAATGCTATTGATGCAAAGTTTATACGGAAGTTTGATGATTTGCGTCCTGATCTTCCTATGCCGAAAGAATTCTCAAGGGGCTTCATCAATATCGTTGACGCCATCAATTTTATGAAACATGGCGTAACTGGCAATATGTTCAATGCCTATGACAACATCAAGCAATACACAAATCAGATAATTCAGAATTACTCCGAATTTGGCTATCTCTTCATAAATGCGGTGGCAAAGTTGCGTCCTGACTTTAAAAGGGAAGAATTAAGCGACAAATTAAGGCAAAAGGTGAAGGATTTCTGGAATGGATACAAATTGGCTGTAAAAGAAGGACGTGACGACGGTCAGGATAGAAGCTATAACTCAATCCTTGAAATCATGTACCCTGAATTAGCCGAGTACTTACCCAAAGGCAAGAAAAACTGGGGTGACATTTAGAACATCTGCCAGTTTGGGGACGGCTCAACGTGATGTGAGCTTTAACAAACTCTCCGAACCAGACTCCCTTTGCATCTGCTCTAAAATGTACTCAAGACTGGCATCACCAAAGGCTTTCCAATATTCTCCAATAACAGCATTTTTGTCATCACCTTCACTTAAACTGGTGTCCTCAGCTTTAACACCACGAGCGTAAACAACAGCAGGAACACGGTCGATGTCGTAACGGCGAAATAAGAGAGGGTCCACGCCAAAAGGGACGGGAAGCGACTCACACTCTCCGGCAGTTACAGGATTGCAAGCAGAGTCACGTTGCAGGACTTTACCTACAAGATCAACAGTCGGCTGAATCTTGCCCACACCGCTTACAAAACCACGCATAACCAACATAACCTTTGGGTCACCAAACCTTGCGATTGATGCGGTATAATTCCTGATGGTCTGCAGCGGCATTGACGATGATACGAAAACGTAGATACGTTCATCCTCACTCAATTTCCCTTTTGGCGGAATATTTTTTTCACTGTCAGGATAATACTGTTCAAGAGCACTCCCAAGCACCTCATTCTTTATCCGCTCAGTTTCAGTCAGCAATCTTCTCTGGAAATCTGGCGACTGATAGTATGTGTTCACACTTTTCGCAGCCGCTACCATGTTTGTCTCTGAAGGGTTTGAAGGGATCTTGATCGTATTGGAAAGCTCTTCCGCCTTTTTGAGAGTAACTTCGATGTCAGGGATGGCGAGTGGCTGTGGCGACATCTCCTTCCAGAGTTCACCCTCGACATAGATTTTCACCTTGTCAGAGTTCGACTTGATAAAAGCTCTCCCCGGCTTTGCACTACAAACCCCAACGGCTTTGAGATAGACACGGTCCTCTTTCTGCTGCTCTACCTGATAGCATGCATCCGGAGTGTCAATAAAAGCCTGCCGCATCGTTGCACTATCACCATACGAAATGACAGGAACTGCAATAACGACGGCAGTGATAGTTACTCTATTCCATAGCCTACGCAACAGAGCCTCCTTCTTGTCAGTGACCACAGAAAATTGTCAGCTGATCCTTTTGCAGTCCCCCATGGTGGATTTTTTGCTGATCCCCATATAAAAGATGACCGACCAATCGGAATACAGTCATTCCCTTTCACGGGCCTTACTTCCTGCAACCGATAATTGCTTTTTGTGAGAATCGGCGCCATGACTCCGTTGCTTGCACATTTGTTAATGCCGACATCATACAGAAGCGACTCACGCCCCAGCTTAAAAAGCATTCTGGCGGCAAGGCCGGCATTTACATTGAGCGGATTGTTGTCATTCATGCTACCTGACAGCGGGTAGAACGATCCCCAACTTCCCATGCACCAGAACAAAGGATCAATTGGCTGTGAAACAGCAGCAGCTACGCTGTCAGCAATACATGCCGCCTGAGAAATCGGGTTGGCAAACAGTAACGCCTCCGGATTGATTATGAAGGAGAGACTGTCATCATTCCACATCGGATCGACCTCCGTCATATAGGCTACATCGAATGACCCTTTTTCTGCGCACGGGAAGTCCATGAATAACTGAAGAATCGACCATGCAGGGAAGATGTAATAATG
>CAJAJL010000026.1 GCA_903940125.1 uncultured Chlorobiaceae bacterium | reverse complement strand
TGAAGATATCTGCAGAATACTGCAAGCATACGATATAGGGGTGTCGCTCGGTGATGCTCTTCGACCCGGCTCAATAGTCGATGCAAATGACGAAGCGCAATTCGGCGAGCTCAAGGTACTCGGTGAGCTGACTAAAGTTGCATGGCAATACGATGTACAGGTCATGATTGAAGGTCCCGGCCATGTTCCTCTTAATCTTGTTGAGGAAAACATGGAGAAACAGCTTGAATACTGCCATGAAGCCCCCTTCTACACGCTTGGGCCGCTTATTACCGACATTGCCGCAGGATATGACCATATCAATTCAGCTATTGGCGGAGCATTGATTGCAAGCAAAGGCTGTTCTATGCTCTGCTATGTAACCCCGAAAGAACATCTTGGACTGCCTGATAGAAACGATGTCCGTGAAGGAGTTATTGGCCATAAAGTTGCCGCTCATGGCGCCGACCTTGCCAAAGGAAATGCTGTTGCATGGCTGCGTGACGAACTTATGAGCCGGGCAAGATATGCGTTTGCGTGGGAAGACCAGTTCAACCTTTCGCTTGATCCGGTCAAAACCCGTGAAGTGCATTCACAAAGCATGGCTCAGAGCGGTCACACGGAAAAAAATCCGGATTTCTGCACCATGTGCGGATCTGATTTCTGTTCGATGAAAAAGTCGAAAGAAAGTACCAAAAAAAATTGTGCTCAGTGATCAGTTATGAGGGGGTTGCGCCTTGAAAGCGCATGAAATTCAGTTGCCTGAAATGGTAACCGTGGCAAAGCCTAACCAGCAGCCATGTACCGAGTCTTGCGTGGTGTTTCGGTAACGACCACTGCGAAGCGTAGACAGGGAGATTGTGTGCCGGAACGCAAGTGAACGGAAATTATAGCCCCGAAATCGAACATGGTTGAAGTAGCTGACCTTGTTCCTCTATGGGGAAAGCAGAAATTCAGGAAACGCTATGGTAAGTCTCTTGGGATACTTCCGGGGTCTGAACCGCCAGCATGCAATCAAAGGAAGTCATGCGAACAAGGGAGATCCATCCGGTTCAAGCGAAGGCTTGAAAGGCCCGACAAGTCAAAAGGCAAGGAAGGCCTGATGATCGGATGGAAGTCAGACTGGATGGTAGTACTCTGAGATTGGGAGAGCCAATTACATGGGGAAGCGGCCAGCAGAAGATGAATTGTTCTTGGGAAACATGAGCTCCATTCAAAGGGAGGAAATGGACTTCTATTCAATGAGAAGAATGACCAATCATGGAAACAGAACTTGAACAAATAGCAGCAAAAGCTCATTATTGCGTCCAAAGTTGGTTATCCCATATCGGAAACTACAAGGATTTGCTATGCTGTGAATCATCTTCTGAAGAGCGTAGTGCGGGAAATCCGCACGCTACGTTCCGTGGGAGTTGGAGCGGGTGACCGCCCCTGCGACCCGGTCAAGAAAAGAAGCCTTCGCAGGTTAGCCAGAGAGCTTGGTCAAACAGTTTCGCCTATACCTGTAACAGTATAAAATAAAGGAAATTACTATCCTTGTTCATGGAAAGAAAGATCTTCCCAAATGGCTTTCATTACCCTCAGCTTTTCCTCTCTGGTAAGTTGTTTTATTTCGATAGTTTTCTACATAAAATAGTGTTCCCGTTTTTTATCGAAAGGCATTATCCTCAGCGCTGTTTGTATCAGCAAAAGCAAGAATAACTTTCAAGATTGCCACTACGTACAATATACAAATGACAATGGTCAATTTTTTTTTACCCTTTTGCGGAAAACGAACCATTGCCTTTTCGTTATCCCTTGCCGTGCTCGGAGAATGAATCTTTTCTGTAAGAGAGCGTCACTTTGCTTTGCGTGTCTGAAGTGCTCCGCAGTGCGGTGGTGCTTTACTCTTGCCGAACTATGTGCCAATCCCATAAATCAAATCTTGTCTATTATTTTCTTAATTAGTATTTTAACGTAACACATTGAAATACTAATCCATAATATAGGGACGACATGTTATCACCAGCGAAACCAATGGAAAAGCGAAACCAAGTCAGTTTTAAAATTCCTGCGAGCACCAAAAATAGGATTGAACAGCTTGCTGTGGCAACCAGAAGAACAAAAACCTTTGTTATCGAAGAAGCAATCGATCAGTATCTTGCTCTGAATGAATGGCAGCTCAAAAGCATTCAAGACGGTCTTCGTGACCTTGAAGAGGGTAAGGTCATCTCGCAAGAAAAAATGATTGAACACTGGGAGGAGAAAATTGCTGGTACAGTGGACTAATAAGGCAAAAACCCGTCTCGAAGAAATTGAGGCCTATATCGGCCAGGAAAGTCCGGCTGCAGCAAAAAAAGTCATTGTTACAATTATCAAAAAAACCGCTACCCAGCTTTCCAAATACCCGGATAGCGGCAAACCAGGTCGTCTGATGGGTACACGAGAACTCCTGTTTTCAGATACACCATACCTTGTTGTTTACACGGTTCGTAGCAATATCGTGTCGATTCTTACCATCTTCCATACAGCACAGAACTTTAATAGAGACGTAGTGTAGGTCTCGCCGGTCTGATCTGCTCCATTGACAGCCAGATATTCCGTGCACAGTCTGTACCATGAAACCAGCGCAGCAGCAAGATCTGCTATCGGTTAAGACATCAAGACAGTTCAATATGACTGGCCACTGGGAATGCAACGGATTCGCAAAATGTACAAGAAGGGGTCGCCCGATATGCCATCCAGAAGTATTGGGCTGATTTTACAATTCCGGGGATGGGCAATAATAGCCAATATGGAAGAAAAGCGGAAAGTAAAGAAATAAAGAAAAGTCATAGCAACCCACCCCAAGAAAGCCGTCACAGCAATCGACAGCTCCCTTAGGGGGAATTCATTCACACCATTTTCTCCACATGCATAAGAAACGCACGAGCCGGAAAATCCTTCTCCACGGCTATCGGCTTCTTCTCAAGTTCCAGCATGATCTTAGCAGCCTTCTCATCTTCAAGGATGGCTTTTCCCATCCAAGCAGCGCAGGGCAGAAAGCCGGAACTGACGATTGAGCGTAACCGTGCAGGATTGGAAATTGCCCGCCAGCTTGGCAGGAAAGGTGGACGTAAGCGCCTGATGAGGGATAGCAAAATTCTCTCAGCAAAAAAGTTGCTGGCAAGCGGTGTTCCGCCTCGGGATGTCGCAAAAGATCTCGGGGTATCTGTTCCAACGCTTTACCGATGGATCTCTGTATCCAATAATTCTTAACGTCCTTTAAAATCCGTTTTCTGAAGCGCCCCGAATATGCAGCAGGGGATAGTCCGATGAGAAATAGAAGGGCTTCCAGTCAAAAGTGTAGTCGGAAATTAAAAATCATCCAATTTCGGAAATTAGCAATCACCCAGGCAGCGGGTTTAAATTACGTCATTTCAAAATGATTTGCTACCACTTATTGAAGCGATAGATGCTTTTTTCTACGGTTGGCCCCTCCTTCG
>CAJAJL010000025.1 GCA_903940125.1 uncultured Chlorobiaceae bacterium | reverse complement strand
GCTAAAGGCGACTGCTCGAGGGTTTCGTGGCTTCGAAAGTTACCGGACAAGAATCCTCTTTTACTGTGGGAAACTGGATATGCAAATCTAAATGGTGCTGTAATATGAAATTTGATTCCCATTAAATTCTGCGAAGAGCCAGAACTTGAAGGTCTAGGCAAATGTATCCATCGTATTTCATCCGCGATGGCTGTACAATTGGTTATCACGCGAAGAGACTTAACTTTTCCGAAAAGATCCGAGCGTTTGTCAAGCAAATCCTTAAGTCTTCTGGCAAAAGCTAAAGTTGATGTACCTGAATCGAGAATAAAAGTGAGTTCCTCCGCTTCGCTATCCGATCCTTTCTGAATACTAGAGAGTATCGAACTGAGAGCTTTCTGTGCAATTGCCTGCTTTATATCCTCTCGGGCACCTTGTTTACTCCGCCACTCAAACCAACTTGTATGCAATCCAAGCTTTTCGTGTTTTTTAATAGATGAAATAGCTTCTTCAGCACTTGCGCATAGGATATGAAGTCCCAACCTTTTCCAATACTCTACTTTAGCAGGAAATACATCTTTGATGACAGCAAAGCAACTTTGTGCCGTTGGCCCAGCGAATGCACGCACTTCTCTATAAAGGCTCTGGAAATCGGAATCGGCAAGACTGTATCCAAGAAACAGAAATACGTTTTGCATGAGTTCGCTTTGGGCCTTCAACTTGCTCAATGGATGCCGTATTTCAAAGTTCATATAGTCACTCTTTGTTATAACAAAATCATCACGCTTCTCTGATCGAACAGCACAACCGTGGAGTTTAAAGACATGATAGTCACTACTAATAATGCTCTGGAATGCATTAGGATGAATAATCACCCTTGGTTCTGCACGTACACGGCTCATTTCGAGTCCCTTTTCAATCAACGGATCAAAATTGGTTGTGTATATTTGCCTAATGTTGGGCAGTTCCCAAAGATCCCTATGTAGCGTTGTCGCAGAAATAGTTGGGTTGTTGAAAGTGGTTTTAATAATATCTATTAGTCTATCTGAACCTGCAAAAAGTTCGAAATATTCGGCAATATCGTCAAGCCCTAGCTTGTCCGCCTCTTCATCGCCTCCGATAAGTTTATTAAGCTTCTTGGATATACCAGCAGCATCTGCAACGACTTGATCGCGAAGAGAATGAGAAAAACCGCTGGCACTCGGATAACCTGCCGCTTCAACAGAAGAGAGGCCCGAACCAACAAACAAGATCACACGACCACTCTTGAAGGCATCAATTAGTGCGTCTGGTATTTCCATGCGATTCTCTTGACTATGAGATTTTTTCATTCTCAAATCATATTATTGTTCCGTTCGAAAGACTTCTAATGACTGTTGAGCTTATATGTGCGGAAAAAAAATCATTTCTTACACCCAATCAGTTTCAGCGCATCCGGATAAAGATTATGTTCTTTGACTGAAGTTTATACCCAGCTATTTCATAAGAAATATAAAACCACCAATTTTGGAAGTTAACAATCAACTAAGGAAAAGCTATAAAATAAGTAATTTAACATGATTTTACCAATGGCGTGATCGGTTCTTTAGGAGGCGAAGGTGCGGCAATACACCTCTGTTACCCGACTATTCTGAAGTGAACCCTAAAATCCCAAATACCGGTAATAACTCGCCCGAGAAATCTTCAGTGTTGCACAGATCTCGCCGATGCTGATGTTCATATTCTTGCTCATTTTCTTGGCCATCTGCACTTTCGGATCGTCCTTCGAAATTTTTGGTCTCCCTCCTTTTCTTCCTCTCGCCCTTGCTGCCGTCAGGCCAGCCTGGGTGCGTTCCTGAATCAGGCGGCGTTCGAACTGAGCGAGAGTGCCGAACATATTGAATATCATCTCACCGGATGCTGTTGTGGTATCAATGCCACCATCATTGATAGAGCGGAATCCCACTCCCCTTTTCTGAAGCTGCTCGACAATATCGATCAGGTTCCGCAGTGACCTACCGAGCCGGTCAAGACGCCAAATGATGAGCGTGTCGCCTTGTTTTAGCTCTTTCAGGCAGTAGGCAAGTCCCGGTCGTTCGGCCTTCGATCCGCTTATCTGGTCGGTAAAGATATGCTGCTTTTTGCAGCCGGCCTGTTTG
>CAJAJL010000024.1 GCA_903940125.1 uncultured Chlorobiaceae bacterium | reverse complement strand
TGTACGGCTTGCCTTGGTGAATTCGGTGTTGATTTGACTCGGACGAACATGGAGCATGCTGATAAATGAGAAAGACTTTATCAGAAAAATACAAAAAGAAAAGAAAAAAACGAAATATATATTTCATTAGGCACTACAACGGCAAAAACAAAAACACCCCTTGATTTTATTGGCTTTCCAGGAATTCATGGCTGCTGCATGTATGAAGTCGGGAATATGATGGAAAGTTTGACAATACCCTGATGACCGAAAGCTGTCCTACAGGAGCGATATCGTTAACCGCCAGGTAAAAAGGCCAACATTACTTTTTCGGGGATTTAAGGAAGTCAAAAAGATGACCGAACAACGTGGTGATACCATGGAATGCGTTCTTGAACCAGAGCCCAATATGCTGAAAAGCATCATGTGTTGAGCCTCCTGTAAGCTTAAGAAGGGCAATATAGAGCACCAGAATGGCGGTTACTACAAGAACTAATCGCAACCCCCTTCTGAAAAAAGAGAACAGGATCATGATCGCAACGATGACGGCAATAATCATAAGGACTGGATGACTGATAAGATAGTCAAAAGATTTTTCCATGATTACATGCTCCTCGGTTTAAAAATATTCTTGTAAGATACCTGAGATTTTTTTTGAAGGGGAAGCACTCGCAAGCGTCTCCCGTGCTGCAAGCAACTGCCGGCGCATAGCAGCAGCTGATTCAGGGTTATCAAGAATCATTCTGGCCTGCCGGTATATCTCTGCTCCGTTAGCCTCATGCTGGATAAGTTCCGGTACTACCCTCTCACTGCTCCCAAGTCCTTTTGCTACTATATTGGCCAGTGATATATTCTTAAGCTTTATGATGAGGCGGCCTATCAAGTAGTTAAACATCCCTGTTTTATATATAACAATCATTGGTACACCAAAACAAAGTGATTCAAGGGTTGCTGTTCCGGAGGTCACCAAAGCAAGATCGCTGAACTGCATGACCTCGTAGGCTGAACAAGTGATAATGGAAAGATCCCTGTAGTGAGATAAAGCTTGAAAAATTGTGTCATCAAGATGCGGAGATCGACCGAAAAGAAATACAATATTGTACTCCCTGCTCAGTAAGCGGGCCGCTTTAAGCATTTCCGGCAGGATATGAGCGATCTCCTGCGGGCGGCTTCCTGGAAGAAGTCCAACGAGCCTGACATTCGTCGCAATATTATGCTTTTTTAAAAAACACTCTTTTGAAGGAAGTGAAAGTTCCGCAAGCTGTTCAATAACCGGATGACCGACAAATTCCGCATCAATACCATGCCGGCGAAAGAATTCGACCTCAAAATTAAAAATAACAAGCAGTCTATCGACATCGCGCCTTATAGCCTTTACACGACCCTCTTTCCATGCCCAGACCTGCGGAGAGATATAATAGATAACCGGAATGCCGAGCTCATGAAAAAATCGGGCCATCAGCAGATTCATCCCAGGATAATCAATGAGAAAAGCAGCCATAGGTTTTTCCCTGCGTACGGCTTCTTTGAGATCACGAATAACCTGTCGAAGAAATCCTGAATGCTTCAGCACGTCAACAAACCCCATAATGCTCGTCTGGGAAGCATCGTAAAGCAGATCCGCCCCAAGCACCCGAAGTTTCTCACCTCCGATACCAAACACCGAAATATCAGGTCGTGCTTTCAACAGTTGGGCGATAACTCCGGCAGCATGCATATCACCTGAAACCTCGCCTGCTAACACAAAAAGCTTCTTTGACATCAAAAACGAGAGATAATTGGATGAACGACTGGGAAACTGTATTTTATCATTTATTTGTCGTAGTTAATGACTGATTGAGTTTCCATTATATCAAAATCAATAAAGAATGCAAGTTAAATTCGGTACCGACGGATGGCGGGCAATTATAGCAAAAGATTATACCTATGATAACCTGAAACTTGCAGCGTTGGCTTCTGCGCGCTATTTTCTTGGCCATCCCAACAAGGCAAAGGGAGTATGTGTTGGATACGATACTCGCTTCATGTCAAAAGAGTTTGCGCAATATACCGCAGAAGTTTTCTCATCACAGGGACTGAAGGTATTTCTTTCAGACAGTTTTGTTTCTACTCCGGCTGTCTCTCTCTTTACAAAAGAGAAGCAGCTTGCAGGAGGAATTGTCATCACCGCATCACACAATCCTGCGATTTATAACGGCTTCAAGGTAAAGGCATCCTATGGCGGTCCCGCCCACCCTGAAGTTATTGCTGAAATTGAGAATATTCTTCCAGAGATAGATCCTTTAACCGAGATTGCAGCCGATAAAAAACTGATCGAGCTGACCAATATGAAGGGTTTTTATCTCAGCTATCTGAAAAAAAGTATTGATCTCCCCCTGATTCGTGAATCAAGAATTAAAATTGCCCATAATGCGATGTTCGGGGCCGGTCAGGATCTTATTACCAGCCTGTTTGATGAATCCATGCTCAGCTGTTATCATTGCACTATCAACCCCGGCTTCGGAGGTATCAATCCCGAACCGATGCCTCAATATATCGGAGAGTTTATTGAGTTTTTCAAGGAGGTTGATCCTGATGTCGCCATTATCAATGACGGAGATGCTGACAGAATAGGTATGCTCGATGAAAACGGCTCATTTGTGGATTCTCATAAACTTTTTGCCATTATTCTTAAAGACCTTGTCGAAGAAAAGCATCAAACCGGTGAAGTCGCAAAAACATTTGCACTGACCGATGTCATCGATAAAATATGCCGGAAGCATAATCTGACCATGCATGAACTGCAGGTTGGTTTCAAGCATGTCAGTAAACTCATGACTACGAATAATATCCTTATCGGGGGTGAAGAGTCCGGTGGCATAGGCATTACCGCTTTTCTACCTGAACGCGATGGTGTCTATACCGGTCTGCTGATTCTGGAAATGATGACCCGGAGGAATAAAACACTTTCCGGGCTGGTCCAGGAACTGTACGATGAATATGGATTTTTCTGTTATAACCGAATCGACCTGCATGTGAGCGATGCAAAAAAACAGGCAATTATCGATCGTGCATCAACAGGGGATCTTGAAAACATTGCTGGATACAAAATTCTGAAATTCAACAATCTTGACGGCTATAAGTATCACTTTGAGGGTGGATGGATGCTTATCCGCCCATCCGGGACTGAACCAGTCCTGCGTCTGTATTGCGAAGCTGACTCACAGGAAAAGGTGGACAAGGTTCTTGCCTTTGCCACAAAGCTTGCCTGATAACCTGTAGGAAAAAGGCAATTAATGACGATTTCCCCAACTGAAAATCCAGGGAGATCGTCATTTCGCTTTTAATCGAATAATTTAATATGCAAACAACTGCATGAATTCAGGATTTCTGACGTCTTACAGGTAAGCATTATTTCAATCACGTTACCTGGGAGATAAGGCACATTGTATGAATTCACAGCTGATGCAGAAGAGAGAGCAAGAGCAAGCGCAGCAAAAAATAGTACATTGCAAAAATCAGGTTTGACATCGAAAGAAGAGTCGTTCAGAAGCCTTGTGGCTGAACACCAGGAAATGGTCATTAATACCTGTTACCGCTTTGTGTTTAACAGGGAGGATGCAGAAGATCTTGCCCAGGATGTCTTTATCGAAGTATTCCGCTCTCTTGAGCAGTTCAGGGAAGAAGCCAAACTATCAACCTGGATATACAGAATTGCCGTCACTAAATCCCTTGACCACCTGCGTCGTTTGAAACGAAAAAAACGATTCAGTTCATTAAAAAGGATAATCGGCATTGAGGACCCTTCAGCGGAAATTGCAGCCCCATGCAATGATAATCCTGCTGAAGCATATGCTGGAAACGAGCAGGCCGCAATTCTGCAGGAAGCTCTCGGTACTCTCCCTGAAAGCCAGAAAACAGCATTTCTTCTGAGCAAACAAGAGGGGTTCAGTAATCAGGAAATCGCTGACATTCTGAAAACATCGGTCTCAGCAGTTGAATCTCTTGTACACAGAGCAAAAAAAAACCTTCACGACAAACTCTTTGCATACTATACACAGCAATGATTTATTATTTAAAACCACAAGTTTTTCACTTGCCTGTCGTCAGATATAATGAAACAGGAATTTATGATGAAAGAGCGTAACAACAACATAGAGGCACAAGTTGTCAAAACCATGAAGCTGCTTGATGAGATGAAACCTCTGGAGGTAAATCATTTTTTCAGAGCTCGACTAATGCAGAGAATAGAACGGGAGTTCGGTCCGGAGGCGAAACAATCACATGCTGTCGCCGGAAATCGTTTCGTTTTCAGGTTAGCTTTTTTCGCACTGCTTATTGTTATCAATCTTGGCGCCACAGTGCTCTCTGTTCAGCAGAATAAACGGGGAACAACTTCAGTTTCAGGCATCAGCGAAATGCTTGACAAACTGAGTGACGACTATACCAGTCATGAATTTGCCTATTACGACCAGTCAAGCACCTACACGTCGGAAACAGTTTCGACTGGAATTCAGACGCCTTGACCGTTACCATATTATATTTTTTCGATGAGTGTTGGAATGGATAAACAAAAAAAAGGAGATACGATGAAAAAGACCATGATAATGTTAGCAATGTCGGCCTCACTGCTTGGTTTTGGAGGTACTGCATTTGCGGCAACTGATTACAGCCGTTCAACGGATGCTGAACTTGAAGCTCTCTGTGGAAAGATGAGAAATGCCTCAATGGAAGAGCGGATGGCTTATCGGAACGAATGTCAGAAAAGATTTGCAGAACGTGGACCGGATTCGCGAATGCCATCCATGCGAGGAGCACAAGGAAGATGGCAGAATTGCAGAGCGAACGGGATGCAGGAACAACTGGGATTGAATGAAAAACAAAACGCACAGGTTCAGGAACTGCATAAGAAACACTTTAATGTT
Organism: uncultured Chlorobiaceae bacterium; assembly: GCA_903940125.1. GTDB lineage: Bacteria > Bacteroidota > Chlorobiia > Chlorobiales > Chlorobiaceae > Chlorobium. The sequence goes on along the minus strand of CAJAJL010000024.1, from coordinate 15,245 downwards.
ATGATGGCGGAGAAGGAAAAACTGGCAGCATTGAACAGCGAACTTCGAGAGGAATCGATAAAAAAGAACCCTGACGAGAAAAAGATCAATGGAATTTCCGAGAAAATCGGCAGGCTGCACGAAAAATTGGCCCGTATAAAAAGCAATCATCTGACTGAACTTGCCACAATACTTTCTCCTGCACAGATCGAAAAAATGCAGTCTATGATGAAGTATCACCATATGCGTGGCAACTGCGACATGAGAGGGAACAACAGTATGAGACCATAAATAATATCTCAGGTCTTTACAACAATAAACAGGCTCGTCAACGATGACAGCCTGTTTGAAACTATGGTTAACACTATGAACTTGTTTACATCAAAACGCTTAGTAACCACAGCGGTTGTGCTGCTTGTTCTGCTCAACATAACACTGCTCAGTGCGCTTTGGTTTCAGAACTCGCACAGACGGGAGCATCTAAGCGGAGACCATCAGTTCAATCATGAGCGTTTTTTTGAAAAACAGCTTGACCTCAGTGAATCACAAACCATCAGTTTCGAAAAACTGCGACAGGAGCATTTTCTGAAAGTCAGACCTGAAATTGAGGCCATTGCTCCGCTGAAAAAACAACTCGTTGAGGAGTCGTTTAAAGATATTCCGGATACTAAAAAAACAGATTCACTCGTTGCAGCCATAGGTTTGCATCAGGCCGCAATAGAACGGGAACTGCTCCTTCATTTTCATCAGCTTTCCAAACTCTGTACACCTGAACAACGTAGCCGTTTGAAAACAGTGCTTGAAAATATGTCAACACGCAGAATGCATAGCGGTAAAGGAAGGTAGAAGGAAAATCACTTCCGCCTGAATTTATTTTTCACTTTCACAGCTATAAGAGTGGCTTCTTCGCGGAAAAGCACCATGGCAAACGCCAGATAGAGAGCAAGCATGGCCGTTTTTGCCACAGGGAAAGCCCCCGTTTGAGGCAGCTTCGGGCCGATAAAGAACTGAAACCATCCCAGCACGATACCCGCAATAAACAAGAGTGAAAGTTTAAGCCAGTCATAGTGAACGGGAAAAACTTTCAGGGAGTACCATGCCATAACAAGACACATGACAACCGTACCGGCAACAATGGCATACGCTGCCCCTTCCATTCCGCTCACAGGCACAAGCCACCAGCAGAAGAGCGCTGTTACGGCTGCACCGGCAAACGTGACAACTGGCAGGTATCGTGTATTTCCGGTAATGAGAATGCCTGCAGAAAGATTTGTAGATATCATGTCAAATACATAACTCAAAAAAATCCATGGTAGAATGGAGAGCCCTATCCAGTATCGAGGGGGAAGCAGATAAAAACTTCCTGCATAGTGATAACGGACAAGATCAGGAACAAAATAAGTCGCTGCAAGGGCCAGGAACATGGTGAAACAGGTTGAAATACTCAACACATGCTGGAACAGCCTTTTCGCATCGGGGTCTTTGGCGTGCTGCAGAAAAAACGGCTGCCAGGCAAAACGGAATACCTGGATAAAAAGCTGCAGAACAACACCAAAAGCAGCAATCCTGCCGTAAATACCTACAATATCGGATGGTTGATAGCCTTTACCATAAATGGTTTCTATCTGTGATGCCGGAATGCGGATCAAAATATTCCGGTCAATCAGATGAATCAACAGACCGGCTATTCCCGTCGGGACGTAGGGTAATCCTATACGAAGCATTTCACGCAACTGGGCAGCTGAAAAGAAAATTCTGAACTGACTGAAAACAGGAATAACCAGTAACAGACTGATCAGAGAACCAAAAGCCTCAGCAATAAAAACCCCAGGCAACCCGGTATGGAGAGGAACAATAAGAATAACTGCACTGACGACAACGGCGATCACCCCGACTACTCTGGCAATGGCAAACTGCAGAGCTTTTCTTTTTAGACGAAGTTCTGCAAATGGGATGACCAGAAGCGTATCAATCCATAAAATAAGGGCGGCATATCGGACAAACGTAAAGTCTGAGGCCGATAACCCGATTAACTGAGCAATAGAGGGCGCAAAGAGTACAATGCCTAACGCAAAAAGCGTTGAAGTGACAAAAAGGGTCAGAAAGGCGGTGGAGAACAGCTTTGTCTCATCCTGACCCTGATGTGCCGAATCTGAAACCACTTTAAGGTAGGATGTCTCAAGTCCATACGAAAACAGTACATTTGCCAGAGCTATGTTGGCATAGATAATGGTTTGAACGCCATTGTCAAACGTAGAAAGCTTATTGGCATAAAGGGGAACCAGCAGATAATTGAGACTGCGAGCCAGTATGGTACTTGACCCATAGATAACCGTATCTTTGAAAAGAAGCTTTAACTTTGAAAGCATGCAAAAAATTAAATCAGAAAAACTTAAACAGTACCCTTGGCAGCCCTCCCGGACGTTCCAGACCCATTTGCATTCGCCCGTTGCTTCCGTATCGCCTCCTCATCAATCTGAAACCTGCCGTCTTTTTGAATAACAGGTATTTTTGATATAACCTCCTTCAGATGGCGCTGGGCTTCCGCCTGCTGCTGCTTGAGTTTTTCAAGCTCTTCACCCTGCAGGCCTACTGGATTGTCTTTATCAATCAACGTATCTTTGAATGACTCTATTTCAAGGTTCTGCACTCTTTTCATATACCCTACAAACTTGGAAAACAAAAATATAAAAAGGGAAAACACAGAAAGAGATAAAGCCATAACAAGAACCCAGCTCATTGAATCAAAATTCATAGCAACAGCGTTATGATTAGTAAACGAAAAAGTAATTCCCCAATTTAGCCGATATTACACTTTATAAAAAAGAGTAACTGATTTTCTTTTCTTTCTTGAAGCTTCAATTTCAATCAATACCATGAACTCTACCGTCCTGAACCGGCACATTACACAAACCGGAAAAACAATTCTGGAACAGGAAGCTCGTGCCATTCAACAGATAGCTGAACGGCTTGATAACAGTTTTTCAGATGCAGTGTTGCTCCTGGCTTCATGCAAAGGGAAAATCATTATATCCGGCATGGGCAAATCCGGCATTATCGCCCAGAAAATTGCTGCAACCATGGCTTCTACCGGTTCCACCGCCCTTTTTCTTCACCCGGCTGATGCTGCTCATGGGGATCTTGGCATTGTCAGCCAGGATGACGTTGTTATCTGTCTGTCGAAAAGCGGAACCACAGAAGAACTTAATTTTATTATCCCTGCACTTAAACAGATTGGTGCAACAATTATTGCCATGACCGGCAATAAACGATCTTTTCTTGCCCAGAACGCCCACATTACCCTAGATACCGATATAGAAAAAGAAGCCTGCCCTTACGATCTTGCCCCGACGACATCAACCACTGCAATGCTGGCCATGGGGGATGCACTTGCCATTTCTTTAATGCAGCAAAAAAATTTCACCCAGAGAGATTTTGCACTTACCCACCCAAAGGGTTCACTCGGACGACGGCTGACCGTAAAAGTTACGGACATCATGGCAAAAGACGAGGCAGTACCTCTCGTCAAAGAAGATGCTTCTGTAACCGATCTGATCCTTGAAATGACCTCGAAACGATACGGTGTGAGCGCCGTTGTCAATGAAGAAGGATGTCTGACCGGGATATTTACCGATGGCGACCTCAGGCGTCTTGTACAAAGCGGAAAAGAGTTCCTCGCACTCAGCGCTGGTTCAGTCATGACGCCAAACCCAAAAACGGTCTCATCCACAACCTTAGCCAAAGAGTGCCTCGATATTCTTGAAACCTACCGGATCACGCAGCTGCTGGTCTGCGACAGTGAACATCATCCGGTCGGAATGGTCCATATTCATGACCTTATAACCCTTGGGCTCTGACATATAGAACAAAAGAAGCAACTGATTATGGATCAGTTTATCCCCTCTTCATTATCTTCTTCTTCGTCGTCAAAGATTTGTGTCTCCAAGCCAGTGATAAATCCCATCATGAATATTCTTTTTGCAAGCTCAGGTAAAATCTTGTCCAGATCATCCAAACTGAATTGATAATCAACTTCAAGGGCTCTATTCAGATTATCCTTTGAGTTTTCAAAGGTCTCTTCAGCCAACTCCCACAATCGCTCTACTGATTCATCCTCATCCATATCACTCTCCTGAAAAAAGCCACCAAAGCGTGCAGCACTCCGGAAGCATTAGATAAAACTGTTGACCAGCACCGCACTCGCTGAATTTGTTCCAATATAGGAATAATACGCAGTTTGGTCAGTACGTAACGATGACTAAGATAGAGGGTTTGAAACTTGTCGTTATGAACCTGTCCGCTTATTTCTCTTGCATCTTCAGGGCTTTTTCGGTGATGATCTGCTCAACGTTTGAGGAAATTGAGAGGCTGCGCATGAGATCGAGCAGGTTTTGTTCAACATTGAGGTTCAGTTCAATAGACCTTCCATTCTGAAAGTCGGGGTTTGTTCCCTTGAGCTGGATGGTAATGGCTGATTTGCCATCCGGAGCCATATTGATTGAGGATAACAGCTGCACGTAAAGAAAATTTGACAGCGCTTCGTAGGTGGTGCGAAGTCCCTGGTTTGCCGCAGCCCGCTCTTCAGGCGTAGTGGCATAAATGATCTGACCTGACTGTTCAGCGTTCATACCTCCATCCTTGATTTCAAAGACTCCGTTTTTCAACTTTACCGGGATGGTTCCACGGACGGTACCTGTAGCAAAGACTTTTTTTGTGCCCTGCAGGTCGAGCAGCTTCTGGAGCGAAATGTTGTCGAGCTGCAACATAGTCTCCCCTTCTTGTTTTTGCATGTCGTAATCGAGACGGGTGAGAGCAATCCTGCCTCCGAAAAATTCCGCGCTGAAATCAGAAAGAGAGGCAATGTTGAGGTTCAAGGGGTTCTGTCTGAGTGACAGGGTTCCTTTTGGTGAGATGAGCAATAGTTCGCCGCCTTCGGTTTTACGGAGCAGCTTTTTCATGGTGAAGCCGATGCTGCTACTCCCGTTGAACGAACGGTTCAGGACAATGTCTGGCTCATTGAAGGTATAGTCGGCATCCGGTTTCTGCTGGCCGAGAATGCGTTCACCCACACTTCGACGTTCTGATGGTGGTGCAACAGTGATAGTGCCACCCCCAGGGGAGTGAAGATGTGCGTTCCTGATGGATAATCCGTTTTTTGCTATGGAAAGCGGAATGGTTCCACTCACTTGCCCCTTGAGTGATCCCTTGAAATCTCCATGCAAACGAACGCGATCGAGTACCTTGATATTATTGAGCTTCAAGGTTAACATGTTGATGTTCGCTGACTGGCCGAAGCTGACTGGTGTTGAGGTGATTGTTCCTCCGAGCAGTTTCGCCGACAGGTCGCTCAATGCGAGCCCTGAAAGCTTATTGTTCCGGCTGCTGAGTGTTACCCTGGCATTGAGTTTATTGATCACCTCCCCAACGCCTAAATCGAGTGAAACCCATGGTTTGTTATCCTTTGTGTAGGAGATAATCCTTGTACCCTTTCCGGCAATAACGAGAGCATTACGCACAAGTACCGTCGAGTCCTGGAATTCGATGGGAATAAAACCGCTTACCCTGCCAACAGCTGAGGGTGTTTTGCTGCCGCCCCTGTTGAAACCAGGGAGTTCCGCAAGCGGAATTTCGGCCATACTAAGCGTGAATCGGGACTGTTTGTCTTTCAGATCGTACTCGATGCGCTGCGATGAGGCTTTCCAATGAAACAGGTCTACTGAGCAGCCGGTAAGCGTAAGAGTACAGGGTTTGAGTGGATCGCGTTTCGAGCCGAAAAGCGCTTTGAAATTGCTTACCGGCAATAGCTTTCCATCACTGAACAGTTTTGCCACCCGCAGAGTATCCATCTGCTGCTGCCAGTGATCTGAAGCGTTGAGCCTGACCTTAAAATTCACATCTTCAAGCCGGAGCTTTTCACGGGTAACCTTAGCTCCATTGATGTTGTAAGCAACAGAGAGCGGTGTAAAAAAAAGGGTGAAGTCATTCTTACGGGCGACCTCAATGATGGCGGTAATCCTCGGTTTATTGTCACCGAAGTTAAATTCTTCCGGATCCGGCTTCACATTGATCGAATCGGCATCTAAAGCAAATGCAGCATGGAAAACTTTTGGAAGCAGAGATCGGGCACCAGAGGTATCCCCGTTTTCGAAATGCCAGGACAACGAACCGTTCGTGAGTGAAAGTGTATAGGCAGATGCATCGCTGCAACCATCGGCTGGTGTGGTAAAGAGCACCTTCATCGAGCGAAACCCTACACCTGAAAAACCCGGCAAACCCAAGTCGGAAACTTCAATACGAAACGGTTTACCCTCAAGGGCACGATCCATCAACGATTGCGCATACCAGGGAAAGAAAAACCATCCTGTTGCCGGCATCAGTAGAAGCAGCAGAAACACGGCAAACAAGATTCGCAGCGGCCATGTCACAGTCGCTTTTTTTGCAGGATTACTGTGCCTTTTTTGTCCATTTCCCTTGTACCTCTACCCATGTACCAGCTGGAAGACGAGAATAAATTTTCTGGAACATCATCCCTCCAACAACATCAAGCGAAAGATTATTCTGAGCAGCAACTTTTGCATACTCTGCACGACGGGAATTATTAATAGTTACAATCAGTGCCTGTGCGTCAGTCGGAGCTCCGGGAGGAACGGAGAGCAGGCCATTGTCAACCTCTCCGGCTAATCCCTTTGAGCGTGCAGTTTCGAGGTCAAGTGCAAAAGCGGATGTGGCAATGCCTATCAGCAACATTATGGTTACAACTACTCGTAACGCTATGGATTGTATCGTTTTCATAGTTCCGTTTCTTCTGGTTAGAATAAGCCTTTTTTATTGTCGAGCAGGGAGTCGAGTTCACGATCAACCTTAATCCTGATTTCGTGATCGATTTTGATATTCATGTTGATGACAATGGGTTTATCAGGTGCTTCAACCCGAATGGTTGGACTGCACCCTGCCATGATGGCACCGGCGGTAATCGAAAGAAGTGCAAGCCTGCTAACGGTTCGTTTGTTCATGGTTCTTCCCTTTGGTCTGTCCCTTTCGCTGAAAAGGTATCTTTTTTATATATAATACATAACTGATGACGGCATAGATACCTCAGAGCAGATTTTGATTCAATATCGTTATTCATATCTTTCCATACAAGTGATTAACCTGTAGGGTCTTTAATTCATTCTGAGGGTTAGTCAGTTCTCATGAAAGGGTTGTTGAGCACGGCACCACATCTCCATCTCGAAACAAGAACTGGGTTGGAAAGGAACTGCCTTCTCTCAAAAAATGAGGAGATATAGGGAACAGTAAACTATGGTTTGTATATCCTTACCAACTTCTTGAGCAAAGAAATAATTCAGGATAGAATATTCTGACGAGAAATAATCAAAGCTGACCTGTAAAGTATATTTATATATATCAATATGATTTATAGGAATAGGGGGAAATGCCGGAAAGGAACAAATTCGTAACTAACATGTGATGTTAACGAGGTATGTGAATATATTTTCTTAGGTTGAAGTGCAAGGCTTTTTTCTTTTCTCTCATGACACAAATACAATCATACAAAGTATACGTCAAGGCCATTTAACAAATCCTCTCCCTGAATCAAAATGGAGTCTCTTCAACCAAAGGCATACGCTCACATAACAGCTAAACACAAGCAACCTTTGGAAGATCATTTAACCAATGTGGCTGAGTTATCTCGTTTTCATGCTCAAAAAATTGGGTTGCCTTTACATGGAAAATTGATCGGATTGCTCCATGATTTCGGGAAATACAGCACCGAGTTCCAAAATTATCTAAAATCTGCAACAGGCATCCTGAATCCCGATGAAGACGAAGATTTTGTTGATACGAAAGGCCTTAAAGGAAAAATAGATCATTCAAGTGCAGGTGCTCAATTTCTGTGGCAGGAACTCTCGACGCAGGGGCAATTAAAAAAAATTGTCTGTCAAATTCTTGCATTATGTCTTGCTTCCCATCACTCTGGTTTGATCGATTGCCTGAACTCAGGATCAAATAGTCCAGTTGAAGATACATTCACGAAGCGAATGAAGAAGGCAGATCAGCGCACACACCATACAGAAGTGCTTGATAAAGTGGACAAGGATATTCATGATCATGTCCGAGAAATTATTGGCAATCCGGAACTTATCAAAGAGGTTGAAGTCATAATCAGGAGAATTATTCTTCTATCCCCAACAAAAAGCGATAAATGCTTGGTGACACAAAACCAGATTGGATTATTGGTTCGATTTTTATTCAGTTGCCTGATTGACGCTGATAGAATTGATTCAGCCTGCTTTGAAAATCCTGCAAGAGTCAAGTACACGTCTGATAGAGAAAATGTAACTTGGCAAATTTTAACCACCCGACTGGAGGATCATCTTGGTCGGTTTAAAACGGAATATCCTATTGACCAACTTCGTCGAGGAATTGCAGAACACTGCCTCAATGCAGCTAAACGTGTCAAAGGAACCTATACCCTGACCGTTCCAACTGGCGGAGGCAAAACACTCGCCAGCCTTCGTTTCGCTTTGCATCACGCAATGATCCACAATATGGATCGTGTGATTTACATTATTCCCTTTACATCTATTATTGATCAAAATGCACAGGTTGCACGGCAGATTTTAGAGCCAGCAGGAGTTGAACCCGGAAGCGTCGTGCTGGAGCATCATTCGAATCTTACTCCAGAACAACAGACATGGCGGAGTAAGGTTATTTCCGAGAACTGGGATGCACCGGTTGTTTTTACAACAAATGTACAGTTTCTTGAAACACTCTTTGGAAGCGGTACTCGGGGTGCACGCCGTATGCACCAGTTAGCTAACAGCGTATTGATCTTTGACGAAATTCAAACCCTGCCCGTCAATTGTATTCACCTGTTCAACAACGCAATCAATTTTCTTGTTGAGCAATGTGGTTCAACTGTTGTTTTATGTACCGCAACACAGCCATTGTTAAACCGGGTTGATTCTCTGAAAGGCTCTATCCATTTACTTGAAGAAAGTGAAATTATTCCGGATGTACGGCAACTTTTCGACGATCTGAAAAGAGTTGAAATTTTGAATAACCGCAAACCAGGGGGGTGGCTTCTTGAAGATATAGCTGAATTGGCTCAAGATGAGACCCAGATAGTCGGGAGTTGTCTTGTTATCGTTAACAACAAAAAAACAGCTCAAAACCTTTATCGATTATGCTCAATACAAAAGCACTTTCAAGTCTATCACTTGAGTACGAATATGTGTCCGACACATAGGAAAACTGTCTTGGGCGAGATCAGAAGAAGGCTTGAAGAACAAAAACCGACAATCTGTATTAGCACTCAATTAATCGAAGCTGGAGTAGATGTTGATTTTGGAGCAGTTATACGCGTCATTGCCGGTCTTGACTCTATCGCCCAAGCAGCGGGACGATGCAATAGGCATAATCGGCGAAAAATAGGCCGTGTTCACATCGTCAATATCAAAGAAGAAAATCTATGTATGCTCCCGGATATTCGAATTGGTCGTGACAAAGCAGAACGTGTACTTGATGACTATGAGAAAGATCCTGAAAGATTTGGAAATAACTGTATTGGCCCTGAAGCGATGGCATGGTTTTACGAGAATTACTTTTTTTCTCGGGCAAATGAAATGGGTTACCTGTTATCCTCAAAAGAATTAGGACATGAGGATACATTGCTCAATATACTTTCTGTCAATAATCTTTCAGTTAAAGAATATGAAAGAAGTCACCGTCGGGCACCAGATATCTATTTGCGTCAATCGTTTATGACAGCAGCAAAAGTTTTTAAAGCCATCGATGCACCGACTCAGGGCATTGTAGTACCTTTTGGTGAGGAAGGGCAGTCCATAGTGAACGAACTGTTTTCCATCCATCCTGCAGGAATAGGATTCGAAGTCCTGCGCAGGGCACAGCAGTTCAGTGTTAATATTTTTCCAAAACTTCTCAATGAGATGATGCTTGCTGGAGTAGTAAGGGAAACTCAGGATGGGACAGGTATCCTATGCCTTGTTGATAAGCGGTATTACAGTTCGAAATTTGGATTGAGTGAACAACCTGAAGAGATAATGGAGGTATTGGATGTCTGAAAAGAATAGTATCGAATTCAAAGTATGGGGACGCTATGCACTGTTTACTGACCCGCTAACCCGAATCGGTGGGGAGAAATGTTCATATCACATACCGACTTATGAATCTTTGAAGGGTATTGCCAAATCCATTTACTGGAAGCCTACTTTTATATGGGTAATTGATGAGGTACGGGTAATGAAAAGAATCCGCACCCAAACAAAAGGAACGAAGCCGCTAAAATACAGTAGCGGTGGAAATGACCTATCCATCTATACGTTTCTGGCTGATGTAGAGTATCAGGTACGAGCTCACTTCGAGTGGAATCTGCGCCACCCCGAAATGGCTCAAGATCGTATAGAAGGGAAGCACTATGTCATTGCACAGCGCATGCTGGAACGTGGTGGACGGCAGGACATATTTCTTGGTACCCGCGATTGTCAGGGATATGTCGTGCCTTGCGATTTTGGCTCAGGAGGAAGCCATTATGATGAGGATGGGCAATTTGCTTACGGTTTAATGTTTCACGGTTTCGATTATCCTGATGAAACAGGGAACGCTGAATTACATGCACGATTTTGTCGCCCCGTAATGAGTAATGGTTGCATTCGATTTGAAAGACCGGAGCAGTGCACCATTCGAAAGTTTATACGTCCGATGCATGCAAAATTATTTGGGAACGATCAATGGCAAAGTGTTGACAAAGAACTCTTTGAAATAGGAGGTTAAGATGAGTTGGATGCTCAAACTTTATGACACGTATCAGAAATGTGCCGGGCATGAGCCACCGGGAAGTGCGATACTTATGCCGGTTAGTCATACTGTTCAACAGGCTCATCTTGAGATTACAATTGACTCGGCGGGTAATTTCAGGAATGCAAAGATCGTTCAAAAAGAGGACACCGTTCTGCCAGCGACTGAATCGTCCGCTGGGAGAACCGGAAGCCAACCGCCCCCACATCCATTATGCGACAAAGTTCAATATTGTGCTGCCGATTATTCAAGGAATTATGGTGGGGAAAAACTTTCATTTTTTGAAGGTTACGAAAAACAGCTTGCTGCTTGGTGCGAATCGGAGTTTGCTCATCCTAAAGCAAAGGCAGTACTTTCATATGTTCGAAAGCATAGTGTCGTATATGATCTTGTGAAAGAAAAACTTCTCTTTACCGATGCGAATGAAAAGTTGCTAACTCGATGGATAGACGATGGGTCGCCACCAGAAATTTTTCGCATGCTTACACCAAATCCTAAAGATGGTAAGCGTGACCAAGGAAATGCATTTATCCGTTGGATCGTGATTGAAGATGGTAATCCTTGTAGCGCGGTTTGGGAAGATTTATCATTACAGAGAGCTTGGGCTTGTTACGATGCACACGCCTGTGAAAATACAGATTTGTGCATGGTAACAGGTGAAGAGGCTGTGATTGCAACGAGTCACCCCAAGCGTATACGCCATGCAGGAGATGGAGCAAAACTGATTAGTTCTAATGATAGCTCAGGCTATACCTTCCGTGGCCGTTTTACGGATGACACTGGACAACAAGCTTGCGGAATTAGTAAAGAGGTAACTCAAAAAGCCCACAATGCCCTTCGATGGCTTATCAAACGTCAGGGGTATAAAAATGAAGATCAAGTAATTGTGACTTGGGCTGTCTCTGGACAACCGATCCCAGATCCCTTCGAAAATTCTCTTTCACTGTTTCTCGGCAGTAATGAAACTTTTTTTCCCACAAGTGAAGTCTATGATACTAATGATGTAGGAGATGTTGGACAAACTTTTGCACTCCGTTTACGGAAGGCGCTTGCTGGTTATCGAGCAGTACTTAATAATACTGATGATATTGTTGTTATGGGGCTTGATTCGGCGACTCCTGGGAGAATGGCAGTGACCTTTTATCGTGAATTAAGGGGGTCAGAATTTATTGAACGTCTTCAAACATACCATGAGCGCTATGCATGGCCGCAGCATTTTGAAAAAGATCTGAAGTTTACCGGAGTCCCATCCCCTCAGGACATTGTGGAAGCGGCCTATGGTTTTCGAGTTGATAATAAACTCCGTAAGTCTACGATTGAACGATTGCTGCCTTGCATCGTGGATGCTCAGCGCATACCCCGCGATCTTGTTGAGTCTGTGTTTAGAAGAGCCTGCAATCGTCACGGTTTAATGACATTGGAATGGGAAAAAACCATTGGTATCGCATGTGCGCTGTACAAAGGTTATTACAACGAAAAAAATTATAAAATGAAACTGGAAACAGAAAGAAATACTTCGGATTACCTCTATGGCCGGCTTTTGGCTATAGCTGATAACATCGAAAACTATGCTCTTAAGATGGCGGGTGAAGGCCGAGAAACAACATCAGCAAGGTTGATGCAGCGTTTTGCAGATCGACCTTTTTCCACATGGAGAACAATTGAGTTGGCACTAACTCCCTATAGGGCGCGTCTTCACTCTTCCGAAAAAACAATGGCTTTCCTGAAAAGTCGGGAGCGATTGCTTGATGAGGTGATGTGTGCTTTTTGTGATGGTGATTTCAGCAAGGAAAAAGATCGTCCCTTAACCGGTGAATTTTTATTGGGGTATCACTGTCAACGCCATGTATTGTTTTCTTCAAAGTCAACTGAAGGAGATAGTGTGGAACATCTTGATTCTAAAACTGATTTACATCAAGGAGAATAAAATGGGCATCCTCCAAAACAAAATTGACTTTGCAGTAATCCTGCGAGTTCAAAACTCCAATCCAAATGGTGATCCTCTCAACGGTAATCGTCCACGCACTGATTACTCTAATTTTGGTGAAATTTCTGATGTCTGCATTAAAAGAAAAGTCCGTGATCGACTACTTGAACGCTGGATTGCAAACGGTAAAAAGGACGACGGAAATATGATCTTTGTTCAGTCTGATGACAGGAATGAAGATGGCGCAAAGAGCCTCCGTGCAAGAGCAGAAGCTGTATTAGGAAGCAAGCTTGGTTCAGATGAAACCGTCAAACTTTCTTGCGCGAAGTGGGTCGATGTGCGCACCTTTGGCCAGTTGTTCGCTCTGAAAAGCACAAAAAAAACGAGTAAAAAGGCAGATGACGCCGGTACGGAAGGTGATAATGGAATCTCTATTGGAATTCGTGGCCCTGTAACCATCCAGTCTGCATTCAGTATTGAACCTGTGGATATCACCAGTATTCAAATTACCAAAAGCGTCAGTAGTGAAGGGGATGGAACGAAGCGTGGGTCTGACACGATGGGAATGAAACATCGGATTGATAAGGGCATTTATGTTTTCTACGGAAGCATGAATCCTCAATTAGCAGAGAAAACTGGTTTCTCAGATAATGATGCTGAAGTAATAAAGGAAATTTTGCCACGGTTGTTCGAAAACGATGAATCATCTGCTCGACCGGCTGGCAGCATGGAGGTGCTGAGAGTTATATGGTGGAAGCATAACTGTAAATCTGGTCAGTACTCTTCTGCAAAAGTCCACCGTTCATTAGAAGTTAAGCAGGATGGTGATTTCGATCTGACCGAGTTGAAAGGGTTGGAACCAGACATCATTGATGGGTTTTAAGCGGTAGCGCTATGTACTCGGAATCAGACTTCATTGCCTTGTCAGCATTACAGCATTTTGTCTATTGCCCACGGCAGTGTGCGCTGATCCATCTTGAGCAGATATGGAGCGAGAACGGCTACACTGCTGAAGGGAGAGAGATGCATGAGCGGGTCGATGACGGCAAAACGTCCTATCGTAGCGGTGTCCGTGTAACGAGAAGCGAATTATTACGGAGCGCTATCCTTGGAATTTCAGGTGTTGCTGACGTGGTTGAATGGCACAAGCTGAATAATCACGACGATCCGTTTCCTGTTGAATACAAACGCGGGAAACCGAAAAAACATGATGCCGATAAAATTCAGCTCTGTGCTCAGGCAATATGCCTCGAAGAGATGCTTTCTCTTCATATACCTTCGGGGGCGTTGTTTTATGGCCAAACTAAACGAAGGCTTGATGTTGATTTTGATGAAGTATTGCGTGAAAAAACTATTCTTGCCGCTGAAGGGGTACATGATCTTTTCCGGAATGGAATTACCCCGCCACCTGATCCTGGACCAAAATGTAAGCTTTGCTCGCTGAAGCAAGATTGCCTGCCGGAGGTGATTGTGCAAGGCCGAACGGCAACGACCTACCTTAAGAAATTGCTTCAAACTCTCTCGGAGGATGAGATTTGAAAAAATACCTCAACACCCTTTTTGTAACGACCCAAGGAGCCTACCTTTCAAAGGAAGGAGAGTGTGCCGTTATTAAAATAGATAAGGAAGAAAAAGTACGCATCCCGCTCCATATGCTTGATGGCATTATATGTTTTGGATCCGTAACATGCAGCCCTTATTTATTTGGCCATTGTGCGGAAACCGGTGTAACGGTAACATTTTTAAGCCAATACGGGAAATTTCTTTCTCAGATGCAAGGAGCAACACGAGGTAACATTTTATTGCGGAGAACTCAGTACCGTCTGGCAGATAATTACCTGCAAACGGCCATCCTTGCCCGCGCATTTGTTGTTGGAAAAATCGGTAATGCACGGATCACTCTGGCCAGGGCGTTGAGAGATCATCCTGAAAAAGTCAACGCCGTCAAGCTGAAACATGCCCAACACCTTCTTGCTGGATGCATAAAGCGCCTGCAGGTTGAAACCGATCAGGAACGTATCAGAGGGATTGAAGGAGAAGCTGCAAAAGTTTACTTTGATGTATTCGATGAATGTATTACTTCCCCTGATCCATTATTCCGGTTTACAGGACGCAACCGACGTCCGCCTCTGGATAGAATAAATTGTCTGCTTTCATTTCTCTATACACTACTCACTCACGATATTCGATCTGCTCTGGAGTCATGTGGTCTTGATCCTGCTGCCGGTTTTTTACATAAAGACAGACCGGGAAGACCAAGCCTTGCGCTTGATATGATCGAAGAGTTCCGTTCGTTTATTGCGGATCGATTGGCTTTATCGCTGATCAATCGAGGTCAGATTCATTCCAATGATTTTACCGTTTCTGAAACAGGAGCCGTAATTCTGAAAGATGATGCCCGCAAAACGCTTTTAACCGCCTATCAAGAACGTAAACAGGAAGAAATTGAGCATCCTTTTGTCAAAGAAAAAATGGCCATCGGTTTGCTGTGGCACATGCAAGCCATGCTGCTTGCCCG
>CAJAJL010000023.1 GCA_903940125.1 uncultured Chlorobiaceae bacterium | reverse complement strand
TACTGCGGCACAGACAACCGATATTACGAAAATCACCAACTTTAACACAAATAGTGATATACTGAAAGTCGGTATTGCAGGAGGCAGCACAGCTCCTCACAATGGCATTGCATCTGACCTTACCAATACTGCTGGTGATGTATGGACTGTTACGAATGGCTTTGTAACGGGTACAAACAAGGGAGTAAACCTAACTGGCTCCAAAGGCCTTACTGCTTTCCTTGCGGATGTGGCTGCATCAAAAACGTTTGCGGCTAATGACGTGCTTGCCTACAACGATGGCACGAATACCTATATCGCGGTTGGTGACCATTCTAATACGGTTCGTGGTGAGCACATTATCGAACTCGCCGGTGTCATCGGCGCTAAAGCATTGGGGAGTGCTGGTGGAGCAACTTCAATTGATATTGCGCCCATCCCTCTATCACAAACATTCACATTGAACGGAGTAGGCAGTGGCAGGAACCCCACTTTTTATGACGTGAGTAACCCATTAGTCACCTCTGAATCAATTATTTCGAGCGGTGTCGACAGCCGCAACGACGTTTCCTTAACAAATACAGGTAAAGGAGTGACATCGCTGACCATCAGTGGAGCTGCTTATTTTGTTGCACACGTTGATTCGGCCTTTGCTTCTCAGCTTAACTCCATTAATGCTGGCACTGAGTCCGGTGGTCTCTTTATAGGTCTTGTCAATGGTAATGGTTCGATACCTCTTAAATCTTCATTTACCTTCACTGGTGGGTTTGGACAAAGCATGCTCAGCATCAATAGAGCGGATTTGGACGCGCTGAGTTCCGGATCTCAATTGAACGGTGGTACATCGTTTGGAAATACATTACTTATTCAAGGTCTTGGTACCCTTACAGGCAATTCTGCCTCGACTGGTGAGTATAAAACACTTAATGCAGTTCAAGGATTTCAGAATTTAAGTATTCTTGGTGGTAGTAATACGGTGATTAATGACGCATATCTTACCAATGGGTTTGCTTCCCACATTTTTTTCGAACAAAATGGAGGGTCATTGACCGTAATAAATGTGGGAAGCTCTTACCAATTGAATATTGATAATTGGGATACTAATATTCCATCGCACTCTCTTACGATAAGTTCGGCTCCTTCAACCACGACAGCATTGACCGTTAACCTGATACCTACTTCTTTCGATTCGATGTCTCATAATGGTTTGACCGAAGGTATCCTGACGACGACAAGCGGCACTGGTATGGGCACGATTACACAGGTAGCTCTTGAGTCAGAATATGGGACTTCAGCCAATACTATCAATACCTATAACGGTGCAGACGGTCAGACAGTGACAATTTATGGGAGTAATGCACTTACGATTAACAGCTTTACACCGAACGCTAAAACAGGTGATACGATTAATGCTTACGGTTTTACCCAGGCCTTGACACTCGGATCAGTTGGTGGGACTTATGCTGTTGCAACAGGAGCTGGTGACACAGGCAAAGGCGACGTGATTACATTGGGCTCAGTCACGAGCTACCTTGCTGTATCGTCTGCCGTCCAAGGTGACATAGTTACTTTACTGGCAAGCCATACAGCTGCTGACACTATTGATACAACACTGATTGCGTCACATGTTGCTGGCGTTGGAGGCCTGTATGTCAGTGCAGCAGCTCAGAAAGCTGATATAACCCAAATCACCAACTTCCATACAAACAGTGATATTCTGAAGGTAGGTATTGCCGGCGTTACTGCCCCTCATATTGGTACGTCATCTGACATAACAGGATGGACAGTTTCTGATGGATTTGCCACGAAAACAGGCTCCACCTATTCATCTTTCCTTGCAAGTGTGGCAGCTTCAACAACTTTTAAAGCAAATGATGTACTTGCGTACAATGATGGCACCAATACCTATATCGCCGTCGGCGACCATGCTGCCGGTATTGCCCTTGGTGAACATATTATAGAGTTGGTCGGAGTCCATACTGCCACAGCATTGGGTGGCGCTGGTGGAGCAACCACGATTCATATGTTTTGATGAGATATAACGTTAAAATCCTGATGGTAATAGTATCGGAAATTTTATTTGTGCCTGATTCTGCAATTCACCAATAAAACAACTATGTCAATAACTTGGTCAATAACAGGAACTAACGAACAGGTTACGTTCAACTCTGAATCGAGTGCTTCTGAGTTTGATGTCAGCAGTACATTTGTCACTTCCGAAACAATCACGTCGGCAGGTTTTCCTTATAACGACGTTGAACTTACCAATTCTGGTGAGACTGTGACATCACTTATCATCAACGGCGCAACTTTTATACGTATAGATTTTCTTTTTTATAAAGATTTTCTTCACAGTTTCGTTGGTCAGCTTAACTCCATCAATGCCAGTGCTATACTGGTGGTGTTTCCATAAATACTTCTTTCGGTACACTTCAATCAACCAAAACAGCCTTGACAATTAACCTGACGCCGAGCTTCAATTTGCCGACTCCGCAAGCTGGTTTGATTGAAGGTACACTGACTACTACTGGTGGAATTTCAAATGTTGCGCTGGTATCCAATACAGCTGTTTGGGCAAATGTAATTGAAATATATCACGGCTCTGATAACCAGACATTGACGATCACCGGTAATGAAGCGTTACAGATTATTGGCGTGACACCTAATGCCAAAGTCGGTGATACTATTGATGCCTCGATGTTTACCCAAACATTGAATTTGGGTGCTGCTTTGGGCATTTCTGGTGATATTGAAGGTGTCAAGATTAATACAAAAGGGGCTGGAAATACAGGTAAAGGTGATGTGGTTAAATTGGGCTCTGGAACGAGCTACCTTGCTGTATCTTCTGCTGTCATTGGTGATAAAATTACCTTACTGCCGAGTCATACTGCTGTTGACACCCTTGATACGAACCTGATAGCGTCCACAATTGCCAAGACAGCTTACACTTCTGCAGCGGCACAGCAAGCCGATATCACTCAAATCACCAACTTTAACACAAACCATGATATGCTTGGTATTAACAGTAGAAATGGTTCTGCATCTGACCTTATTGGTCATACATGGACAGTTACCAATGGTTTTGTGACAGGCACAGGCTTAACAGGTGCAACAGGTCTTACCGCATTTCTTGAAGATGTCGCAGCATCGAAAACTTTTATTGCTATGGATAGGCTTGCTTATACCGATGGAACCAATACCTATATCGCCATCGCCGACCATGCTGCAGGCACTGCCCTTGGTGAACATATCATAGAGTTGGTTGGTGTTCATACTGCAACAGCATTGGGCGGCGCTGGTGGAGCACATACGATTTGGATTGCTTGATAGATATCTTTGTTTATTTTAAACCGCCCCTTATCATATATTAGCTCATATAGATGTGTTATTGTTATTTAATAATTTATATATGACCGATTATATCGAAAAGGCGCCAGTACCACTCCCTGTTTCCCGAGCACTATAAAAGTTTGGGATGGATTTATCTCTGGCCAGAAGACGGCGGCGTTTTTCGCAGCAGTCTATGGCTGAGAGGATTGGTATTTCAGTATCCAGCCTGAGGAGATTGGAAAAAGGTGATCCAAGTTTGTC
Organism: uncultured Chlorobiaceae bacterium; assembly: GCA_903940125.1. GTDB lineage: Bacteria > Bacteroidota > Chlorobiia > Chlorobiales > Chlorobiaceae > Chlorobium. The sequence continues at coordinate 19,196 of CAJAJL010000023.1, read as the reverse complement.
GTGGGGAACGATTGCCCGCGCTCTTTATGTGTTGGGTGAACTTGATAAACTCAATGAATTGTTGGACACGGCAAATGACTCAATCGGGCTTGTTCTGATGGATGAGCAGTTGCCTCGACGGATACGAAAAAAAAAGATTACGCCGGAAACTGGTGCGCTATAAGTTACATGAGGTTAAGAGGGTCGACATCGACTGTGAAGGCGAGGCCTGATGAGCGGAAGCGGTTTGTAATGTCGTCGCTCATTTGTTTGACGAACTGGGGGGAGAGTTTGCCGTGGAAGAGTTTTACCAGAACGTGGTATCGGTAACGGCTTCTGATTTTTGCAATGCCTGCCGGTGCCGGCCCCAGCACCATGCCTTTCTCTTGCGGAAGTTGCTGTATCAGGGTTTCTTTGCAGTAGAGTGCTGCGGCTTCGGCCTGTTTTTCATCTGTTGAGGTGCATTCAAATTTAATAAGCCGTGATGCTGGTGGATAGCGAAGCTCTTTTCTTATGGCGGTTTCCTCAAGAAAAAACTTTTTGTAGCTCTCTTTTCCCTGCAGAAGGGCAGTGAAAACATCGCTCTCTTTGTTGAAAACCTGGAAGTAGACCTCTCCGGGCATTGAAGAGCGTCCTGCGCGTCCAGCTACCTGGGTGAGCAGGGAAAAGGTGCGCTCGGAGGCTCTGAAGTCGGGAATGTTGAGTCCGATATCGGCCATAAGAACTCCTACCAGGGTGACTGCGGGAAAGTCGAGCCCTTTTGCAACCATTTGTGTGCCGAGGAGGATGCGCGCTTTTCTGTCGTGAAACTCTTTGAGGATACGACCGTGAGAGCCTTTTGTTGTTGTTGTGTCGACATCCATTCTGAGAATTTTTTCTTCAGGAAACAGGGTGTGCAGCTCTTCTTCAATGCGTTCGGTGCCGCTGCTTTTTAAAAAAAGGTCGGTCGATGAACATTTTACGCATGAAGCGGTGTAGGTTTCAGTATGGCCGCAGTAGTGGCAGCGGAGATGGTTCTGGGCTGCATGGTAGACCAGGGGGATGGAACAGAAGCGGCAGAGAGGGATGTGGCCGCATGAAAGACAGAAGATGCTTCCGGCAAATCCACGTCTGTTCTGCAGAAGAATGACCTGTTCATTTTTTTCAAGACGAAGGGCAATCTGGCGATAGAGCAGTTCGGAAATTGAGGCGGAAGCTTTTGGACACTCTCGCATCCAGATCAGGCGGATGAGGGGCATGGCTGCTCCGTCAACGCGTTCGGGCAGGTTGATAAGGGTATATTTGCCGTTCAGGGCGTTACTGTATGATTCAAACGATGGGGTTGCAGATCCAAGCACGCAGATTGCTTTGCTGTACATCGCTCTCATGACTGCGGTGTCGCGAGCATTATAGCGGGGATTGCGGTCTTGTTTGTAGGCTCCGTCATGTTCTTCGTCCACAATGATCGCACCGAGATTATCGAGAGGAGCGAAAATGGTTGAGCGGGCGCCAAGGGCTATTTTTGTTTTACCGAGCTGCAGGCTGTGCCATGCTTCATATTTTTCCTGGTTGCTCATGGCGCTGTGCATGATGGTGATGTCGTCATGAAAGTGCTCACGGAACCGTCCGGCGGTCTGGGGAGTCAGGGCAATTTCGGGAACGAGCACAAGTGCGGTTTTTCCTGCTGCGATGACTTTTTTGAGCAGCTCGATATAGATGAGGGTTTTTCCGCTTCCGGTCACTCCGTGAAGGAGAAAGGTGTTGTATTGCTGTTTTTCAATTGCGCCGACAAGCTGGTCAATAGCTTTTTTCTGGCCAGCTGTCGGGGTTTTCAGTGTTTGAGGTTTTTCTGAAAAACCGGTTGAAAAATTGCTTGAAATCTCTATCTGAATCTTTTCAACAAACCCTTTTTTCACCAGAGCGTTAAGGGTTTCCCTTGAAGCGCCTGTGGCTTCGATAAAGGCAGGGGCATTGTCGAGGGCAGATAGTTTTTTGAAGGTTTCAAGCTGTTTCGGGGATCCCTTGAGACTCTCCTCCACATGTTCCGGCAGGGAGCTGGTCAGGCGATACGCTGTTTTCTGTTTTGGTTTTGTGGCGGAGAACTTTTTTGTGAGCGTCAGATGACCGCCCCGTTCAAGCTCTGCCAAGGTACGATAGAGCTGCTTTTTACCGAGTCGTCGCTGCAGCTGAACAACAGTCAGCCTCTTCTGTGTGTTCATGATGTGGATGATGGAACGCCGGAGCTTCGTATTGATGATTTTTGTGCTTTCGGCCTGCAGGGCAAAACCGGTCATTTCAACGACATCATGCACTGTCGTACGGACTGCGGCAGGCAGGACGGCTGTAAGGGTGTCAATTCTCCGTGTGAGATAGTAATCGGCCATCCACTCCGTCAGTTGCAGGAGTGAAGGGTTAAGAACTGGACGTCCATCATAAAGCACATCCAATATCTCTATGTTCGGCAGTTCTTCGGTATGTTCTGTTTTGAGGCTGATAATGTAGCCGATTGAAAGTGAGCTATTCGCTTTTCTGGCTGTAAGAAGTACCATGCATCCCGGCCGGATGTCGAGTTCCAGAGCGTCGGGCACCAAAGCGTCAAAAGGGTCACCTCTGAAATATTTTTCTGCTACTATGAGTGCATGCATGGCAATGAATGAAAAAAGTCAGTGACAAGGCACTGACTTTTTTTTAACTGAATGACTTTTGGAGAGTGTCAGGATGTTGTGAGTGCCTGAATAATCCTGTCGCGAATTTCCTCTACTTTTCCTGTCCCTTCGATCCGGTAATAGTTCGGAGCTTGTACGGATCCGTTTTTGGACAGGGTTAAATAGTGGTTGATCAACGGCTGCGTTTGTGCATGATAGACTTCAAGCCGTTTGCGAACCGTATCCTCATGATCGTCCTCACGCTGTACCAGAGCCTCACCTGTTTCGTCATCAATATCAGGTGTTTTGGGAGGATTAAAGAGGACATGATAGGTTCTCCCTGAAGCCGGATGTACACGACGTCCACTCATCCGATCGATAATCTCTTTATCCTCAACATTAATTTCAACAACATGGTCAATGCGGATTCCATCTTTTCCGAGAGCCTCGGCCTGGGGAAGTGTACGTGGAAAACCATCAAAAAGGCATCCATTGGCGCAGTCTGGCTCTGTCAGGCGCTCTTTGACAAGACCGATGATAATTTCATCAGAGACAAGCTGACCGGCATCCATGATTTTTTTTGCTGCAAGACCAAGGGTTGTTCCAGCCGCTACCGCACTACGTAACATGTCGCCAGTAGATATCTGCGGTATACCTAAGGATTTTGAAATAAAGTTTGACTGTGTTCCTTTGCCTGCACCCGGTGCTCCCAGTAAAATAATTCTCATCAAACTGATATTATATGGTTTTTTTTGAGGTGACAATCATGATTTTTGGCTTTGAAGGTCTTGCCTGATCTGCTGCGCCATTGACTTCCGGAGTGTTTGCCGAGGATCCGTTCTGCTCAGCTGCGCTTGAAACCGATGAGGGGGAGTGGGAAGTTTCATGACTTTTTGAAGAGGTGAGGAGCTGGATCGTCTGAACGGGTGCTCTTTTCTTGAACTCGATGGTTTTGGCTTTTGGTGTGCTTTCTATTTTTTTATGGTTGTTCTGCAGCCTTGCTTCATTAAAAATCTGCTGGCATGCAGCTGCAGCTCCTTTTGGATCCAATGAGCGGTATTGATAGTCTTCGTCCTTGATGATCTCGTTTCTGAATTCAAAGTCTAATGCGCCCAGTATCATTCTGATCACTCTGCGGCTTTCGCCGAGATCGCCTCTGGATTCAATCTGGGTTTCAGCTTTGGCGTTGACTGACGTTATCGGGCGGCCATTGATATCCTTTTCTTCAAGGAGACCGAATGCTACATTTATTTTCAGTCCAAAGAGAATAAATGAGCTGACCTCAGCACGAATGGAGGTCATTCCGCCGACAGCTGTTTTTTCGCTTCTCAGACTCCATCCAACCCAGTGATCAATTTTGTTGAGAATAAACTCAGCGACTGCAGCGACGGGTTTTCCGTATCGCCTCACCTTGAGTTCATTGAAAACAGGGTGTTCCGAAGTGTGTGTCGCGTTGCTTGTTACGCCGTAGTACGCTTTGTTCAATTCGTTTTTGAAAGGGATCAATTCAGTCAAATCCATGATTGTTGGGACGGTTAGAGATTATTGCGGGTTAAGTGTGCTGTTTGTTGCCAGTTGTCCGCATGCCGCATTAATGGTTGTTCCGTAGCTTTTTCTTACCGTGACATGTAGCCCTGACGTAAGGAGGTGTTGCTGAAACATCTCTCTGGTTGCGCTGTAAACAGGCTTGAATTTAATATTAATGATTGAATTGTAATCAATCAAATTTATTTTGCATAAAAAGGTTCTTGCAAATCGGGCAAGCATCCTGGCATCCTCAAGTGAATCATTGATTCCTTTGAGGAGCATATAGACGATGGTAACAGGCTGTCCGGTCAATTCCGTATATTCGGCCAGCGATTTTCCCAGTTCTTTCAGCGGGTATTGTCTTGCGGCGATGGGCATGAGTGACTCGCGTTTCTGCTGATTTGCGGCGTGAAGCGAGACTGCAAGTTTAGTTTTCATACCCGACCTTGCAAGCCGTTGAATTTCGGGGATTACCCCGACCGTTGAAATGGTTATTCTTTTCTGTGAAAGGCAGAAATGGTAATTTTTTGTGCTGAGGGTATCAATGGCTTCAATTACGTTATCGGTGTTCAGCAGGGGTTCACCCATTCCCATGAAGACAATATTGGTGATCTGGTCGTTGGTATTGTTTTGAGATACAAGGTTGTCGAGGGCATAGACCTGTCCGGCAATTTCTCCGGCGCTGAGATTCCGCCGGAACCCCATATTGCCTGTAGCGCAAAAAGGGCATTGAAGCGGACATCCAACCTGGGATGAGACGCAGGCTGTCATTCTGTTGGCTGAAGCAATCACGACACTTTCAACCATTTCATTGTCGGGCAGTTTCAGCAGTATTTTTTCTGTTGGATTCTCGCATTCCTCTTCAAAACATTTCTGGCGGTCAATGAGCTGCAGCGGTTGTATTGAGAATGTTTCGGAAAGCTTTTTGCGCAGATCACGACTGAGGATGGTCATTTCCTCAAAGCTTGAAGCGTGGTGGCTGAAGAGCCACTGATGTATCTGGGTGGCCCTGAATGAGGGCTCACCCATTAAGGCCAGTGTTTGCTTGAGCTCTTTAAAGGAGAGGTCGATAATATTCTTCTGCAGCTGTCGGGTCATCGGCATTGAATGAATTTGTGGACAGAAAAATGGTTACTGATGAAAAGTTCAGGTACAGATGGAGCCTATTTACCAAAAATATATGATCTCATTTGTTCTTTTGCTTGTCCAATTTAAAAAAGTACTTTATAGCGGAAAATTATACTACTGGAAAGCTTTTTTTCTGTACGAAAACAGAAGAGTTTCAGCTTTTGGCAGCGAGTAAAAATGCATAGATTACGTTTTATTTTTTTTTGTTTAAAGTTACCTCAAACTAATGATATTACCTGAGTATGGCCGGACACTTCATTCTTCGGAATGGTCTCCGGTCATCGATGAGCTTCTTGAAGGGCAGCATTTTGTAATTACCACCCATGAAAATTCTGATGGTGACGGCCTCGGCAGCGAGGTTGCTCTTGCACTGGTGCTTATAGCGCTTGGCAAACAGGTTTCAATTGTCAACCCAACGGAAGTTCCCCCGAATTACCAGTTTCTTAAGCAGCTCTATCCTGTAAGTGTTTTTAATAATAGAAGCGAAGAAGCTATTCAGGAGCTGTCGCTGTGCGATGTAGTGATTCTGCTTGATGCCAATCTGCATGACAGGATGGGGTCGCTGTGGCCCCATGTTCGTTTTTCCAGAGAACTCGGCAGTCTTAAAATAGTCTGCATTGATCATCATCTGGAACCTGAAGATTTTACGGATGTGATGGTGTGCGAAAGCTATGCATCATCGACCGGGGAGCTTGTTTATGGTTTTGTCTATGCCCTTCAGGAGCGGTTGGGCCGTGAGCTGTTTACCCCTGAAATTGCTGCGGCTCTTTACGTGGCCGTTATGACTGATACCGGATCGTTCAGGTTTCCTAAGACAACCCCGTATGTGTATCAGCTTGCAGGAGATCTTGTGAGTAAGGGTGCTGACCCTGCAGATATTTACGACAGGATTTACAACTCTCTGACCACTCCTGCACTCAAACTTCTTGGAGCTGCACTGAGTGCTATTTCCATTCTCGACAACGGCGATATTTCATGGCTTTTCATATCGCAGGATATGCTGAAGGCGACAGGAAGCAAATTGTTTGATACCGATCTTATTATCCGCTATCTTTTAAGTGTGCCTTCCGTGCGTATTGCTGTTCTTATGGTTGAGATGCAGGACGGAAGAACCAAGGCAAGTTTCAGGTCGCGTGGTAATATTTATGTGAATCATCTGGCTAAAAAATACGGTGGCGGCGGTCATATGAATGCTGCAGGATGTCTCTTCCAGTTCTCATCAGACAAGGCTCAGAAGGTATTGCTGGATGACCTGAGGGCATTCCTCAAGGAAAATGAAACAAATCAGGTACTTCTTAACGATCGTAAGTAATGCTATGAAAATATCCGTAAAAACAGGTACTCCAGAACAGGTCGGTACTGATCTTTTTGCACTTCCGTTCAGCAAAAGTGCGTTGAAAAAAGAGGCGGAAGAAGCTCTTGCTTCTTTGGGTTTTGATGTTCATGTGTTGAAAGATTTCAAAGGCGAGGCCGGGGAGGTTGTTGTTTTGTATGCTGGCGGCAAAAAACCTGCTGCCTCAAGGATTGCGCTGCTTGGCCTTGGAGAGGGAAAAACTCTTGATGACTGGCGGAAGGCTTCGGTTTCGCTTGCTGCGAAGGCCGTGGAGATGAAACTTGAAAAGGTTGCCATAGAGTGTTCGGGTATTGCAAACCTTGCTGTATCAACCGGAAAAAGTGTTGCTGAACTTGCTGCTGCCCTTGTTGAGGGCTGTGTTGCCGGTGGTTACCGTTTTGATCGGCTGAAAAGCGGCAAGCTTGATAAAAAGAAGTCTGCGGGGAAATCGAAAGAGATTTCGGAGCTTGTGCTGAGGGTTGATGCTGGAGTGCTGGATGAGGTCGAGAAAGGGGCAGCTGAAGGAAAAGTTGTTGCTTCATGCCAGAAGATGGCCAGAGATCTTGTGAATCTTCCCGGTAATTATCTGCAGGCAGATGATATTGCAGAAGCGGCGGTCGAATCAGGCAAAAAGCATGGTTACGACGTCACCGTTTTTCATAAAAAAGAGATAGAGTCTCTTGGCATGGGCGGGCTGCTTGCTGTCAATAAAGGGAGTTTTCATCCCCCCACCTTTACGGTACTGGATTATAAGCCAAAAGGGAAAGCCAGGATGGTTGTTGCCCTTGTCGGTAAAGGCGTTACCTTCGATTCGGGTGGCATTTCATTGAAGCCGTCTGAAAATATGGGCGAGATGAAGTCTGATATGTCAGGTGCCGCCTGTGTTCTGGGAGCGGTGGAAGCTGCATCTCGACTCGGGCTTCCACTCCATGTTATAGGCCTTATTCCGGCTACTGACAATATGCCCAGCGGAACAGCTCAGACGCCTGGGGATGTTATTACCACTTATTCAGGAATTACCGTCGAGGTTGGAAATACTGATGCCGAGGGCCGTCTGATTCTTGCTGATGCTCTCACCTATGCAAAAGAAAAATATAAACCGGATGTGATTATTGATGTTGCAACGCTGACCGGAGCCTGCATTGTTGCACTCGGGTATGCTGTCGCCGGTCTTTTCAGCAATAATGACAAGCTGGCTGATGAAATTTTTCAGGCCGGGGAGCACACGGGTGAAAAGGTGTGGCGGATGCCTCTCTGGGATCTCTATGATGAGCAGATAAAGTCGGATGTTGCCGATGTGAACAATACCGGAGGGCGCGGGGCAGGTTCTGTGACTGCAGCGAAATTTCTTGAGAAATTTATTGACGGTCATAAAAACTGGGCTCATATCGATATTGCCGGCCCGTCATTTGCACCTAAAGGCGGAGGGAAGGTGAATGGAGGCACTGGTTTCGGCGTCAGCCTGCTTGTTGAACTGATGAAAAAATGGTCATGAACTTATCAATCTGAATGCATCATGAAGGCCGTATCGCAAAATCCCGTTGTGATCATACCGGGTGTGCTGTTCTGGGATTCACTGTACGACATTATGAAAGATGCTCTTGCAGTCTCTCTTCCAAAAGAGAAAATCTCAATTGCTCCGGTATCACTCGTTGACTGGGTAGGATTTCCTCCTTCACCTGAAAGGTCGACGAACCGGGTCATGAAAGCAGTTGATGCTGCTGTCATAGCAATGGCGAGAAAATTTCCCGGAGAACCTGTAACGCTTGTTGCTCATAGCGGTGGAGGTACTGTGGCTATGGTCTATCTTCTTGAACAACCTTTTCAGGGTGATGTTTATCATACCGGAAATATGGTCGGGAAGCTGATTACTCTCGGTACCCCTTTTCATACTCATGAATATTATGCGAAAATAAAGACGGATTTTATTTTCAAGCATCTTCAGGAGGATTTTTTTGCCCGGTTTCGTGTTATTTCTGTTGTCAGTGATAAGTATAAGGGCAATGCTCAGGGTAGTTTTGTCGAGAAAATGTGCTATAAGTTTTATAAAAGCGTTATGGATGACGGTAATGTGGGCGGTGATGGAATAGTGCCTGCAAAAAGCTGTTTTCTTGAGGGTGCTGAAAATGTTACTATTGCTGATGCAGAACATCTACCAACACCGCATACCAGGTGGTATGGGACAAAAGAAGGGGTTGACCAATGGATTCAGTGGCTTTAAGGGATAGAAGACTCAGGGCTGCCGGGGTTGTTTTTTTTGCATTTCTGCTGGTTCTGTCGGCGTGCAGTCAGGAAAAGCAAAAGCAGGATCCAAGGCAGGAGCATATCGAATCAATGATGGCTATTCTTGCGCAGGTTCAAAAGAATCTGAGCAGGATTCAGCAGAAGGAGGCTGTTGTTGAACGTCTTTCTACAGGGATTGAGGGTCGTGATTCAACAAATGTCAAACAGATCGGTCGTGATATTTCCACCAGTATCCGTTTTATTGATTCAACGCTGGCTGCAAGTAAAAATCTGATCAAGAAGCTTGAAGCGGAGAACAGAACCTCTTCTTATCGTGTGGCATCACTTGACCGGCTGGTTTCGGAGATGAAAGTTGCCATAACAACCAAGGACAGTGAGGTAACAGCGCTGAAAGGTCAGCTGAAGAATCTGAACAAGCAGATTTCGTCTCTTATGGCAACCGTTGATGTGCTTGACAGGTTTATCCAGAATCAGGAAGCTCAACTCTATACCGCTTATTACATTTCCGGGACATTTAATGAACTTGTGGCTAAAGGTATTCTCGTACGCATCAATCCTCTTGAGAAGTTGTTCGGTAGCGAGTATCGTCTTGCATCTGACTTTAATGTGAATCTTTTTAAAAAGGTTGATATTACTGAAACAAGGGATCTTTTCTTTAATAAGCCACTCTCCAACCTGAAAATTATAACACCGCATACGTTAGGCTCTTATGAGCTTGTAGGCGGAAAAAATTCATCGGTTCTTCTTATCCGCAATGAAAATGATTTCTGGCAGAAATCCCGCTGTCTTGTAGTCGTTATTGAATAAAGATTAAAATTCATGAAAATAACCATTTTCGGTTCAGGTTATGTAGGACTGGTTACAGGCGCATGTTTTGCAGAGGTCGGTAATGATGTTCTTTGTGTCGATATTGACCAGCAGAAGGTTGATAGTCTCAATAATGGCGTGATTCCTATTCATGAGCCGGGCCTTGATGAAATTGTCGCTGAAAATATCCGGGCAGGTCGTCTGAGGTTTACCTCGGATATGCGGGAGGGTGTTGGTTTTGGTCTCTACCAGATTGTTGCCGTTGGAACTCCGCCCGATGAAGATGGTTCTGCGGATTTGCGCCACGTGCTGAGTGTTGCTGAAAGCATTGGCACTTATATGAATGAGTACCGGATTGTTATCAACAAATCGACGGTGCCGGTCGGTACGGCTGATCGTGTCAGGGAAAAAATCCGGTCAGTTCTTGCTGAAAGAAAGATTGCAGTAGATTTTGATGTGGTTTCTAATCCTGAGTTTCTCAAGGAGGGCGATGCGGTCAATGATTTCATGAAACCCGAGCGCATTGTTATCGGCGTTGATAATCCCCGTACAAAAGAGTTGATCCGGTTTCTTTATTCTCCGTTCAACCGCAGTTCCGATCGTTTTATAGCAATGGATATTCGTTCAGCTGAACTGACCAAGTATGCTGCAAATGCCATGCTTGCCACAAAAATCAGTTTTATGAATGAAATTGCCAACATTGCCGAACGGGTTGGTGCTGATGTCGAAGCTGTAAGAAAGGGGATAGGTTCTGATTCACGGATTGGATTCTCGTTCATTTACCCTGGAGTCGGGTACGGCGGATCTTGCTTTCCAAAGGATGTTCGGGCACTTGAAAGGACAGCACACCAGCATGGTTATCAGTCACGAATTCTTCAGGCGGTCGAGGCGGTTAACCATGACCAGAAGAGCACTATGGTCCGCAAGATAAGAGGGCATTTCAGTAACGATATCGAGGGTCAGGTTTTTGCGATCTGGGGGCTTGCCTTTAAACCGAATACCGATGATATGCGTGAAGCTCCAAGCCGAAGGGTTATTGAAGAGCTTTTAAACGAGGGTGCCAGCGTCAGAGTCTATGACCCTGTTGCTATGGATGAGGTTAGAAGGATATATGGTGAACGTGACGGAGTTTTTTATGCATTGAATCAGGAAGATGCTCTGAAAGGTTCAAATGCTCTTGTTGTTTTGACTGAGTGGCTTGTTTTTCGCAGTCCCGATTTCGATATGATCAAACGAGAGCTTACTCATCCTGTTATTTTTGACGGCAGAAATGTTTACAGTCCTGAATTTATGGAGCAGTCCGGGTTTACTTATTACTCCGTGGGCCGTCCTTCGCGGGGAGTGTAAATTTTACTGCCAGAAACGGTAGAAGTGATGCGGCGGGCCGCTTCCATTTCCGAGACAGTAAGCGGCACCTGCCTGCAGAGCCTCATCAATATAGGTTTTAGCCTTTGCTACAGCCTTGTCTGTTGTTTCCCCTCTCGCCATATATGCAGCAATTGCGGATGAAAGAGTGCATCCGGTGCCATGGGTATTGCCAGTGATGATTTTTGCTGAGCTGTACCAGAAAAACCGGTCATTGTAAAGTAGACAGTCACGGCAAACTTCACCTTCGCCATGTCCCCCTTTGATCAGGACAGATGCTGGACCGGTTTCAAGCAGTTTTGCAGCACACGCCTCTATCTCATCTTGCGTTACAGGAGGACATTTCATGCCTGTCAGGAGAGCGCTTTCCGGCAGGTTTGGCGTAATCAGCGACGTTAGAGGAAAGAGTTCTTCTTTCAAAATCGGGATGGCATCCGGGGGAAGCAGGGGAATGCCTCCGGTAGAAGAGAGTACCGTGTCAAGAATGACGGGAGGATTTCCTTTCAGCTCCCTGAGTAATTCCGAGACGGTTCTGACAGCAGCTGCACTTCCAAGCATACCGATTTTAACAGCATTAATTGAAATATCGGTAGAAATGCTTCTGAACTGCTCTGTAATGCATGTTTTGTCCAAGGGGTATATTGTGTTGACTCCGGTTGTGTTTTGGGCTGTAACGGCTGTTATGACCGATAATCCATAACACTCCAGGGCTGCAAATGTTTTTAAGTCCGCCTGGATGCCGGCACCACCGCTGCTGTCTGATCCTGCAATGGTAAGGACTGTTGTATAGGTATGGTTCATTGTCTTATTTTTTGTAAAGAGCAAAGGAGTTCATACGCAGCTCTGGCGGGCTCTTTTGCTCTGCTGACTGCGGAAATAACTGCTACAGCGGATGCTCCGCGGGTGATAAGCAGCGGTGCATTTTCGGCATTGATGCCTCCTATGGCTATAACAGGCAGTGAAATAACCGATACGGTCTTTTGTAGATTATCCGGACCAAGGGGTTCGTGATCTTTCTGTTTTGATATGGTTGGATAGATATGGCCGAATCCTATATAGTCAGCACCATCTTTTTCCGCCTGAAGCGCCTCTTCTGCAGACGATGCGGAGACCCCGATAATGCGGCTGTTGCCAAGCAGTTTTCGGGCTGCAGCAGCAGGCAGATCATCCTGCCCGAGGTGAACACCATCGGCATCACTTGCTAATGCAATGTCCAGGCGGTCATTGATAATGAAGAGCGCATGGTATTGCCGGCAACGTTTGCGGATTTCAACAGCCCAACTATACAGCTGATTTCCTGAAGCTGTTTTATGTCGCAACTGGATCATTGAGGCCCCTCCCTTGAGGGCCTGTTCTGCAAGAGTTACCGGGCATAAAGCCTCATCGGTGATGACACAGAGAAAAGGTGAAGATGGAATCATGGGTAGAGTATGCGATAAAATTGTTCAATGGTTTCAGAAAGTCGGGCAGTTTCTTGAAAAATCGATAAGCCAGCTGTCCCGTAGGCACCCTCAGCCATGCAGAGAGCAGCATTCCGGGGAGTTACTCCACCCAGAGCATAGACAGGAAGCGAGGTTGTCCGGCAAAACTCACCGAGCTTCTTAAGGCCCTGAGGTGCTCCGTATTTTCTCTTTGAAGGGGTGTCGAACACGGGGCCGAACAGCAGATAATCAGCGCCTGATTGCTCGGCTATGTGCAGCGCTTCATGAGAGTGTATGCTGCGTCCAAAGATAAAATTCGAGGCAAATGCCCGAAGTTTATCAGCAGGACAGGCGTTTTCAGGCAGATGAACACCGTCAAGCCCGGCTGCGAGGGCAACATCTGCGCGTTCATTGCAGAGGAGCAGAGAGCCGGTGGGGAGCTGGATTTTTCGAGCCTGGAGTGCAAGGGTTAACAGCTGTTTTGCTTCGAGATTTTTTTCCCGAATTTGCACTATGCAGGGCATAGTGGCTGACAGAATATTAAGCTGTCTGACAAGCCGTCCGGGGTTACTGTTTTCTTTTCCACTGCTGATAAGGTAGATACGCGGCAGGGGAGTTATCAGTATTTTTTTATGTTTCATCTGCTAAAAAGTGTTAATTTCTTAATGACAATAAATAATTTTATACCCTTAATCACAACAACGCGTTTGCGCGTGTGTTAGTCATTGTCGCGGAAGCGCTGATGCCTCACTGAAGTTCCTTGTGTCACTTTAAAACTATCTAATATCACCGATTGGTTTAACGAATAACCCATGTCAATAACTTGGTCTATCACAGGAACTACCGAACAGGTTACGTTCAACGCGGAGGGAAGCTGGAATAACCCTGTATCTTTTGATGTAAGCAAGGCTTCAGTTACCTATGAAAAAATCACATTGGCAGGTACAGGGAGTTGGGTTTATCTTCTCAATTCCGGTGGGGCAGTGACAGCTCTTAACATCAATGGCAATGTTTACGCCTGGTTAACGATTGACCCTCTGTTTTTTTCTCACCTTAGCTCAATCAATGCCAGTGTTGATACTGGTGGTGTTTTTGTGGATCTTACCCATGGAGGCATTAAATCATCTTTTACCTTCACTGGCGGTTCGGGAACAAACTTTGTTGCAATAAATACTGCAAACCTGGATGCTCTGACTTCAGGTTCTCAGTTGAACGGTGGGAGTGCAACCACCGTAAATACGCTGGCTATTAAAGATATCGGCACACTTACTGGTTCGTCAGCTTTAACAGGAGAGTACAAGACACTTAATGCGACAAAAGGCTTTCAAAACCTTTTCTTGGTAGGTACAGGCTCATCAATAGTAATCAATGACGCCTTCCTGACAAATAGTGGGTTTGCTACCCACCTCCTCACCGCCACTAATGGTGGTTCCCTGACTGTAACCAATTTAGGGAGCACCTACACGTTGGATATAACTAATAATGGAACTTTCCTTAACAATACCATACCAACTGATTTTACTCTTGGTTCTGCAGGCTCTACCAAGACGGCATTAACAGTTAACCTGATTCCGAGTAGCCCTATACTTGCCCAGACCTCAACTCTTTCTGGTGGTTTGACAGTAAACAGCCTCACCACTACAGGTGGAACTATTACAAACGTCATACTGGTGTCCAATGCTGCTACTACAGGCAACAAAATCAACACCTATCATGGCTCAGATAATCAGACGTTGACTATTACCGGCAACAATGCGCTGAGGATTGCGAACGTGACATCGAACAAAACAACTGGTGATACTATCGATGCGTCCGGGTTTACCCAGACTTTAAAATTGGGTACTAATGGCAGCTATTATAGTGTTGCAGGAGCTGCAGGGGACACAGGTAAGGGCGATGTCATTACATTGGGTTCTGGCCTAAACTACCTGGCGGTATCTTCTGCCGTTACTGGAGATAAAATTACTCTGCTGTCTGGGCATACGGCTCTTGACACCATTGATACAACACTGATCGCGGCTGCGATTGCTCAAACAGCATACTCCTCCGCAGCAGCACAGAAAGCTGATATAACCCAAATCACCAACTTCAATACGAACAGTGATATTCTGAAGGTGGGAATTGGCAGTGCTCATGTTGCTTCAAACGGTACTTCATCAGACCTTACCGGTCATACATGGAGTGTTACCAATGGATTTGTGACGAGTACGGGCTTAACGGGTGCAACTGGCCTTACGGCATTCCTTGCAGATGTGGCAGCATCAACAACTTTTACAGCACATGATGTTCTTGCCTACAACGATGGTACCAATACCTATATCGCTGTTGGCGACCATGCAGCCGGGACAGTTCTTGGTGAGAATATTATAGAGTTGCTTGGTGTTCATACTGCTACAGCGCTGGGAAATGCGGGTGGAGCAACAACGATAGACATCCTCGGTCTTGCTCCTTCTGGACAGGCAATATTTACCTTGACTGGAGTAGGAAGCGGGTCGAATCCTGTGACTTATGACATGAGTGATTCTGCCGTCACCTCCGAAACAATTGTGTCGACAGGTGCAGCAAACCACGCTTTCTTTTCAAATTATGGCGGAGCGGTGACTGCTCTTACCATTAATGGTAATACTTTTCTTGACGCATCATTTGATGTGGCAATGGTTCGTAATCTGAACTCCATTAATGCCAGCGCTGATACTGGTGGTTTTTCAATTAATCTTAGTAGGGATAATGGCACCCTGAAATCTGCATTTACTTTTACAGGAGGATCTGGGTCAGACTTACTTATAATCGACAAAGCAAGCCTTGATGCCTTGACTTCAGGATCTCAGTTGAATGGTGGTTCAGCTCCCTCTGGTAACATGTTGGCTATTGCCGAATTTGGTACTCTGACGGGTATCTCTGCTTCAACCGGTGAGTACAAGACTCTTAATGCAACAAAAGGGTTCCAGATTCTTGGCACTGGAGGTTTAGGCCTTACGACAGTGATCAATGACGCATTTCTGACAAATGGGTTTGCTACCCATATCATTGACGCGCAAGATGGTGGTTCACTGACAGTAACCAATGTTGGAAGCACTTACACCTTGGATATCATCACTAATACAGGTGGCAGCAGTAATCCAACACCTACTGATTTCACTATTGGTTCTGCTGTTGGAAAAAAGACAGCATTGACCGTCAACCTGGCACCAAGCCTCCTGTCACCGACTCTTCTGTCTGGTTTGACAGTGAACAGCCTAACCACTACAGGTGGAACTATTACAAGCGTTAACCTTGTCTCCAATGCCGCCACTACAGGGGACAAAATTAACATCTACCATGGCTCAGACAACCAGACATTGACTATCACCGGCAATGTTGCGTTGAAGATTCCCAGCATAACACCTAATGTTAACATAGGTGATACTATTGATGCGTCAAAGTTTACACAAACGTTGGTATTGGGTAGTAGTAAGGGCGGAACTTATACAGTTGCAACGGGAGCAGGTGATACTGGAAAGGGTGACCTGATTAAGTTGGGCGCTGGCATGAGTACCCTTGCAGTATCGTCTGCCGTTACAGGTGATAAAATAATCCTGTTCGCGGGTCATACAATCACGGACACCATTGATACAACATTGATTGCTGCGGCGATTGCTACGACACCATATGCTTCTGCGGCAGCACAGCAAGCCGATATCACTCAAATCTCCAACTTCAATACGAACTGTGATCATCTTTTGGTCGGCATTAGCGGTATTGCGCCTCAGATTGGCACTTCATCTGACCTTACTGCTAATGGTCATACGTGGACTATTATCAATGGGTTTGCCACAAGAGCTGGCTCTATAGGTATAAGTGGACTTGTTACTTTCCTTGCGGATGTGGCGGCATCAACAACTTTTGCTGCAAATCATGTACTTGCATATAACGATGGAACCAATACCTTTATCGTTGTCGGTGACCATACCAATACGGTTCGTGGTGAGCATATTATCGAGTTGGCAGGTGTCCATTCAGCTACAGCATTGGGGAACAGTGTTGGAGCGACTACGATTGACATCGCTGACCCAACTATTTTCAAACAGACATGGTTAACGGTGAACGGAAATGGAAGTTGGACCACTCGTGCTTTTTTTGATGCCAATGATCCCTCAGTCATCCTCGAAACAATCACCTCAACAGGTGCATTGAGCCGCGTTTTCCTTGCCAATAGTGGTGGAGCTTTGAAAGATGTCATTATCAACGGGGATGCTTTTCTTGATGTTGCGTTTGACCCGACTTTCGTTTCTCACCTTAACTCCCTTAATGCCAGCGGAGATACCGGTGGATTCGTAATTGACCTTAATAAGGGTAATGGAACTCTTCTTAAACCCGGCTTTACCTTCATTGGGGGGGCTGGCGTCGACTTTGTTCAAATCAATAAAGCGAGTCTGGATGCGCTGACTTCGGGATCTCAGTTGAACGGTGGTACTGCAACTTCAGGTAACGCATTGAGTATTGACAATCTAAGTACGTTTACCGGCACTTCAGCTTCAACGGGTGAGTACAAGACCTTTAATGCTATCAAAGGATTTCAGATTCTTGCCTTAGGAGGTTCAAGCAACTCAATAGTGATCAATGACGCTTATTTGACCAATGGGTTCGCAACCCATGTTATTGATGACCAGAATGGCGGATCACTGACGGTAACCAACGTCGGGAAAACTTATACGTTGGATATTGTTAATGGAAATATGAGTAATAATCCAGCGCCAACTGATTTCACCCTTACCTCTGCGGCTGGTACCAATACAGCTTTGGCTGTTAACCTGATTCCAAAATATCCCTTTCCAAGCCAATCACCGGATCCTTTTGCCGGTTTTGCTGTAAACACCTTGACAACTGCGGGGGGTATTACAAGTGTTGCCCTGACGTCCAGTACAGCAACATCGTCCAATACAATCAACACCTATCACGGCTCAGATAATCAGACCTTGACGATCGCCGGCAATAACGCTCTGTCGATTCTCGGTGTTACACCCAATTTAGCGAAAAGTGATACCATCAATGCTTCCGGGTTTACCCAGGCCTTGACTTTGGGAACTATTGGTGGAACAAATTCAGTTGCCGCAAGGGCAGGTGACACAGGAAAGGGCGACGTGATTACATTGGGCTCTGGCATAAGCTACCTTGCTGTATCCTCTTTCGTCACTGGTGACCAAATTACCTTACTGGCGACTCACACCGTTTCAGATACTATTGACACGACGATGATATCGAAGCATGTTGCTGGTGTTGGAGGGCAGTACACTAATGCAGCGGCACAGCAAGCTGATATCACGAAAGTCACTAACTTCCATACGAACAGTGATATACTGAAGGTGGGTATTGGAGGAGCCACAGCTCCTCACAATGGTATCGCATCTGACCTTACGGGCCATTCCTGGACAGTAACGAATGGCTTTGTCACCAAGGCTGGCTTAACTGGCGCAGCCGGCCTCACCGCTTTTCTTGCCGATGTAGCAACCTCAACCACATTTGCAGCCAATGATCTGCTTGCCTACAACGATGGTGCGAATACCTATATCGCTATCAGTGACCATGTTGCCGGAACAGCTCGTGGTGAGCATATTGTGGAGTTAGTGGGTGTTCATACTGCCACCGCATTGGGTATTGCTGGTGGAGTAAACACTATTCATATTGCATAACAAACACTATTTATGTCAATAATCTTTTATAAAACAATAGGTTTAAGAGAACAAAAACGATGAAAAAAAACATTTTATTAGTCTTGGGTATTGCGGGGATGATGATCGGTTGCTCTGAAAAAAGTCATTCTCCTGAAGTCAAAGTTCAAACCAGTACTGAAAGCACTCCATCTTTTGTTATCGATTCACCACCGAATTTTATTTATCTGAAAAATCAAGGCTTTTCAGTATCAAAAGACAGTCCTTATGATATCGTCTATTTAGATGGCAATTATTACATCAACAGTAATGATCGCTGGTACCGTTCATCAGATTACCACGGGCCATGGACTCTTGTTCAGGATGGCGGATTGCCCTCCAAGATAAGCAGGTACAGCTGGTCGGATATAGTGAGGTATCGTGATAGTGAGTCCAGCAAGCATGATAAAGGCAATAACCAGTATCAGCGCGAAGACGACAACAAGAGGCGGATTCTTGATCAGCGTAACCAGCGTAACGATGCCAACTACAGGCGTGTTCAGGATCAACAAAACGAATCTGCCGATAACAGGAACTATGAGCCAGGCAGTAGAGAAAGTACTCCATCTTTTGTTATCGATTCACCGCCACGTTTTATTTATCTGAGGGATCAAGGTTTTTCAGTATCCAGCGGAAGCTCTGCTGACATCGTTTATTATGGCGACAGTTATTACACCCGTCATCATGACCACTGGTATCGTTCATCTGATTACCGCGGACCGTGGATTGTTGTCCAGGAGGAGAGGTTGCCCTCAAAGCTGAGAAGGCATAGCTCCGAAGATATAAGGAGGTATCGTGATATTGAGTACCGCAGGCCTGATCGTCAGAATAACCAGTATCAGCGCGATGATGACAACAGGAGGCGAATGCTTGATCAGCGTAACGAAGCTGAGAACAGGAAGCTGCAGGATCAGCGTAACGAAGCTGAGAACAGGAAGCTGCAGGATCAGCAGAACAAGGCAGCCGAGAACAGGAAGCAGCAGGATCAGCAGAACAAGGCAGCCGAGAACAGGAAGCAGCAGGATCAGCAGAACAAGGCAGCCGAGAACAGGAAGCATCAGGATCAGCAGAACAAGGCGGC
>CAJAJL010000022.1 GCA_903940125.1 uncultured Chlorobiaceae bacterium | reverse complement strand
TTCTGATATCACGATACCAGAAGAAGTTTAAGGCCCAGCTGCAGGCAATCAGCATCTGTACGGGCATGAACAATGGTTTGTAGGGGCTGGTTTGTACGACATGTGTTGGCAGGATATTGATCCAGAAAAGGCCGTGGATAAGCCCGCTGTATACCATGAAGAAAATAAAGCCGGTGATGAAGAGTGCCCATGCATTTTGCGTGAACCTGCCGGCAAGCGCCGTCCCGATTTGAAAAACAGCGTAGAACATGAAGGTTTCTGCAATGCCGTTGCCGATACTGAACACCAGAACAGTCAGGATATCGAGCTTGCGGCCTCCGTCGGATGTGGAATGTGAATAAACCCAGGCATTAACCGCAACAATAAGGAGAGAAGCAACCAGCAGCGTGATTCTCCGTGAGTCAAATTCTCTGTTGAATGTCAGAATATCCTTCTTGAAAAAGATAATGCCTATAAGAAAAGCAAACGCCCAATAGGCATAAATCATCACTGGTACCGATAGTTCCATTACTCAGGTTTGGTTACGGGTTAAGAAAGTGTTTCGGTGTTACATGCATAAGCCTCAGCATGATAAGAGCTTCGGACAAAAGGGGCTGACTGCACATGCCGGAACCCTGCGGCTTCAGCGATGAGCTTGTACTGTTCAAATTCCTCAGGTGTGACATAGCGATCAACCGGCAAGTGTTCTGAAGATGGTTGCAGATATTGACCGATGGTTACCATATCGCAGCCATGACGGGAAAGGGAGCTGAGTGTTGCTGTTACTTCCTGAATGGTTTCTCCCATTCCCACCATAATACCGGATTTTGTTGAAAGGCCATGTATTTGTTTAGCACGCTTTATTATCTGCAGCGACGCTTTATAATTGGCCTGGGGGCGCACCTTCGGATAAAGGGACGGTACCGTTTCAATATTATGGTTCAGCACATCGGGCAACTCTGCCATCACCAGATCAAGAGCGCTTTCATTTCCCTGAAAATCCGGAATAAGACACTCTATGGTCACCAAAGGGTTTAGTGATCGAATGGCCCGTATGGTCTCTACCCAATGTTCTGCGCCTCCATCATGGAGGTCATCACGGGTAACACTGGTAAGAACGGCATGCTTCAACTGCATGGATTGAATGGCAAAAGCAATGTTATCCGGTTCAAGGGAATCTGGCAAAGGCGGTTTTGCGGCCTTTCCGACCGCACAGAACCTGCAGGTACGCGTACAGATATTACCGAGCAGCAAAAACGTTGCTGTACCGCGCGACCAGCACTCATGCAGGTTCGGACATAAAGCAGAGCGGCAGACAGTATGCAGGCTGTTGCGGTTCAGCAACTGTCTTGTAGAGGCAAACGACGCTCCCGCAGTTAACTTGATTTTCAGCCATTCCGGTTTTTTCCCGGGACTATGCTCCATAAGGGTACAGCGGGTCAATTATTGAAAACAATGACGCAATATAGCTATTCAAAGGAAAATAGTGCCGAGGTGGTGAAAGAGATTTCTCAATGCGTTTCGAAATGACAGGGGGATGGGAGTGCACAGGGTCAAGTGCTGAGTGAAGCCTGTAAAATCCAGCTTATGATTTATTGAGCATGCATCTCCCGCCCTCCCATTTGGCAGAAGAGTTCTGTGTTTTTTTTATTGCAAGGAATAATATTGTATGTTCATCACTTCCAAAACTTGAAAGTGACAAAGCCGTAGGTTTGATGTGCGGCCTTTGTTTACGGTAAAATTCAAGCCAATAAGGAACCAATCCGGTTTCATGGAAGGGTTTCAGCATTGTCGTTCTTCAACCTTGAATGGAGTTATGCAGAACATGAACACACCATCCCGCGTCCTTTGCAAAGCCTTACAAGGCAAAATCATGACGGCAGATCAGGCCGCAGCCCTTATTTCTTCTGGTGACAATGTCGGTATGAGCGGATTTACCGGTTCAGGCTATCCTAAAGAGGTGCCTGCTGCGCTTGCCAAACGCATTGAGGAGGCCAACAGCAACGGCCAGAAATTCAGGATAGGCGTATGGACAGGCGCTTCAACAGCCCCGGAGCTTGATGGAGCCCTGGCTAAAGTTGATGGAGTGGAAATGCGTCTTCCTTATCAATCCGATCCCGTTTGCCGCAATCGCATCAACGCCGGAGAGATGGAATACATCGATATTCATCTCTCTCATGTTGCTCAGTTCGTCTGGTTCGGATTTCTCGGAAAACTGAATATCGCCGTGGTTGAAGTAGCGGGGATTCTCGAAGACGGGCGTCTGATTCCTTCTACATCAGTTGGCAACAACAAGACCTGGCTTGATCAGGCAGACAAAGTAATCCTCGAAGTAAACTCATGGCAGGACCTGCGTCTCGAAGGAATGCACGACATATATTACGGTACCAGTCTGCCTCCGAACCGCCTGCCGATCCCTCTTGTGCATCCACATGACCGGATAGGCGACCAATACCTGCATTGTGATCCCGACAAAGTTATTGCTGTTATTGAAACCCATAGCCCGGATCGAAATTCAGGATTTTCAGAGCCTGATGAAAATTCCCGTTTGATTGCGGGTCATATTCTTGAATTCTTTGAGCATGAAGTGAAGCGGGGGAGGCTTCCCAGGAATCTGCTTCCACTGCAATCGGGTGTCGGTAATATTGCCAATGCAGTAATGGCTGGTTTGAACCATGGACAATTTGATAACCTGACCGCATATACCGAAGTGCTGCAGGATGGCATGCTCGATTTGATCCATTCAGGAAAGTTGACCTTTGCTTCAGCGACTGCCTTCTCTTTGAGTAACTCCGCGCTTGAGACACTCTATAACCATCTTGATGAATACAAGGACAAGATTATTCTGCGTCCTCAGGAGATTAGCAATCATCCGGAAGTGATCCGCCGTCTTGGCATTATTGCCATGAACGGTATGATTGAAGCCGACATTTACGGCAATGTTAATTCGACACACCTTATGGGCAGTTCGATCATGAACGGTATAGGCGGTTCCGGGGATTTTGCACGCAATGCATACATATCAATATTCATGACGCCATCTCATGCTAAAAACGGTCATGTGTCCTGCATTGTGCCCATGGTATCTCACGTCGATCATACCGAACACGATGTTCAGATACTTGTGACAGAGCAGGGTCTTGCTGATCTGCGCGGCCTTTCTCCAACACAGCGTGCCAGGGTAATCATTGAAAACTGTTCTCACCCGGATTTTAAGCCAGCACTTCAGGACTATCAGAAACGGGCAATAGCTCATTCACATGGCAAACATACCCCTCATCTGCTCGACGAAGCTTTAAGCTGGCATCAGCGATTTCTTACCACCGGCAGCATGTAAGTCTAACCACCGCTTATTGTTTCCATACCTTTTTTCTGCCGTTCCTCACTTTGCATTCGTCATTTCGAAACAAAGTGAGGAATCGCTTAATGTCCGTTTCATTATATTCAACGTCAAACTGCTTTGGAGAAAAGCGGTGTGGGCTTTATTTTTTGCTTTCGTGTTCTGTAGAACATGCCTTGTTTTTAAAACGTATAAATATTAAAGAGCATTGAGTTTTTCTTCTTCCAATAACACTTCTTCAGTATCACCAAAACGCGTTTTTGTTGTGGGTGCCACCGGCTATATCGGAAAATTTGTAGTCCGCGAACTGGTTGCCAGAGGTTATAAGGTTGTAAGCTTTGCACGTGAGCGTTCAGGAGTGAATGCTTCGACTACATCTGAACTGACTCGGCAGCAACTGCAGGGTTCAGAGGTTCGTTTCGGCGATGTTTGCGATATGAACTCCCTTATGAAGGATGGTATCCGCGGGGAACAGTTTGATGCGGTTGTTTCCTGTCTGACCTCTCGAACAGGGGGGATAAAGGATGCCTGGATGATTGATTATCAGGCAACGCACAATGCTCTTGATGCAGGAAAGGCTTCCGGTGCTTATCAGTTTGTGCTGCTGTCAGCCATCTGCGTTCAGAAACCTTTACTTGAATTCCAGAAAGCCAAGCTCAGGTTCGAAAAAGAGCTGATCGAATCCGGTTTAACCTACTCCATTGTCCGACCGACGGCTTTTTTTAAGTCTATTGCCGGTCAGGTGGAGTCTGTAAAGAAAGGGAAACCCTATATTATGTTCGGTAACGGGGAGCTCACTTCATGCAAACCGATCAGCGAGGCGGATTTGGCGCGTTTTATGGCTGACTGTCTTGAAGATTCTTCTAAACAGAATAAAATACTTCCTATCGGTGGACCCGGCAAGGCAATTTCAGCCAAAGAACAGGGTGAGCTGCTGTTCGAACTGCTTGGTCGCGAACCGAAGTTCAAAAAAGTCCCGCCCTTGATTTTTGAAGTGATTATTCCTGTGTTAACAGTTCTTTCAAAGCTTTTTCCGATGCTTAAGGATAAGGCCGAGTTTGCCCGGATCGGTCGTTACTATACTTCTGAGTCCATGCTGGTTCTAAATCCCGTAACGGGTAAATACGATGCAGATGCAACCCCATCCTACGGCAATGACACCTTAAGGGATTTTTATGCACGGGTATTGAAAGGGGGGCTTGCAGGTCAGGAACTTGGTGCTCATTCAATGTTCTGACCTGAATTCAGTGGTCAGAATTTCATACATGATCTTTTTCGTATTTGTTTATAAATTAAAAAATAATTAAATAATGACAGTTGATGCCTTAATATTGCAATGGGAGACTGGGCATTACATATCTATTTGAACCTTACAACCGTTAACTGGAGATTAATTGTGAAAAAAACATTATTGCAGTTTGCTGGGATTGCTGGAATGATAGCAGTTCTTATCAGTACTCTCAATGTTGATGCTCTGGCGTATCGCAGGCATCATCACCATTATCGCCATTATTATATTAGTCGTCATCACCACCATCATCATCATGGTGATCGTTGGTAAAATGATCTTAATTGCATTGTAATATATGATAACGCACAAGGGGGCGCTGACATTATTTCAGGCGCCCCTTTGCGTTATATATACAGCTGATATCGTTTCGGAAATAGCTTTTTATGGCACCAGTTGCTCACCAATGCCTATAGTTGAAAGCTCATCCAAAAATGCTACCCCGAAACTGCCAGTCCCACGAGACTCCCTGAAGGCACGTTCGCCTGCCGCAGCAAATATTACTGAGGCTGCTGAAGCTGCCCTGACAGCAGTTCTGGTTACTGGTAAAAAAGCAGCAATCAAAGCGCCAAGGGAGCATCCTGTACCGGTAACCCTGGTCATAATCTCATGGCCTCCCGGGATGGTGATGATCTCCTTGCCGTCAGTAATATAATCAAGCTCGCCGCTGAGCGCAACGACTGCTCCTGTCTGTTCGGCCAGTTGAACGGCTGCCGGCAACGCTGCAAGAGATGATGCCGTGGAATCCACCCCCTTGCCTCCACCCGCAAATCCACCAAGAGCAAGAATTTCAGAAGCATTGCCTCTAATGACTGTTGGCCGGTAGCTGAGAAGCTGAACCACAATATCCGTTCTGAACTTCAGTGCACCGACGGCAACAGGGTCAAGAACCCAGGGTGTATTTGTCTGTTGAGCTGTTGCTGCAGCTTTAAGCATGACTTCTGCATCTATGGTTGTTATCGTTCCGACATTGATTAACAGTGCCTGCGCAATGTGGACGAAATCGGCAACCTCCTCAATAGTTACAACCATTGCCGGTGAAGCTCCTACAGCAAGGAGCACATTGGCCGTAAAATTTGTAACAACACTATTGGTAATGCAATGGATCAGGGGAGCTCTCTGGCGCAATTGAGCAAAATCTTCCACAACCTCAGGATGTGGCCATGTTCGACTGCCAGTGTTGCGTTTTTCAGTTTCTATACTCATATATAACGGGACGTTATGGTTATTCAGTCAGGAGCGTAATAAAACCGGCAATATAAGGGTTTTCATGAACTCAGAAACAAGGAGTGCAGTTTACAACACTATTGCTTTATCAGAGTGGAAGCCCATACTCCGCAAGTATTACCGGAACATGTCGGGGAACAAGTTTTTTAAGCCGGTCCGTGTTGCGAAATTTTACGTAGTAGTAATGCCTGATAAGATGAAAATCAACTGAATAGTGGGCAAAGCCTATACCTTTCGGCCCGATCATGCCAAGTACTCCTGCTAGTATGTGGCCTGCCGCAACAGGAATTCTTCTTTTGGTTGAATACGCTTTGTTCACATTTTTCATGCTCTCGATGATGCGGCTCGAAGTATTTTTGATAAATGAGCTGCACTCCCATCTGCCGGATTCAGGAAAACGATCCAGTTCATGTTCAATAAGTTTCAGAAGTCGCTTTCCTGTGTCAGTCCTGACCAGGATCCACTGCCGTTTCTTGTCAGGAAGCAGTTCAGCTCCAATATAGCCAACGGTAATATCAGCAAGGCTGTTGAGATAATCAAAGCAACTCATGCATGCAGCGGGAAAAATTCCTGGATTCGAAAGTTCTTCCGGGAGGCTGAAAAAAGGTATTTTTTCAACATGTCCATCTTCGTGGCGGATGTGAATCCTGAAATCCTGCATGAACTCCATATGGCGGGCCGTGCCTGGCGATTGGGTCATCCGTTTAAGAATCCACGGCCATT
The DNA here is from genome assembly GCA_903940125.1 of uncultured Chlorobiaceae bacterium. Lineage (GTDB taxonomy): Bacteria > Bacteroidota > Chlorobiia > Chlorobiales > Chlorobiaceae > Chlorobium. Next base: position 9,284 of record CAJAJL010000022.1, on the reverse strand, counting down.
GAGATCGAGCAACGTTATCAACGCACGGAATACCTATGGTAAGTACCTCCATATCTTTGAGATAGGCAAACCTTTCCTGAAAATCTCTCAATGTATGCAGATGGCATGCCGCACCGATGACAAGAATTTTTTTCATCCCCAGGCGATAGGCGTTTTGCAGGGATTGCAGAACCGGGGAAAGAACCGGTTTATTGCCCCGAGTCGCATAAACTTCATCACTGTTCCGTGCAAGAACAGGTATGGAGAAAAAAACATTATCAGTTGAGCGGTGCAGCGACACAACCCCTTCCACGAGCTTCTCTTCAAGTGCCCTCATGGCTATACGTGTAATAATGCCGCTCCATTGCGACTCTGATACTGGATTTTTAAGTTGGGCCGTAAACCGTTCCGCAGTAATGCCGAAACGCATTTCCACCGGATCATCAAAGCTTCTTTCCCGTCCAAAAAGTTTTCTCTCCCTTTCACCGAGCCAGCCGTTCTTAAATACACAGCTTGTAATGCTCTCCTCAACCGGCCATGCCTGAATTGAGCAGAGACCGCATGAACTGCAAAGCCCTTTTTCAGTCTGATGCATAGTATAAGCCAAAATGAATAGTTAACTGCAGAGAGACTGTTCAGCATAAAATCAGGTTTTTCTTAACCTGATCACTATGTATTTCTTTATATCATCAAATTGCACCCTCTGATCTTCTATTACATAGTTATTAAAAACTTACTAAACTTTTTTCTGAGTCTGTAAAAAAAAGAGCAATAACTGGCTGTTTATCTACTCTATAAATATGGAGTTACTTCAATACGGTCTCATTAGCAATTACTCCCGACTTAATTTAGCCTTCCTCAAAAGCAATAACAGAGATATCTTTATACTCTTATATCTGATAAAAAAAATTCTGAAATCGTATTTTTTTATTAAATTTAATCCAGTCTCTATATGGATGAAACATTTTATCAATAAAAATCCGATCAATTATGTCGTCAACTAAACTTTCAGAAATTAAATCACAAATAGCTGAACTTCAAAAAGCAGCAGACGATATTATCAAGAACGAAAGAATTGCTGTAATCAAAGAGATAAAGGCAAAACTCGAAAACTTTAATATCAGTATAGAAGAACTTCAGCAAAAGACAAAACCTGCTTCATCAAAAAGTCCCGCTGTAATAAAATACAGAAAGAGTGAGCATGAGTATTGGGTTGGAAGAGGCCCGAAGCCGGGTTGGGTGAAGGATGTTGAGAAGAACGGTGAAAGCATCGAGCAATACAGAGTTCCAGTATAAACCCTTTCATTCTGATTTACCGGATCAGAGTATTGAAGCAAATGAGGTATGTAATCAACTGCCTCATTTTTTATTAATCGAATTGTGAATAAATTGAGTTGCCTGGAATCTAATCCTTTATCAGTGTCGCAAATACAGCATATTTAAGTTCATCCGAACTGAAGTTCAAGCCCTCTCTATTGACATACTCTATCTTTGCCTCTTCGTCATCAATCCTAACCACTTCGTCTCTGAATGTATCATCACTGTTCATCTTATCGATGAAAACCATGGGATGTTCATTTGACATAATGGAATCCTTGATTATTTATGGGTTATAAGCGTATGTGTTGTATATATTTATTATATATAATAATCTAATATTTTACAAAATAAATATAAAGCTTATACTTTATCAACAATCGAAAACTTTCGGACAGCCTGAGAAAAAATTCGACCGATTTGAACCATGCGGCGTGTTATTCTGGTGAAATGTTGTGTTTTTTGTTAAAATTAGTGTAAATTAAGTGTTATAATATGCTATTACATTATTTATATGTCGCATTGTTTGTAATCAAGGACAAGTAAAAACATAATCATGACCTTACGTTTTCTGCATACCGCAGATATTCATCTTGGTAAAACCTATCGCTCCTGCGATATCGAGTCCATGCGCTACGAAGATTTTTTTATGATGTTTGACATAATGGTATCAGAAGCTGTTATCGAACATGTGGATTTTGTTCTTATCTCCGGGGATCTTTTCCATACCGCCCAAATTCTGCCACGCACTTTTGCCCGGACAATCGAGTCACTTCAGCCTCTGAAAGATGCAGGTATTCCATGCATTGCAGTGGAGGGGAATCATGACTGGATCCATCGGCAGGGTAGCATCTCTTGGATGGAGGCCCTGTCGCAGATGGGTTATATTCATCTGCTGCGCCCTTCGCGCGGGGATGATGGCACGTACCGTTTCGAACAGTTTGATAAAGAGCAGGGTACCGGAGGGCATATTGCAATCAAGGGTATAAACATCTACGGTGTGGGCTATATCGGTTCTCAGGCAGGCAGCCATGTTTCCCGTATAGTTGAGGCGGTAAATACAAAAAACAACATTCTGCTTTTTCATGTAGGTATCTGGAGCTTTTCCCCCGTGGAAATCGGTAATATCAAACCGGAGGAAGCTCTCCCTCTTGCAGAGGTATTTGATTATGTTGCTTTGGGACATGGCCACAAACCTTACACAGTAGAGAAAGCTGATGGCCGGAGCTATGCTTTTAATCCGGGTTCTGCGGAGTGTGTTAATTTTGGTGAGGAGAGGTTCAGCAAGGGTTATTATCTCGTCAATTATGATGATAGAGGTTACCGGCATGAGTTCCGTCAGACATCACCGAGACCAATGCTGGTGATGAGCCTCAATCTTGAAGGTGCGAAAAGTTCGGATGAAGCGCTGAAAATGCTGGAACAACAGATCAAAGAACAAGTGGCGCAACTGTCCGATACGAGGCAGCCGCTGCTTGAAGTTAAACTTACTGGTCGGGTTACTTTTCATCCTTTTGAACTGGGTCGTGAACGTCTGCGCCAAACGATTACCGAAATTTGCAACCCTTTGCATATAGAGATAAAAAACCATCTCTCCCTTATTACCAGTCAGTCCGGCCGCGAAAAAGAGATGAAAAATCTTACCGACATTGAAGAGGATGTTCTGCGGGGATTAATCTCTTTGCGGAGCGAATATAAAGGCCGGGAGGATGAGCTTGTGAAGCTTTCCATTGCCATTCGGGACCATGTCATGAAAAATGATGGAGAAGGTGATGAACTGCTTGGCATCCTGGGAGAATATTAAAAATGCAGATACTTTCGATTCATCTGAACAATATCAAATCGCATCGTGATACAGAGCTTGTGTTTTCGCCGGGAATCAATGTCCTTTCCGGCGCAAACGGTGCAGGTAAAAGTACGGTATTTGAGGCTATCGGCTATGCGTTGTTTGGTGTTGATGCCCAGGACTTTGTATCCAATGTCGCCCGCTTCATCTCCATCGGTGCAAAGTCGGGCAGGATTGCTGTCATCTTCCAGAGTGATGACGGAGATATCTGGAAGGTTACCCGGACGGTCGGTAACTCTTCCAAATGGCTGCTGGCCCGGAAAAGAGGGGAGAATTTTGAGGTTGAAGAGCATGCGCGGATTGAGGAGACCGCAGCCAGGATTACGGGACTGCTCGGACTCTCCAGGAGCCGTCCGCTCTCTGAGCAGTTCAAGCTGGTTATAGGTCCTTTCCAGAACGAATTTCTTGGACCATTTATTATACGCCAGACTGCAAAGCGTCAGGAGGCTTTTGACGAGATACTTGGCATCGACACCTGGCGCAGGACTTTCAAGGCAACAGCGACTCTTTCGAGAGATGTGCAGGCAAAAATCAAACTTGTCAAAGCTGAGGCAGATATGCTTGAGCAGCAGTTAACAATGCTGCCGGTGAAGGAAAGTGAGTGTGCAGTCGTCAGAAAAGATTTGAGTGACAGGCAATACGAGTTGACTGATAAAGAGTTGCATTTCAAGACGTTGCAAGCAACTTTGGCTGAGCTTGACAGTAAAAAAATAGCTATCGACAATCTTTCCCGGGATATAGAAAAGCTGCAAAGCAGAATTACGGATGGGGTCGATAAAATAGCCAGCCAGAAACTGCTGGTGGAGGCTGCTGAAAAAGCTGAAAGTATAGTCATTGCAGCCAGAGTGGAGAAAGAAGCTTTCGAAAAGGCTGAACAAAAACTCAGTGAGCTTCGGGAAAAAGAAAAAATCCGACGGAGACTTGATCAGGAGATTGCCAGTCTGGAAAAGACAGCCCAGCGACTCTCCCAGAATCTTGCACATGAGCAGGCAGATATCCTTAAGGTTGACAAAGATCTGCACGATGAGGAGACCCGATTCAGAGCAACCCGTACAGAACTTCTTGAGAAGTGTAATCCGGTTGAGAATAATAAATCGCTTAAGGAGCTTCGGCTTGAATCTGAGCGTCTCAAAGCAGAGCGTTCCGGTTTGGCAGGTCGATTAGACGCTCTTTCAGAAGGCCAGCATAAGCTTTCCGAAGGTACCTGTCCGTTTTTTCAGGAGCAATGCAGGAATCTCGCAGGAACAAAGCCTCAGGATCATTTTTCAATAAAAAGAGGTGATCTTGAACGGTTGATAGTTCAGCTCGATGGTCATATCGGTGATGTTGACCGTAAGGTTAAGGCATCTGAAGATGCGGAGCGGGAGTGGCATGCCGACAAGGTTCGCATACAGGAACTCGATAAGCTGATTATTGCCCTTGAAGGACGGTGTCAAACAAACAACCGGCGAAACGAAACACTTGAGCTGCTGAAAAGGGAGGTGTCTGATGCTATGGCGTTGGTGAAGAATCGAAAAGCTGAGATCATGCTCTATGCAAGTCTGGACGAGGAAGTCAGCAAGACTGAGGCTGATAAAAAGAGTTTTCAGGCTTCACGTGATGCTTATTCGGCTAACCTGCTGGTGGCTGATGATCTGGGCCATCGCCGACAGACATTGGTCAACTGGTCGAATATTCTTGAAAGCTTAAAAAAGGATCTGGTCGAGATAAACTTCAGACGGCAGGGTTGCCTTGAAAACTATCAACAATCAATGCATGAGGAAGTGCGGAAGGAAAAGGATGCTGCTCTTTCTGATGTGGCACGCAGGCGCCAGCAGATTGTGGATATGGGCAGAACCATCGAGAGGCTTGATAAAGAGATCGAAGAGCTGAAACGGATCAGAACAGCGGTGGCCGAAAAACAGAAAAAGATTCTTTCCCTTGAGGAAAAGGAACGATTGGTAAAATTTTTGCGCAACCAGGTATTCAAAAATGTATCGGCAGAACTTTCAGAACGATTCAGGGAGGAGATAAGCATGAGAGCTGACCGGATTTACCGCTCGATCGCCGAGTCTGATGAAGAACTTTGCTGGGGAGATAATTATCAGATCATTTTGCGGGATATAGCTGATGGAACCCTGAGGGAACGCAGTGATGACCAGCTTTCGGGCGGGCAGACCATGAGCGCTGTTGTTGCCCTGCGTCTTGCGCTTCTGCAGACAGTCGGGGCGAGGTTGGCATTTTTTGATGAGCCAACCTCAAATCTTGACGCATCTCGTCGTGAAAATCTGGCCCTCGCATTCCGATCAATTGACGTTGGCCGTGAAGAAGTTGCCGAACACTGGTACGATCAACTCTTCCTTATAAGCCATGATGTGACGTTTACTGAAATTACAGATCAGATGCTCCAGATTGGCGGGTGAAAAAGATACATGTTACCCAAGATGGGCAGTGATCAATGTTCAGGTTTGACAAGAAGCAGAGGAATAGGGATTTTTTCGCGAAGCATCCGTGATACGCTTCCGAACATTATTCTTCCGGGCAAACGGTGGCCATGGGTTGCCATTGCAAAGAGATCATAAGGATGCTCTTCAATTTCATTAAGAATTTCAGTTTCAGGTTCTCCGCTCCTGATCAGAATATTTACAGCAATGCCCTCTGCCTGAAGCTTGATACGGTAACCCTCCAGAATGGTTTGAGAGCGGTGGCGCAGGTAACGATCCTGATCAAGGGTATGGGAGTGAACGACATGGAGCAGATGCAGGGTGGCATCAAGCTTATGCGCAAGGGCTGCTGCGTGATTAAGAATGACTTCATCGACCTCTGAGCAGTCTATTGCAACGAGAATTTCTCTGTATACCGGCATATCAGTTTCCTCCGGTGATTGTTGTATAAAAAAAATAGATGTTGAGGCCGATAACAATGGCTGAAATTATCGATGCAGCGGCAAACTCGATGTTGCGACTTCTGAAACTGCCCATAACCTGAGCATTACGACACAGGATAAGAAGCGGGATCAACGTGAAGGGAAGCTGTATACTCAGGATCACCTGGCTAAGAATGAGAACGCGAAAAGTGTCGACACTTGCCAGAATGATCAGCACTGCCGGAATGGCTGTAACAAAAACCGCAAGCCTGTAAAGTAAAGTTCCGGGATCTTCGGGTTTGCCAAGAAACCCGGTTATAATATTAGCTTCCGCCATTGATACCGTGATGGAAGAGCTGATACCCGAAAAAACAAGGGCAACGGCAAAAAGAAGACCGGCAAACTGACCGACGAGAGGTGTCAGGGTTACTGATGCCTGTTCAATGGTGGTTACCGGAATATGATGACGAAAAAAAACTGTTGCAGCAACAATGATCATGGCTGAATTCACAATCCATCCGAGAATCATGGCAAAGAGGGTATCAATTTTTTCATATCGAAGCTGTTCCCTCTTTTCTTCTTCCGAAATTCCCAACTCACGGCTGTGAATAATATTTGAATGCAGAAAGATGTTATGAGGCATCACCAATGCGCCAAGAATAGCGAGTGCTATATAGATGCTTTTTTTCTCTACAGTTGGTACAATAAGCTTTGGAGCTATCACACTCCAGTCAGGACTGACTATCAGAAGCTCAACGATGTAGCACAGGGTAATAATTCCCAGAAATCCGACAATGATCTTTTCGATTCTATGGTAGCGCTGGCTGATTATCAGGAATACCTCAAGAACAAGCGTCAGAATAACACCAAGCCAGAGTGGAAAACCAAAAAGCAGGGTAAATCCTATGCCGCCACCCAATAGCTCAGCGACATCGGTTGCAATGCACGCTAGCACGACACTGCATCCAAGAAATGCCGCTACCGGTTTCGGAAAATATTCGCAAATATTCACTGCCAATGATTTTCCTGTGGCGATACCAAGCTTTGCCGCCATGTGCTGGATGAGGATTAGCATAATCGCTCCAAGGGTGACCACCCAAAGCAGTTCGTAGCCGAACCGGGAACCCCCTTCAATATTTGTTGCCCAGTTACCGGGATCAATAAACCCTACTGTAACAAGAAACCCTGGACCAAGGAAACTGAAAAGCGTTTTAAGTGAAAAGGATTTAGCATGCTGCACCATAGCGCGTATTTTCGTCTACTTGCATATAAAAAAATAGGTTATCGGATGTACCTGTGTTTATAGATTACGCAGAATAATTTCTTGAGTCGTATACCTTGTTGATATATAGATAGTTAGACAGGATATTCACTTATAAAGTTCCGAATGCGTGTGGTTCTCTTATCTGTGGTTGAGTTTTTTTTCAGACCTCGTAGAAGCTTTGAAAGTCTGTTAATAGCAAAAGGCTGGAGTGGAGGGTTAGGAATGGTATGGTGTCAAATATACTGCCTGACAGGAACAAACAGAAACAGAGAGAGTTGATATTATTGACAACTCTCTCTGTTAATGGCAGGTACCAAATAATTAACTAACTGGATCTATACCTGTTTCATCACAGCAGTTGTTATTGACAATCCCGAATGCCGATACCGTTTTTTATGCCAATGGCGACGGTTATGGTGGTGATGTTTATTCCCTATGCGAATACTTACCCCTGCACCGACATGAGCAGCTTGTACATCGGCAAGTGGAGCGCAAAAAAGCAATCCCGTAATTCCTAAGGCTATCAATATGTTTTTTTTCATTATTCCCTCCTGTTATGTTGTGTTGTTAACGTATTAGTACGGCTCTATAAGCTCTATAAACCGTGCTTTCCATCATCTGTTTACGGAAACACCCGTTTGGGCTGTCCCAGTATTACTGACAATGTTTATCCCGCTTTTTGCGTTTGTTGGGGTGTTTCTTCCTTGTACATCACCGTGAACTGAAGCTGAACAACCCGCAAGTGCTATAAGCAATGCAAGTAGTAACGAATGAATCTTCATAAAAGCCTCCCTGTTTATTTGTTCTGTTATCAGAATACAGTCTTAAAGTCCGAATTTCAGGCCAATCAAAACACTGTTGCTTGCAAGGCGACTCTGGTAGCCATTATTCAACGAGAATTCCGCTGTTGAGAAATAGCGATAGCGGGCATCAAGCTTTACTCCGGAAGTGATAGGAATCGCTAAACCGGCTCCAAACTGGTAAGCAAAAACACTGTCATGTTCTGCCCATCCATGTCCGACAGGTGTGCTTGGAAAGGCAAAATCCTCAAATTGAACCCGCGCAGCGCCTACACCTGCCGTAAGATAGGGCTGGACGCCTCCGCCGGTATAGATGTCATAGTAGCCGTTAGCTAAAACAGACCACACCTCGATATTCCCGCGGTAATTAGAGGTGCCATACGAACTATACACATTGTCGACAGCATTTTTCTGATAGCCCAGCTCACCTTCAAAACGGTAGCAATTCTCCCTCATCCCAATTGCTCCAAGCGCAGTAATGCCGTTATTCATTCCAAATTTTAAAGCACCATCCTTGGTATCGTTCATCCAGGAACTACCGACATTCCCGCTGATATAGGTCTGTCCGGCTGATGCAGGAGCTGCGCAGAATCCCGTTACCAAAGCTGCAGCAAGTAGTGAATAAATCTTTTTCATTGTTGTTTCATTGTTTTTCGTTCATAAAAGCTCAAACACTCACCTAAGACCGCATACGTTATAGATATATATAACTCAAGAATCTTTATAATAATTCGAATAATTGTTAAAGATAAATGATATTTATGGAATTTATTATATATATAATATGTATTAATAGAATGATTGATATGAGCGGCATGATGATTACTTGGAGGATAAGTGGATATGACTCATTTTTGGTTTTGTGATGATGTGTATTTTTTGAAAAAACAAAAAAACGAGGTGAAAAATGAAACTGCTTAAACCGTCATCGGTATTAAGGACATTGTTTGTTCCGGGAATGATCTTTCTGGGTGCCTGCTGTCATGAACAGCCTGTTGTTGTAGCTCCGCCGCCGCCACCTCCGCCGCGTGCCGAAATTATTCTGCCTGGTCTCGGTGATGTGTTTTTCGATTTTGATAAATCAGAGCTTCGTTCGGATGCAGTTGCACAATTGAAAACCAATGCCAACTGGATACAGGCAAGTGGAGGAAGGAAAGTTGTTGTTGAAGGTCATTGTGACGAGAGAGGTACCAATGAGTATAATCTGGCACTTGGAGAGCGTCGTGCAAACAG
>CAJAJL010000021.1 GCA_903940125.1 uncultured Chlorobiaceae bacterium | reverse complement strand
GCAACTTTAGTCAGCTCACCGAGTACCTTGAGCTCGCCGAATTGCGCTTCGTCATTTGCATCGACTATTGAGCCGGGTCGAAGAGCATCACCGAGCGACACCCCTATATCGTATGCTTGCAGTATTCTGCAGATATCTTCAAAATGAGTATAAAGAAAATTCTCCTGCTTGTGGGCTTTGCACCATTTAGCCATAATCGAACCGCCTCGGGATACAATGCCGGTCAGGCGCTGTTCTGCAAAGGGGAGATGCTCCCGCAGGATGCCCGAATGGATGGTAAAGTAGTCGACGCCCTGTTCAGCCTGTTCAAGAAGCGTGTCGCGATAAAGCTCCCAGGTGAGGTCTTCAGCCTGCCCTCCTGCTTTTTCAAGTGCCTGGTAGATGGGTACAGTTCCGATAGGCACCGGGGAGTTTCTCAAAATCCACTCTCTGGTTTTATGGATATTTGTTCCAGTACTGAGATCCATCACGGTATCAGCTCCCCAGCGGCACGACCAGACTGCTTTTTCCACCTCTTCCTCTATTGATGAGCCAAGTGCAGAGTTGCCGATATTTGCATTGATTTTAACACGGAAATTCCGCCCGATAATCATCGGTTCAACTTCAGGGTGATTGATATTTGCCGGAATAATAGCCCTGCCTCTGGCAATTTCGTCTCTGACAAATTCCGGAGTTATCGGTACACTTTTGGTGCCGCCTTTTGAAAACGATGCAATCCACCCTTCCAGCTGCTGGTTTTCCCGTATGGCAACATACTCCATTTCAGGGGTCACAATCCCTTTGCGGGCAAAGTACATCTGGGTGATCCCGAAGCCGTCTTTTGCTTTTTGTGCCACTCTGGCAGTTGTTGATCCAGCATAAGCAGAAAATGTTGATGGAGCGGTTTCTCTCAGAGTAAAGCCCCAATTGTCGCGTATGGGGGGAAGTCCTTTTTCGGGGTCAATGATGATTGAGGGATCAGAATAGGTACCGCTGGTATCGTAAAGAGGAAATGAAGAGAACTCTTGCCCTCGGCAGAGATAGGTCCGGCTGAGTTGCAATGTTCTCATGCCAACCTCTATCGGATAAATGGTGCCTTTGATAAAGGTTTTTTCAGAAGGAATTCCGTAAATGCGTTGCTCAGGGCAGAACGTCTTGTCAGTTGGGTTGGTCATAGAAGATGTTTAAACAGCCGGGGTTCATCTTTACTGCCCCATGGTGAGAATTTAACGAAACAATACTGAAATTCACTCTATTATACAAACAGGGTGTTTGTCAGGTTTTTATAATCAGAAATCCTGAAATTAAAATTTTACCTTTTCTGAGTAATCAGGTAAACTAAACAGTGAAGCTTAATTGACGTTAATAATAAACTATGCTGACAGAAACTGAATCACAAGAGCGGATATTGCGGCTGCAGGGAATGCTCCGTAGCAAGGGTATCCAGGCAGCCCTTTTTATACTGCCGATTGATGTCTATTATTTCTCCGGTACTCGCCAGAACGCTGTTCTCTGGATACCTGCGGATGGTCAGCCGATCTTGCTTGTTCGAAAAAGCCTTTCGCGGGCAAGAGAGGAGAGTCCGATTGCTGATATTCGTTCCTTTCCTTCAAGCAAGGAGTTTGCCGCCGTTTTCAGTGAAGATCACTCCTGCATCGGCATGACGTTTGACGCTGTTCCGGTTCAGCAGCACACCTATTACACTCGGGCGCTGCCGGGCCATCACTTTGTGGATATCTCCATGGTACTGCGTGAACTCCGCTCAGTCAAGTCACCTTTTGAACTTGAGCAGCTCCGCCTGAGCGCAGACAAGCTTGCTTCAGTCCTTGCCGAGGTGCCGCACTTTCTGAAAGCGGGTATGCGCGAGCTTGATCTCTCTGCCGAACTTGAATATCGACTCCGCAAGGCAGGGCATGAGGGATATATACGTATGCGGGCATTTAACCAGGAGCTGTTTTATGGCATCGCTGCTTCCTCTGGAGGATTAAACGGCGGATTTTTTGACGGCCCAGTAACAGGAAAGGGGTTGTCAAGCGCTTCACCACATGGAGCATCCTATGATGCAATTCAAGTGAACCAGCCTGTTCTTATTGATTATCCTGGAGTTTTCAATGGTTACATTGCCGATATGACCCGCATGTTTGTTGTTGGAAGGCTTGATCAAGAATTGCAGCGTGCGTTCGATGTCGCGACCGATATTCAGGAGATGGTGCGTCAGGCCATGAAACCGGGGGTAATCTGTGAAGATCTCTTTCTTTCGGCAGCATCAATGGCTGAACATGCTGGACTTGGCTCATATTTTATGGGTATGCCGGGTGAACAGGCAAAATTTGTCGGGCATGGTGTAGGTCTCGAACTTGATGAGCTGCCGGTACTGGCAAAAGGGTTTTCAATGCTTTTGCAGGCCAACCAGGTTATTGCCGTCGAGCCAAAGTTTGTCATTCCGGGCAAAGGGGTCATTGGCATCGAAAATACCTTTGTTGTCACTGCGGAGGGCGGCGTCAGGTTAAGTGATCTTCCTGATGATATTGTGTTTCTGGAACCGTAAACTTTTATGATTTACCGATAACTTGCCCTGGTCTTTGCAGGTGAGCAGCACTCTTGGTGTTGAGGATAATTTTTCATTGTAACTTTTTCATGACATAGGTTCACTGCGAGGGCAGTTCAATCCCTTTTTTGCATATTGCTGAATGCAACATGACATTTCCGAAACTCCGATCTCCAATGAATCCATCAGTATGACTGATGAGTGACAGTCCGCCCATCGTTGCCGGTGAGGAACGTATTACTGGTATTGTTGCAACCATAAGTTATTTCAGCGAATCGTCAGGCTTCAGCGTATTGCGTCTTGTTGTTAAAGGTGAGCGGGATCCTGTGACGGTTGTAGGGTGTATTGCAGCTGTTAATACTGGCCAGCATGTTGAAGCAGTCGGTCTCTGGCATAACGATAAAACCTGGGGTCTGCAGTTCAAGGCAAGCCATCTTGCAGTCATATCTCCCGATACTCTTGATGGGTTAAGCAAATATCTCTCTTCTGGAATGGTGAAAGGTGTTGGCCCCCATTTGGCTAAGGTGCTTATCAGTGCTTATGGTATGGAGGTTTTCAGCATTATCGAGGATGAACCTGAAAAACTGCTTGAGCTTCCCGGGATCGGAAGAAAGCGTATGCAGCAGATTTCAGCTGCATGGGCGGAGCAGAAAAGTGTCAAGGAGATTATTGTCTTTCTTCAGTCTCACGGGGTTGGTACTGCACGGGCGGTACGGATCTACCGCGTTTATGGTGCTGAGGCTCTCTCTATGGTTCGAGCTAATCCGTATCGCTTGACGCTTGATATACCGGGAATTGGATTTAAAACAGCCGATCAGATTGCCCGGAATATCGGGATAGCTTCTGATTCTCCGCTTAGGGCTCGGGCTGGTATCGCTTATGTGCTTCAGGAGCTCTCATCGGAGGGGCACTGCCGGGTACCTGAACAAATGCTGCTTGAAGCTTCCAGCAGGCTCCTGCATATTCCGTCGCCGGTTCTTGAAGAGGCTATCGATGTTGAACTCTCCTTAGGTACTCTGGTTGTTGTTGAGAATCAGGGCGAGCGGAGTTTTTATCTTAAAGCGCTGTTCCGTGCAGAGACGGGGGTTGCCAGCAGTATATGCAGAATCATGCGGGGCATGCTTCCCTGGCGGGCGGTTAATCCGGCAGAGGCTATTATGGCGGCAGAAAAAAAATCAGATATTGAACTGTCGGAATCCCAACGAAGCGCTGTGTCGCTGGCACTCTTAAATAAATTGATCATCATTACCGGTGGTCCTGGTGTTGGTAAAACCACTATCATCAACACTATTCTCATTATTCTTGGTACATGGAAGCTGAAAATTCTTCTCTGCGCTCCAACAGGAAGGGCGGCCAAACGTCTTTCTGAATCTACAGGCAGGGAAGCGAAAACCATACATCGGCTTCTCGAATTCGATCCCTATGCCCGTGACTTTAAACGGAGCTCTTCATATCCGCTTGAGGCTGATGTTGTTATTGTCGACGAAGCTTCCATGATTGATATTGTGCTGATGAACCGTCTGCTGGCAGCCATTTCAGATCGTTCCGCTCTCATGTTTGCCGGTGACGTCGACCAGCTCCCTCCGGTTGGTCCGGGTTTTGTGCTTGCGGATATGATTCAGTCCGGAGTACTGCCTGTTGTTCGATTGACAGAGATATTTCGTCAGGCCGAAACCTCTAAGATTATTGTTAATGCCCACAGAATCAATAGTGGAGAGTTGCCGATCCAGTTCGTCGGAAAAGAGCTTTCCGATTTTTATGTCGTTCCATCTTCGAGTACGGAAAATATTTATCACAGCCTTCTCCGGGTGGTCGGTAATCGAATTCCTGAACGCTTCGGACTGGATCCCCTTAATGATATTCAGGTGCTGACTCCAATGAACAAGGGGCCGCTTGGTACAAAGGCTCTCAATACCCTTCTGCAGTTAACATTGAACCATCATGCCGTACGAAAAATTGAACGCTATGGGACTGTCTATGCAGAAGGGGATAAGGTCATACAGATGGTGAATGACTACGATAAGGAGGTTTTTAACGGTGATATAGGGCGTATTGTAACAGTGAATGAGGAAGAGAGTTCTCTTTGTGTTCTGTATGACGATAGAGAGGTCATGTATGAGTTCGGCGAGCTTGATGAAATTGCTCTGGCCTATGCCATTACTATCCATAAAAGTCAGGGTTCGGAATATCCGGCAGTGGTGATACCACTTTCCATGCAGCACTATTCGCTTTTGGAAAGGAACCTTATTTATACGGCAGTGACAAGGGCCAAAAAGCTGGTGATGATCATCGGCGATCCTGAAGCTCTTGCTATGGCCATTGGCAACAGCCGCTCTTCGCAAAGACTTACGGGTCTGGCTGCAAGGATTTCCTCCGCATGGATTTCCTGATAATCAGAGGATAACCTCCGGCAATGATCATCCCGCTTTTTTATTATATTTCGGCCATGCTTTAAGGGTAACCTCTGAAAGCATAGAAATATGTGCTGAGCATACCTGATATTCCCGTAAACATGAGCGTCGTATTTATGAAGAGAATCAATCTTGTCCGCCTCTCCCTGTTTCAGATGGGCTTTGGTATCATGCTCGGCTTTCTGCTCGATACCCTCAACAGGGTTATGACAACCGAGTTGCGTATTTCAGCTACCATTGTTTTCGGTCTTATAAGCCTCAAAGAGCTGCTTGCTATTTTCGGTGTCAAGGTATGGGCGGGCAACCTTTCGGATCGTTCACAGATATTCGGACTGAAGCGTACTCCCTATATTCTGCTTGGGCTTTTCTGCTGCGTTTTTTCTTTCATGCTTGCTCCAGCCGCCGCTTATGAGGTTAAAATAGCAGGAGTCGCATTAAGAGAGATGCTTCCAGCCATGATAAAGGATATTGGCCTTTTAAAGCTGTCCATTATTTTTCTTGTGTTTGGCTTCGGTTTGCAGGTAGCTACAACAGCCTACTATGCACTGCTTGCTGATACCGTCGGGGAGGAGAATATCGGAAAGGTTACCGGAGCGAGCTGGACCCTGATGGTGCTCACCACTATTATTTCCACCCGTATTGTCGGATCTTTTCTTGACGTTTTTACTCCGGAGCGCCTGATAAAAGTGGCGGAGATCGGTGGCCTGATTGCACTCGGTATCGGTCTTTTTGCTGTTCTTGGTATTGAGAAGCGCAATGTCGAAGTAAAAGAGGGGAAGAGCAAACATGCAATCTCTTTTTCTCAGTCCATCATGCTGCTCTCTTCATCACCAAAAACACTGCTCTTTGCTTCCTATATCTTTATTTCAATTTTTGCGCTTTTTGCCAACGAAATTGTTATGGATCCTTTCGGCGCTCACGTCTTTGGTATGCCGGTAGGTACAACCACCAAACTTTTTCGACCAACCATGGGTGGTACCCAGTTGATTTTTATGCTCATCACAGGCTTTCTGCTTAACCGCATCGGGCAGAAACGCGGTGCTTTCATCGGTAATATGTTTTGTATCGTCGGCTTTGGCCTGCTGATTGCAGCAGCCTTTATCCGTGATGTCCAGTTTCTTCGTATCGCTCTTGTCGTCACCGGTATCGGTCTTGGAGCCTCAAGTGTTTCCAATATATCCATGATGATGTCCATGACAGCAGGCCGCAGCGGTGTCTACATCGGACTCTGGGGTACAGCGCAAAGCCTTGCAATTTTTATCGGTCATCTGGGAGCAGGCATTATTATTGATACGGTCTACCATCTCTCAGGCCAGTATGTCTGGGCTTATGTCGCAATTTTTTCTATTGAAATTATTGCATTCACCATTGCCAGCCTTGTGCTGCCGCACATTTCAAAAGAGGCGTTTGAGGCTGAAAGCGAGGCAAAGATGGCTGAACTTGCCCTTGCCCGCAAACTCTGATTGACCCGCGAAAACGCCAATGAAATTATGAAATACACTTTTGGTCCTGTTTCTTCCAAACGACTTGGCCAGTCACTTGGAGTTGACCTGCTTCCCCCTAAAAGCTGCTCATGGAACTGTGTATATTGCCAGTTGGGAAAAACCAGGAAATTTGTCACCGACAGGCAGGAATTTTTTCCCCGTGAAGAGGTTCTTGATGAGATTCGTCAGGCTATCGCCGCCAACAGTGCTCTTGACTGGATAACCTTTGTCGGTTCCGGTGAGACCATGCTTTACAAAGGAATTGGATGGCTTATCGGGGAGGTTAAAAAACTGACGATCACACCTGTTGCTGTTATTACCAACGGATCGCTTTTTTATCTTCCGGAAGTGCGTGAGGAATTGCTTGCAGCTGATGCCGTGCTGCCTTCTCTTAATGCCGGATCGGAAGCTTTGCATACGCAAATAGACCGTCCTGCACCAGGATTGACTTTTCGCCGGCATGTTGATGGTCTAGTAGCTTTTCGCAGGGAATACAAAGGGCGGCTCTGGATTGAGGTGATGCTGCTTGGCGGTATCAACGACTCCGATGAAGCGCTTCATGAGCTTGCTTCCGTCATTAAAGAGATCAATCCTGATATGGTGCACCTTGTGCTGCCCACCCGGCCGGCGCCCGAGCAGGAAGTGCGTCTTCCTTCTGAGGAGCGTATTGAGCAGGCCATCGCTATCCTTTCAACGGTGGCAACGGTTATTCATCCGGTCAAAGGTACGATGGATCTTCGCAGTGCACCTGACATGCTTGAAGCAGTAACAGCCATAGTTTCCCGACATCCGGTACAGCAGCTTGAACTGCAGAAAGCTATTGCTGATTGTTTTCCCGGAGAGAAAGATAAAGTAAGCGCTGTAATGCAGGATATGCTCGCCACAGGGAGGTTCAAACTTGTAGATCATGACGGAGAACCCTACTGGGTATTAAAAGGAATTTTCTGATTTAGAGCAAAAAGCAAAGCCCTCTCTATATCGGAGGGCTTTGCTTTTTTCAAACAAGTGCCCTATGAAACAGTAATTTCCTTGCCCGTTTTTGGTTTCAGCTCAATTTTAGGCACCTTGATTTTCAGAACACCGTTATCATAGGCGGCCTCAATTTTTTCGGCATCAATATTTTCACCTACGGTAAAACTTCTGCTAAGGCTACCCCATGAACGCTCAACACGATGATAACCTTTTTTCTTTTCCTCCTCCTTCTGGGTTCTTTCAGCGCTGATAGTCAGCAGATCGTCTTCCATCGACACTTTGATATCCTCTTTTTGTACCCCGGGTATGTCGGCTTCAATGAAAATAGCAGAATCATCCTCACTGATATCAACCTTGAAGGACGGAGCCACCATTGAAGAAAAAAATGGTGATACTTTGTCGTTAAAGACGTCTTCAAACATTTTTAAAGGGTCTCTTCCGTAAAGTGTCAGTGCCATGGCTGCATCTCCTTATTTTAGAGGGTTAACTGTTTATTGTAATCCCTGTAATGGGATAATAAATAACATTTTTTTGTAAGGAAAAATTCCCGGTGGAGATGGCGCATCAATAGAGTTGGTGTAGCTCGAGTCTGCGTAGTTTCGGTGCAAGTTTTGTCGTTGCGGCAACGACGGTCAGAGTCATTATCCCACCGAAAATTACAGAAGGAACAAGTCCCATCAAGCGTGCTGCGAAACCTGATTCAAAAGCACCCAGCTCATTGGATGAACCAATAAAGATGCCGTTTATTGCTGAAACCCTGCCGCGCATGACATCAGGTGTCACCAATTGCATGATGGTTGTACGCATAACCACCGATACCCCATCACAAACTCCAGAGAGCATCAAACAAAGGCCGGCAACCCAAAAGTTTGTTGAAATGGCAAAGAAGATGATACAGATGCCAAACCCGGCGACAGTCGCTAATAGCCAACGTCCGGCATGGTGATTGATGGGATGGCGTGCCAGAAACAGTCCAGTCATCAAACCACCTATTGCAGGAGCGGCACGAAGCACACCAAGCCCCTCCGGGCCGAAATGAAAGACATCATGAATGAATGCGGGTAACATTGAAACTGCACCTCCAAAAAGTACAGCGAACATATCCAGTGATTGTGCACCAAGTATAATCTGGTTGCTGAACACGAACCGGAGCCCTCCCGCAATACTGGTGAGGATTGGTGTGCTTTCCGCTGAGGGAGGCTCCTCGATACGGATTGACAGCATAGTTATTGCTGCAGCAAGGCATAGACCGGTTGCTACACAGTAGGCTGCTGTTTTGCCTGCCCATCCGACCAGGATGCCTCCCAGAGCAGGTCCGACAATCAATCCCAGTTGAAATACTGAACTGCCTATTCCAGAGGCTCGAGCATATTGATGACGAGGTAGAATCAGAGCGAACATGGCACTGTACGTCGGGCCGATAAAAGCGCGAGCCACCCCGCCGACAGCAATGGAACCGTAAATCCACCACGAGGGATTGCCGCTAATCCAACCTGTCGATACTGCTGTAAGCGTCAGTGCATTGAGAACAAGCATCAGACAGGCGAGCACTCCAAAAAGACGTCTTGAATAGTGATCTATCGCATGGCCGGCGAACAGTGCACAGGAAAAGTATGGTATGACTTCGGCGAGTCCAATCAAGCCAAGAGCAAGCGTGTCATGTGTCAGTTCGTAAATGTGCCAGCCAACCACGATTGCCATGATCTGGTAGGCAAGAACAACAAGTATTCTGAAAGACAAGAGTTTTAGAAAAGCGGGATTCGAAGTAATCGGCAATGGCATGAATAATTTTTTCCTTTTGGATCAAGTGTTTTATTTGTGTTGCGGGGTATCACTTTGCGCAGTGAGTCGAGTCATCCGGATTGCTAATAAAGATCAATATATGAGGAGCTTGCAAGTGATTATTAAAAAATACCTCATCTATGGTATAGTGCTTATGTTTCTCTGTTTCAGAGAATGTTAAAACGACTTTGTAAAGTGAGCATAGAGTTGTAAATTTGCGCCAGATCGACCGGTGACAATTGAACACTGGTTAGTTCGATACCTGTCCTTTCCTTCTGAATATCAATGCCGGGTTTCGTCAACGTCCAACTCAACGGATATGGATATCTTTTCCGTTCTCTACTACCGGTTTAAAAAAGTCTGGAAAGCGATTCGCCTTTATCTGGTTATTGCAGGACCGGGTCTTGTAGTGATGATTGCTGATAATGATGCTGGAGGCATTACTACCTATGCGGCTACAGGTGCTCAATATGGTTATCACCTTATATGGTTTCTGTTACTTCTTATTCCAGTTGCATACTATGTCCAGGAGATGACAGTTCGGCTTGGCGCTGTGACAAAACGAGGTCATGCCGAGGCAATATTTGAAAGTTTCGGTGCTTTCTGGGGATGGTTTTCTCTGATTGATCTCATGATTGTCGACTGGTTGACGCTGGTCACTGAATTTGTCGGCATGACGGCAGCGTTAAGCATTTTCGGAGTTCCTGCCTGGTTGACTGTAATTCTGGTCGTGCTGCTCATGGGTATTATTGTTCTCAATGGACGATACTGGACATGGGAAAAAATTGCTTTGGGATTCTGTCTGCTGAACCTGATTTATATTCCGGCGGCATTCATGGTCAACCCTTCTATTGCCAGCATAGTTGGTCAGGGGCTGATTCCAAATCTCCCCGGTGGCTTTAATAATGAGCTGTTTTTTCTGCTTATGGCCAATATCGGTACGACTATTGCACCATGGATGCTGTTTTTTCAGCAGAGCTCTGTTGTCGACAAAGGCTTGCTGGAGAAAGATATTAAAATGGGTAAACTCGATACCTTTATCGGCTCAATTATCACGGTTGCAGTGGCGATTTTCATTGTCATTGTAACAGGGACTCTCCTGCATGGTGCGCCAATCGATGATGCCGCAACAGCTGCCCGAATGCTGATGAAAACCAATCACTATATCGGTGCTTTCATGGCAATTGGCCTTTTTGATGCCGGATTGCTTGGGGCAATCTGTATCTCGCTGGCCAGTTCGTGGGCGTTCGGTGAAATCTTCGGATGGGCACACTCACTGAACACCAAGGTCAAGGAAGCTCCCTGGTTCTATATTTCGTTTTTTATTACTCTGGCGACTGCCGGTGTTGTTCCTCTTATACCAGGAGCACCCCTTGTGCTCATCACTCTTTTTGTTCAGGTTGTCGCGGTGACTCTGCTTCCCGCTGCGCTTGTTTTTTTGATTTTGCTGCTCAACGATAAAAAGACAATGGGGGAGTATGCCAATACCCTTTTGCAGAATATTGTCAGTACTATGATCGTTGTATTAATTATTATACTGTCCACGTTGTATGGCATAAGTGCGCTTTTCCCTAATCTTTTCAAGTAATTGAGGGTATCAGATCATGAGGATGCTCAAACAGTTTATCAGCAAGATCCGTGAGATCAACCAGCGTTATGCCAAACCGAAAATCGAAATGTCAAAAGGGGTCAGTTTTTCACTGGCGGTACTCAGGATTTATCTTTTTGTACTTGTGCTATTGATGATTTACAAATTCATCACTGTTATCAAGGTTTTATAAAAGGGAAACACCAATGGTTACAGTACTTGATCGTGATTTTTATTTGAGTGAGATTGTTGGCCGCCGCATCTATCTGAAAACGCGCACAATCGGCAAGCTTAAAGATCTCGTTATACAGGAGAACGCCGGAAAAATCCCTGAAGTTACCCATCTTCTGGTTCACCAGCCTTACGGTGATCCTCGTCTTTTAATTCCATGGGATAAAATCACCCTGATTTCAAACACTGAAATTGTATCGGAAATTGTCAGTACCGAAGGATACGAACTGAACCCCCTTGATAATCATATTTTCCTGAAAGACTATATTCTTGACAAGAAGATCCTTGATATGGATGGCCACGAGGTTGAAGTGGTCTATGATGTCAAGCTTCTGTTTCAGAACGAACGGCTTTTTGTTACTGAGGTAGATTTCAATCGTTTTCGTATTCTCCGGCGGATGGGTTTTAAGAAGCTTGCGAATTATTTAGCAAAATACAAAGAGGGATCCAGTATCTCATGGCTCTATGTACAGCCGTTGCCCGATACAATCGGTAGCTTTGATGGCAATGTCAAGCTCAATGTACTCAAGGAAAATATCAACGACATCCATCCTGTAGATCTGGCTGATATTCTCGAGGAGCTTGAGGGCAGTCAGCGTATGGCAGTATTCAATCAAATCGAACCGGAATTGGCATCTGATACCTTGGAAGAAGTTGAGCCGAGAGTGCAGCGTGAACTTATCCGCTCAATGGAAAAAGAGCGTGCTGCCGGATTAATCAATGAAATGAGTCCTGCTCAGGTTGCTGATATTCTTTCGGTGCTGCCCGCATCGGAAGCCGATGAAATTATCGAGTTTGTGGACAGTGAAAACAAACAGAGGGTACAGCAGATTATTGATCAGCACGATGAAAACATCATGCTTTATTCCACGCAGCAGGTTATCAAACGATCACCTGCCACTGTGGTCAGGGATGTCATTAACAATTATCGTGAAGTAGCCGGTGATATGGATGTCATCATGTATGTCTATGTTGTCAATGAAGAGAATATCTTGCAAGGTGTTGTCGATCTCAGGGAACTGATTGCAGCTGAACCGGAGAAGACACTTGGCGAGATTATGACAGACAGTATTATATCCCTTAATCCGGATGATACCCTGCAGGATGCGGTAGATATGTTTTTCCGTTACTCTTTCCGGGCTATACCGATAACTGATGAAAACGATTACATGCTTGGTGTTGTGTCTTTTCATGATATCAAGGGAGTCAAGCCTCGATTAGATTAACAATGCAGCTCCTCACAGAATAAACCATCATCTTCACATAATAAGGCACTTCATCTGGCTATAGCTATTTAACTAAAGATTGAAACACTGAAATTCAGGCACTTTCAACAGGATATGGCCGATACTTCACGACATAAAGAACAGCAGCAATACACCGATCAGGATCTGGTTACCCAGACGCTTGCAAATAAACAGGCGTTTGCCAAAATCGTTCGTCGCTATGAAGCACCACTTTTACGATATATAACCCGTTTGGGATGCAGGAATACCAGTACAGCGCAGGATTTGCTGCAGGAGATTTTCATCAAAACCTACGTTCATCTCAATGATTACGATCATTCACTTCAGTTTTCGTCATGGATCTACAGAATCGCACATAATGAAATAATCAGCTCATTTCGAAAGGAAAAGAATGGCCCGATTGTATTAGAGAGAGAGGGAGATTTATTTCTTTTTGATAAAGTGGCTGATGATTTGGAACTGACAGATCAGGATGGTCAAAAGCATTCAGCAGCGGAAATACAAACGGCAGTTGAGCGCCTTGATCCAAAGAGTCGTGAAATCATTGTCTTGAAATTCTTTGAAGAAAAGCGGTACGAAGAAATATCAGATATTTTACAGATACCGGAAGGAACTGTTGCTACAATGATTAATCGTGCAAAGAAAAAGATAAAAAGTTATTTAGAAGAGAGTTAGATATTATGATTATGCTTAAGGACAGATCAAAATCCATTCTGGATGAAATCGAAAAAAGAAAAGCAGTGCCTATTCCGAGGTGGCACTTTGTTCTTCAGCGATTTGGTTTTTGGCTGCTTGCAGCAATCTCTGTCTTAACAGGGAGTATTGCGATGGCAACAGCTATTTATGTGTTCATTGATAACGATTTTATTGAAGATCATGAATACATCCACTTGTTTTTAGCAGAGCGACCCATGATTGCCGAAATTGTGGCAAGCATTCCCTATATATGGCTGGCAACTCTTGCGCTGTTCACCCTTGTTGCCTATTTTGGATTCAGGCATACTAAAACAGGCTATCGGTATGCTACAACAAAAGTTATTGCAGGTGCTCTTCTTGCAAGTCTTTTACTAAGTGTCGGATTGAACACGATCGATGTAGGCAAGGTTATCCACCGTTATCTTATTGAAAATGTTCATGTGTATAACAAGCTGGTCTACGCCAATGAACACCGCTGGACGCATGCAGAAAAAGGTTTGCTCGGAGGTAAAGTTATTCAGTACCTAAAAGATAAAAATCGTCTTATTATAAAAGACTTTAACAAAAATATATGGCAGATTGATATGAGCAATACCGAGGTGCGCCCCGGTACTCGGCTAGTTCCTGGAAAACATGTGAAAATCACAGGTGTTGTTGTAGCTACGCAGACTTTTAAAGCCTATACTATACAGGGCTGGTCAAAGAGGTATCGTAAACGCCCAGTTCAAGTTCCAAAAATTGAACCAGTTAAGACAGTTAAAGATACTTTGGTTCCCTGAGTTGTTCTCATTTAAGCAGGCTCATAATACTGTCTGCTATTTTTGTTGTGGCACCGGTTCTTTCTTTGACGAAAGTTTCAGCTGTTTTTCCTCTCCTGTTTCTTTCAGTGGCATTGGTTATAAGAGTTTGCAATGCCGCTGTCAGAGTTGCCTCATCATGGATGACCATAGCCCCGCCTGCTGCAACAAGACCTTCTGCTTCAGGCGAATTGTGATAGTTTGGGCCGAAAACTACAGGAATACCGTAAATACCTGGTTCAAGTGTGTTATGGACATTCACTCCGAATCCTCCGCCAACGTAAGCCATCGATGCGATTGAATAAAGCTCAACAAGATAACCGGTCTGGTCAATGACGAGAATTTCACTGTCAGGAGTGAATGTTCTGTCCATTGATGAAACCTTCACAAACCCAAAAGAACGGTTTTGAAGATCACGGTATAGGTTTGCCATTTTTTCCGGATGTACTTCATGAGGAACAAGAATAAGTGATGGTCGCTTTTTAAGCTTCTGCCACGCTGTAAGCAGGAGATCAATATCCTTTTCCCACACACTTCCAGCTACCAGTACTGTTTTGTGGTCAAAGAACGGTTTGATGTGATCAACTCCTGCAGTGTTTTTACTTCGTATAAAGACCTGGTCAAACCGTGGGTCGCCTGCGGTTTCTGTTTGCTGGCAGAAAAATGTCTTCCTGAAAGCAAGAGTATCATTTGATGAAACGGTATAAATCTTATCGAACAGGTGAAAAATGCTCCGGTAAAAATTTTTAACGACCGGTTTGAAATATGGAGCATTTTTTTGGAGTACTGCAGCCGCCAGTATAAGTTTTGTTCCATATTTTTTTGCTTCCAGGAGATGGTTTGGCCAGAAGTCGTAGCGCATGAGAAGCAGAACATCCGGTTTGAGCAGCGAGACCAGTTTCTTTGCATTCGTTTGCGTGTCAATCGGGAGGTAAAACACTGCGGATGCATCGGTGAAGTTTTTTCTCGCATTGTAGCCGGAATCAGAAAGAAAGGAGACAAAAAAGGTAATGTCCGGCCGCTTCTTTTTCAGAGCGGCAATTATTGGGCGAGCCTGCTCGAATTCTCCGACGGAGGCTGCATGTATCCATACCCTTACAGCAGAAGATGGAATAGGTGCTATTTTTTTTTCAAGTTCCTCGAAAACTCGTTGACGTACTTGGAAAAAAGTTCGCAGTTTCGGGTGCAGGGGGCTTAAAAGTCTTGCTGCACCCATAATGAACGGACAAAACAGGGTGTAAAAAAAGAGGGGAAGACTATGCATCAGAAAAATTTTCTTGCTCTTGACATCGATAAATAGCATCAAGGTAATAAAAAAGTCATTTGCTGACTCTTTGTCAACGCATATCTGAATCGAAAAAAACACAATACATTCAATATCAATTGAGCGTTATTTCTTTTGTCACCTTCGACATGAACATTATTCCTCTTGTTCTCCGGGCTTGCATTTTTCTTATCCCATAATAAATTCGTCTTTGACAAAAAAAAATCGTACTATGCTGACGTTTTAAATGCGTGGTGAATATGCTAAGAAAGGACACAGGGATAGATCATGAATTTCCCTGCGTTTGTGACGAAACGATGGCGCTCGGTATTTTCTGAAGTTGCCCGGATGTTTTCGGTTGATGAGAACTCTTCTTCATTTTTTTCTTTCCTGCATTGCTGCCACTCCCGCCTCAAACGAGGCTTTTTTTCTCAATGATCTGGAATCAGGAATACACAATGAAAGAACAGCAATTATTGCCGCAGGATTTTCGTAGCCTTCAGCTTTTAGAACCCATTATGAGAGCTCTTGAAGAGGTTGGGTATGAAAACCCCACCCCGATTCAGGCTCAGACAATTCCTCTTATTCTCGAAGGACGTGATGTTCTCGGGCAGGCACAGACAGGAACAGGAAAAACAGCGGCTTTTGCCCTGCCTATACTTTCTCATATCAATATTGAACAAGCTGAACCTCAGGCACTTGTGCTTGCTCCGACACGGGAGCTTGCCATACAGGTTGCCGAGGCATTTCAGCGTTATGCCGAATATCTCAAAGGTTTCCATGTTATTCCTATTTACGGTGGACAGGACTACGGCATCCAGCTTCGCATGCTGAGACGGGGAGTGCATGTCGTTGTTGGTACACCCGGCCGGGTCATGGATCATATGCGGCGCGGATCGCTCAATCTCTCTTCGCTGAAGTGCCTGGTGCTTGACGAGGCCGACGAAATGCTTCGTATGGGATTTATCGACGATGTCGAATGGATTCTTGACCAGACACCGAAAGGTCGGCAGGTTGCTCTTTTCTCCGCAACCATGCCGTCGGTGATTCGCCGTATTGCACAAAAGTACCTCAATAATCCTGCAGAGGTTACCATTCAGACAAAAACCACCACTGTCGATACCATTCGTCAGCGTTACTGGATTGTTGGTGGTAGCCACAAAATCGATATTCTTACAAGAATCCTTGAAGTCGAGCCATTTGATGGCATGCTTATTTTTGTTCGCACAAAAACCATGACGCTGGAACTTGCCGAAAAACTGCAGGCAAGGGGATATGGTGCTGCCGCTCTTAACGGAGATATGGCACAGAATCAGCGTGAACGAACCGTCGAGCAATTGAAGAACGGAGCATTGAGTATCGTTATTGCCACCGATGTGGCAGCACGCGGACTCGATGTCGAACGCATCAGCCATGTTATTAATTACGATATTCCATCCGATACCGAATCTTATGTGCACCGTATAGGACGAACAGGGCGTGCCGGACGTGCTGGCGATGCTATTCTGTTTGTTTCTCCGAGGGAAAAAAATATGCTTAACGCTATTGAAAGAGCTACCCACAGTCGCATAGAATTGATGGAGCTTCCTTCTACCGAAGTCATCAATAACAAGAGAGTGGCAAAATTCAATCAAAAAATTACCGATACGATTGCTACTGAAGATCTTGGATTTTTTACCAATCTTATCGAGCAGTACTGTCACGAGCATGATGTTCCCGCAATTGAAGCAGCGGCAGCACTTGCCTCGATGGTTCAAGGAGAAACACCTCTTCTTTTATCAAACAAGCCTGAAAAACCAAGGTCACGTGATGATCGGGATGGCTTTGACAGAGATCGCGCCTCAGACAGAGACCGTGGGCTGGTGAAGAGAAGAAAAAAGGACGAGACCTATGGTGAAGAAGGAAAGGAAAGGTATAGAATTGAAGTTGGCAGCAAGGATGGCGTGAAAGCTGGCAATATTCTTGGCGCTATTCTCAACGAGGTCGGTCTCGATCCGGAATCAGTGGGTCAGATTACAATCAACGACGCATACAGCACAGTCGAACTGCCTCAGGGAATGCCGGATAACGTATTTCATGAACTCAGAAAAGTCAGGGTTTGCGGTCGCCAGCTAAGACTCAGCAAAATGGATGAACAGGAGCGTCAGTCTTCATCACCTTATGGGATAAAAAAGAGCTTTAAAAAGCCTTTTAAACCTGCAGGCAAAGAAGCAGCATTCTTTACAGGCAGCAAAAAGAAATACAAAAGTTAAGACTGAACATTTATTGTTTTAGCGGGGCATTGTGTCCCCGCTTTTTTTATCCCTACTGCACCTCCCTTTTTTTTACAATTTACACTGTCTGCGGAAAATTCTTCTTGCACTCATGAAAGGTTCTGAACCGGTACAGTGCTGTACCGATCGCACAGTATACCATGATGCTTGTAACTGAACCCGGTGCTGGGGACACGAACACTTCCGCCCCTGGTTCCATTCTGATCAAACCGTTAAGAAGCAGGGGGCTGCCGGTGGCGTTACTGACAGTATGGAGCAAGAGCAGTGGCCATACCGAATGTGTCATAAGTCTGATTTCTCCGTACACAAACGACATTGCAAGAACGCCTGCGAACAGCATGGGAAAAAAGGTTGTGAAACTCAGTGAAGTATACGCAGTAAACGAAGCCCTGTCCAGAAAAAAGAGGTAATATGGAACATGCCATGCGGCCCATACCACACCTACAAGAGCGTGTCCGGCCAGATCGTTCATCCCAAGCGTGGAGATCCTTGGGGCGAGATAGCCGCGCCAGGCGAACTCCTCAAAAACATTTTTGAAAAAAGAGGGGAAGAGTCCAAGGAATACTGCTTTCAGAAAGAGTCTTATTATGGCTGGTGAATACTCAGGTATTGTGGTTACTCCAATTATAAGACCGATTATAATGGTGAATATCGCGCAGAAGGGGAACACGACAAGACTTAAAGCATACCAGCTGGCATTCTTTTTCAGCATTATCTGAAAGCCGAAATCCTCCCAGCCGTCTCCTTTAAATGTCCGCAAAAGCATTACTGACAAAAGCGGCATAACAAGCCAGAGAAGCTGGCCCGGTCCTTGATTGTGGGAGACTCCCATAAGGCGATCCAATATCCATCCGATCCACCCTGCTGAGATTGCAACAGCTGAAAAAATCAGGAGGTTGTTGATCGATGCCTTTTTATGGTGACCTTGCATGTTCATGGATTATTTTTTAATCCAGTCTATCTGTTGTCTACTACAGCGAATATAAACAGTATCAAATAGAGCACAAGCCAGATGATGCATACTGGTCTGTTCAATTTCACTGAAATATCAGAGCGGGGAATTTCTTCCTCTGCTTTTCATGGGCTTAGGCAATATTGTATATTGAAAGTATTGACTCAGTTTTCCCAATACCATGGTATGTTGTGGGATCAGTAAACTTTTGGATATAAGGGCAATAATAATGGAGCTTCAATTCTACGGTGCAACGGAACGGGTAACCGGTTCTTCTCATATCATTAGAGTGAACAGCTTAACTGTTTTATTGGACTGTGGTTTGATCCAGGGTACACGTGAAGATGAAGCGCTCAATCGTCTGCCATTTCCTTTTGATCCCGCTTCAATCGATGCTGTTGTGCTTACGCATGGGCATATTGATCACTCGGGACGACTGCCCTTACTGGTAAAACAAGGATTCAATGGCCCTGTTTATACAACCCCGGCAACTGTTGATCTATGCAAGGTACTGTTGCTTGATTCAGCCTCACTTGGAGAACGTGATGCCGCGTACCGTCGAAAGCATCCTGAGACGCGGGCTGATAAACATGCCGAACCACTCTATACCCGAGATGATGCGTTGCAGGCTCTTGACACGATGACAGGTTTCACTTACGGTGAGAAGCATGAAATTTTTCCGGGTATAGCCATTTGTTTCCGGGATGCTGGACATATTCTTGGATCTGCTCTTGTTGAAGTATGGCTGAAAGAAGGCGGGATTGCAAAGAAACTGGTTTTCAGTGGCGACGTCGGACAGTATGGCGGTCCTATCCTGAACGATCCCGAAACTATTGAAGAGGCCGATGCTGTTATTCTTGAGAGCACCTATGGCGACCGACTTCACCGGGAACTGCAGCTTACCATTGCTGAAATAGGAGAGATTATCCGTTCATCGAGTGCTGGAAAGGGGAATATTCTTATTCCTGCTTTTGCAATTGGAAGAAGTCAGGAGCTGCTCTACCTTTTCGGTCAGTATTATGAAGAGTGGGGACTCGACCAGTGGCAGGTTTTTCTTGATAGTCCTATGGCAATAGAAGCCAGCACCATCTATTGGGACTATCCGGAGTTGTATGATGAGGAGGCGGTTGCGTTTCGTAATGACAAAAGCATCATGCCTCATTTGAAGAACCTCCATTTTACTCCAAAACCGGAGCAGTCTAAAGCTATCAATGCAATAAAAAGTGGTGCGATTATCATTGCCGGAAGTGGAATGTGCAATGGAGGTCGGATTCTGCACCATCTGAAGCACAATATAGAACGTCCGGAATGTTCTTTGATCATGACAGGTTTTCAGGCGGAAGGAACTCTTGGACGTTCTCTTGTTGACGGAGACAGTGTGGTTGTTATTCATGGCAGAAATTATCAGGTCAAGACAGCTCTTCATACCATTGGAGGTTTATCTGCGCATGCTGATCAGAATGATCTGCTTCGTTGGACAGGAGGATTTGTCAATAATCCGGAAATATTTGTTGTTCATGGCGATGAGCCGGTTAAAAAAATTTTCCGGGATGCTCTTGAGGAGCGTTTACATCTAAAGGCAACAATTCCTGCAGCAGGAGATGTTATCACATTTGGATAATAAATTTATCTGTCAGTTATCGGGTTGTCACTCTTTTGCAAAACCGCAGTTCAGTGGTTGCGTGTGTTGGATTAATTACTATTTTGACCGTGTCTTACAGGTGTTGCTTGTCAATTGCAGGGCAGTATAGATGATTATGATTGTTTTTTTTATGTTATTAACAAAGATACTATGTCAGTTACTTCATTCAGGGAGCTTGTCCCTATTCTTCAGACCTCCATTGGACCGATGATTCTTATTTCCGGTCTTGGTCTTCTTCTTCTTACCATGACCAACAGGCTGGGTCGTATTATTGACCGGTCAAGATCACTGCTTGATGATCTGGAGTCCAATCCTGAGTCGTATGTTCTCCGGATAAACAAAGAGGTGGCTATTCTCTGGAAACGTGCTCGTTATATCCGAGTTGCCATTCTGCTGGCCTGTATGACATGTTTTGGCGCGTCAGTGCTGATTATAATGCTGTTTCTCAGCGCTCTGGTCAATATTGATCTGCCTATGGTTTTGTCGGCTGTATTTATCGGCAGTATGCTCTGTTTGAGCTGTTCTTTGCTCTTTTTCTTTCTTGATGTGAATATGAACCTTGCAGCCTTCAGAATAGAAATGGAAAGCCACGATAAGAAAAGGCTTATTCTTGAAACAAAAGGATACTGAACAAAAAAAGTTTTCTCATCCCCTCGGATGAAAGGTTTTATGTACCTCTTTGATAAAGGAGCGGTCGATATGCGTGTAGATCTGGGTAGTGACAATTGAACTGTGCCCAAGCATTTCCTGTACAGCGCGCAGGTCGGCCCCGCCTTCCAGAAGATGGGTCGCGAAGGTATGGCGAAAGGTATGCGGACTGATATTTTTTTCAATTTCTGCGAGTTGCGCATAGTGCTGTACCATGTTGTAGATCGCCATTCTTGATAGTTTTTTTCCTCTCGAATTAAGAAAGAGATAGTCATCGGAGTCGCGTTTCACAAGCGAAAGACGAAGCCCTGCCCGGTATTGGTTGATCCACGTAATGGCCGAGCTGCCGACCGGCACAAGCCTCTCTTTCGATCCCTTTCCGAAGACCCTTACAAAACCGGCTTCCAGATAAAGGCTCTGCTGCTGAAGGTTAACGAGCTCGCTTACCCTTATTCCTGTAGCGTAAAGCATTTCAAGCAAAGCCCTGTCTCTTGTACAATATTTGCTCTGCGGGGTAGTGGCAAGCGGTACTTCAAGCAGACGCATGGTTTCATCGATTGTCAAAACAGTTGGGAGATATCTGGACTGTTTGGGCAGATGAAGGTTTTCCGACGGATTTTTATCAACAGCATGCTCGATCATCAGAAATTTGTGAAATGATCGTATTACAGAGATGTTTCGGGCCATTGAGCTTGTCTCCAGTCCGGTTGCATGAAGCTCACCGATAAACTGCTCGATCTGATGGGGCGTTATGAATCCTATCTGTCCGGCGCACTCCTGCATGAAAAACAGGTAACGTTTGAGATCGTTGATGTAAGCCTCTCTTGTATTCCGTGCAAAGTTGCGTTCTATGAGCATATAGTTCACAAAATTCTCAAGAGCGCTTCTGAACAGGCTATGCAGGGTGTGCATCAGTGAACTCTTTGGTTTTGCGTAATCTCTGGCAGAATCCGCCGTCAAAACCCGGATGCCTGCCGGGCAGGGTGAGGATAGCGCTATTACCCTTCTTGCCCGGCAGAAATGCTTCAGGCAGGTTCTCACTTGCGGGTTCTACAATAAAATCAGGATGTCTTTGAAGAAATGCCTCTATCTGCAGGGTGTTCTCTTCAGGTTCGATGGAGCAGGTGGCATAGACCAGAATGCCGTCCTTGTCAAGCAGCTCTGCCGCATGGTCAAGCAATCTCGCCTGCAGCGTCTTGAGCTCCTGCAAGGTCGCGGGAGTCAGTTTCCAGCGCAGTTCAGCGCGCCGGCCAAGCACACCACTCCCCGTGCAGGGTACATCAAGCAGGATGCTGTCAGGTCTTTTTTCGGGTGTATAGGTAAGAGCGTCAGCTGTAACAGTGGTAATGATCGTAATACCAAGAGCATTGGAATGACTTTTTGTCTTCAGTAGTTTCTGTTCGTACAGGTCAACTGCGGTGATCTCTCCGCTATTCTGCATTATTTCAGCCATAAAGGTAGATTTTCCACCAGGTGCAGCACAGAGGTCGAGTACAATGCTTCCGGGGGCGGGATTCAGCAGCAGGCAGGCAAGTGCCTGAGTAGGGTTCTGTACAGTGCAGAATCCTTCAGTCACAGCAGGCTCAAAGCTGTTGAACTCTTTTGAAAGAAAAAAGTTCTCAATGCCGCACTCCTCATATGGTACACTTACAAGATGCGGGTCTGAAAAAAACTCCCTGATGGATGTTCTGAGCCGATTAATCCTGAATCCGAAAAGCGGAAACTGGTTATTATAAGAGAGAATCGCCTCGGTTTGCTCTTTTCCGTATGTACCCAGCCATCGCTCTACCATCCACTGTGGGTGGGAGTATGTTACAGCAAGCTGCTCCACCGGGCTTTTGTCCTCCAGCCACTTTTCAAGAGTTACACTCTCCGGAGTAATCTTTCTTAAAACACCGTTGACAAGTTTCGACATTCTATCGCCCTTATATTTTCGGGCAAGCTTGACGCATTCGTTTACAGCTGCCCAATCGGGGACTTTGTCGAAAAAAAGAATCTGATAAACTCCGAGGCGGAGTATGTTTCTCATTACCGGGGCAGCTTTTTCAAGCTTGTGGTGGTAGAAACGTGCAATGATAAAGTCAAGCTGAAGGCGGTATCGGAGGACACCATTCACTAGCCCTGTCGTCAGTGCCCGGTCGATGCGGTTAAGGGTTGTGTGCTGCAGCAGTCGGTGCAGCAGCTGATCTGATCTTTTCTGTTCGGTATCAAGTGCCTTAAGGACGTTCAGTGCCAGTTCTCTTGCTGTGATCATGGATAATAATAAAAACAATTTAAGTGCATTGCCCTCTTCAGGCTGTTTGTAAAATACTATTCCCTGTTGTAGATTAACTGAACTAAATGTTCTTTTCAAGTTTTTAAGCTATCATCCAGAAAGGTGGAGGGACTGGCCCTGAGAAGCCTTGGCAACCGTCATTACACGATGAGTGGTGCCAATTCCATCCCGGAGTAATTACCGGGAATGATGATGGTATGCATGCCTTTCTGCAGGTTCATACCTTTCTTCAGACATTTTCCGTTTAAACCCTTTGTTTTCAAGGGTTGTTTCTCTGCTTTCAGGGAACGATAGCTGCATTTTTCAACCATTGTGATCAATGAGCGAGACAACGCAGCAATTCAGGTTTGAGACTCTTCAGGTCCATGCGGGCCAACGCCCCGATCCGGTGACAAAGTCACGTGCGGTACCTATTTACCAGACCACCTCCTATGTTTTTGACAGTGCAAAGCATGGAGCTGATCTTTTTGCCCTCAAAGAGTTTGGAAATATCTACACCAGGCTCATGAACCCGACAACTGATGTTTTCGAACAGCGTATTGCAGCTCTTGAAGGGGGACGGGCAGCACTTGCGGTTGCAAGTGGTCACTCTGCCCAGTTTATCGCCATAGCTACGCTCTGCGAAGCGGGGGATAATATTGTCTCTTCAAGTTATCTCTATGGTGGTACCTACAACCAGTTCAAGGTCACCTTTCGCCGTCTCGGAATTGGTGTCACATTTGTTGAAGGATGCAGTGCCGATGGTTTCCGGAATGCGATTGACAGTAATACCAAGGCGCTCTATCTGGAATCAATCGGCAATCCGGCCTTCCATGTTCCCGATTTCGAAGCAATTGCATCCATTGCTGCCGAAAACGGTATTCCCCTTATTGTCGATAATACGTTCGGCTGTTCAGGTTATATCTGCCGTCCTCTTGAACATGGAGCTTCCATAGTCGTTGAATCAGCTACAAAATGGATTGGAGGGCATGGCACATCAATGGGTGGAGTCATTGTTGACGGTGGTACATTCAACTGGGGCAACGGGAAGTTTCCGCTCATCAGCGAACCCTCTGAAGGCTACCATGGCATGAAGTTTCATGAGACCTTCGGTGAGCTTGCCTTTATCATCAAAGCCCGTGTCGAGGGACTTCGCGATATCGGCCCTGCAATCAGTCCTTTTAACTCCTTTATGCTTATTCAGGGCCTTGAAACGCTTTCACTCAGGGTACAGCGCCATGCCGACAATACGTTGGCACTTGCCCGCTGGCTTCAGGCACACCCATCGGTTCAGTGGGTAAACTATCCCGGTCTTGAAAGTCACCCCACTCATGAGCTGGCAAAAAAATATCTTGTCAACGGCTTTGGCTGTGTATTGACATTCGGTATAAAAGGTGGATATGAACAAGCTGTCGGGTTTATCAATAAGGTCTCTCTTGCCAGTCATCTTGCCAATGTCGGTGATGCAAAAACCCTTGTGATTCATCCGGCATCAACAACTCACTCCCAGCTTGCGTTGACCGAACAGGAGTCTGCCGGAGTTAGTGCTGATATGGTCCGGGTGTCAACAGGCATTGAACATATTGATGATATCAAGGCGGACTTTGAACAAGCTTTTGCAAAACTGACAAAATGCGCATGAGAGCATATACAGAAATCATTTCCAAAAAAACGCACTATTTCGATTCAAGTGAATCGTATACCACAGAACTTGGTGTTCTACTCCCTTCGGTGCGAGTGGCTTACAGAACATGGGGAACCTTGAATTCGCAGAAAGATAATGTCATACTTATCTGTCAGGCTCTGACAGGTTCTGCTGATGCGGATGCATGGTGGGAAGGAATGTTTTCCCGTGGAGGTGCTTTTGATGAAACGACAGATTTCATTATTTGCAGCAATGTGCTTGGCAGTTGTTACGGTACGACAGGTCCGCTCTCTCTCAATCCTTTCACTGGGAGTCACTACGGTCCTGATTTTCCGATGATTACGATCAGGGATATGGTTCATGTACAGCGCCTGTTACTCGCCGGTCTAGGTATTGATAGGGTTAAACTGGCGGTAGGCGCCTCCCTTGGGGGTATGCAGGTGCTTGAGTGGGGGTTTCTCTATCCGGATGTTGTTCAGGCTCTGATGCCCATGGGCGCCTCAGGGCGTCATTCCGCATGGTGTATTGGTCAGAGTGAAGCTCAACGGCAGGCTATTTATGCTGATCGTGACTGGAATAATGGATGGTATGACCAGAGTCATCCTCCGGCAAGAGGGCTTTCAGCAGCAAGGATGATGGCCATGTGCACCTATCGCAGTTTTGAGAATTTCCAGTCAAGGTTCAGCCGTGAGGTTCAGAGTGGAAAAGGTACTTTCAAGGTGGAAAGCTACCTGCATCATCAGGGAAGAAAGCTGGTCGAGCGGTTTGATGCCAATACATATATTACGCTTACTAAAGCTATGGATTTGCACGATCTCAGTCGGGGCAGGGGAGTGTATGAAGAGGTTCTTCGTTCCCTGCAGATACCTGTTGAGATACTCTCGATCAACTCCGATATCCTCTATCCAAAAGAGGAACAGGAAGAGCTGGCGAGGTTGATGCCGAAATCCAGCATACTCTATCTTGATGAACCATACGGGCACGACTCTTTTCTGATTGATGTTGAAAAGGTCAGTCGTATGGTTCGTGATTTTCTTGATGGCAGGGCACTGCAGGCTCACCCGGCAGCCTGAGTGATCTCGTTAAATCTCGTATAGTGCCGCAAGACCTCTGGTACCCTTATGTTGCCTTCCGGAGTCTGGTAGTGCTCAAGAAGCGATACCATCAGACGGGACGTCGCCAGACCTGAGCCGTTCAATGTATGCACAAACTCGGGTTTTGACTTGCTGTCAGGCTTGAAGCGAATGTTTGCACGCCGTGCCTGATAATCCTCAAAGTTCGAACAGCTTGAAGCTTCAAGATATTTGTTTTCCGCTGGCGACCACACTTCAATATCATAACATTTCGTGGCGTTGGCGCTTATATCTCCGCTGCAGAGCAAAAGCACACGGTAAGGAATCTTCAGGGCGATAAGGATAGCTTCAGCGTTTTCCCGTATTTGTTCAAGAGTCTTGTATGACTCTTCCGGTCGGGTAAACTTAACCATTTCGACCTTGTTGAACTGATGTACTCTCAGAAAGCCTCTGGTTTCCTTGCCATAACTGCCCGCTTCTCGTCGGAAACATGCTGAATAGGCTGCATAGGATATCGGAAGCGCTTTCTGATCGAGCATTTCACCTCTGTGCAGATTGGTTATCGGCACTTCAGCTGTCGGGATGGCGTAAAGGTTGTCCTCCTGGATATGGTAAACCTGATCGGCGAATTTCGGCCACTGTCCAGTTCCTCTGAGTGACTCCTGATTGACAAAAAAGGGAGGGAAGACTTCAGTATATCCGTGTTTCTCTGTATGAAGGTCAAGCATGAA
The DNA here is from genome assembly GCA_903940125.1 of uncultured Chlorobiaceae bacterium. Classification (GTDB taxonomy): domain Bacteria; phylum Bacteroidota; class Chlorobiia; order Chlorobiales; family Chlorobiaceae; genus Chlorobium. Next base: position 15,387 of record CAJAJL010000021.1, on the reverse strand, counting down.
ATTGATCAGTGCGCGTTCAAGGCGTGCACCCTTTCCGATATAGGCGGGAAAACCGGCTCCACAAACTTTAGCGCCGCGTTCAAAATCAAGGATTCCGAGGGATCTGCCCAGCTCAAGGTGGTTTTTTACAGGAAAGTTTAGATCGTGTTCAAAGTTCACCGGTTCTTTGAATACCTGATTGTCCTCTGCCGAACGTCCGGCAGGTACCGAGTTGTGAAGTTTATTTGGGAGACACAAAAGAATATTTTCAATATCCGCTTCCAGATTGCTGAGAAGTGTGTCCATTCCGGCGATATCCTCTGAAACTCTCTTCATCTCAATAATCAGCTCGTCACCAGATCCTTTTCCGCTTTTTTTAATCTCGGCAATCTCTTTGGAGACCTTGTTGCGAAGGGCTTTCTGGTCATCTGAACGCTGTACCAGCTCCTTTCGCTTTTTGTCGAGGTCAAGGAGTTCAGCAAGTTTTGGCTCTTCGGAAGAGAGTTGACGGTTGTGAAGCATATCAAGCACCTCTTCCGGATTCTGACGGATAAAATTGATATCAAGCATGATGGTAAAAAAATAAGGTTATACTGAAAGCAGTGACTTGACTACCTGCTGAACCTTGGTGCCGTCAGCTTTTCCCTTGAGTGCTTTCATGGCCTCACCCATCACTTTTCCAATATCTTTCATGGACGAAGCGCCTGTCTTTGCGACAACATCTTTCACTATGGAGTTTATTTCATCATCCGATACCGGTTCGGGTAGGTACTCTTCGATAACGCTGAGTTCCGAAAGTTCAGTTGCTGCAAGGTCGGGACGGTTCCCTGCGGTGAATTGCTCTATAGCATCGCGTCGTTTTTTTGCAAGGCTCACGAGTACCTCTATTTCCTGATCGTCGCTAAGCACAGCTTTTCCTCCAACTCGAATCGATACTTCTTTTTCAAGCAAAGCAGCACGGATAGAGCGAATTGCATTAAGACGGTCTTTATCACCGCTTTTCATAGAATTTTTGAGATCCTGATCTATTTTTTCTTTCAGACTCATGGCCGTACATTGTTCAATGTGGTTGTTTAAAAAGGAGTATCTGAAAATACAGGAAAAAATGCGGCTTTCCCACAAGAGCTTTTGCATTGATCACTCATTGATATCTCCGCAAACCGGCCTGATTACAAGCTCTTCAAGAGATGTTCGCTGCGCAGTAAGATATGCATTCACCACAGGAGCTGAAATATCCTCGGGCATCATCATCACATTTTTCAGGGTATCGGGAACTTCACCCCACATCGGTGTATAAACTGCTCCGGGCATGACATTGGTGATTCTGACGTTGCAGGTTTTTGCGTAGAGCCGTATTGTCTCAACCAGCCCTTTTTGTCCAAATTTCGACATCGAGTAGATCGAAGAGCTCTTAAATGCGGTTTCAGCCGCAATGGAAGTGATAAAGAATATGTGACCCGATCTCTTCTTTTCCATTACGGCAAAGACTTTTTGCGTCAGAAAAAACGTTCCTTTCAGGTTTGTTGCCATAGTGTAGTCGAAATCGTCCTCAGTCATTTCATCCAGAGGCTTGAATCGTCCCACACCAGCATTATTGACCAGACAGTCGATGGTGCCGTAACGTTCGAGTGTCGTAGTAATAAGCCGTTCAATCTGCGCAATATCGGCAATATCTGTTTGAATGATATCCGAGGCTGCACCGTAAGAGTGGCATTCGTCTGCAAGGGACTCAAGATCTGAAAGCGTTCTGGAAGCGAGGATGAGAACTGGAGTAAAGTCTTTTTTCGTGTTTGCTGCTTTCGCAAAATCAAGAGCAATGCTCTTGCCAATTCCTTTGCCGGCACCGGTTATGATAATGATCTGCTTCATTAATGGTATTTGATAATTAAATAGGCTTCTGTATGGGTGTATATATATTATAATTTTTGAACAAAGTACTATAAGTGCAATGTTGCGATGTGTTTTATTTTTAGGCGGGAAATAACTGAGAAAATATATATATTTAATTTACAGTTTAGCTGTATATGCACTTGTGTGCCTATAGTGCATTGCAAATCTTTAACAATGGTAAATCTTAATATTTATCATGGCTATAACAAAAGTTAAATGGTTTGATGGTAAAAAAGGCTATGGGTTTCTTGTAAATCCAGAAGGAGGTGAAGACATTTTTGTTCATTTTTCGGCTATTCAGTCAGATCGAAGTTTTAAAGTTCTTAATCAGGATGCTGAAGTGGATTTTGAATTTGACAAAACTCAGAAAGGATTGCAGGCAAAAAATGTCAGGGAAGTTTCCGCAAATGGCTTTTCAAAAACACCTTCTTTTCGTCAGGAATCATTTGGGTAACATTAAAGCAGAGAGCGTTCCCGAAAGCTGAACCATTCTGATCTTGCTATAATGATATGATCCAGCAGATCGATCTGGATAATAGCGCTGGCCTGTTTGAGCAGGGTGGTGACCTGTTTATCGGCATTGCTTGGCTCAACGTCACCTGAAGGATGGTTATGCACAAGGATAATAGCGTGAGCACTTTCTCTGATTGCTGATTTAAAAACCTCTCTGGGATGAATAAGTGCCGCGTTGAGTGTTCCTACAGAAACCAGCTCGGGTTTAATAATCTGGTTTTTTGTGTTCAGGTGTAGAACAAAGAGATGCTCCTTTGTTTCATCAGGTATTCTGCCGGTCATGTACTCAAAAATATCTCTTGCTGCTGTAATTTTTTTGTTGAAATTTCGAGCATAATGCAGCCGTTTGTTCAGTTCAAAAACAGCAATGATCTGCATTGCTTTCACTTTGCCGATTCCCCTGATTTTCTGCAGTTCATTTTGTGTTATATCGGCAAGCTTTTCAAGACTGAATTCACGGATGATCTGATTGCAGGTATCAACAATATTAAGGTTTCTTGATCCTGATCGCAGAATCAGTGCCAGCAGTTCAGCTGGACTGAGTGAAGCAGGTCCGGTTCGGAGAAATCGTTCACGCGGTCTGTTTTCAGGGTCCAGATCATGGATTTTCATTTTTCATGATTTAATCATGGGTTCCAATAATTGGAGTCAAAAAAGCAATAAGAGCGTAAAATTAAAAGATACATAATAAGGGCGTATCAAAAATGACTTTTTACTTTTTTTTGATGTATGGAAAAAGAGGCAGAAAAAACATAAGGAAAGATGGTATGCTGAGGTGCTTCTATGGAAGAGGGGATAAGGCACAGAAGCAGCATCGTTCAGATGCTGCTTGAAAAATTCTGGTTATGCCCCTGTCGAGTTTTCTCGGGTACCGGAGCTGATGCTTTTAAGGTGAACAGGTGGTAGTTCATGCTGTCCTGCAGGGCCTGCAGGCTTGCTTCGATGATGTTTGTCGATACCCCGACAGTTCCCCAGGTATAGCGTCCGTTACTTGATTCTATCAATACCCGTACTTTGGCACTCGTTCCCTTTTTTTCTTCAAGAACCCTGACTTTGTAGTCAACCAGCTTGATACTCTTGATTTCAGGATAAAAATGGATCAGTGCTTTGCGGAGAGCTTTGTCTAACGCATTGACCGGTCCATCTCCATCAGCGGCGATATGCTCGATCTCTTCGCCAACTTTGACCTTGAGTACAGCCTGATCGACATTTTTTGCATTTTTGCTTGATTCAATATGTACTTTGGTTTCCAGGACTTCGAAGAATGGTTTGAAGTTGCCAAGTTCCCTGTGCAGGATCAGCTCAAAAGAGGCCTCAGCTCCGTCAAACTGATAGCCTTCGTGTTCGAGTTCTTTGATATGGTGGACAATATTCTTTATAAGATCTTTCTTCTCCGGAATACCAATACCGAGTTCCTGTGCCTTGTACCGGATATTGCTTTGACCTGCAAGTTCTGAAACAAGAACCCGTTGACGGTTTCCTACCAGTGCCGGGTCGATATGTTCGTAAAGTGAACTCTCTTTCATGACAGCACTGACATGAATGCCGCCTTTATGAGCAAATGCTGATTTTCCAACAAAGGGGGCTCTCGTATTCGACGGCATATTCAGAATCTCATAGACAAACTTCGAAAGGGAGGAAAGCTGATTGAGATGCTCAACATAGGAGAATGAGCGTTGCAGTTTCAGCATGATATTTGGAATAATGCTGATGAGGTTGGCATTTCCGCAACGTTCGCCGATTCCATTGATGGTTCCCTGTATATGAGTGGCACCGGCCATTACTGCAGCTATTGAATTCGCCACAGCCAAGTCGCTGTCATTATGGCTGTGGATTCCTGCAGGTACTCCTGTAACTGCAAGCACCTGTGCCACTGCCTCTGTAACTTCATTGGGTAGTGATCCTCCGTTGGTGTCGCAGAGCACAATTCGTGAAGCCCCACCCTGAACTGCTGATAAAAGCATTTTCAAGGCAAACTCACGGTTGTCCTTGAAGCCGTCAAAAAAATGTTCAGCATCAAAAAAAACTTCCCTTCCCTGTGCTTTAAGAAATGCAACAGAGCGGTATATCAGTTCCGCATTCTCTTCGTCAGAAATCCCAAGACTTTTTGCGGAGTGAGCTTTCCAGGTTTTTCCGAAAATCGTTATGACCGGAGTTTCAGATTGAAGCAGACCGAGCAGATTAGGGTCACTTTCAACGGTTGCTACCGTTCGTGCGGTGGAACCAAATGAACAGAGTTTAGCATGCTTGAGCTTAAGAAGCCGTGCCTTGATAAAAAACTCTTCGTCCTTGGGATTACTGCTTGGCCATCCACCTTCAATATAGTCCATGCCAAACTCATCAAGCTTTTCAGCAATAAGAAGTTTGTCCTGTACAGAAAGGTTTATATGTTCACCTTGAGTGCCATCACGCAGGGTGGTATCGTAAAGCTCTATTGGCTTTGTGGTAACAGTCATAAATCAGCTTTGAGCCATTAAGTTTTCCTGTCTGGCATATGCGAAAATGCCTCCGGCCTCGATGATCCTGAATACATCACCAAGAGGATTGAGTTTATAGGTGACCTTGTGGGTCAGGTTTTCGATGGTATTGGATTCCACATCAATCTTTAGTTCATCACCGGTACTGATAAGCTGGTTGAGGTGTTCCGAGGTTTCATAGGGTATAACAAAACCGCCATCGACAGAGTTACGGTAAAAAATTCTTGCATAGGACTCTGAGATAATGGCTTTAATTCCTGCAACTTTCAGGGCGAACGGCGCATGTTCTCTTGACGAACCGCAGCCGAAGTTAGGTCCGGCAATAATAATTGTATATACCGATTCAAAACTTCCATCCTGAATGAAAGGAACATTGCCGTCAGGAAGCCCGCCCTGTTCTGGCGGTACCCCTGAAAGGGCATACTTTCCGTATAATTTTACCTCTTCAGGATTGGAGAGGCTGTAAACAAGATGTTCGGCCGGAATAATCTGGTCGGTATCAATGTTCTTGCCTAAAACATAGGCTTTTCCCTGAATGACTTTTTCCATTGGAGTGTAGCGAATAAGTTAGTCCATTTGTGCCGATCAGAGAAAATCTCTCGGATCGGTGAGTTTTCCGGTAATTGCCGATGCGGCTGCTGTCAGCGGTGAAGCAAGGTATACCCCTGCGTGTTTGCTGCCCATCCGTCCGGGGAAGTTGCGGTTTGTTGTCGAGACAACGACATCATTATCAACCGAACGTCCAACGGTATCGGCAGGGCCGCCAAGACATGCAGCGCAAGAAGGCAATGCAATACTGCAGCCGGCATCTTCAAAAATCTGTTTCAGTGTCTGACCATCATAGAGTTCATGCTCAAGGTCAAGGGCAACTTTTACGGTTGCCGGTACAATATTTGTCGTAACCGACACCTTCTTCCCCTTCAGAATCTTTGCAGCCATTACAAAATCAGTCAGTTTGCCGCCGGTGCACGACCCTATATAAGACTTGGTGATTTTTGTTCCCTGTACGCTTCTGACCGTAGCCCGGTTATCAGGGCTGTGGGGCTGGGCAACCACAGGTTCAAGTTTACGGACGTCATAACTGTATTTGCTGTAGTATTTTGCGTCCGGATCACTTCTAAACACTTCATACGGTTTGCTGCTTCTTGCTTGGACATAATGTTCAGTGACCTCGTCTGCAGCAATGATGCCGTTCATGCCTCCGGCCTCGATAGCCATATTGGTAAGCGTCATTCTCTCTTCCATAGGAAGCGAAAAGATAGCCTCTCCATCAAACTCCATGGCCCGGTAAGTTGCTCCATCGGTTGTTATATCTCCGAGAATCTGCAGAATCAGGTCTTTTGCCGTAAGGTATTCAGGCATAGGGCCATCAAAGGTGAACTTCATTGATTCAGGGACTTTTTCCCATAGTTTGCCTGTACCGAGAATAAATGCTGCATCAGTATTGCCGATACCTGTACCGAACATGCCGAATGCTCCTGATGTACAGGTGTGAGAGTCGGTTCCAAAGAGCACCGTTCCCGGGAGATTAAAGCCCTCTTCGGCAAGTGCGACATGACAGACACCCTTGTAGCGATCCGTTCCTACATCATAGTAGTTCTCAAGTCCCTGTTCTTTTGCAAACTGCCTCAAAAGATCGATATTTCGATGGGCATGTTCGTTAGCTGTAAAAATGTAGTGGTCGGGAAGGACGACAATTTTTTTCGGGTCCCATACTTTTGCATCAGAACCGAACTCTTCTTTGAATATATCAAAGGTCGGCGGACCGCAGACATCATGAGTCAGCAGGATGTCAACATTCAGCCATACGCTTTCCCCTGGGTCGACAAATGTTCTTTTTGCTGCTTTTGAAAGGATCTTCTGGGTTATTGTTTGTGCCATTGTTTTAAACCCCGCTGTCTATGGTTTCAGTATTGTTATTTTCAAAATATTGCAGACGCAGGCCAAGAGCTTGTAAATAGGCCTTGGCGCTTGCTTCAATAATGTCGGTCGAAACTCCTCTTCCGTTAAAAAAAATATTGTTGTCTCTGATTCGCACAAGTGCTTCTCCCAGTGCTTGTCGTCCGGCAGTAGTTGACCGAACAGAGTAGGAGGTGACCATCGATTCTATGCCGAGTGCCCGTTCTATAGCTCTGAAACAGGCATCTACCGGGCCGTCACCGGTTGCTGATTCTTCAAATATCTGTTCTTTGTGTCGAATTCTTATGGTTGCTGTGGGTATCGAAGCTGTTCCGCTGTTGATATGGAGGTAATCAAGCTCGTAAGCCTTTTGGGGTTTGCTCCGTTCATCGCCCATCAGCACTCTGAGATCGTCGTCGTATACCTCTTTCTTTTTGTCAGCAATTTCAACAAACCGCTTGTACACCGCATCGAGTTCTGCATCCTGAAAATCGTAGCCAAGAGTATGCAGTCTGGATTTCAGGCCGTGTTTGCCTGAATGGCGACCGAGGACGATGCTTGTTTTTGGCACACCGACAGATTCCGGAGTCATCACTTCATAGGTCTGCCGATTTTTCAGCATGCCATCCTGATGGATTCCTGACTCGTGTGAAAATGCATTGTCGCCGACAATTGCCTTGTTGGGCTGGATGATAATACCTGTAAAGGTTGAAACCATACGGCTTGTATTGAACAGCTCCTCAGTAACAATATTTGTATAGAAGTTATGAAGATCACTACGGACTTTCAGTGCCATCACAATCTCTTCCAGCGAAGCATTTCCTGCCCGCTCTCCTATTCCGTTCATTGAGCATTCCGCCTGCCGTGCACCATGTTCAAGTGCGCTGAGCGTGTTCGCCACGGCAAGACCGAGATCGTTATGACAGTGCACGCTTATAACCGCTTTATTGATGTTCTGGACGCGGCTGTGAAGGTCGGCTATTTTTATCCCGAACTCCGAAGGCCAGGTATAGCCGGTTGTATCGGGAATATTAACGGTTGTTGCTCCGGCGGCTATGACCGCTTCAATGATTTCTGCAAGGTAGCTTTGGTCAGTACGCCCTGCATCTTCAGCGGAAAACTCGATATCAGGCGTAAATGTCTTGGCAAAGGTAACTGCATCAACAGCCATTTTAAGGATGGTCTGTCGTTTTTCCTTCAGGTTGACACCATAACGGTCACTGCCGAATTTTCCGGCAATATGTATATCAGAAGTGCCGATGAAGGTGTGGATTCGAGGTTTTTTTGCCTGGCGCAGTGCTTTCCAGGCTGCAGTGATATCGTTTTCAACTGCTCTCGCTAAAGCGGCCACAATAGCAGACGATTCGCTGCTAACCCTTTGCACGGCTTCAAGCTGAAGAGGAGACGAAGCAGGGAAACCTGCTTCGATAACATCAACACCCAGTTTTTCAAGCTGCCTGGCGATCTCAACTTTTTCCTGAACATTCAGTGATGCTCCGGGGGATTGCTCCCCATCACGCAATGTTGTATCAAATACAAGAATTTTTTCTTTCACATTATCTGCCCGCCCCTCTATGCCTTTATTTAATCAAGCGCCCAGATGCCTGACAATTGCCTCTGTCATAACTGTTGTTGAAACAGTATTCTCTCCGGGATTTGCGATATCCGCTGTACGAAGGCCTGAAGCAAGTGTTGCCTCAATTGCCTGATAGATCTCGGTGGCAATCCCCGGTAAAGAGAAACTATAGTCGAACATCATGGCAACTGATGCAATCGTAGCAATTGGGTTTGCCTTGTTCTGTCCTGCAATATCAGGAGCACTGCCATGTATAGGCTCATACAAAGCATGTTTTTTGCCAATGCTTGCTGACGGCAGCATACCAAGGCTTCCGGTTATCATCCCCGCAATGTCGCTCAAAATATCACCAAAAAGATTGCTGGTAACAATGACGTCAAACTGTTTCGGATTCCGTACAATCTGCATGGCGGCATTGTCAACATACATATCGCTCAGCACAATATCCGGAAAATCCTTGTGAACCTCGTGAACCACATTTCTCCAGAACTGCGAGACTTCAAGAACGTTTGCCTTGTCGATTGAAATGACTTTTTTGTCGCGTTTCCGCGCAGCTTCAAACGCCAGGCGAGCAATACGCTCAACCTCATAGCGTTCATAGACCATGGTATTCCAGCCTTTGTTTTCATCGAATCCACGCGGATGGCCAAAATAAATACCGCCGGTCAATTCACGGAAAACAAGAAAATCAGTGCCGCGAACCACGTCAGCCTTGAGAGAAGATGCTCCGAGCAATGCATCATATACTTTGGCTGGTCTGAGGTTGGCAAACAGTTCAAGTTCTTTACGGATTTTAAGAAGTGCGGCTTCCGGTTTATGTTCATGAGGAAGTTTTTCCCATTTCGGGCCGCCGACAGCGCCAAGCAAAACAGCATCACAGTTTTTGCAAGCCTCCAGCGTAGCCAGTGTGAGCATTTCACCGTGGAGGTCATAAGAAGCACCGCCGAATGGATGCTCCTCAATCTCTATTTCAAAGCAGTGTTTTTTTGAGAGCTGCTCCAGTACTGAAACAGCTCCGGCAACTACTTCCGGGCCGATACCGTCACCCGGTATTGATACAATCTTGTACATTGCGCTTTCGGGTCGGTTATTTTTTAATCAGCCAGCTCATCATATTCCGAAGCTTTGCCCCTACCGTTTCAATTGAATGGTTACGGTTTTCCTCTCTGAGCTTGTTAAGTTGTTTGTAGCCGCCGTTGCACTCATCTATGAACTCCTTGGCAAAACGGCCATCCTGGACCTCCTCAAGGATCTTTTTCATTTCAGCCTTTACTGCAGGAGTAATAAGGCGCGGTCCACGGGTCATGCCGCCGTACTCAGCTGTATCGCTCACCGAATAGTTCATTCTCGACAGGCCGCCTTCATAATACAGATCGACAATCAGCTTCAACTCGTGCATACATTCAAAATAGGCAAGTTCTTCAGGGTAACCGGCCTCAACAAGGGTTTCAAATCCAGCCTTGATAAGCTCGGCTGAACCACCGCAGAGTACTGCCTGTTCTCCGAAGAGATCGGTTTCAGTTTCATTCTTGATTGATGTCTCAATGACACCGGCTTTCGTACCGCCAAGAGCTTTAGCCCATGCAAGAGCCTGATGTTTTGCTTCTCCTGTAGCATCCTGATGTACTGCGATAAGGCAGGGGACACCATTGCCCTGGGTAAAGGTGCGGCGCACAAGGTGCCCTGGGCTTTTAGGAGCAATCATGATAACGTTGATCGTCTCCGACGGAATGATCTGTTTGTAATGGATATTGAAGCCATGAGCAAAAGCAAGGGTATTTCCCGGTACAAGGTTCGGAGCAATTTCAGCATCATAGATTGCCTTCTGGTTCTGGTCAGGAAGCAGCACCATCACGATGTCTGCCCATTTAACTGCTTCGGCAACGGTATCTACCTGCAGTCCGGCCTCTCTTGCTTTGTCGGACGAAGAACTCTCTGAGCGAAGACCGACTCGGACATTCAAGCCGCTATCCTTCAGGTTAAGAGCGTGGGCATGGCCCTGGCTGCCGTAACCGAGTATTGCAATATTCTTTCCCTGGAGATAACCCAGATCGGCATCCTTATCGTAATAAACATTCATCAGTGAAATGATTTTGATTGATAATACAGTAAAATGGTGTCACTCTCCACGGTGTATTGCTACAGCGCCGGAACGGGCTAACTCCTTTATTCCGTAGGGCTTGAAGATATCAATAGTTGTGTTGATCTTATCCGGTGAACCGATGACCTCAATAGTAATGGATTTTTGTTTTATATCCACGACTTTTCCTTTAAAAACATTGATAAGTTCGAAAATCTCATGCTGTTGCGTCTTGCTGAGTTTTAAAGTCATAAGAAGCAGTTCCCGCTCAACATGAGGCTGATTTGTCAGATCAGTAACTTTAATAGTATCAATAAGTCTGTTCAACTGCTTTATAACCTGATTGATGATCTGGTCGTCAGCACAGGTAACAATAGTCATGCGTGAGATTTCGGGATCCTCCGTTTCGCCAATGGAAATACTTGAAAGATTAAAACCCCGGGCGCTGAACATCGTAGCAACCCTGTTGAGGGTTCCGAACTTGTTTTCAACGAGTACTGATATGATGTGTTTCATGAAAGATATTGGTTGAATCGCTATAAACTAATATTTTAAAAATCTTTAAGTGGATATTTATATATCGGCTGATAGTATTTGTTTACACAAAATTCACAAACACGCTCTAAAAAAACACCATGAAGGTAAGAAAAAAGAGCATTGTATTACCTTAAGCAGTACAATAATATAAAGTTTTTTTCGTCCCTCCGACACCACCCGCGCCACAACCTGCAATTAACTCATTGCAGCCACACGCTTCAACGGCTTCGTATAATCTCTCGAAGAAAATATCAACAAAATAATGAGAGATTTCGGAAACGGTTACAAAACAATCATAAATCAACCGCAACGCCCCGATTTGCGTATTCCCACACCTAAAAATATACTCATATCCCTTAGCTCGGCTTAGGGTAGTTGATTCGATGTGAAAAATCCGGCCGTTGATCGCGACATCATCTTATCTGTAGCACAGTCAGGGTAGCCAGATAGTCGAAAATCCCGATCTCCTATACTGGGCGCACTTAACCATTCAATGCTATGTTCGGGATGAACAGCTTCTCAGAGAGCGTTTCCGACGAGAATACCTGACCATCACATTGCCACACTATCTGAAATATCATTATTTCGAATCCTTGTCCACTGCCAGATTTTTCTTATCAGTAACGTGTTATCAATGGGTTTAACCAGATAATCATTCATTCCTGCGTCAAATGCTTTGGAGATTTCTTTTTCATCCGATTCTCCGCTGAGACCAATAATAGGAATATCTCTGAACCCAAAACGGTGATCATCGCGAATTCTTCGGGTTGTCTCGAGACCGTCAAGTACAGGCATCTGAATATCCATCAGAACAAGGTCGCACGCCTTGTTGTTATCCCTCAACAGCTTAAGGGCCTCTTCTCCATTGCCAGCTTCAATAACGTTGATGTTAAATTTTTCAAGCAACCAGCGGAGTGACAACCTTATGACCTTTGTGTCGTCAACAAGCATGACGGTCAGACCTGAAAAAGCTAATGCACTGTTGAAATATTTGATGTTTAATATCGACGCAATACTTTTGATCAGTTCAAATTCCTGGACAGGCTTTGTAATAAATCCCTGCATTCCCACTTTTTCTGTTTTGGCGCGAGCTATATAAAGAGGTTCCGCAGTATGGCCAATAATCGGAATATCGATGGATAAGATTCCAGCTTTGCCGGCCCGTATTGCTTCGGTTGCTTCATAGCCATTCAGAACAGGCATATTCAAGTTCATCAACAGAGCATCATAATGGTGTCGCTTTACCATTTCTACTGCTTCAAGTCCGTTACTTGCTTCGTCGATATCTGCATGAAATGGTTTCAGATAATTTATCACCTGCTTTCTATCATCAACCTTATCGTCAATCAGGAGAATCCGTTTGTCACGGAAAACCTCAAGATGATCTGCAATTATCTTTGTTCTGTATTCAGCAATTGACTTGTCAATGACAACAGGAAAAGTAAGCATAAATTCGGTATACCTGCCCTGTACCGACTGGCATACAATATCACCTTTAAAAGCTCGCATAACCCTTTTACAATATGAAAGACCCAGCCCGGTTCCTCCTTTTTTACCTGATGTAAAATAGGCATCAAAAAGCCTTCCAAGGTTTGCTGCAGGTATACCCGGCCCTGTATCTCTCACATAGACCCTGTTTAGCGAGGTTCCTTTCTGAAGACGGACAGAAATCCGGGCATCCGGATATGGCTTCATAAAATAAAAAGCATTGATAATAAGATTGAAAAGAACAAAGAGATATAAAGTCTCATCAACGTTTATAAAAAAGTCTTCATTATACTCCAGTGTCAGTTTTTGCCGTTCATTATCTGATTCATAACCATATTCGTCAAGTGCTTTGCGAGTAATGCTAAAGCAGGAGAAATAACTGAAATTATTTGGATCTATCGTCTTGTTTCTCGTTTCACTGAGGATCATGTCGATAATCTGCGCCCCTCGGGCAACAGCCATTTTCCCTTGTGCTACACTAAGATAAATCCGGTTGAGACTCTCAGGTGATATAGGTGCAATTATTGTATTTGACTGCTTGATTGGAATTTCATCAAATATTTTTTCAAAACTGAATTTCACCTGTGCTAAAGGATTTCGCATCTCGTGAGCAATACTTGATGCGAGAATCTGTAATACGGCATTATTTTCCATAGCTATAATGCCTTTCAGGTTGCTTAAGCTGATCATAAACCCGGCCAAAATGGAAAATACAGCAACAATGGAATAATGTCCGATGTTGAATTGTGGTTCAAGGGTGAAATAAGGAGGTATAAATTGAAATGCTATAAATGCAGCAGCCACGCCGATACTTAAATCGAACAGAAACATAAAAAAATTGGGAACAAATGATAAAAGAACAAAAACCATAAAAATTTCCCAAGTCAGCCAGGGTTCTTCAAAATTATTCTTGAAAGTAAAAAGTGTAATAATAAAAGGAAGCATATAAATGAGCATGGTGTGCCAGTAAAAGACAAAATACTTCCCAAGAAAATTATGGTATTTTACTTTGAAAAGGACACCGATACAAAGTGCTACACCAACCAGGCGGACAGGCATATTTTCCCACCTGATATGAAAAATAAATTTGTAAACAAAATAGAGTCCGAAATGTCCGGTAGCGCCAATAATCGATCCCGCAATTATATTAAAATGCGAAATCTGGGTTCCTTGCCGAATTGAAGATTTTATGAAATTAACGCCGTTCATATGATCGAATAAATCATGTAATCTCTGGCACTCAATTGAACAAATCCCCTGATTTGTCCTATACTTTTTGTACAGGGAAAGTTTATAGACCAGCTGATATTAAAGTTTTCAAAAATTCAAGATTTATTAGGTGAAAAAAATTTCCAGCTATATCGATCTTGTCTGCCAAAAAAGTCAAGAAATAAAAATTTATCTATATCCTTAACAGGCTTAGAAGAGTTGGGAATTATAGATAAAATAAAATGGCTGCAACTTAGAGAATCAAAAAATGAGATTGCGCATGAATATTCATCGCATGTTGATGAAGTTGTAGATTCCATCAATTTAATATTTACAGTAAGTGATGACCTTATCAAAATTACAACTCAGCAAAGAGCTTCTATGAGTTAAAATTTTAGATACCTTGAAAGAATAAGCGCTTCACAGAAAATAATTACAGAAAGGTTTGCGGAGGGACTTATTGCAGAGCGCTTATTGTATCAACAAATAAGCATGGCTATTGGCTAAAATGAATAAAAGAGATGTAGATAAGGATTTTTATTTATTAAAAATATTAAATATTCTGGTGAAATTATTTTCCCCGATTTTGCTCTGCTTGGAATTATTATATTCATTTGTAAGTCTATCGTATAGTTCTTTTTTCTTTTCCTCATATTCAGCTTGTGTGAATACACCGTCTATTACTAGTTTATCCAAATTATCTAAAATTGGCTTCGCTGTTTTATGTACTTCTTTCTGACGTATAAGTAAAATTTTTTTCTCTTTGTATTCTCTTTCCTGTATATCCAATAAAGCATTTTTTTCGTTGTATTCATCTTCGGATATAAGGCCGGTAATTTTAGATTGTTTTAGTAATTTTCTTGTTTCTATATATGGATTATCAGATTGCCTTGAACTTGATTTATAATCATCACTATTATCTCTATCGTGTTGATCTCTATTGCTTCGTGATTTTGTTGGATTTTTCCCATGTTTATTGCGTGTCAAATCTCCCTTTTTCAGTATTAAAAAAAGTCCAAAAAAAGGCATTAATTGCCACCACATACTTATACTTATATCATGGCACCTTTTTGCCCCTTGAGCAAAATAAAAAAAAGCAAATGGTGCACATATAATAGAAGATATCCAGAATACTGCTATATTATTAATATTATAATCAGCAAGAATAGTCACCACAATACTGTGCATTATTATAAAACCTGCAGAAAATATGATGAAGCTTAAAAAATATTCCCTTCTGTTAATTCTTCCTTGAAATGAAAAAACGGATTTAAACATAATAAAATTATTTTATATTGTGTTTATAATCAAAATAATTGAAAATAAATAAATACTTTGATTTATAGTTTGGTTCCTGAAATTTCAGTAAGGAATAGATCAATATTGATCAAAATAAAAAATCATCTAAAACTTCTGACTTTATTCATGAAATGCAGTTAGTGATAAAAAAATAAGGGGAAAATAAGATACTATATCGCAGTAATGTAACGAAATAGTCAGGAAATACAGAAAACAACTTTGTTTTGTCGCTCTACAGTTAAAGTGTTATATAAGTATTATTCATAATAATAAATAAATTATCATCACATAAAAAACACGGGTATTCGCGGAATTTAATGGTTTGAAGTGAAACACTAATACTTCATTATACGATAGGATGGTGCAGTTTTCTAAGGTAATAGATTGTTTTGTTTGTAGCTATTAAAGCTGCTCTCCGAGAGCCTTGGGAAGGAAGATTT
>CAJAJL010000020.1 GCA_903940125.1 uncultured Chlorobiaceae bacterium | reverse complement strand
CTTAAATCCGGCTATTCGATTGAAGCTGAAACAGTTCTGGAAGAAGCCGCTCTGGCGTTAAGTAACGAACAGTTCAGTAAAGACGACGCTCTCTCACTGGAGCAGCGTTTGCGGGCAGTTCTCTCTGATACTGATCCATTCTGGATGCGCTGGCGGTTTGTGGCTGAAAAGAAAGGATGGTCGTTATGATTCATGTTGATGCACAAACCGAGCCAGATTCGTTCAATTCGAATGTCCGGCAAAAGGGACTTGCTTGGCTCATAAAAAAGAACATTCCTCTTGATAAACCGCTAGCTGCGTTTTTGTTGTTCAACTTTAACATTGCATACAATGAAGCAA
Organism: uncultured Chlorobiaceae bacterium; assembly: GCA_903940125.1. Taxonomy (GTDB): domain Bacteria; phylum Bacteroidota; class Chlorobiia; order Chlorobiales; family Chlorobiaceae; genus Chlorobium. The sequence goes on along the minus strand of CAJAJL010000020.1, from coordinate 33,902 downwards.
AAACCAAGAAAATTGACACCTGCGAAATAGGGGGAGCCGCACCCAGCACAACGATCCAAGATAGTTATACAATTTACAGATTTGTTTGGGGAATTGTATAACCCACTATGCTCTACCGTAAACTAACATCAACCCTTCAGACAATCACCGATGATTATATCCGTGCAGGGTTAAAAGTCGGAAGATTTGCCGCTTCAGAAGCACTTCAGCCCTGGCTGATTTATGGAGGTAACTCTTCATACGAGCGGAGCGGGGTGTCGGTAATGAGCTGGCGCGACATCGCAAAATGGGCAGAGCCTTAGTAAAAAAGGGCAACCCACATCTCTTTCTACTCTTCCCTCAGCACCCAGCCTTGAAGCAAGACGGCATAACACCAAACGACCCCAATTATAAAGTCACTTTTCAACTCCAAAAGAGTTGGCACCGTTTGACTTTGAAATGGGGCTACTACTGGTTTATGCTTCGAACCGACACCTTTTCAGAGTCTCCTCATACGACCGTTTATTGATACAAACGGATTTTGCTATACCAGGTTGACCTCATTAACGGGGATAGTCCGCATCTTTATTTAGAATTTCACTGGTGTCCAACTGTTGAAAAAATAAAATCCTATAACTTATAATAATAAAATATAATACCTCGTTTTTATGCCGTTACCGACTTGAAAATGCCTGCTATCTTCGATCATTTCATAATGCTTCAACAAGGAATGATCGATGTACACAGGAAAAACCGTCTTTACTCAGCTGCTTGAACACCTGCCGCTTCATCAGTTTCGCCTGTGCGTCAAGCGGTACAACGGCAATGCGTCAGTGTGTTTGAGGCAGTCGATATTTTAAAATTAGTTACCAATTCTTTCGGCACAGCTCCAGAAACCCATACCTGTAACCAATTGAATTTATATAACTTATAATTGGACAGTAGTGACAACAAATATAACAAGGGGCATATAGCACCCAAGCGCCAACTCTGCATGTTCTTCCCCCGCCCCGCCCTCAGGCGCCGTCTACAATGCTGTATATTCTTAAGATCAGTGATGGATACGTATTTGTTGTTTTTCCTGGCAATTTATACCTTAAAGGTAAAGAACACGTTATAATCTTCGGAGTTTCCCGATGGCTAAAGACCCGCACAGCAATGACCCGAACACTCCATCCGGGTTAAGCTCAACTGGTGAAGATAAACCCGAGTGTAAGCAAGTGGGCAGAGAGGGTAGTGCCTCTTCACCGGAAGAGTTGCAACTGCTGATCCGGGCACTGCGACCAATCAATCAGTGTAATCAGTCTTTGATACATGCCAGTGACGAACAAGAGTTTCTTGATCAGATCTGTGAAATTGTTGTTGACATTGGTGGATACCGGATGGCGTGGGTAGGCTATGCCGAAAATGATACTGAAAAAAGCATACGCCGGGTTGCCCAGGCGGGCTTTGAAGAGGATTACCTGAGGACGATACAGGTCACCTGGGCTGATGTTGAATGCGGGCGGGGACCAGCCGGGCAGGCAATCCGTTCAGGTCAGCCTGCAGTCAACCGTAATATGCTCACTGATCCTCACTTTGAACCATGGCGAAAAGAGGCAATTGCTCGTGGTTACGCATCCGGGCTCAGCCTGCCTTTAAAAACAGCGAATGAAGTGTTTGGCTGTTTGTGTATTTACTCCTCCCTGCCGAACGCTTTTTATACCGAAGAGATCAGCCTCTTGACGGCACTTGCCGATAATCTGGCTTACGGAGTCTATATGCTCCGAACCCAAAAAGCGCATCGAGAGGCTGAAGAAAAATTGCGAGAGAGTGAGTCACGATACAGGAGCCTGTTTGAGAACAACCATACGGTGATGCTCATCATTGATCAGCATGATGGCTCCATTGTTGACGCTAATCCTGCAGCGTCCAGCTTCTTTGGATGGTCGCATGAGCAACTTTGCCGGATGAATATCAAGCAGATCAATCAGTTGAGGGATGAAGAAGTTCAGGCCGAACTGCAACGGGCAAGCACTGAAAAGCGTAATTACTTTCTCTTTCGCCATCACCTTGCTGACGGCTCTCTGCGCGATGTGGAAGTATACAGCGGCCCCATTACCATTGAGCAAAAATCCTTCCTTTACTCTGTTATTCACGACATCACCGTTCGCAAGCAGGCTGAATCGAAGCTGATTGAAACATATAAACGCTTTTCTCAGGCCTTGGAAGCGACTCATGCAGGCGTTTGGGAGGTAGTTTTAGAGACAAACGAGAATATTTGGTCGGACGAGATATGGGAATTGTACGGGTTGGAACGAGGTGACAACAAACCATCCCATGAACTCTGGCAACATTCCGTCCACCCTCTTGACAGAGAGAGAATTTTTAAAACCGTTACAGATGCTGTAACCAAAGAGGCCGAAATAGCCGTAGAGTATCGCATCAATCACTTTGACGGAGCTGTTTGCTGGTTGATGGTACGTGGCATGCCGTTCTTTGACGAACAAGGCTGCCTGACGCGCTATATCGGCACAAGTATTGACATCACCGAGCGCAAGCTGGCTGAAAATAGGTTGCTTGAAAAGCAGAAGCGATTTAATCAGGCTTTGGAAGCCTCACATGCAGGTGTTTGGGAATGGGATGTGACAACCGGGGAGAATATATGGTCGGACGAGATATGGGAGTTGTATGGATTGGAACGAGGGAAGGAAAAACCATCGCATGTACTCTGGCGACGTTCCATACATCCCGATGACAGGATTGAGATCGTCCGGAATATTTTGAATGCTGCAAAAAATGCGAGTCTAATGGAAGTTGAGTATCGTGTTATTCACCTTGATAGCACGGTGCACTGGCTGATGGGACGGGGAATGCCGTTATTTGATGAAAAAGGCAAGGTCATTCGATATATCGGAACAAGTATTGATATCACCGAGCGTAAGCAGATAGAGCTTGAGCGTGAAAAACTGATGAAGAGTCGGGACGCATTTAATGCTGCTCTTGAAATAAGACATATAGGCTGGTGGGAACTTGATTTGAGCGATAACGTTGTATATCGTTCGCTTGAACATGAGCGTATTTTCGGCTATGAATCGCTTCGAACGCACTGGTCATATTCGACGTTTCTGGAACACATTATTCCCGAAGATCGTGCAATGGTAGCCTATCACTTCAAGAAAGCTGTTGAGAAACTTGCTGACTGGAATATAGAGTGCAGGATTCGACGTGCAGATGGTGAGGTTCGATGGATATGGGCGGTTGGGGGATATCAGTTTGACAAAACGGGCAATGCGATTCGTCTGTCAGGCATCATACAGGATATCACGCGGCGGAAGCACTTGGAGATAGAGAGAGAAAGTATGCAGGAGCAGCTTTTTCAGGCACAGAAAATGCAGATGGTTGGCCAGCTTGCCGGGGGTGTTGCCCACGATTTCAACAATCTGCTGCAGGTGATTCTCGGCCATACCGAGCTGGCCCTTGAGCACCATGACAGCTCCTATGATGATCTTAAGTCCATACAGAAAGCCGCGACCAACTCTGCAGAACTGACGAGGCAGCTCCTTGCATTTGCCCGGCGGAAGACGGTGTCGGCCCGGATTTTTAATCTGAATTCTTCAATAGAGGAATTGCTCCCCATTCTGAGACGCTTGATTGGCGAAAACATCACGCTCATCTGGCGACCCAACGTCAAGTATGCACTTGTTAAGCTTGATCCATCGCAGATCATCCAGATTCTTACCAACCTTTGTGTCAATGCCCGCGATGCCATTGCAAGCAACGGCACCATTACAGTCGAGACAAATAACATCCATCTTGACCAGGACACAATCAATGCAGGGCATACCTGTACCATCCCGGGCGATTATATAACGCTGAGTATCACCGATAACGGAGACGGTATTGATAAAAAGCTTCTGCCTCATGTTATTGAGCCATTTTTTACGACTAAGGAGGTTGGCAAAGGCTCCGGTTTGGGCCTTGCAACGGTCTACGGTATTGTCAAACAAGGCAACGGTTTTATTGACATACAGAGTGAAAAGGGCAAAGGAACCAGTATCATCATTTACCTGCCATTGCATCGGGAGCAGACGCAACTGGAAGCAAGTTCTGCTGAAGAGCGGGGATTGCAGCAGGGAAAAGGCATGATCCTGCTGGTTGAAGATCAAGCGGATATTCTGCACCTCTGCAGCACAATGCTTGTACATCAGGGATATACGGTTCTTGCCGCTTCAGGGCCTCAAGAGGCGATAGGACTTGCCGAGGTAAAGAGAGAGGCTATTGACCTGCTGGTGACGGATGTGATTATGCCGGAGATGAACGGTACCGATCTCTTCAATAAAATTCAACCGATTTGCCCGAAACTTAAAGTGCTCTATATGTCTGGTTTCACAACAGAACAACTCAGTCAGCACTTAGGTAGCGACGAAGGGGTAAACTTCATCGAAAAACCTTTTTCCATTACCTCTTTTACAAAAGTCGTCTATGATATCCTGAAAAATCGACCTGAAGAGTAACTGCTTCAACTGCTATATCACCAAATCACCACAAACGCATCATCCCCACTCTCATTCCCAAGCGATAGGTAACGGCGCCCCCCGAGCTCAAATCGCATATTGTGCAAGCAGCAAAAGGCAAGAGAGGTTAAGAATATTTATCCTTAAGGTTCACAACCCAGTAGCTGTTTCCGTTCGATGATATAAGATTTTCCAGAATCATGTGTTCGTAGAGATCACAATCTCCAGGCAAGGTTTTTCCATTGGATTCAATAGCTCGTTCAAGGACACTCCAAACAAATCGCTCAGTGATCGCATGTTCTTCAAGGGATACCCCATAAGGAGCGTATAGGTCAATAATATCTTGAGGGCTATCCCATTTTGCCCATTGTGGTCCACCGGTTTCGTTCTCGATATCCAGTATGATTTTTTTCAATGTAGCCATATACACCTTCTTTTTTTGTAACGATTCTATAGGAAATATCCGCAAAATATATTAAATATATATGCGCAATCCCTCCTATTCATATAAAAAGTGTATTAAAAATACAAAAAAAGGAGATGTAGTCATGTCACTGGCACTTTTTAAAAGGGATCCCTTGAAGCTCTTTGAAAACGTATTTCATGACAATGTGTCGCCATTTGTTTCTTCATTAGCAGCTCTATCCTTCAAGGTTGATATCGGCGAGGATGATACAGCAATTTTCATTTAGACCGATATGCCTGGTATCAACAAAGAGGATATCAAGGATTCGGTGGAAGATAATGCTTTCTATCAGCGCAGAAAGAATACAGAATGAAGAGGAAAAGAAAAAAGAATATCACCGTATCGAACGTTCGTGGGGTTGCCTTAACAGAAGCTTTTCCGTAGGCGAAAATGTTGATGCAGATAAAATTGAGGCGACTTACGACAATGGTGTTCTTAAAATTCCCTAAAGATCAATGGTGGGCAGAAATATTTCATTACAATTTCTAAACATTAGAAGCCATGTCACACAAATCATCAAAAAAAACAAAAAAAGAAGCCGAATCAGCTACATCAGAACTGACTCAAGAGCAGCGTGAAGAGCAGATCAGACTTGCCGCATATTACCGTTGGGAAGCAAAAGGAAAAAACCTCGGGTCCGATAAGGATGACTGGTTTGAAGTAGAAGATTCTCTTATTGAGGATTATAAAGACTAACTTCAATGTCTCGGCAATAGGTCACAAGGAGGTTTATGACCTCCTTTTTTTGTAAAATGGAGATTCAAGTGTCGTCAGACCATTTAAAGACAATCGTTCGGCTAGGCCAACATTGACCATCTAAGAAAATAATGGCAGCGCATACACAGCATATTTGCATTGAAGATAAATACTACCTTCCCTGCAATAAGAGAAAGACAATCATGCCAGCTCTATCTGACATTCTTTAGCATGCAGGGTCTAACAGTGTAACAACCTTTTCGATAAGTCCAGCGCCATGAAAAAGGATGATTCTAATCCAATAGACCACTCAGAGTTACGTCGGAAGGCTGAAGGACAGCTAAAAAAAAGCATAGTCACTCCTGATTCGCCAGCTTCGACAGCAGTTTATATGCGCTCGCAACAGTCTTTCAAGCATCGGAAAAAATGAGTGGCTTGGTCATTGCAAAGTGACAAGGGAATGCTCAAAAGCTAATTTTGAAATGGGTGTAAATGGGTGTATTTTTGGTTTATGCTTCGAACCGACACTCTTCAAATCACTCCAGAGATTCTGAACCTTATCGCTCAGATCGACGAATTCAAAGGCGCATGGCGTGCCTTGGGTACGCTTGCCCCTGATCGACTCTCAGCCTTACGCCGGGTCGCCACCATCGAGAGCATCGGATCGTCGACCCGTATAGAGGGGAGCAAACTATCCAATCGTGAAGTGGAGCGCCTCCTTTCCAACCTGGCAATACAGTCTTTCAAAACACGTGACGAGCAGGAAGTTGCAGGTTATGCAGAGCTGATGAACCTGGTATTCAGCTCGTGGCAAGATATCCCCTTCAGCGAGAACCACATCAAACAGTTACATCAGATCCTGTTACGACACAGTGAGAAAGATGCCCGGCACCGGGGACATTACAAAACCAACTCAAACAGTGTCGCGGCCTTTGATGAAAATGGCAAGCAGATCGGTATCGTGTTCGAGACAGCGACCCCATTCAACACTCCATTTCTGATGGAAGAATTGGTAACCTGGGTTAAGGATGAACGTGAGAAGGCGCAACTGCATCCGCTGCTGATCATCGCTATCTTCGTGGTGGTATTTCTCGGAATCCATCCGGTCCAGGATGGCAACGGACGGCTCAGTCGCGTTCTGACCACCTTGCTGTTACTTCAGGCGGGGTATACCTACGTACCTTACAGTTCATTGGAAAGTGTCATCGAACTCAATAAGGAAGCCTACTATCTGGCTCTGCGCCATACTCAGGGTACGATCCGTACCGATGCTCCGAACTGGCAGCCGTGGTTGTTGTTTTTCCTGCGTTCACTATCCGATCAGGTACACCGTCTTAAAAAAAAGGTAGCGCATGAGAAGATCGTTTTAGCCTCCTTGCCGGAACTCTCACTGCAGATCGTCGAGTTTGTCCGTGAACATGGGCGCATAACCATAGGAGATGCTATCAAGTTGACTGGTTGCAGCCGCAACACCTTGAAGGGGCACTTCCGAAACTTGGTCGAACGCGGTCATCTTATCCAGCATGGCAGTGGACGTGGTGTCTGGTACGAGCTGGGATAGCTTCAGGAAACCTGTTTGAATGTCATTTCCACGCCGATTGCTTTGAGGACTGCTTTCACGGTCTCGTAGCGTGGATGTGCTCCCGGACGCAAAGCCTTATACAAGCTTTCACGCCCAAGACCTGTTTTTTTGGCAATTTCAGTCATACCCTTTGCCCGTGCAACATCGCCCAAAGCTTCAAGAAATACCTCCGGGTTCGGGTCTTCGGCTGTTGCCTTGAGGTATTCGGCAATCACTTCATCGCTGTCGAGATAGTTGGCTGGGTCAAAATCCCTGATTATCACTTTGCTCATAGTTTCCTTCCTTAATTTCACGGGCAAGTTCTTTTGCTCGAGTAATGTCTTGCTGTTGTGTTGCCTTATTTCCACCAATGAGTAGGATGTACACCGTCAAACCGTGCTGCATAAAATAAATTCGGTATCCTGAAAGGCCATGAATTAATGGCAGATCAAATATTACGCTTAATTTATGGGTTTCTGAATTAAAATCAGTTATCATTTCCTTTCACTTCCTTTGTCTTCATAAGAGCATTTTCGGCTGTTCTCATGAGTGCATTCATGGATACTCTGTCGAAGAGTTGCTGATAGATCATCATAATGGTTAAGAAAAAATAGCACGAGGTTATGCGAAGATTACTCTTTTATGCTTTTCTCTTTTTCAGCATAGCATGTTGTATTTCCTGCACTGCCACAGGAAAACCAAGGCTTGAAAAAAATGTGCTTTTGCTATGGTGGAATGTTGAGAATCTTTTCGATCCCGCGAATGATCCGACAACCGACGACGATGACTTCACTCCTGAAGGCAGCATGCAGTGGACAGAGAAGAAACTCCTTCTGAAACAGATGCGGATTCGCCATACCCTCTCCGTCATCGAGGCGCACCCCGACTACAAGAAATATCCTGATATCCTGGCGTTTGCAGAAGTTGAAAACGAGCGTGTCTTTAAGGGAACACTCAGCCCGATAAAAGGTGTCAGTTACAAAACCATTTATTATGAGTCGTCTGACCCGAGGGGCATTGATGTTGCGTTGGCCTTCAATCCGCAAACGCTACGAGCGGGATTGTCGAAAGCGTATAGCGTCCCTCTTGAAGGCAAGGCGACACGAAAGATTATTGTCGCGGGTTTTTCCGCTGGCCGTCATCCGTTTCATGTTATTCTGAACCACTGGCCCTCACGCTCCTTCGATACCCAATGGACGGAACGCAAGCGGGTTTCGGCAGCAATGGTAACCCGGCATATCCTCGACAGTCTGCGTATCGCCAACCCGGCAGCCGATATTGTTGTCATGGGGGATTTCAATGATGAACCTGAAAATCGTTCAATAAAAGAGGTGCTTGGCTCAACAGATGATGCGGCAAGGGTTAAAGCAAACGGCAGGGAGTTCCTCTATAACTGCTGGAGCGGCTATCAAGGGATTGGAAGTTTCTCATTCCATAACAAATGGCAGCACATTGACCAGATTCTTCTCTCTTCCGGCATGCTCGACAAGAAAGGCCTTTACGTTCAAAACAATGCCTTCCGCTGTTTTTCGTTTTCAAAAATGCTGGACTTTTCCGGTAACAAGCCTTATTCCACCTATGAAAGAAGAAGATATAAAGGCGGCTACTCCGATCACCTGCCACTGCTTCTGAAAGCACATGTTGCTGAATAGCTTATCCGGCATTATAGTTTTTTCGAAAATAACCAAACCATTTCAGAGCCTCAAACCAGAGCACACTTCCAAGGCCAGCCAGAAGACAAACGACAAGATCAAGGGGATGTATGCCGGAAAATCTGAATAGCGAGATAAAAAAGGGAACATAAAGCACAATGGCAAGCAAAAGAACAGCTCCTGCGAGTAAGGGCAGGAGCGCCTTATTGGAAAAACGCAGTGTTGCGATAAATGTACGGCTCCATGAGCGATTCGTCAAAATGAGAGCAAGATTTGAAAAAATCAGTGTTGTAAAGGTCAATGCCCGCACTTCCGGCACACTATCTCCCCTGTTCAGGGAATAAAAGAATACTCCGAGAACAACACCAAGAACAATAACGCCCTGGATGATACTTACAACAACTGTCTGACGACTGAAAAGGGGCTCCCTGGAGTTACGGGGCCGACGGCTCATAACATCTTTTTCCTCCTGTTCAGCTTCAAAAACAATTGAACAGGCCGGATCAATGATGAGTTCAAGAAAAGCGATATGTGCCGGCAACAGAACCAGAGGAAAGTGAAACAGCACGGGAAAGAGCAGCATCCCTGCAATAGGAACATGAACCGCCAAAGTATAGGCTATGGCTTTTCTGATATTGTCAAAAATCCTGCGTCCAATCCTTACCGCCTGCACAATAGAAGAAAAATCATCATCAAGGAGCACCAGTGAAGCTGACTCCCTGGCAACATCAGTTCCTCGCCCTCCCATAGCTATTCCAATGCTGGCGGCTTTCAACGCTGGAGCATCATTCACTCCATCGCCTGTCATTGCAACAATTTCTCCATTAGCCTTTAATGCCTTGACAAGTCGCAATTTTTCTTCGGGAACAACCCTCGCAAAAATATTCACATCATCAATCCTCTTTTGCAGATCAATGTCTGACATAGCCTGTACTTCGGCGCCTGTCATAACCTTATCAGCATCATTCAGTCCTATCTGGCTGGCAATATTCCTGGCAGTACCGGGATAATCACCTGTAATCATCACCACACGAATTCCAGCACTATAGCATTCGGAAATTGCCGATGGCACCGTTGGCCGTACCGGATCAGCAAGCCCTATCAGGCCAAGAAATTCAAAAACAAAATCGTGCTGATTTTCAGGCAATAATGCTTGTTGACTGAGTGCCCTTGCCACACCGATTACCCTTAACCCTTTATCTGCCATTTCACTGATATGAGTTGACAGGAGCTCTATCTCGGAGGCATCAAAATGACAAAGATCAATGATTGCCTCAGGAGCCCCTTTAGCAGCTATCACATACTCTTCTCTATCCGATGATTTCCATACGCGGGAAAGTGAAAGCAGCTCTTTCGATAACGGATATTCATGTACAAGCGTCCAGTCATGGTGCAGATGCTCACGCTCTGTGAGATAGTCTCTCCCTGTCTGCTTTATTGCCTGTTCCATAGGATCAAAAGGATCAAGCTGACTGGCAAGAATACTGAATTCGATAAGCTCATGAAAACCTTCAGGTATAGAGCCCTTTAGATTCGATCCAATATCAATAACCTCTCCCCCGGCAAAGAGTTTACTTACCGTCATACGGTTCATGGTGAGCGTACCGGTTTTGTCAACACAGAGAACAGTCGCCGAACCGAGTGCTTCTATCGCCGGCATACGTCGTGTAAGTACCTGTTTTTTTGACATGCGCCATGCCCCAAGAGCAAGAAAAATAATCAGAATAACAGGCAGCTCTTCAGGAAGAATTGACATGGCAAGGGTAATCCCTGCAAGTATGCCGTTAAGAAGATCGCTGCGGCTAAGACTATAGAATACAATCACCACAACGCATAAGAAAAGCCCGACAAAAGCCAGATTACGAACCCATACCCCTGTTTCCTGCTGCAATGGGGTCTCTTCCGTCTCCACAGCTTGTAAAACCTTTCCGATTTTTCCGATTTCACTCCTGATACCGGTTGCAGTAACACGGGCAATCCCCTGCCCCTGAACAACAAGGGTTCCCGAATAGATGAAAGGAAGATCATCTCCGCCAGGATGCACCTCTTTGCCATCCGTTTCATTATCGGATTTTCTGACCGGAACAGATTCACCGGTTAATAACGATTCATCAACTGAAAGATTCAGGCAGGAGATGAGTACAGCATCGGCGGGAACCCGATCACCCTCATTGACAATAATGATATCACTCTGTACTACTTCGCGTCCGGCAATGCGCCGTTCTGCTCCATCCCTGATGACCAGAGCGCGTGGACTTGAAAGATCCCTTAAGGCTTCGAGCGCATTTTCTGTTTTTCGTTCCTGATAGAGAGTCAGGCCCATGACAAAAAAAACAAAACCAAGAAGCATGAGCGCCTCCTGCACATCGCCAAGCACCAGATAGACTGCTCCACAGGAAACCAGCAGCAACAGCATCGGCTCACGAATAACCTCAAACGCAGTAGAAAAAATACTCCGCTTTCCAGTCGATGGCAATTCATTATAACCCTCCGAAGCTAATCGCTCTGAAGCTTCAGCTTCTGAAAGTCCAGCAATTCCAACTGAAGTTATGGCATTTTTCATGATATACCCTTCTTGAAAAATATAACCACTGACCTATTATAAATGAACGGAACCAGGCTTGCTTATCATGTATGGGAGAGTTTAACTATTGTATAACCCGCCTCCTTCAGTAAACGAGGTATGCTTTCTGAAACCAGCGAACTGTCTTTATCTTTTTCCTCTTTCGAGAGTCTTTCCCAATCGACAAGCAGAGCGTGGAGCTTTTTCTCTTTGTTGGTGTGAGGAGAATATTTCCACCCATCCTTCAGTTTGGCATCCATCCACCTCTCGTGTTCAAGTTTAGCCATTTCCTTCAGCTCCGGAATCGGAAATTCAACCGCCTGCTCATTGTTACGCATTGGAACTATGGCGTATCCAAACGTCGCAAGTTTATTGGGGATATCGCGGACAGCCGCACGATTCTCTTCCCGCTCATGGGGTGACAGGGCAGAAAAGCTGACAAGGGAGCTGTGCGTTTTTGGATCAGCATCTTCATCGGTCACCTTTCCCCAGACATAGCCCTGGCTTTTAAGATTGTTATGAAACAATTTATGGTTAAGACGGGCTAATTTTTCGAGAAGTTGTTCCCTGAGTTCAAGATGATGAACAAGTGCCACAAAAGAGTGAGGATCAACATGGAGTCTGAGTTGTTCTTCAGGAGGCAGGTAGGATCGATTGAAATGTGTTGCGTTTCCAAGCCTGCTCATAGCAACAATTGCCTCCATCGAACGGGAACCGTGTCGATAGGAATCAACCCGGAAAAATGCGCGCATGATTCCGGTATCGATTCGGAGTTTATGGTTTCCATCAAACAATTGAGGTGTCAACCGCTCGAACAGTGATCGCAGAAGAAGGGCACGTCGTACTATAAAATAAGGGTCATCACGTTCCTCCGATAGCTGCGGATTCGGCCCAAGGACGTTGAGAAACCCTTTAAGGCGGCTTAGAAAGTCGGGGGCTTTTGCTTCGATAAACTGGTGTTGTTTTTTTGATTTCGTAAAAGAATCAAGGCTGGAAGAGGTACCTCCCGCAAAAACAAAAATAGCTTTGCCTATAGGATGGGTCAACTGGCCTTGCTGAAACTCGCCATCCTGCATTGGAGCCAGAAAAAAACGCAGCCAGCCCAAGGGTTTACCATCGAGCGATGAATCAAATTCATCCCAAAATGCCAGCGGAATTTTACCTGATAAAGCAATATCCCGAATCTGATGAAAAGCATCGATGAGATCAGCCGGACCTTTGAACTGAGAAAGGTTAAATGTCAGCGTTTTCTCTGCAATTTTTTTGTCAGGACTGGCAACCTTGGCAATTTGCTTGACGGCAAATGATTTGCCTGACCCTGGAGGGCCAAAAACTGCTATTGAAACAGGACGTTCTTCCTGCTGATTGCAATATTCTGCAATCAGACTATGAATACTTCTCAATGACTCAATCTCCTGACGATCCACCGTAACCAGTTCCCCGAACTCACCAATCGGAACATTGTTCAATGCCGCTTTGGCGCCCTCAAGAACAATCCGCTGACTCAACTCTTCAAGGTCATCATGGTATCGATCCCTTAGGATTGTCCAGGAAGAGGGCTGTGATTTGTTTTCTATATCAAATATTGGAAAATCAGCACTTGCAAGTGGCATATCGAGGCTTTTCAACGAGGTAATGACACCTTCAATGGGAAAGCGCAACCGGGGTGAAAAGTCTGTATCTTTTTCATATCCGGCCTTATGGAGATAACGCATTGCTGTAATACCGGACTGAATTCCTCTGGTAAGATCGGGATTTTCAGTATTGATGATGATTTCACGAACGATTCCTGATAACAATACCGATGTTTTGCCGATAATTTTCCCTTTTCCTGCCGGCCATTCACGTTCCATATAAAATGGATCAAACAGAAGCTGAGGTGCTTCATCACTCTTTTTATGTCCCGGCAGAAGCACTGCTCCAGTCGGGCCAAATGAAACGATACTATACGCTGAGTGAGTTAGCGTGTTGATCATTGGGTTGTGAGTCAGTTCCCAGATCAGTTCCTGAGCTGTTTTTTCCCATGAAATTTGAGCGCTCACCTGAATGGCCGACTGCCGCAAATCGTTAATGGATAAAACAACAATAAGACGATCCGAAAATTTGGACACAAGATGCTCCCATAAGGCTCCCTCAGCAACAGGGCCGGTCATCTTAACAATAATCCAGGGAGCTTTTTTATCCTTTTGAGGATGACGTATCGCCTGGGGCCAATGAGCAGGGTGATCTCTGAAACCAAGATTGCCATCATCGATAACAATAATATCCGCATTTTTGGAACCGGTGGGAACATCGTCAACACCAATGTGTTCCGTAGCTATTTTGGATGACCGGTCAAGACCGAGAAACCGCTCAACCCGCCAGATGACAGTATCGGGAGCTTCCTTGTCACGGTAAGGAGCCCAAACAGAGTAGCAGTGGTAGTAGTGCGGGTCGTATGGATCAATCGGCTCTTGTGTGGTTGTGTGAGTACTCGTAACCTCTATGGGAAAAAGCAGCTCTTCCTTGAGCTGAGTCGTCATGGCCGTAATGAGGTCAGCAAGCAGAACCGCACTGCCATATTGCCAGCTCATTCTGCAAATATCTTCGCCAATCCAGTCAGTTTGTTCATGCGATTCACGTGAGACATGTGCGATATTCCAATCAATAGTAACATCACCGGTAACAAAAACTGAAAGTAAATCCTTTTTTTTCCGCATTGCCGGTGACATTAGAATATTGAAAAAAACAACCCTGACTTTCAGAAATGATGGATGTATTTTAGAAAATGCTCTTTATAATCCGCTTTCCAAAGCCGATAGTATACATTAAATATATATTACATATCATAGGTTCGATGCCGGCACCACTATAAATAATTGATTATCAAGACGCTATGGAGACAAAAGCTAAAAAAGCCGGCCTAATAAAAAGGTTCTGGGGGATTCTTGGGCCGGGTCTTATTACCGGAGCGAGTGATGATGATCCTTCAGGGATAGCAACCTATACGCAGGCAGGCGCAGCATTTGGATCGCAGCTGCTCTGGAGCGCCATCGTCACTTACCCGTTAATGGTGTCCATTCAGGAAATGTGCGCCCGTATAGGGCTGGTTACCAATCACGGCCTCACCGGAACCATAAAGAGGTATTATCCAAAATTCTTGCTCTATGCCATTCTTTTTATAAGCTTCCCCTCGATTACGCTTAACATCGGAGCCGACATTGCGGGAATGGGAGCTGTTGGAAATCTGTTATTCCCTGTTATTCCAGCGTATTCTTTCTCAATACTCTTCACACTGCTTATTCTCTACAGCGTCATTTTCTGGTCATACCATAAAATATCCATGATCCTGAAATGGCTGTGCATCACTCTTATAAGCTACATACTCATTCCCTTTCTTATCGGTGTCGACTGGCTTCATGTATTAAAAGACACATTTATCCCGACGTTTACACCCAGCAAGGCCTATTTCATAACCCTGGTCGGTATTCTCGGCACAACGATTTCACCATATCTTTTTTTCTGGCAGACTTCAATGGAAGTTGAAGAGCGGCACGAAAAGCATCTGTTTGTCGATAAAAAAATTATTGCCGATATGGAAGCCGATGTCAAAGGAGGAATGCTCTTTACCAATGTGGTTTTTTACTTTATAATTTTAGCGGCAGGAACAGTACTCTTCAATGCGGGGATTCATAACATCAATACTGTGGAAGAAGCGGCCCGTGCATTACGACCGCTTGCCGGAGATCAGGCTTATCTCTTATTTGCTCTGGGAGTTATCGGTACAGGATTTCTTGCCATTCCGGTTCTTGGAGGAGCATTAAGTTATATGATGGCGGAAACCTTCGGCTGGAAAGAGGGGCTTGATAAAAAGTATAATGAAGCGCCGGGATTTTACATCACGATGGCGCTCTCACTCATCATCGGTCTGCTTATCCATTTCGTAGGAATAAGTCCTATTCAGGCATTGATCTATACAGCAGTGCTCTATGGGGTAACCGCACCGGTACTGATTGCACTCATTCTGCATATCTGCAACAACAAAAAAATAATGGGGCGCTATACCAATAATTTCTGGTCCAATTTTTTCGGTATTGCAACCTTTCTTCTAATGACAGTCTCTTCACTTTTCCTGCTCTGGTATACTCTTGGCAACTGATTCATGCTGAACAATTGAGTCACAGAGGCTAAAACGGAAAAAGGCGACTATGGAACCTGCCATAATCGCCTCTGGTGTCGGGGTGGCGGGACTCGAACCCACGACCTCTGCGTCCCGAACGCAGCACTCTACCAACTGAGCCACACCCCGAAATACCTCTTTTCTGTGCCCTTGGGCAGACTTGAACTGCCGACCTTTAGTTTCGGAAACTACTGCTCTATCCACTGAGCTACAAGGGCCTGCTGTCAATTAACTGAATCGAATCAGGGAATTGAAGATAATAATAAAAACAGAAATACGGAATAATACTTATTCTGTGCAATGAGTAGATATAAAAAGCACTTAACAGAAATACTTCCTCCTTCTGCTGAGCTTTAACACCCGAGTGGCAGGCCAAAGCGTCGCAACCTTCAAAAAAAAACGTTGAGGAAGCAACAACAACATAGGGAGCATTCGTTATGGGGCAACTTCTTCTTTGAACTCTCTTTTTTTTCTAAACTTTATATACTTAAGAGCAAAAAATTGAACCGTATAAAAAAATAAATTTTTAGAATTTTCCAATATTTATGTAATTTTTATATATAAATATTGTTCCTCCATTTTTCAACTGCATAACACAGATAACAACCAACGACGATATTATCACGTCAAAAAACGCGTACTTAATACGCATAGAGATGACAAGGAAGGAGTTTGACGATTGGGGAAAAAGTATTTACTTTAAGGAATGCATTAAACTGAATAAAACGGAAGAGTATGGAAATAGTATGTGAAGCTTGTGAGCACTATTTCTCATTTCCAGAATACAATAACGAAATGGGGCAGTGCCGGATGAAATCACCTTCTATGGTGCCTATGCAGCAGCCTGAACAACATGGCGATGACTTTAAAGCGATGTTTAATAAAGGCGGCTGGCCTGAAGTTGATCATAAAGCCTGGTGCGGAAGGTTCAAAGAGTGTGGTGAGGTAAAGCATGATGCATTAGAGCATGCTGACTTAGACGAATTGTAGATTCGGCCATAGGCTTCCCATATGCATATCAAGCGATAGTATTCCGCGTGACCGGCTTAGTATTGCATGCTGTCTACAGGCCGCCCTTTGATTGATTGAGGCTTTGTTGTCAGCCATTCTTCAGGTTTTCTTGTTTCACTATGCCGTCTACCGCAAGATTTGCACTCATCACTGCCCCGCCCATGGAGTCGTAATAGAGCTGTTGTGAAAATCCACCGGCAAGGAAAAGATTGTGAACCGGGGTTTTCTGAGTCGGACGGTACTGCTCCATGAAAGGAATGGGAGCATAGACTGAGTGAGGAATTTTTACCAGTGTTGCTTTCAGAATCCGAGCACCGATTGAGGATTGGGGATAACAGTTTCTCACGCTGAGATCAACTTGACGGATAATCTCTTCTTTCGAAAGGCCCATGAGGTTTCTCGCTGGAGCTACACAGAACTCGAAACGGGTTTTGCCGCTGAATGGCTCACCCCTGAGAGTTCGGTAATCAGGCGTGGTGCGAGCAAGGTTTGCATAGACAGGAATAACACCGTCGGGAGAAAAAAGCACATTATCGTCCGAGGCGATTTCCCGATCGTACCAAATCTGCACGGAAATTACAGGAACCGCATCAAGATTGTCAAGTCCCCCAAAAAACCTGTCATATGTTTTAAGATTTTCCGGCACCACCCTGTTCAGGTTATGGATAGGCAGAGCACAAAGATAGTAATCGGCATTCAGTATTTCGCCATTGCGCAGTTGTACACCTTTTATTTCGCTCCCGTCAAAGAGCAGTTCCTCAACCGCAGTTCTGTTCTTGAAAACAGCACCTTTCGATGCTGAGTAGTCAAGAAGTGGCTGATGAATATATTCCTGGGGAGCTCCTTTCAGAAATCCCATACAGGAAGAATCCGGAAGGCGATAAAAGGTTTCGGTAACGTCAAGAATAATTTTGGCAGATATCTCTTCCGGAGGAATAAACTTCAGTGCAAGAGCCATCGGACGAAACATTTTTTCCATCAGACGTTTGCCAAATTTTTTCTGTTCCGCCCATTCAGCAAAGGTAAGATGATCCTGTGTCGGCGGATACTTATCTTTTTTCAGCGCGAGAGGAATCAGCGATTTTGAAAAAGCTGCCATTTCACCAAGCGTAAAATAACCGTTTTTTGCAATCGCCGGCAACAGATGAAGCGGACTGGGGAGATCCCATGTATTGAAGGTAAAACGCCCTCCACCATCAAGGGTATAGGTCAGCTGATGCTTTTTCCACAAGACGGCATGATCGGTTTTGATCTCCTTCATGAGATCGTAAAGCACGGTATATGCTCCAAAAAAGCAGTGGGTGCCGGATTCAATCCAGTCGCCTTCATCATCTTTCCAGGAAGAGACCTTCCCGCCGAAAATCTCTCTTTTTTCAAGCAGCTTAACCTGAAACCCTTTATCTGTCAAGCGCTTGGCGGCTGTCAAACCAGCAAGGCCGCCTCCAAGGATCAAGACTGACTTTTTTTCTGAACTCATTATTGTGGTAATTAAAAAGGAATTGCTAAACGGCAGAACGACCTTCCATAGCCCGCGAAAGAGTTGCTTCGTCAATAAACTCAAGCTCCGCTCCTACCGGTATCCCCCTCGCTATTTTTGTAACAAAGATTCCGAGAGGCTTGAGAAGTCTGGCAAGATAGAGAGCTGTGGTTTCGCCTTCAATGGTCGGATTCAGAGCAAGAACAACCTCTTTAATTTCAGAGGGATGAGTGGTGGAAATTCGGGCGAGAAGTTCACGAACTTTGATATCATCGGGCCCGATGCCGTCAAGGGGGGAAATGACACCATGCAGAACATGATAGAGTCCTTTGTAATACCCTGTTTTTTCAAAAGCGAGCATATCGACAGGGGATTCCACGACACAGATGACCGACCGGTCACGAGACCGGCTTGTACACACGGCACAAGGATCGGCACCTCTATCGGTAACATTCTGGCATACTGAACAGCGGATAACCTTGTCTTTAACGTCGATCAGGGCTTCAGCCAGTTTTACGGCCTCATCTCTCGGCTCATGGAGAATATGCATGGCAAGACGCTGAGCTGTTTTGCGCCCGATACCGGGAAGTTTGGCAAATTCATCAATCAGAGCTTCAATAGAGAGTGACGTATAATGCATGGACTCTATTGACCGAGGTTCATATTTTTGAGAATATCAGCAGGATTTATCATTCCTCCCGTAACTTTGCCTATCTCTTCCTGTGCAAGCCGGGCTGCCTCGTCAAGCGCGTTGTTCACCGCGGCAAGCACCAGGTCCTGAACCATTTCCGGGTCATCCATAATATCCGGATCGATAGCGAGACTGAGCACTTTCTGCTTGCCGCTGACACTGACCTTAACCATTCCGCCCCCCGCCTCTCCATAAGCCACGATCTTTTCAAGCTGCTTCTGCACATCCTGCATCTTTTCGCCAGCCTGCTGGATCTGCTTCATCATATCACCTAAATTAGGCATTGCCATAAGTCATCACTCCTCTGCGTTAAAAAATTGTTATTGCGGCTGTCATCCTTTTCCATGCAAAGAGCAAGAAATCAATTCTTTCTGCGCAGAGCCAGATAAATTTTTTCAAGAATATCCCCTGTCGTCAAACGGTATTTTTCAAGAAGATCATCAGCTTTGCCGGACTCGCCAAACTGATCCTCCACAGAGACCATCTCTATAGGCACGGGAATATTGCGGGCACAGACATTGGCCACAGCATCTCCAAGACCGTTATAGATCTGATGCTCTTCGGCTGTCACAATGGCTCCGGTATCATTGGCGGCACACACAATGGCCAGTGTATCAATTGGTTTAATGGTATGCATGTTGATCACCCTGACACCTACGCCCTCTTTTTCGAGAATACGGGCAGCTTCAAGGGCTTTCCAGACCATGATGCCACAAGCGATAACGGTAACGTCTTTGCCGGGATGAAGTTCTATCGACTTACCGATTTCAAACCCGTCCTCATCAAGTGAAAAATCAGGAATATTCGGTCTTCCGAACCGCAGATAGACGGGACCCTGATGCTCTATAACAGCTTTTGTCGCACGGACAGTTTCACTGTAATCGCAGGGTACGACTACCGTCATTCTCGGCAAGCCGCGCATCAGCCCGATATCTTCAAGGATCTGATGGGTAGCGCCATCTTCTCCGAGCGTCAGACCGGCATGGGATGCACAAATTTTGACATTGAGGTTTGAATAGCAGACTGACTGGCGGATCTGGTCAAAAACCCTGCCGGTGGCAAACACAGCAAAACTTGCGGCAACAGGTATTTTCCCGGTTGTTGCAAGTCCGGCTGCCATGGAAATCATGTTGGCTTCAGCTATCCCTGTCTGGATAAAACGATCGGGAAAAGCATCGCGAAACAAATTCAAATTTAACGACCCTGTCAGATCAGCGCATAGAGCGACAACAGAACTGTTTTCCCGACCGATTTCAAGTAAAGCATCACCAAATCCGGTTCGAGTAGCCTTGTTTCCCCGCGAAAGGTATTGCGCCGTCGCAGCCCCGATGATATTTTCTTCCATTACTTCCAGAATAACTTAAATTATAAAAACTACTTCCGCCCAGCCAAGCTTTTGAAATAATTCCACACCTCATGACAAAAGTTGAATATAAGGATACTGAAATCGCGGCGAAAAAAAAATTAGGGCAAAACTTTCTGACCGACCGTAATATTACAAGAAAAATAGTTACCGCCTCCGGTGCATGCACTGAGGACAACATCCTGGAAATAGGGCCAGGGTTCGGATCGTTGACCAGGGAGATCAATGAGATCTGTCCGGCCTTTACCGTCATTGAAAAAGATCGGAAGCTTGCTGAATTCATCCGTACAGAGTACAAGCAGCTGAACCTTATTGAGGGCGATTTTCTTGAAATTAACCTTGAGCCGCTTGCTCAAGAAAAACCATTACGAGTTCTCGGCAATATCCCCTACTCCATTACAACACCCATTCTTTTCAAACTCCTGGACTGCCGTCACTCTCTGGTTTCAGCAACGTTGATGATGCAGCATGAAGTTGCCATGAGAATTGTCGCTAAACCGAGTACAAAAGAGTATGGAATCCTTGCTGTCCAGATGCAGTCATTTTTTACTGTCGACTACCTTTTCAAAGTAGGGCGCAAAGTTTTTCGACCGCAGCCTGGAGTGGACAGTGCCGTTATCAGCCTGACACCAAAAAAAGAGGACAGGACAGAAGACCAGAAAGGATTCAGCCGATTTGTCCGTACCGCCTTTCATCAACGTCGCAAAACGCTTCTCAACAATTTAAAAGAGAGCTATAATCTTGAACTGGTTGACAGCAACACTCTCACACTTCGTGCCGAAGCACTTTCAATCGATGATTTTTTCAAACTTTTCAGCCAGCTCAAGCTGCTTCCATAAAAATACCTGAAAAAATAATTGATGCGCTCCATCTCTCCAATCAGGATCATAGACGACCGTGCGCTGGCATACATGCCTCTCTTCAGCAATCCGGCTTTTCAGTTTCACCGCACGTCATGCGACAACATCTTCCTCTCCAAAAACAAATGTTCATTGTTCGAATGTATATTTTTTGTTAACATTGGGTTTAAAATAAAAAAGCCATTGCAGTTCATGCTCTTCTTATACCTTACCGCCAGTTGTTGTACTCTTACTAATCCACCCTCCCTTATTTTTCATTAAATTAATTATTTATCAGGGGGTCACTCGTATGCCGCAGTCCTTCAATACCGTCTATCAGCAATCAATTCAGGCTCCTGAAGCTTTCTGGGGAGAAGCCGCTGAAAAGCTTCACTGGTACAAGAAATGGAACAAGGTTTTAGACACAAACAACCCCCCTTTTTACCGATGGTTTGCCGGAGGGATTACCAACACCTGCTACAATGCCCTTGACCGCCATGTTGATGAGGGCCGCGGCAATCAGTTGGCTGTTATTTATGACAGCCCTGTAACAGGTACCAAGCAACGTTATACCTACCGTGAGTTTCGGGACATTGTAGCGCTTTTCGCCGGTGCCCTGCAGTCAAGAGGAGTACGCAAAGGTGACAGGGTTATCATCTATATGCCTATGATTCCCGAAGCGGTTGTCGCCATGCTTGCCTGCGCAAGAATCGGGGCAATCCATTCCGTGGTGTTCGGAGGTTTTGCTTCTCATGAACTTGCAATACGTATTGATGACTGTAAGCCGAAAGTCATCATTTCTGCATCATGCGGTATTGAACACAGCAAAATTATTGATTACAAACGTCTCCTTGATTTCGCTATTGAACTGGCACACTTCAAGCCTGAAATCTGTATCATCAAACAACGTGACCAGCTTAAGGCAGAACTGAACGAAGAGCGGGATCTTACCTGGAACCAGTCACTTCTAGGCGCGGAACCTGCACAATGTGTCCCTGTTGAATCTTCCGACCCCCTCTATATTCTCTACACTTCCGGAACAACCGGGCAGCCTAAAGGCATTGTTCGCGATCACGGCGGCCACATGGTGGCATTGCAATGGTCTATGAAAAATATTTATAATGTGGAACCCGGAGAGGTTTTCTGGGCGGCAAGTGATGTCGGCTGGGTTGTCGGCCACTCTTATATTGTCTATGCCCCACTTCTCCAGGGCTGCACCACCCTGATTTTTGAAGGTAAACCGGTAGGTACACCCGATCCAGGTACCTTCTGGAGAATCATCAGCGAATATAACGTCTCGGTCCTTTTTACCGCACCGACCGCTTTCAGAGCAATCAAGAAGGAAGATCCGAACGGCACCTATCTCAAGCACTATGATTTAGGAAATTTCCGTACTCTGTTTCTTGCCGGAGAACGGGCTGATCCCGATACCGTGAAATGGGCTGAAGAGAAACTGAAGGTACCGGTTATCGACCATTGGTGGCAGACTGAGACCGGATGGGCAATTGCTGCCAACTGCCAGGGTATTGAACCCGGTCCGGTGAAGTACGGTTCAGCATCAAGGGCGGTTCCAGGTTATAATGTCCAGGTCATCAATGCAGATATGCATGAGCTTCCAGCTGGTCAGATGGGAGATATTGTTGTAAAACTGCCTCTCCCTCCAGGCTGTATGCTGACCCTGTGGAAAGCTGACAACCGGTTTGTTGACAGCTACATGAAGGAGTTCCCCGGCTACTACCAGACCAGTGATGCCGGATTCATCGACGAAGACGGGTACATTAATATCATGTCGCGAACGGATGATATTATCAATGTTGCCGGTCACAGACTTTCAACCGGTGGTATTGAAGGTGCGCTGTGCGAACATCCTGATGTTGCTGAAAGCGCGGTTATCGGCGTCCATGATGACTTGAAAGGACAGGTTCCGCTGGGCTTCCTTGTTCTTAAAAATGATGTCGAAACCCCTCACAACCTTATCATCAAGCATGTCATCGAGTACGTCCGTGAAAATATCGGGCCAGTCGCTTCGTTCAAGAGCGCAGTTATTGTCAATCGTCTGCCGAAAACCAGGTCAGGGAAAATTCTTCGCGGCACTATGAGAAAAATTGCCAACGGGGAAGAGTATACCATGCCGGCGACGATAGATGACCCGATGATTCTCGAAGAGATAACCACAGTACTGCAGACAATCGGCTATGCGCAGGAAAAACCAAAATCAGCCACGACAGTAAGCAAATGATCAAAAAAATTGACCACATAGCTATTGCCGTTCAGAACCTTGAAAGCGCACTCGATACGTTCCGGAACGTTATCGGGTGCGACCCTGCGACAATCAGGATTGAAGAAGTTGACTCTGAAAAAGTCAGAGTGGCATTTATTACAATCGGTGAATCAAAAATCGAACTTCTTGAGCCATTGAGCGATGAAAGCCCGATTGCAAAATTTCTTGCAAAAAACGGGGATGGCATGCATCATATAGCGCTTGAAACCGACGATATTGACAAAGAAACGGAACGCCTTGCATCTCTTAACATTCATCCACTCGGCTTGCCAAAAGAGGGGGCAGGCGGAAAAAAAATCATGTTTCTTCATCCAAAAGAGACAAACAGGGTACTTATTGAGTTTGCTCAGAAAAAGCATTAACCAATCGAGACAAAGCAGCTTGTAACCAGTGAAACATTTTTATCTGCCTTTTGAAAAAAGAGAGGGCTTCAGCTACTCTCGCGAGAGTATTGAACAGCTTACCGAATACGAAAAGTATCAACTCTCCTTTCACCCCGAACGCCCGAAACACCTTGATTACCTGACAGTATTTGAAGCCGCTGAAGAGTGTCTGCAGAACGACCTCTACGGCAGCTGCATCATCCAGACTCACCGGGCAATTCTGCGCAATGGATCGAAGATTCTGCCTGTCATGCTGATCGGCCAGCAATCAGGTCCGACATCTGATTTTGTGCTCATGCGCAAACTGATGAGAAATCCTGTTGAGATACACAAATGGAATCAGGGTATGCCAACACCGGCGGCATTTGAAAAAGCGAACGATGCCATTAAAATTGCTGAAGAGGAAAACCGCATCATCATTACAGTGATTGATACGGCTGGTGCTGATCCAACCGAACAATCTGAAGCAGGGGGTATCGCCTGGAAGATAGGGCGATGCATGCAATTACTCGCCGAAGCAACGGTTCCAACCTTATCGGTCATTATTAACCGGGGCTGCAGCGGAGGTGCCATTGCTCTGACTGGATGCGATGTTGTTCTGGCAATGGAATACTCAACCTACATGGTTATTTCGCCTGAAGCATGTTCATCCATTTTGTTCCGCACAAGGGAAAAAGCCGGTTTCGCTGCGGAGATTTCACAGATAACAGCCCTGAAAGCCTTGAAAAACGGCATTATTGATGAAATTATAGAAGAACCTGAAGGGCCGGCACACCATTACCGCGAGTCTGCTCTTCAATCGTTCAAAACATCAATGGTCAAGTGGCTTGACAAGCTGAGCGAAATACCGCAAGAACAGATCTTTGCACAAAGAATGGAACGCTGGGAAAAAATCGGCCAGTGGAATACCATCACTGAAGAAGAGATTACTGCTTTCGAAAAACCTGTTTCATTCTTCATCCCTAAACCCGAGAATGTTCTTTTTGTTGCCCGGCATAAAAACTGCCACAACATAACAGGCAAAAGAGTGCTGGACCCGATTCTTTATTCAAAACTGCTCGGCGACAATTTTGTTTGCGAAACATGCGGTCACCGTTATGTCAGACTCACCGCCCATGACTACATCGATCTGATCATTGACCCTGGTACATTCCAGGAACATGAAGACACCCGTTACATTGTCGACAAGGATATCCTTAAATTTCCCGATTACCGGAAAAAAATTGATGAGGCACAACAGAAAACCGGAGCTGCAGCATCGTTTATAACCGGAGATGCCACAATTCAGGGAGAACCTGTTGTCTTTTGCGCCACCAACTTCAACTTCCTTGGAGGATCGTTCTGCATGACTACTGCAGAAAAAATCTGGCGGGCAAGCAAGGCCGCAATCAGGCAAAGAGTGCCACTTATTGTACAGGCAACGGGTGGTGGTGCGAGAATGCATGAAGGATGTTCTTCGATGGTGGGTTTGCCCAAACTGCATGTTGCAATATCGAGTGTTGAAAAAGCAGGTCTTCCTGTCATCTCCATCATTACCGATCCTACGCTCGGAGGTGTGGCCATCGGTATCGCATCGAGGGGAATCAAACTTTTTGAGCATAATGCCGGAAACATCGGATTTTCCGGTAAACGTGTCATTGAGCAGTATACAGGGAAAGCAACAACAAGAGACTTCCAGACAACCTGGTGGCTGCAGCAGAAGGGATTTGTTGAAAGAACGGCATTGCCTTCAAAAATTAAATTTAAAATCACCGAAATCCTCAATGAATACAGGATTGAACAAACCCAGCTCGAAGAGCAGGAAGCATAATTTGCCTGATTCTCTCTTTCATGAGTTCCCGGCGGTCAGCCGGGAGGATTGGAAAAAAAAGGTTATAGCCGAGCTGAAGGGAACACCTTATGAGAGTATTGTCTGGCAAACGCCGGACGGGTTTACTCTTGAACCCTGGTACAGCCATGAAGAAGAAACCCGACCTCTTGACATACCACTCTATAAACCATCCAACAGCTGGAAAAACTGCCGGCAAATCACTGTTTTCGACTCTGAATCCGCCAACCAGGCTGCCTTGAATAGTTTTGCGCTGGATACGGCTGCAATTGAGTTCCTGATAACTGACCCTGCGCTCTGTACACCTGAAAATCTCATCAGACTCTTTACAGGAATTAAACTTTCTGCTGCAGCTGTATACTTTTCCGGAAACCTTCCCCCTGCTGCTGAACTTCTGAAAACCCTCCTTACTATTCCTGGGTTTACCGATAATTGCGGCGGGCTGCTTGTAGAGCCCGCTTCGGCTTCAACCGTGCAGGATACTGAGCTTTTTGCGTATGGTGCATCACTATCAGACTTCCGACTACTTACAGTCGATACCATTCCCTGGCACGATAAAGGCTCAACTGCCGTGCAGGAAATTGCACTGGCACTTGCCGGAGTCAGCGACTGTCTCGATCGGTATCTTCAAGCTGGCATTCCGGCTGACACTGTTGCGTCAGCCATAACCATCATTTTGCCGGTCGGATCGAGCCATTTTACTGAACTTGCAAAACCAAGAGCTCTGCGTTACCTTCTCGGGCATCTGCTGAAAGCATACGGGGCATCAGCGACTTCGCTTCCTGCCCTTTTTGCCAGAACATCTGAAAGAAACCGTTCTCTGCTTGATCCCTACACCAATGTCCTTCGACAGACCACTGAAGCAGTTTCAGCAGTGCTCGGCGGTTACGATACGCTTCAGATTGGAGCGTTTGATACCGGACTTTCCGTAAGCCCTGATATTGCTGAGCGAATTACCGCTAACATTCATCTCATTCTCAAGGAAGAGGCGTCTCTCGACCGGGTTGTCGATCCGACACAGGGCTCTCACTACATCGAAACCCTGACAAGAAACCTTGCAGAATCTGCATGGATAATCTTTAAAGAGATTGAAGCACAGGGCGGTTCAGCTGAAGCTACAAAGAGCGGCTTTATCCAGGCAATGATTTCGGACGCTGAAACAAAACGACGCAAAAGTCTCGATAACCGGAAAAAAACTCTTATCGGCGTCAACCGATATCCATGGCCTCTTACGCCCGAACAGCTTGAAAACATGGAAAAACTAAAAGGGAGAGTTTCAACAACACCTGAAGGGAATGAAACGGCCGGGTATGAGCTGCTGCGTCTTAAAACACTGGCTTTCAGCCAAAAGTCCGGTCGTACACCGTCACTCTTCATCTGGATGCTGGGCGATCCCGCAGTAAGTTTCAGGCAGGCTGCTTTTGCAGAAGATTTTTTCAAGTGCGGAGGTTTTGAGATTGCAGGAAGATCGGCTCTTCCTGTTGAAGAGAGCTCTTACAGCACCGCACTGCAAAGTAAACCAGACATTATTGTCCTTTGCGTGGCCGAAAAAGATCCCGCACCTGCAGCGGCATCAATCGCCTCCAGACTTCGCACTCTCCAACCCGGCCTTATCACGGTCATGGCCGGCAAACCCCCAAAAGAACATGATCAGCTCCTCGATGCAGGCATTGACAGCTTTATTTACACTGGCGTCAACGTCCTTGACATGCTGACCTCCTTTCAACATAAAACCGGAGTGAAATGAGACCGGACTTTTCAGCCATTGATATTTTTTCTTCCAATGCAGCAGCCAGTCAAGAGTGCTGCGAAGTTCAACCGCAAGCCTGGACATCGGCAGAAGGCATCGGAATCAAATCTATTTACCATGAAAGTGACTTAGAACAGGCTGATCACCTGAACTTTGCACCCGGCTTTGCACCTTACATTGGAGGACCCTACTCCACCATGTATACGACAAGGCCATGGACTATACGACAGTATGCAGGATTTTCAACAGCTGAGGAATCAAACCGCTTTTACCGTCAGAATCTTGCTGCGGGCCAGAAAGGTCTTTCAGTTGCCTTCGATCTGCCAACCCACCGTGGTTATGATTCAGATCACGAACGGGTCATCGGGGACGTCGGTAAAGCCGGTGTAGCTGTCGACTCGATAGAAGATATGAAGATTCTCTTCGACCAGATTCCCCTCGGTGATATTTCTGTCTCGATGACCATGAACGGAGCGGTACTTCCTGTCATGGCTTTTTATATCGTCGCTGCCGAAGAACAGGGTGTAGCGGCTGAAAAGCTGAGCGGAACGATTCAGAATGATATTCTCAAGGAGTTCATGGTTCGCAACACCTATATCTACCCTCCTGAACCATCCATGAGGATTATTGCCGATATTTTCCGCTACACCAGCAGCCACATGCCGAAGTTCAACTCAATCAGCATATCGGGTTACCACATGCAGGAAGCCGGCGCTACGGCCGATCTTGAGCTTGCATTCACTCTGGCCGACGGTCTTGAATATATTCGTACAGGCCTCAAAACAGGACTCGACATCGATGCGTTTGCCCCCCGCCTCTCTTTCTTCTGGGCAACAGGTATGAACTATTTCATGGAAATAGCCAAATTGCGCGCGGCAAGAATGCTCTGGGCAAAAATTGTCGGGCAGTTCAACCCGAAAAATCCGAAATCCCTGATGCTTCGCTCCCACTGCCAGACCTCCGGATGGAGCCTGACAGAACAGGATCCCTTCAACAATATTACGCGGACCTGTCTTGAGGCTCTGGCAGCCACGCTCGGCCACACACAGTCACTGCACACCAATGCACTCGACGAAGCCATTGCACTTCCCTCTCCATTTTCGGCAAGAATTGCACGAAACACTCAGCTCTACCTTCAGGAAGAAACTGACATAACCAAAAGCATCGATCCATGGGCAGGCTCAAATTATGTCGAATACCTGACCGGAGAGCTTGCGGCCAAAGCATGGAAGATCATCAGCGATATCGAAGCAGCAGGAGGTATGGTCAAGGCTATTGAACAGGGAGTTCCCAAACTGCAGATTGAGGAGGCCGCAACCCGCAAGCAAGCCCGTATCGACAGCGGTAAAGAGATTATTGTCGGCGTCAACGGATACACTACCACCAGCAAAACTGACATTGAACTGCTGGAAGTGGACAATACACTTGTTCTTGAGCAGCAGCTCAGGCGCCTTGCATCGATCAAAGCTGAACGAAACAGTGAAGAAACATCTCTTGCTCTCAGGGCAATTGAGGAGGCAGCTGCTTCAGGAGAGGGCAATCTACTTGAACTGGCTGTAGATGCGGCTAGAAAAAGAGCTACCTTGGGAGAAATATCATCAGCATGCGAAAAAACATTCGGAAGATATCGCGCCATTACCAGGCTTAACACCAGTGTCTATATGTCACAGATGCAGGATAACATACTCTTTAAAGAGGCTCAGCAGCTTGCAGACACCTTTGCCAAGCTTGAAGGCCGTCAACCAAGAATCATGGTTTCCAAGGTCGGACAGGACGGACACGACCGTGGTGCAAAAGTTATAGCTGCAGGATTCGCTGATATTGGTTTTGACGTCGACATCAGTCCCCTCTTTCAGACACCTGAAGAGGTTGTCCAGCAGGCCCTTGATAACGATGTTCACCTTATCGGCATATCGAGCCTTGCCGCAGGTCACAAAACCCTTATACCGAAAATCATTGAGGAGCTGAAAGCAAAACACCGAGAGGATATCCTTGTCATTGCCGGTGGAATTATTCCTGAAAGAGATCACGCGTTCCTTTATGAAAAAGGTGTCGCCGGCATTTTCGGACCTGGTACCGTTATTGCCGAAGCCGCCACGAACATTCTTAAACAGCTTATTGCTCGCTTTGAATAATGAGAAGCGGTGAAACTCACAGCCGACTGAAGCCATATCACGACCCGGACGTCGATACCGTCGTCAACGGCATCATGAATGGTGACCGCCACATGCTGAGCAGAGCGATTACCCTGATTGAATCGCTGAAACCAGAGCATGAGCGAAAAGCACATGAAATTCTTGACCGGTGCATTACAAAAAAAACTTCATCGTTACGCATCGGCATAACCGGCGCTCCGGGGGCAGGAAAAAGCACCTTTATCGAAGCGCTGGGTGAACTGATTATCAACCAGGGACTTACCCTGGCTGTGCTGGCCATCGACCCGAGCAGCCGTCAGTCAAAAGGGAGTATCCTCGGCGACAAGGCACGCATGGAAAAACTTGCCGCAAGAAAGGAAGCCTTCATCCGACCAACCGCTTCTTCGGGCTACCTTGGCGGTACATCGCCGAAAACCCACGAAGCCATTGTGCTGTGCGAAGCTGCAGGGTATGATGTCATTCTTGTTGAAACCGTAGGAGTCGGCCAATCGGAAGTGCTTGTGGACACCATGGTCGACTTTATTCTGCTTCTGATGCTGCCGGGCTCCGGTGACGAACTTCAGGGCATCAAACGAGGTATCATGGAAATTGCCGATGCTGTGGCAATTACCAAAACCGACGGTGATCAATCCGGCATTGCCGCCATTTCAAGAGCAGAATTTGAAGCAGCGCTCAGAATGCTGCCGGTAAAACATCCGGTATGGAAACGGGAGGTTTTTCTCACCTCAGCCCTCACCGGCAAGGGAATCAAGGATGTCTGGGAGAATATTTCTGAGTTTTTCACAGCAATGCGCAAAGAGAACATCCTTGAGACTCGACGACGCAAGCAGCTGAACAGCCTGCTTTATACCGTGCTTGAAGAGATGCTGAAAAAAGAGTTTTTCTCACACCCTGACGTGATTGCTTCGAAAGAGAGCATCGAACGACAAGTGCTTTCCACAGAAATAAGCCCTTTCAGCGGTGCAAAAAAACTCATAGAGGCTTTTATTCCTCGCCGATAAACTCCTTTTCTTCCGATTTTACAATCAGCACAGGACAATTAGCCTTGCGGACAACCGTCTCGGCCACACTGCCCATAATAAGGCGACTCAGTCCTTTTTTCCCGTGAGAGCCCATGATAACAAGATTGACATTGAACATGTCAATATGTTCAAGGATCGAGTCAGCAGGATTACCAATGACCACACCATACTCAGCCCTCAGACCGACACGATGAAAATCTTTAAGAATAACTTCAAGATCATCTTTTGCCGCTTTTTCAAGGTCTGCTTCAAAAGGCACATAGTTGAGCGATACATCAACCGCCATAGGCCGTGGTTCCACAACATTCAACAGATAGACAGAAGCTCCCATATTTGCCGCAAATTCCTGAGCATACCGTATCGCCTTTTTGGATGCATCTGAAAAATCGACTGGACAAAGAATAGTGTGAATCTTGAACATGATCGAATGAGTTTAAGTTGTCTGAGAAGGTGCCGGCGGCTTGATTTCAAAGAATGGCCTGAAAAGATCCATCGGTATAGGAAAGACAGTAGTAGAGTTGTTTTCCGCTGCGATATCCTTCAGCGTCTGCAGATAGCGAAGCTGCAGTGCCGCGGGAGTACCTGAAATAATAGCGGCTGCATCTGCAAGCCGCTGGGCAGCCTGAAACTCCCCTTCCGCATTAATGATGGCAGAACGACGTTCCCTTTCCGCTTCAGCCTGTTTGGCCATTGCCCGGCGCATACCTTCAGGCAGATCAATTTCCTTCACTTCAACCTTGCTCACCTTGACACCCCAGGGCTCGGTATCTTTATCGAGAATAGCCTGAATACGGTCATTGATTTCATCCCGTTCAGCAAGCAGATTATCAAGCTCCCCCTGCCCGCAAACACTGCGGAGCGTGGTCTGCGCAAGCTGGGAGGTTGCAAAATGAAAATCAGCAACATCAACAATAGCCCTGATGGCATCAAGCACACGGAAATAGACCACAGCACTGACCTTCACCGATACGTTATCGCGCGTGATAATATCCTGCGGTGGAACATCGAGCGTTACCGTTCGAAGATCAACCTTCACCATTTTATCGATCCCGGGAATAAGAATAATAAGCCCAGGCCCCTTTGCACCAATAATCCGCCCAAGACGAAAAACCACTCCCCGCTCGTATTCTCTGAGAATCTTAACCGACGAAGCAAGAAACAGAGCCACAACAACCAGAACAGTCATCAAATCAAATGCCAGCATCATCCTCTCCTTTTTCATGAGTATAGAAAATGGTATAGACGTAATATACTTTTCATTTAGATTTATACGAGCTTTCACCCATCCACGATTTTTCTTTGAAACCTTTTAACAATACATGAGGGGTTATAGAAGCTAACGGGAAGGGGCGGAGATTGATGAAGACAAATGGAAATGATGCGGGGGTTGAGCGCAAAACGCTGGCGATGGGGTCGGCGCACTTAGGCGCATTCGCTGACTTTCCGGCCCGATTGATCAGCATGTTTCAGTTGGGTTGCAAAAACATCGACGTAGTCATCCCAAAGGTATAACATGTCAGGATCGAAATCTGCTCCATTGGGCCAAACAAGAGTTCCAACCTCATCATCAACAGTAACCTTATCAAAAAGCTCCTTTCTACGCAAAGGACCATAGAGTTCGCCATACAAAACAGGCTCAACATTAATATTCTTAATGGTGCCATCATCAAAATGCACCCTTAAGAAAAAGCTATTCCCCAATATTTCGACGGCTGTAACCCTTTTCATTAGATGTTTCATCGTAAATCCCTCCCCTTATTTCTTTAATGCAGCGGTTCTATTCGAAGTGGTGCTTTACCCGACTGTAACAAATCCCAATCTGACATTAGTTCAAGCTGATGAATTTCTGCCCACGCCTCAACCAATCGACGCTGTCTATCCGCTTATGAACCTTCGATGGTCTCAATCGGATCAATTGAAAAAACAGCCTGAGAGCCCTGATAATAAACATGAAAATGAGGCTTATGATGAGGAGAATCGATTTCTGAGTACATCCTTATCAAAATTCCGTAAAATCTTGCTATCTCAGGCATTATCTATTTTCTGATTTACAATTTCCTTATCAAACGATACCGTACATATAGGCGTCAAGTCAAATGTATTCATTTCTCTCTTGCATCACTATTCTCCCGAAAATATACTTCACCCTTGCAGGATTACAAAATAACACTTCCACCCTCTTCTCCTCGCCCGGAAAGTGTACGAGATTAACAACGCGCCTTTACAAGGAGGCGTTCGGGTGAACCATGGAGCTCAATGATTTATTGTCTTTATTACAGAAAGGCAAGCATTTTCTCAAAAAATTAACCTCAACCCCATTGATGAATACCCA
This sequence comes from uncultured Chlorobiaceae bacterium, assembly GCA_903940125.1. Classification (GTDB taxonomy): domain Bacteria; phylum Bacteroidota; class Chlorobiia; order Chlorobiales; family Chlorobiaceae; genus Chlorobium. The sequence goes on along the minus strand of CAJAJL010000020.1, from coordinate 1,197 downwards.
GAAAAACCCCAACCAGGCAGTAGCTGATCAGATCGTCGAAAGCTGGGCAAAGGGCAAGCCACTGCTCGAAACCACCGGAAAACCAAGCGGCTACTACCGCCTCACCAACTATCTCCGCGACTACATCGCCACCCATAACACCCTCCCCACAGGCATCCACACCATGCCCGAAGGCCGCGACAGCAACAACAACATCGAACCCTCATTCCCGGTAAACTTCGACACAATTCCCTGACCAGCAATTGAACACTGCTCGTAGGTTGGGGTGATTCCTGAACCCCAACATCTTTGTGTTAAGCGTATGATTTGTAAATGGGTGTGAATGGGTGAATTACTGGTTTATGCTTCGAACCGCCCTACAGCAGACTCAGGGAACTGTCCGGCAAGTTTTGAACAACTCCGCACTCTACCAGCTGATTTAAATTGCCAACTGCCCACTGCCAACTTCTTATCTCGGCACTCAGCACTCGAAACTCAGCACTCTCTTCCCCCTCCCTCTTTCATCTCAAGCAATTATTTTGTAAATAATATCTTACAGCAGTGCGAGCACTTTAAGCCCTGAGAATCCGAGCCGCTGGTTAACCTTATGACCGTTCACCACTTCATGATCGACGACATTAAAAAAACGCTCTGGGCCACTGCCGATAAACTCCGTGCCAACATGGACGCTGCCGAATACAAGCATATTGTACTCGGCCTCATTTTTGTAAAGTATATCTCCGACTCCTTTCAGACCCACCGCACCGAACTCACACGGCGCCTTTCAGATACCGGCGACGACTACTTCTTCGACAATTCCGATTCCAGCCTCCTGCAGGAAGAGCTGGAAGATCGCGACTACTACAAAGAGGCAAACGTCTTCTGGGTACCGGAACCGGCACGCTGGGAAACCCTTCGTGCACAGGCTAAACAGCCCGACATCGGCAAGCGCATCGACGATGCCCTTACCCTGATTGAGGCTGAAAACCCAAAGCTCAAAGGAATCCTTGACAAACGCTACGCCCGTGTCCAGCTCCCCGATGGCAAGCTTGGCGAACTGGTAGATATGGTCTCAACCATCGGCTTTGGCACAACCGGCCAGAGCGCGCGTGACCTGCTGGGCCAAGTCTATGAATATTTTCTCGGTCAGTTCGCCAGTGCCGAAGGCAAGCGAGGCGGCCAGTTCTACACGCCAGCCAGTATTGTTAAAACCCTTGT
>CAJAJL010000019.1 GCA_903940125.1 uncultured Chlorobiaceae bacterium | reverse complement strand
GCTTTTTTAACGGTGTCCTCATAGCTTTGGAGTTTGATTTGGTTCGCACCTTCAAACTACGAGCTATGGGTGTTTTTTACGCTAACCCTGGGTGATTCTTATTTTCCGTTTTTGGCTTATTCTTGTTTTCCGATCACAAGAGGCGGTAACGTGGTAGGTGCAACAGTGTTGACAGGCAAGCCCCATTCTGCAATGCTGGCATTGGACGTAGCGACATATAAACAATTGAGATTAAAACATGGACAAAAACTCGAAAATTGGTGGAATCAAAGGTTCGGCTTCCGATTTGACTGCCTTACAGAGTCTGAAGCACGTTATTTGTTTAACACCCCGGATGATGACCGCATCCGAAATAAAATTATTGCGGCAGTCCAAGGTTGAAATCGCCCGGCGTGTAAGCGAATTGGCAGGATTACGTGGCCCTAAGCCGTCGGCAGCAGCCAAGTAACCATTCACCGGCCCCGCCAACTGTTATCAATCTCAGCGATGAGAACTCATCACGAAGAAACGTGCCAACTGCAAACTATTTCTCTTCATTCTGAGCACTCAGCACTCAGCACTTTCTTTCTCTGCACTAAGAAATCTTCCCATGTATCCCATAATAACCGACCGTAAAATCCGTATCGCCATAGCCGGCTGCGGCCGCATATCCAAAAACCACTTTGCTTCCATAGAACAACACCGCGATAATATAGAACTCGTAGCCATCTGCGACGCTGATCCCAAAATTCAGGAAGAGCACCAAAATCGATACAACGTTCCCGGATACCATCGGCTTGAGCCAATGCTCAAAGCTGAAAAAATTGATCTTATAGCTCTCTGTACTCCCAGCGGACTGCACCCGGCTGAAACAATGCTTGCCGCCCGCTATGGGGTCAATGTCATGACTGAAAAACCAATGGCTACCCCCTGGCACGATGGTGTCAATATGGTTAAAGCTTGCGACGAGGCGGGTGTGCGCCTCTTTGTCGTTAAACAAAACCGCCGTAATGCAACACTTCAGCTCCTAAAAAGCGCAGTGGAAAAAGAACGTTTTGGGCGTATATACATGGTCAACATCAATGTATTCTGGTCGCGCCCACAGGAGTACTACGACAGTGCCAAATGGAGAGGCACCTGGGAATTTGACGGAGGCGCCTTTATGAATCAGGCCAGCCACTATGTTACCTTATTGACTGGCTCATTGGTCCAGTAGAAAGCCTTCAGGCATATACAGCGACCCTTGCTCGTAATATAGAGGTGGAAGATACCGGAGTCGTTAGTTTTAAATGGCGTTCAGGAGCTCTTGGGTCAATGAATGTCACCATGCTCACCTATCCAAAAAACCTCGAAGGATCCATAACTATTATCGGAGAAAAAGGCACCGTTCGTGTAGGCGGCCTCGCCGTCAACGAAATCCAGCACTGGGAATTTAAAGAAAGCGACCCCGACGATGATAACGTAATAAAAGCCAGCGACCAAACCACATCAGTCTATGGTTACGGCCACCCGTTGTACTACAAAAATGTCATCGATGCACTCCAAGGCAAAGCAGATCCTGAAGCAGACGGGTGCGAAAACCTCCATTCCCTTGAAATACTGACCGCAATCTACATCTCCAGTCGTGACGGAAAAAGGGTCTCCCTTCCTCTGGAGTACTAATACCTAAGTTGATCGATCTGCCATAAAAAAAGCCTCCATATTCACGGTTAAAGTGTTATATTAAAATGGGTAACGGGAAATTACCATTTGTAATGCAACAGAAACCGAAAAATAAAGAAGCTCCATGGGGAAAGAT
>CAJAJL010000018.1 GCA_903940125.1 uncultured Chlorobiaceae bacterium | reverse complement strand
GTAATTGTTCAGATGTCAACTCTTTCAAGCCGACGTGGATCGCACGGCGTGATACACCTGTTGCCAATGCAACTTTGGTAACGCCTCCGCGACCTAATGCAAAGGCCTCCGAAGCTGCAAACAAACGTCTCAAGCGTTCATACAAGGCCCACTCGAGCTTCTTAAATCTGGTGCGGATGCGTTCAATGTCGTCATTAATAATATCCATGACGACAATATACTGCTTTTTTCTATTTTGTTATAGTTATTCTCTAACGAGCACATAGTAAAAATAATATCCTGCCATCGCGTCAATGCACTCTGTCCGTTCATTGCTGATGCCGATACAAATCCGTCACCGAAAGACAGACTCTGTTGCTGAAGTAGTTGATTTTGTTCAACAATTTGCACTGATGCTCTTCCAGTATTCATAGTTTGTCTCAACATGGGGACAGCTACCGCATAAGCAGGATTTCACTGGAACATGAGTGATTTGGATCACTTCCTCTTCTGCCCGAAACGCTCGATATGTCTCTCCATACCATATTGAACGAAAGTTTTGCTCAGGAATCTTTCCCAGAGAATGCGAGCAACCACAGCATCCAGCCACAGTCCCATCGGCCAATATGCGAGTAAATAAATAGCCGATGATGCAGGGTATTGTGTACTGCTGCTGTGTGTCGATTCTTAAATAATTAGAAATAACGTGGATACCGTAAGTATCGCCATACCGTAAGGCATCATCAATGTCCTCAATGGCTCGTTCACGGTACTCTCCCGCTGGCACCTCAACTGAGGTCAACTGGCTCGGAACCATGTGGTCGAAAACAACCTGTCGAGCTCCAACGGAATTAGCAAACCGAACAAAGGAAGAGATTTCCGAACAGTTATCCTGTGTTACTACCATCGAAAGCAAGAGATGTGGTTCCTCTGACCGAGCGACTCGCTTGGCTCGTGTCAGTCGATTAAGCATCTCGTGGATACTGCTCAACGAATTTTGTGAACCATTGACTCGGCGATACATTGCCTCTGATGCGGCATTAATGCTTACATGAAGGCCATTTAGCCCTAAAGGGATCAGTTTTTCGACAGCGCCTGGACTTAAGAGTTGCGATCCGTTTGTGTCAAGTGAAACCCTTGCGCCCGTATTCCGTATGTACGTTATCATGTCAGGGTAGGCTCGGTTCAAAGTGGGTTCACCAAGACCACAAAGATTGTAGTCCTCAGCACCTTCGGTACGCGTCTGATCTACGGCTTGTTGAAAAACGAACATGGACATCTCAGAAGTTTGGAGTCGGTCTCCAAGCCAACGGACGACGCTTTCGTCATATCCGAATGCATTTGAGTCATTAGAAACAGCAAAACCATCCAACGTATAGCGCCCTGGTCCATGCATTGCACAGAACGAGCAGGCAACGTTACATCGATTCGAAATCTCGAGTTGCACCCACAAAGGACCCGCCGAAGGTGGAGCCTTTGTGCGAATAGCTGTTAATAATTCCTCTGAAAAACCAAACATTAAGCGATCATTAGAATTTGAATTTCGTCGAGTGCTTAATAAATATTAGATCACCCCCAAGCCCATCATCAACAAACCACCTGGACTCCAGAAATATCCAACCTTCTCTCACTTTCTTTTGGACTTTTTTGTCTATTATTTCAGTATCTTTAGCACATGAAACGTATACCCAGTTCCAAGCTCCCCGTACTCCCCCTCAGTACAATGGACACATAGGGAGTTTTTCTGACTTAATGGCACTAAAAGTTTACACCGTGGACACTCGTAGCAAACTTCTGACACAACTAACGATTAGCAAGAAGCGGAATCAGTCGGGACTAGCGCCATAGGGGAGAACCATTGCTCACAATTTGGGCAGCCCAAGGAAAACTCACTGCAACTGTTAATTATTCCTCTATACATAAATTTCATCTGCCACTTTTTACCATTTATGTTGATAGTGAACAGGTTTTTACACCAAATATGATGCAAGTGATTGAGTCTAATTTCTTTAAATGGCTATGTAAACTATATACCGTTTTCCTAAATAAATGAAGTGGTCAACGTACCAAAGACAAACGTTTAGCTCGAATTGAACAGGCTGTTACTTCAAGAACCATATGTCCCCTGTTCTATAGCCCTGTATTTGCCGTCAAAAAGTAATTTTATATCATTTCTCGATCGGCTTCCTTGGGGAACAGTGATTAAAGTTTTAACTGTGTATTTGTCTCTTCTATTAAATGGCTTGCAAACAAAATCTAATTGCTCAGTTGGGTTAGAAATTCCCGGAGAATTAAGTGCAATGATTTGCTGGCGCCGATTTTTTCCGCTCCCTTCGGCATAAATGGCCAAATCGCCTCCAGTAAAGTCCACCGAAAATTCAAACTCTTCATTATCCTTGTTGGAGATATTTTCGATATCAATAGTGGCGGCATAGAGGTTATCGAACTCAACTGCTGTATTTTGATCTTTAACTGTGACTTTCACACTTATTTTGTCAAGAAAAAGTGTCGATAAAATCGGGGAAGCGTCAACATTTATTCCGATCCCTTGCGGTCTATTCATATACCTTTGGTAGAGTATATTTAAAACTGTAGCAGCCACGGCTCCGGTAAAAGCAGTTACAAAGAATTGATAGGTTAAGGATTCCATATGTTTGCTCCTTTTAGTTCAAAGACCATGTTGGTCATGGGTTATCTCTTTTCGGTGTGCAAAACTAACCGGGCGTCAGTTAATAATATACTAAAAAAAAATGTTTGCAGTAAAATCCCCTCATTAGTAGCTTGAAAAGTGACCTCCTCGCCATTAACCACTAACTTTTGTCGCAGGTCGTGCGCAGTACCTCCAAAAGACAGAAGTCTTGATGTAAAACTTTTTAATGTGTTCTTGTCAACCAGAGTAGAGTCAATGGGCATAATAAAATTTGCCGGATCTATTACTAAAATGGGCGACGAAAGGATGCCAATAAGATATAAGCTAGCACTTGGCGAAATGGATTTCAGAATTTGCAGATAACGTCTTGCTAATAACAACGTCTCAGAGCAATCAGGAGAACAAGGCTTATGCGATATGAGTTCGAACCCGAACAGACGGCTATATTGATTCGTCAATTTCGGCGCATATCCAATGATATTTTCAACGCTGACCGGCTGAATGTCGTTATGCTGCTTATAAGCGGCTATACAGCATTGTGGGTAACCGAATAATCGGCCCATTTCGGTGTCATCTTGGAGCAAATCACTTACCCAAGCTTTTAATGCCAAATCTGCTTTTTTGGCAAGATAGACAAATGCTTCTGCTCTATCATCCCACACGCCCTTCGGTACCAATTCTACACTATCAGAGTAAGTTCGCTCTGGATCAAGTCGAATTGTACGCACGAGAAATGGGCTTGGTATCGCTACCAAGCCCAATGTATTGGCTCGCCTAACAGCGGCAGCAACCATCCTAGCAGGAACGATAATGCGTGCGGTATCACGTTCGCCGTGCATGACGAGAAGACATTCCTGCGCACCGGGGCCAATACCTCGAAGTGATTCTGGTAAGGGGCCTCTTTGACTTTGGGTTGTTATGTGTGGGCCCCAAAGGTAATGCCACTTTTCTTTCCATCTTTGCATTAAATTGTATGTAACAACATCTTGGCCGAAGTAGGTTGCATCCGGTGGATGAACCGCAAAATTATTACAACTACTATTTGTTGCAAATGTCGACAACGGCCATCGTGGCATTGAATAAATCATAAAGCCCTGCTGCAATAGAGTGATGGACGTTCAAAGGTGCCGAAAGCCATGTATCGGTGATACGGACATCCTCCACAACATATCTCTGCCCATGGGCAAGATCGACAAATTGAAGGAATAACTGAGGCTGATAGTTTATATAAACGGTACATATCACCAGTCAAGATCTTTGAGAGTGACTTAGTATGGATATTACCAATGCACATGCTTGCATTTCCGTGAAACAAATCGCAAGGATAAACATCTCCCAACCAATCAATAGCGAGATTAGAAAAACATAGTTCGCGGCAAAACATACAACTAGCGGGTTGCCCCTCTCCTGGTGAAGACCAATCTCCTAGCGTCGGAAGCTCTATATCGGTATTATTTTTGACACCACTCCTTGTAACGTCTAATGCTCTGACAAACTGATAGAATGCCTCTACTGAAACCGAGCGAACCATTCGTAATGACCCACGATGCAAGCGAGGTTCGAAGTGTAATTGGTTGACCTTTTGACTACGACATATATCGAGTAGATCAGATGCAATCCTCCAACTATCATCATGCACCGTTGCACTAACAGATACACCAATATCTGATTCTGCCGCTATATGCAGAGCCGCCATTGTTTTTTTGAATGACCCATTGCCGTCTTTACTCCTTCGGTAGCGGTCGTTAAATTCACCGGGGCCATCAAGACTTATGGAAACTGCCGCTTGTATCGATTCAAACAGAGCCATCCATGATTCGTTAAGTAGTAGTCCATTTGTATGCACACAGGTCAGAACCTTCTGATTAGGTTTAAGATGGGATTGGAGAATCTCTGTCGCTCGAATAAAGAAAGACTGGCCAGCTGTAAGTGGCTCGCCACCGTGCCAAGCAACGACTATACTGCTCTTTGATAAAGATGCCAGTTGACCGGCGAGTTCAATCAAAGTAGAGAGTTGCATACGATTTATTGGGCCAGAAACCTCATCACCGCAATATACACAGGCAAGGTTGCACACTGTTCCTGACTTGATCAGTAGCTGTATTTGTTCGCTCATTTTAGTTTTTAATGCTTCTCAGTCATATTCTACATTGTGAAGTAACTTTGCCTTAAGAGCCAAATTGATAGCCTCTATGCGTTCATCAACTGAAAATTCTGGAGTTGCAAATAAAATTCGTCCGACAATTGACTCCTTATATATAATAGGAATTGGCTCGGGCAGGAAAAGATTATTGGTGGTCAAGTAATCATAAAGGTAAGTATTCTTCATTGGATAAGTAATTCTAAAATCTGCTTGTGTGAACATATGAGCGTACTCAAGACTCTGCTTAACAGTATCAAATGTATCGCCCAAATTTCCTATCATGAAATTTCCTACAATATGAATACCTTTGTTTTTAAGCATGTTAACACCTTTAACAATCCCATCAATTGTCGTATTTTTATTCATAACACGGAGAGAGCTATCACTAGCTGATTCGACACCACAAGCTATTCCGACGCAACCAGACTCTACCAGTATTTCTGCTATTTTCTCTGTAATCAAGCTTGCTCGAATACCCCTTACACGCCATGCTATCTTTAATTCTTTTATCATTGTACATACATCTACCGTCCATTTTTCATTAAAATTAAAAGTATCATCCTGAAATATGAATAACTTCTCTTTACCATACAATTTCAGAATATATTCTATTTCCTTTATAACAGATATTGGCTTTCTCATACGATATTTGTTTCCCCAAATTTGCGTAGAATTGCAAAATGAACAATGGAATGGGCATCCTCTTGTACCTATGATCGAATGGTAGGCGTGGTCATAAGTAAATAATTGTCGATCTGGATATGGAAAGATTTCCAAGTTATCCTCAAATCGCCGGGGAACATTTTTTATAATAACTCCATATTCATTCCTGAAAATTAATCCCCCTACTTTTGCGAAGTTATCCCTGCGTTTTATGCACCTAATCAGTTCAACAAAAGTAATTTCACCTTCACCATAAATTGCATAGTCAATAGAGGGACAAACGGCCAATATATTTTCTTGTAACGTAGATACTTCTGGCCCTCCAATTACTATTTTCGATTTGCCAATCTTCTTGGCAATACTCGATATGTTCGCAGCTTCATGAAGTGAAAAAAGAGAAGATGTCATTCCGATGAGATCCCATCCGTAGTCTAAAAACTTCAGAATATCTGCTAATGATGAGTCAGAAGTTCTTAAGACTTGGCATTCACAGTGCGCAATATTTTTCTGAGCAAAAGCAGCAATATAACCGATGCCCAAATGTACAGCATCACACTGATATTCAAGAAGATTATCACTGAATTCCCTTGTCGGATTCCTGTCAAGTATTATGAAACCAATACGCATTTAATCGGTGCAAATTGAATGTTAACCTAAACTTTCAGTAAAGTATTTCGGCTTGCCTTTGGTGTTTGTTTTGGGTATGG
>CAJAJL010000017.1 GCA_903940125.1 uncultured Chlorobiaceae bacterium | reverse complement strand
GGTAAAGCCTGAGTTTTATAGTCACATCACCGAAAACGACAAGGAGTTCATCAATACGGAGTACTTCACCAAAATGAAGTGGATACGGGATGAAAATGACGATCTCTATGATCCGGACTATAATGATATGCTTCGGGTGGCTTTTTGTTACAAATTCAAGCGGGGGAAGCTCAGTGACCTCGTGAGTCTTCTTTCTGGTCGAAATTTTGAAACTCGCTCGTATGAAGATGCCATTGCTGAAGCCTCTTTTATGAGGCTCAGCGAAGCCGTGATAACGTTCATGAACGAGACGCTTTTTAAGCGTTTTGTCATGATTATAAAATCTGCCGGATTCGTTGATTCCAAATTGATGCGTTCACAGAACGCTCTTAATTTTGCCTACGTTCTTTTCCTGCATCTGAAAGAAATCAGGATGGAAGATGCTTTGATAGAGCGGTATGTTCGGAGATGGTTTGTCATGAGCATTCTTCTTGGTCGTTATTCCGGCTCCCCGGAATCTAAATTTGACAGCGACATCAGAGAGATCAATGAATCAGGTATTGAGCGTGTCCTCCAAGATGTAGAAACCGCATACTTGAGCGATTCGTTTTGGGATTCAGGTTTGACCCAGCGTCTGACGACATCAGGAAGTAGCGCGCCCGCGCTTCATGTCTTTTGGGCTGCTCAGGCAAAGTTCAATGACAAAGGGTTCCTGTCGCGAGACATAAGTGTCAAGGAGATGATCGAACTTAGGGGGATATCCATCACATTTTTCCTCGGCAGTACTTGAAGGAAAATGGTATTAGCCAGAGTCAGTATAATCAGGTCGCTAATTATGTCTATGTCCAGCAAGAAATTAACATCAAGGTAAGGGAAAAATCACCGCCAGATTATATCGGTCAAATCCGTGAGCAATGTCACAGTGGCAAGCTCGCATTCGGCGGTATAGATAATCTTGCCGACTTCGAGGCCAATCTGGAAGTCAACTGCATCCCCAGTAATATTTATGAGATGACGTTAAAAGATTACGAGGATTTTCTCGGGGATCGTAGAATATTGATGGCTCAGAAGATCAAGAGATATTATCAAGGTCTATAAAAAAGCTTTTCCGCTACCATGAAAGTTGGAAACAGAACACTATCGTTCAAAAAGTGCATTGCCACCCGCACTTCATGGAGGCGCTTTGCCCGGCAGTCAATAGGATTAAAGGTGCCACGGGGGTATGGGTGGCTTACCACTCCCAAGAAAGCACTTTACAATCATTCTCATCGCCAGAACGAAGGGGGTGGGCTGATAAAATCATTTTTTTGGTTATACTTATAAAATATCAATGACCAATCGATCCTATTCGGCAGGGGATAGATGCTTTAGAGGAAGAAAAAAATGCGTTTGACAACAGAACAAATCAACACCATCGTTACTACCAGTCGTACTGTTGCCGGAGTGGATACGCTCGTTTGGTTATATGGTTCACGGCTGGACGACACGCGGCATGGTGGGGATATTGATCTGCTGATTGAGCCGGCACCGGCTGTCAGTTTGCTGGACCGTGCACGTATTAAAACTCTATTGGAACAACGACTAAACCTTCCGGTCGATATTCTGGTCAAAAATCCGTGCGCCGAGGAAAATCCATTTGTTTCCATGGTCCGAGCCCAAGCCAAACTACTGGAAATCACATCATAAATCCAACGATGCCAAACAACTTGTTATCGAGAGAAAAACAGCATCTTGCTAATCTGCTTGAGGCAATCCAACGATGCGTTTATTTTCTCAACGCGTCGCATGCTGCCATCAAATGGCCGCTGACTGGCTCGGTGTTGACGGTACGAAAAAAGGATACAGATCTCTTTGAAGCTTTGGCAGCAATCAACGAACGTTTTGCCAAACTCCAAGACACTTTGGGCTCAGCCATGCGCCACAGTTTGTTGCTCTCGGGTGAGCAAGCTGACAGCTTCCTTAAAGTGCTGGCAATCTTCGAAAAAAACCAGGTCATCAGTTCGGTCGAAGACTGGCAAGTCGCCCGAACAGCAAGAAATCTTGCGGCTCATGACTATGAAATCAACTATGCCGATGTGGCCGATCATTTTAATACCCTGAACACCCTGACTCGTAACCTTTACCAAACTGCCCGCCGCTTTGTTATTTACTGCGAATCGGAACTGGGAATTTGCCCAGGGACTCTCGATTTCTCTGAGGAATTTTATCTGATTACAAAATAGTATGCCAGTTTAACAATAGCACATTACTGCCCTCCCTTCGCTTTCCCCAGCTCATTATCAATCTTCTCAATCAGATCATCATTCGGCAATGCAATTCGCGCCAGTTGCCCGGTTCAGCTCTGGACTTGCTCTATTTTTAAAGACTGGGGTTGCTCTATGATGTGGAAACATATACCGTCAACTACCACCTGAAAAAGGTGTTTGACGACAGTGAGTTGGAAACGGATTCAGTTATTCGAAATTTTCGAATAACTGCCGCAGACGGCAAAAGCTATAACACAAAGCAATACAATCTCGCTACCATCATCGCCGTCGGCTATAAGGTCAACTCCGAACGCGCTGTGCAGTTCCGGTACATTTATTATGGCAGGCTGGATTTACTGAAAACAGCTTCCAAAGTGGGGGCAATGAGAACCGCTTCACTCCAGGCTTCCAAATCCTCTTCTTGGGCGCAGCCTAACTGTTCTGAAGCCATTCGGGCAACAGGCCGAATCGGCGTTCAAGCTGCCTTTTCAGTAATCTGGATTCACCCTTGACTATACCCTTAATGCCAATCCGTTCTACGTTTGTAATGTATTGCTCGTTTTCTTTCTCCTCAATTGTTTCAAGTTCTTGCCAGACTTGACTGTTCAACCAATCCGGCAGATTCTCGTATGGCATCAATTTCGTTGCAAACGGTATTGATATGATCAAGCCCGTAGAGTAAAGCCGCTTCATCAATGCTCATCCAATGAAAAAATTGCAGGATGAGGTTGTAATGCTGTCGAGCGTAAGTGGTATTCTTTACAGGATTCCCAGGGAGGAAGCAAATAGGTTCATGATGCACAATTCGATTTCTGATGTTATCAACAATACCACCCGGAGCAGCAGCAATACGTAGCCAGTCGTCGCCAAAGGCGCCCGAGTAATGCTGGTCAATGGCATTTCGGAGGGCGATGTCAAAACAACTGATTACGGTAAAAAGCTCTTTGGATAGCTGCAGGTTCTTGCGATACATAGTCATAGCCTTACGGGTATTGTCTCTGCAAGCTGTCAAATAGCGCCCCATCCGGGCCGGAGTCATGATATTTTCAAAGTCGGTGTACCTCATTGCTTGATTTCTACTTGCATAATTCAAGATCGAATGCTAAACTCTTGAAAGCTTATTCCCGGTAGTCCCTGAAAAAATTCAAACTGCCGGGTTTCGTTTTTTACGGCGGTCGGTATGCCGCAATCTATAAGCCGTCTGTAGATTCTCGTACATGCATCCTCATCTTCAGTCGAGAGCTCCCCTTTCAGTGTTATAGAGAAACCTTTCAGATTGCCATCCGAAAGTTACTTGATTTTTATCAAAATCACAGAACCTCTTTTCCGCCCAATCACTTTACCGGGTGAAAAGGATGCCCCGCAAGTCTTGGCAATACTCCAAGCTTCTGCATCAGTTTAGAAATCGAGGGAAGAGTTGCAAACGGCAGCGGCAATCAAAGACCGTGAGTACTTCCGTAAGCAATATCGTAAACCCCTCCTTTCAGCAGGGCATAGAATCTTGTGTAAACGCAAACTGATAAAAACATTTTCAATGCTTTTATGGTTATGCAGGGGTCACTTCAGAATTCAGACAAAATTGTATGTTAAGAGATTCAGTGTGATCGTATCATGCTTGAATTCATCGTTGGCAGGAATGAGGTATTTGCCGTCTTCCTTCAAAGCTGGGTGCTGAGGGAAGAGTCGAAAGAGATGCGGATTGCCCTTTTTTACTAAGGCTCTGCCCATTTTGCGATATCGCGCCAGCTCTTTACCGACACCCCGCTCCGCTCGTATGAAGAGTTACCTCCATAAATCAGCCAGGGCTGAAGTGCTTCTGCAGCAGCAAATCTTCCGGCTTTTAGGCCTGCCCGAATATAGTCATCGGTGATTGTCTGACCGGATTTGATCTCTACGGGTTGAAGTTTGGTGCTCCTGTTAAAAACAAGATCAGCTTCCAGGCCGTTATTGTCACGCCAGAAGTAGAGATCAGGCGGTAGACCAAGGTTATAGCGGGATTTGAGAAACTCCCCGATGATGAACGATTCAAAAATTGCCCCCCTCATCGGATGGAGAGCGAGGTGTTCGGATGAGCGAATACCAAGAAGCCAGCAGGCAAGACCCTGATCAATAAAATAGAGTTTCGGGGTTTTTACCAGTCGTTTTCCGAAGTTCCGGTAGTATGGCGGAAGAAGATGAATAATGTAGCTTGATTCCAGAACAGAGAGCCATGAACGAACTGTTGAATGTGAAATACCAGTTTCACCTCCCAGTGCATCAAGGTTGAGCAGTTGCCCGTTTCGTCCGGCACAAAGTCGTACAAAACGCTGAAATACCGATAAATCCTGAACCCTTAACACCTGTCGAATATCACGCTCAATATAGGTGGCTATATAGCTTGCAAACCAGTCGCCTGGTAATATCTCCCTGACATGAAGAGCCGGATAACCCCCTTGCATAATCAGGGTATCAAGTGATAGTGACGATTGCTGTGCGGCGGGAAGCTCTGAAAGGGATAAGGGGAGCAAAGAGGTCATGCCAAGACGACCGGCAAGTGACTGAGTGACTCCTGCGAGCAGCCCGAATTGTTGTGAACCGGTCAGAATGAATTTTCCGGGTATAGGATCTTCATCAACCATACCCTGAAGGTATGAAAAAAGATCAGGCCAGCGTTGTGCTTCATCAAAGATGGCGCCACCCTGAAACCTCCCAAGGAACCCTATTGGGTCTTCCATGGCAAATGCACGTTCTGACGGGTCTTCAAGAGTCACATAGGGTTTATCGGCAAAGACGGCTTTTACCAGCGTTGTTTTTCCTGACTGCCTTGGCACGATTATGGAAATAACAGGAAATGCTTTGGCCAACCGCTGAAGGGTTGGTGTTAGTTTACGGTAGAGCATAGCTGATTATACAATTCCGCAATTAAATTTGCAAATTGTATAACTCCCTCGGATCGTTTTGCTGGGTGCGGAATACCTGACCATCTTGTTGTTTTGCTACGATAACCGCTCACTACACTTTAAACCCGCTATAACTTGTAGTGAACGGTTTGATTTTCAAGCCCCGCGCAACGCTGTAATCGGGTTTCGGAACAGATAAATAGAGCTGCTCAGATGTTTTACGCAAGCAGTATCAGTTTATTGAAAACCTTCTCGGCAATATGGCCATCTACAGCTTTTTGATAGGCTTTGAAACCCTCTGTGGTCATATGCTTTTCCAGCAGTGCCTGGCTCTCCCATACTTCATAAAACATAAAAATCGCAGGGTCGCTGATATCCTCGTGACATAAGTACGTTTTGCACCCCTCATCCTCTCTCGCAAAAGCAACAAGTTTGAGTAATTCACTCTTGACCAGTTCAACTGACTCTTTTTTTGCTACAACTTTTGCAACCAAAAACAATTCTGACATTGTTATCCCTCTTTGTCTAAATTTGTTCATTCTACCGATTCCAATAAAAAACCTTTTCGAAAATGGCTGAAAATAAAACGTTTATCAAGAATATTCTGATTTGGAATAGATAAAAATTAACGCACTTCAGACGTGCCTCCGTTTATAAGACCACTTTTTCTTGGCAAAAATCCGTTTGCTGAACCAGAAATTTTTCCGGTTTGCCAGGCAAAAGAGCTTTTTTATGAAAATTCACTATATCCCGTCTTTAATAGCCAGAATATAAAACTACTACATCCAGGAGAAATGAAGATGAAAACATGGCAGCTTCAAGAAGCAAAAATTCATTTGAGCGAAGTCGTCAGGAAGGCTATCAGTGATGGACCCCAAAACAGTACGCTGCACGGTAAACCTGCTGCGGTAGTAGTTTCCTATGCTGCTTACTTAACCTCAATAATTCATGAGGGCTACCAAAACCGAAATTTCCAGTCAAAAATTGAGGTGATCGCGACTGTGGCAAGGTAAATAATATGGATAGCAAGAAATC
>CAJAJL010000016.1 GCA_903940125.1 uncultured Chlorobiaceae bacterium | reverse complement strand
TGTTGTTTCGTCTTGCCCTGCTCTTTGCGGTTTACCACCAGTTGCAGGTATTGGTAACGACCGGATGTTTTGATGCGAGCAAACATGAAGGCCTCCTTTGATTTAGGACACCTTTATAATAACAATCATATCTATTTAATAAAAGGGTATATAACTTATTCTATGGCACCACCTTTTTGAAGTTTTCAAACCATCGATTAAGGAAATACAATAAGTTACGGAGCTTTTTTGGGCAAAAATCGACTCCAACTGTAGAAGATCAGCCTAATTCTGAAAAAGCAGACCGTTTATCTCTGGATAAGAACGTAGATACCTGATGATTTAAGCTCTGCTTCACCCTTCAACAAGTCGAGCCGGTAGCTCCCGTTTGCATTCTTATCAAGATATTGCCGAAACAGGAGAATAAGAAAGGTTCAGCAAAGGAATTACCGGTTTTTGTGCTCATAATAGTGGATTGTGTACATCGAGGAGGTAGTCGGCGAGGTAGATGCCCTGGGTTCGGTCGGCGGGGATGGCTCGTTTTTCGAGGATGGTGGATACGGTGACGTTGGGTAGGCTGGCGGCTATGGTTTGCCATTTTTCGCAGGCTCCGAGGTGTCGGGGTAGAGTTTTACCTGGCGGTGGTGGAGTTGTTTGAGGCAAACCAGAGGTAGTCGGGGATAAATCCACTGGCGATGATGGCGGTTTTTTCGCTTTCGACGATGGCAACGGGTGCTGCTGATCTATCGGCCAGAATTCCTTTCATAGCAGTTGTTTTGTTGATTCAAGACAAAGCATTACCTAACCAGCGTTGCGATTTCGGAACTTATCCGAATACATTTGCGGGCAGACTCGATGGCCACCACACCTTCATGCTCTTTGAAAAGCTCCCAGGGAAGCTGATATGAGGACTCATCACCATATTTCGCCAGCATTTTCTCGTATGAATCATGGTGTTCCAGCTCCGGAAGAAGCTCTTTAACCAAGGCGGCAATCTCTTTAGTGACCGTTCCTTCAGAAATCAGCTGTGAAAGATGCATACCCGGCTTATGGGTAAAAGAAGAAACACCGAAAAGCATCAAGACGGCAAGCCCGGTATTTTCTACAACAAGTATGGAACCTGCAACACACGAACGCCATCGCTTGAGAGAGTAATCCATCTCTGCTTCATTAAGAAACCCTCGCGCAAGTTCGAACCTGTACTCGACATTCTTTTGCAATCCCATGAAACCCTCCTTTAACGATACTTGATCACTACCAGCCTGAAACTACCCGATCAAAGATTTCATCAATAATCTGAACCTGGCAATAACGTATTGCCTCCTGCTGTGCAACATAATTACCTGAATAATAATCAGCAAATCCGACAAATGTTTGTGTGAAAAACAATTTTTTTTTCACCCGATCTGTCATCGTAACCTGCACAACAAGAGTGATCCGATTCGTAAGAGCCCGTTCGGTTTTCCTGGAGAGCTGGCTTGGTGCATCAGAGAAGGTGATGATAGCCCCTTCCAGCAGAGCATCCGCACTTGCCATGGATGGAGTAAAGCGAAGAGTACTTTGTGATTCTATTTTATTGACAAGACCCCTGGTCAATTCAGATCTGAACTGAGCGATACCTGCTCCTGAACGATCATCAAAAACAGGTATTGCGATAGTTTTGAGGTGCGGAGGTATCGATGCACCCGTAAAGCTGTAACACCCCTGAAGGAACAGTGCAACAAGTACGAAAAGCAAGAATCTGGCAGCACCTTCCTTCAGCATGGCAGACCTCGGATTAATAGGTTCGACGGTCAATTCTGTTCAGTATTTTACGGAAGGGATAGGTCAGAAGCAACATTTTTTTTCTTCTTCCATTCAGAGCGGAACGGTAAAGCCCTGTTTTTGAATCACTCCAGCTCGAAGCCAGTTGTACTGCAAGCCGGGCAGCAACAAGAGGTGACTGTGCAAAAATATCAAGAATAGTATTGAAAGTAGCCAGCTGTCGGGAAAGCTCAGGAGTGGGACTTTCGGAACTGACCATGCCGGTTCGTACCAGTCCTGGATGTAACAGCATGATGGAGATGCCGGTATGTCGATACTCTTCAGCAATCGCATAGGTAAACCTGGCAATGGCTGCTTTTGTAGAGCCGTAAGCGCTGATCCAGGGAGTATTGGATCCCTTGTCCGTGCCGGATCCAGCCATATTAATGATCTTTCCATTTCTCTGTTCTTTGAGAAAGTAGTTTATAGCCGCACGGCACCCGTTATATGTACCTTTAAGGTTGGTATCAATAACCTTTCCCCATTCTTCAGGATCGCTTTCAGTTATACTCATGAAGGGTTCTGAGATACCCGCATTGTTGATAAAGCAATCTATCCTGCCAAACCTTTCGTTTACGGTAACAATCAGTTCCTCCATAGCAACTGGTGAAACAACATTGCAAACACAGCCGTATACTGAGTCCGGAGGAAATTCCGATAGCGCGGCCTGAACATTGGCAGAAGATGAAGAGGTTATCACCACCTTTGCACCTTCCCGTACAAACTCATGGGCAATTGCTTTACCGATGCCTTTTGTGGATCCGGTAATGATGGCAATTTTATCATCGAGTAGACCCATACTCAGACTTATCTTCCGTTACTTGCAAATACTATTTTTTCTTGACGCTGTCAACCATAGCCTGCAGTTCAGGCCGGCCGATTGCATAGGTTTCGAGAGGAATACCCTGTTCAATGGCTTCCCATGCCTGCCTGATACTCGCCGCACCTGCTTTTGGTCCCAAGGGATGACCAAAAATACCACGACCGGGCACAAAGCCGAAATCAACACTGCCGACATGGTTGTAGACGGTTTCAAGCGTCAGTGCCGAATCGCTGCCTCCTGGAACTGGAAGTGAACGTTTAATATGACCGAACTCCTGCAGGCATTCCTGGATATTCTCCTTGACCTCCTCTTCGGGAGTCATCATTCTGCCGCCAAACCCGGGCATGATAATCGAGTCAAGACCTGCAAGACGCTGAAGCTTGGTCATAACCTTTGAATGAATACCGTATTTTTCCATTCTGCTGAAGGCCGCAATAAACGGAAAGTGTCCGATAAGAGGAACTTTGGTATGTTTTGCCAGCATTCTGACCGCACTGAGGCCGACTGGCAGGGCATTAATAAGCAGAGCATTGGCTCCGTTCCTGACCGCAATATCATGCTGTTCTATCAGGCAGTCAACTTCATCAGTGATATTGGCAAGATAAACTTTCGGCATACCGGTCTCCCGCTCCGCCTTCAATCTCGCTTCTCCCAGTGCGTGAGAACGTTCGATAAGAGTTGACCAATCGACATCGGCAAGCATCTCATCGTCTTTAGCAATATCAAGCCCACCAAGCCAGCTCTGGTATGCTATTTCAGCAAAATGGGCTGGACTGAGACCGATATTCGGCTTCACGACACCAAAAAAAATTGGCCGGTTATATGCCTGAAGAAGATCACGGATACCTTCAATACCAAATTTAGGGCCATCAAAGGCAAGCAGATAGGACTCTGGAAACCTGATATCGAGCAGCTTGACCACCGGCACACCCGGAGTAAAAAACACTCCTTCACCACAAACTGCGGAGAGCAGATTAGGCAATTTCGGGCCGAAGTTGCGATGAGGATGAGCAATAGTGACCCTGCAGGCATGAATAGTTCCCGATTCTGAATGCCTGACCGGGTAGCTGAGCTCCGTCAGCTCTCCTTCTACCGTGAGACTGATAACTTTTGCTGCATATTCCGGACGAAAGTCTTCATCATAATCAACGCGCTTCCACTGTGCAGTGGATTGCTCGCTGCAGAAATGTGCAAGAGCCGTTTCAATATCGCCCACACATTCAAGATAGTAATCAAGCGTCAGGTAGTCAGCCATATCAAGCTGATCCTTTGAGGCAAAAAAACCTTTAATATCCTCAGTATTCATAAAAATAAAAAAAATCAACCTGAAAAATAATGCCAAGGCAGGCCATACCGCCTGCCTTGGAGATCTGCAACCTGCTGACGTTTATCCTTCAGCCTTTATCGAATTGAAATATTCGAAAGCATCCTTCGGACTCAACTGCTCGTGAACAACCTTATTAACAGCTTTCATCATGGCAAGAGGGGCATCACTCTGGAAAATATTGCGTCCCATATCAACACCCGAAGCACCGCCCTGGATGGCACTCCAGGACATAGTCAACGCTTCAAGTTCGGAGATTTTTTTACCGCCGGCCATAACAATCGGTACAGGACACGAAGCCGTAATGGTTTCAAAATCTTCAGGGACATAGTAGGTTTTAACAATCTGCGCACCGAGCTCGGCTGCCATCCTGCAGGCCAGTCTGAAGTATTTGGCATCCCGTACCATATCTTTTCCGACAGCTGTCACCGCCATGGTTGGAATCCCATAGCGAAGACCCATATCGACAAGTCTTGTCATGTTGTGAATTGACCGGGTCTCATATTCACCACCGACAAATATCTGAAGGGTTATAGCCGCTACATTCATCCGGATCGCATCCTCGATATCGACCGCAAGTTCCTCATCGGAAAGTTCCTTGAGAATACTCGGACCACCGCTGCAACGCATGACTACCGCCTTGGTGAGACTTGGCGGAACAGTGGTTCTCAGAATGCCACGGGTAAGCATGATGGCATCGGCATACGGCATAAGCGGGACAATAGTAACATCGGGACGTTCAAGACCTGTAGTCGGACCCTGGAAATAACCGTGATCGATAGCAAGCATCACTGTTTTTCCTGTATCAGGCCTGAATATCCTCGACAGTCGGTTTTTCATTCCCCAGTCGAGAGAGTGGGCACCTTTCAGGAAAAATCCATAGTTGTTGACCGGAGTATCAAGATGATACTCTTTCGCCTGCTTGTCTTTATCGTATTCCGCCATGTTGATGCATCTCCTCGTTTCGGTTATGATTGTTTCTTAATTATAGCTTTCATTTATCGGAGAGCGGCTGCAATATTGCCGCCATCTACTGTCGTTATTGAACCTGTTGTTCTTGTCTCAAGTGCAAGGTGCACGAAAGCCTCTGCAACATCTTCAGCTGTAACCTCCAACTGCAGCAGGTTTCCTGCCATATACTCCTTTTCGCTCAAGCCGCGGGCTGTTGAGCGGGCTTTAATCATCTCTTCGGTAAGAAGGCCACTGCGAATACGGTCGGCATTGATACCGTTTGAACGAATGCCGTCACGCCCGTGATCAAGGGCATATTGACGAACAAGAAACATTGTTGCTGCTTTAGGAAGCCCGTAAGGTCCGAAATCCGGACCGGGATTGACAGCCTGTTTTGAAACATTAAAAAGCAGAACACCGCCAGTACCCTGAAGTTTCATGATCCTTACAGCTTCCTGGGCAATAGACTGGTGTGAAAAGAAGTTGAGTTCAAAGCTTTTACGAAGCACTTCATCAGAAACCTCACCGATGCGACCCTGAAGAGCAGCGCCAACATTGGAAACAACAATATCCACGCCCCCAAACCGGCGGCAGACAGCATCGAAAGCGGAACGTACAGCTGTGCGGGAAGTAACATCACAAGGAATTGCAAGGACGTTTCCGCCAAGTTCATCTGCTGCCCGTTCGAGTGATTCAAGAGAAAGATCAAGAATCACAAGTTCTGCACCTTTCTGTCGGAATGCTTTGGCTGTAGCAAGGCCAATCCCGCTTGCTGCTCCGGTAACCATGACCACTTTCCCGGCAAAGACATCATGATGAACCTTGTTCATCTTAGCCTGTTCCATGTCCCAGTACTCTATTTCAAAAGCTTCACGATCACTGATAGATTCAAATGTACCAAGCGATTCAGCATCAAGGATTGCGGAGGCAGTGCATGCAGCAATATCCGCATTGACGGCAGCTGATGCCGCATTTTTGCCAAGTCCGAACAGACCGAGACCGGGAACAAGTACCACCCGCGGAAGCGTATCGAGCATGGTTACCTGCATGCCTGAGGAGTGCTGCTGTGCATTAAAATAATCGGTGTATTCCTGACGATAGCGTTGTACGGACTCCAATACAGCATTTTTAAAGCCTGGAAGGTCCTCAGCATCGTGAGGAGGAACCACAAGCGGCTTATTTTTGGTTCGGATAATAAAGTCAGGAGTCATGGCTCCTTTCTGGCTCATACGAGCAAGATCGGCACTATTGACATACTCAAGAATAGTTTCAGAAGTACGGAAATCCAGAATGAACTGTCGGTACTCTCGAGTGCCTGGAAACTTTTCCTCGACACAGGCTCCCCTGATGACAGGCGCAGTAACTTCGACAGAAGCTATTGAGAATGGAAGCGTTACTGATGGAAAGGTTTTCCTGCCGGCAGATGCAATCCGTTCTTCAAGTTTGCTGACAGCATCAATCATTCGACTGTAGGCTTCTTCAGCTGTGGAGCCAAATGTTACCAAACCATGTTTCTGAAGCACCAGCCCCTTAATCTCAGGATTTGACTCATAAACAACAACCGCGGAATGGGCAAGACCAATGCCTGGTTTAATATAGGGAACAGAACCGAAGCTGTCTGTAAGTGTTTCACGACAAAGCTTATCACCATCCGGCTGATTACTGATGGTAAGCAGTGCAAACGAGTGCGTATGTAAAATAAACCTGTGTGGCAGAAAAGAGTGAAGGAGCGTCTCAATTGAAGGCGTCAGTCGTTGCTCAGAAATATGATCGGTCAGACTGAACATATTCAGAAGCAGAAGATATTTAAATTCTTTTGTCGAAAATCTTCGAAGAGCATCTTCACTAGCACTGTCATTTCGACTAAACAGCTCTCCCAGCTTGCGAAGTGGGCCAAGTCGGAGTGGCGTGTAATCAAAGCCGGTGACTCTGCTCAAATCAATTCCGCTGGCTTTAATCAAAAGCACTTCCGCACGATTCCCCACCATATCAGCCAGTTCACATTTCACTGAGGTATTACCACCGCCATGCATAACAAGTGAACTTTCGCTTCCAAGCAAACGGGAAGCATAGACCAGTTCGGCCAATTCAGCTGGTATCTCGGGCGAGCTGCACTGTTCTCTGACTGAGTTTTGAAGATCATTGTCATTCCAGAGGTTCTGCATAGTACATGATACGTCTCATACCGGTAACCGGCATGTATTGTTAAAAAATATCGATAAGCAATAAATTGAAACCCGGTTCAGAGGTAACCTTTACTTTTGCTTCTTTTCGTGCCAGCCTTCAATAAAAAATCCAGCACTGTAGATAATGAGAAAACCAGGGATAATAGTCCCGAGAAAAGTCAACTTGTCACCAATTGTCTGCACTTGACCGGAAGACCAGATCATCCATACAAGCACATACCATGCCGGCCCGACAAAGAGAAAAGTAGTATTCCAAAGTCTTTTAAAACTGTGTTTCATTGAATATTAAGCAGTTAACAACAAGAACAGACATGGTCAGAGTTGACCATCAATACGAAGCCTACGTTCATTGAGTTTTTCAAGTATGATTCTGACCAGATACTGGAGAGCATTGATCACATAGGTAAAATATGCCAGAAAAGCTTCCCATATAAGCACCTGTTCAGGATAGCCAAGGAAAGCCATAACAAAATAAAGGAGATGAAAGACCGAAGCTATAGTACTTCCGATATCTTCCCAGACAAACTCTTTAGAGTATACCCATTTATTGAAAACCTCCTTTTCAAAAAACATCCCTGTAATGAAAAGAAGGGCAAAAAATAGTGTTTTAAAAAGAATTGCTATGCTGACCCAGTAAAATTTTGTAACGAAAAGACCATTCGCATAAAGTGCAGTTGTAGTAACTCCAACAACAAAAAGTATAAACTGTATAGGTGCAAGAATGATCTGAATATCGGTCCAGATAGAAGCATTTCGTTTAACAAGCTGTTCAGGAGTATACCGAGGCATGTCTATTTACACTTTACTGATAGAAAAACATGGTACTGGTGGACATACCGATGTCAAATCGACACATTCACAATTAAAGCTTGGAATATAGCAAAATAGAAGCTAATAAGCTTCATGGTTTTAGTCCACGGAATTAGAAATGAGAGGAAGGAAAAAGGATAGATATGTTGGAAGCTGACCGGCGTCAGGGAAGAGATGCTATAAAACTGGACAAACGACACGCAGCCGTTTTTTGTTGCGTGTCGTTTCTTTCACAGCTTTGCTTAGAGTCTGAATCTCAAACCGATCAGGAAGCTGCTGCTTGAGTAGTGGGTCTTATACCCATCATCCAAACGGAAATCAGCAGTGGAAAAGAAGCGATAGCGCGCATCAAATTTCATATCCGATGTGATAGGAAATGCCACCCCAGCACCAAGCTGGTAAGCAAATGCGGATTCATGTTCGCTGTTTCCGCTTCCCTGGGAAGCACCTGCATATCTGAGATCATCAAATTTAACTCGTACTGCACCTGCGCCCGCCGTAAGATAGGGTCTGAATCCTTCATTTGTGGAATAGATGTCATAGTATCCGTTTGCCATTAGCGACCACACATGAACATTACCACGATAATCCGTTGACCCAAAACCATTTGTCCTACTGTTGATGCCACTGGTCTGATAACCGACTTCGCCCTCGAAGCGGTAGTCCTGGTGCTTGTTATCAAGCCCTAGTGCAACAAGTAGATTAGTCCCGTCATCCAATACAAATCTGGATGATCCATCCGGGATATCATTCAACCATGTCATACCGACATTGCCACTCAGGTATTGCTCTGCAGCTGATGCAGGAACAGTCCATAGACCCGCTATCAAGGTCGCAGCAAAAAGTACATAATGTTTTCTCATTTGTTCTTCAGTAAGTTTTTGTTCATCAAAGATCAGGCACTTATAATCGCTTACGGTATAAAAACAGAAAACGTTTAATTCCTTAGTAACTATTTATTAAGAATAATAATAATTTCTGAAAAGGCATCATACAATTACCTGCTATCCCTTTGCACCAGCAACCGCAAGTTATTTTTAGCTTTGGGTAATCCCTGGTGAGCAGCAAGCCGATACCATTTCATGGCTTCGACATCGTTTCTTATGACACCTGTTCCAGTGGCGTACATCACTCCAAGATTATATTGAGCCTCTGCATTTCCATTATCAGCAGCACGATGATACCATTTCATGGCCTCATCATAGTTTTTATCGACCCCGATACCTGTCGTGTACATCACTCCCAGATTATACTGTGCATTTGTATTCCCGTGATGAGCGCTCCGACGAAACCATCTCAAAGCTTCGTCATAGTCTTTGTCGACCCCGATACCTGTCGCGTACATCACTCCGATATTGGATTGAGCCTCTGTATTTCCATGATCAGCAGCAAGCCGTAACCATTTCATCGATTCATCGTAGTTTTTTTCGACACCGGAACCTCTCGAGTACATCACTCCAAGATCATACTGAGCCTCTATATTTCCCTGATCCGCAGAACGCCTCAACCATTTCAGGGTTTCGGTATCAGTTTTTCTGACTCCCCGACCGTGTATGAACGACACACTCAAATCATAAGGAGTTGCGGCATGTTCATAATCAGCAAATTCGTCATAGTGTCTTCTGAACCAGCGACCTTTTTTGCACACCACACCATGCTCATAAACGGGCACTGCATGTCCATAATCAACAACTTCGACATAGCGGGTTCGTACCCATCGACCTTTATTATACGCCACTCCAAGTTCACACTGAGCATTTGCATTACCATGATAAGCTGCACGCCGCAACCACTTCATGTATTGGGTATAGCTTTTTCTTACACCTCGGCCATTTTTGTACGCCATACTGAGATCGTACTGAGCCTCAGGATTTCCATGATAAGCAGCACGCAGCAACCATTTTATGGCTTCTGGATCGGTTTTTCTGACCACACGATCTTCTAAGTACACCATATCAAGATCGGATACAGCTGCTGTATTTCCACGGGCAGGAACAATAAGATCGGCTCTTCTGACCCATCGATCATCACTGCCAGCTATCTTGAGATCAGATTGAGTCCGTACCTTCATATATTCAAGGGCAGCAATCATTTTTTTCATCGTCTCAACAGGCCCTGCTACTAAAAACAGAAGTCCTATAAATGAGAATAAAAAAAATACCAGTAGGTTCTTAATCATGGTAGTATTATTTTTATAGTCCCTAATACCCCTATATATTGATTGAAAATAAATTTTTGTAAAAACGCTATCGGTGTATAGCTACGGGTGTATTACGTCCTAACGTATGCTAATATATATAAAATTAATAATAATAAGCAAAACGAATCCGTTTACTGAATAGCATTCAACTCATCATTATAAGTTATACCAGTATTATCTGGCAGCATTATAAGCTGCGTATTACTTTGACCTCATGGCTTTCAATGAGCAATAATATACAATTCTGATTATATAATGGAAGATTTCCGAGCCCTGTGGGCATTAGTTGGAATTCTGCTCTGGATCATCGAAATTTCCGAAATACCTAAGCCGCTTTTTGTGACAGGTATTTTTGGAACAGCCTCTTTGATAGTCGCTCTTTTTACCGGAGCTAAAACTTCCGTCAGCATTCAGTTACTTTTTTTTATTGTTATTTCAGCAGTATTTATCTTAAGTATAAAACCTGTTATTATAAAGTATTTTTATGACAGAGAAAAACAAGCAGAAATAAACACTGAAGCTCTTGTTGTGGGAAAGACAGGACTGGTTATGGAAGTGATTGACACCCTTACGGGGACTCTAACCGTCAAGATTGGAGGTGATATATGGCGGGCAGTTATAAAAAAAGAGCTAAAAGTAGATATTGGACAGCAGGTTATTGTTACACACGTTGAAGGGTGCACGGTTATGGTTGATTTCAAAAAGGAAAGGAGTTGAGCATGTTACCTCTGGTATCTCTTGGATTGGTGGTCTTGTTTCTGGCTATTTTTGTTGTAAAGGGATTCCGGATCATCCAGCAATCAGAAACAATGGTTATAGAGCGCCTGGGGCGTTATCACCGAACTCTGCCATCAGGCGTTCAGATTATCTGGCCAGTTATTGACAAGGTCAGAACCATTGAATGGAAATTTATTCTGGCCGATATCGACGGAAAAAATATTGTCCGTAAAGAAGCTATCTCACGAATAGACCTTCGTGAAACTGTTTACGACTTCCCAAAGCAAAATGTCATCACTCGCGATAATGTTGTTATTGAAATTAACGCTCTCCTCTACTTCCAGATCACAGACCCCAAAAGAGCTGTTTACGAGATTGCCAACCTGCCGGATGCCCTTGAAAAATTGACTCAAACGACACTTCGGAATGTTATTGGTGAACTTGATCTTGATCATACACTTACTTCGCGTGATACTGTCAACCGAAAGTTGCGGGTAATTCTTGATGAAGCCACCGATAAATGGGGTGTCAAAGTCAACCGTGTCGAGTTGCAGGATATCATACCTCCTGAAGATATCAAAGCTGCAATGGAAAAGCAGATGCGTGCGGAGCGAGATCGGCGTGCCACCATTCTGGAAGCAGAGGGACAGAAACAGGCCATGATTCTTCAGTCAGAAGGGGAAAGAGAGTCAGAAATCAACAAAGCAGAAGGAGCAAGACAGGCACTTATTTTAAAAGCATCCGGCGAATCAGAGGCAATGGTTGCTGTGGCAGAAGCAGAAGCAGAAGCTGTAGAAAAACTCACTCGGGCCATTAAAGAGTCTGGAGGAAATCCCACGGCATATATGCTTGCTGTGAAATACATCGAATCGATGAAAGAGATGGTGAGCGGCAAAGACAACAAAATTGTTTACATCCCTTATGAAGCTACAGCATTGCTTGGTTCAATTGGTACAATTCGAGAGTTGCTTGCTTCTCCTGAGTCAAAAACGTGATGGTACCTCCTTATACAGCCCTGGTCGTTTTTGGTAATGCAATGAAATCAAACAAACCAAAACAATGGCTAAACCCGAAATAAAAAAAGGTGACGTTGTTGTCCTTAAAAGTGGCAGCCCTGAAATGACAGTTGCTGAAGTTGGAATACCAAAAATTGGAGGAATCAATCAGCTTTCTGCCTGTTGTGAGTGGTTTGATCGTGAAGGCAATACTCAACAAAAGTGGTTTGCTTTAGTGGTGCTCTCAAAAAAACTGTCAGAAGAGCCAATACCAAAAAAGAGACCTTCGTTTTCTTTTCCTTTTAAACGAATGACATCGACCTGGAAAACATTTCGTAAAGATGCCTCCAAAACAAGGAGGCGGTAAGACAGGTATACAAGTCATCCTCATAAAAGCTCTGCAACCACAATGACATCACCCGCTCCGTGGCACGCCGTTGCGTGTTACGCGAAACGCGGTATGGAACTTCCGTTAAAAATCCGGTAAAAGAACTATTTCATTATAAATCAATGCGCATCATTATAGCACTATAATGAGACACTTTTCTTTTTTTGCAAAGTATTTTTGTGGAATAGACAGGGGGTATGAAAATAATTTAATTGATTTTAAATAAAATACTTATAACTTTTTTACATTTCTTCATTTATAATTTGGTATAAAAGTTGCTTGTATCTTGAGTATGTTTTGGTTATATCTGATAACAAAAATGGCTCTTCGCAGATTTTAATGGAAATAGAGTAATAAGGGTTTAGCTTAGCGTAATATCAATTCATAGAGTGAGTCATAACGTAAACCTATGATGAAGGTGAAGTCCATGCTGATAAGCCATAGAGACAACATCTTCAACTATGCAAGCACAAAACAACCAACTATAGTAACACTAAGCCTATACAGACAAATCTACCATACCAAGGCTCTCGGAGAGCAGCTCTAAAAGCTTCAAAAGTTACAGAACCAAAACACTCTTTTACCTTAGAAAACTGCAGCATCCTATCGTATAATGAAGTATTAATGTTTCACTTCAAACCATTAAATTCCGCGAATACCCACAAAAATACTCTCGGGTCTTTGAGCTTTTTCTGCGAAATCTTCTGAATAACATAATTTTATATGGCTTTTTGCGGATATAGAAAAAAAATCGTCTTTGCTTGGGTAGCATTTGCTATGCTTTTGCTGATTGGATCTGCTCAGGCAACGGCTGCTGAACTCATCAATATTCAGTTTCAATCAACAGGCCCATATAATCCAGAGGCTCCAGCGTATACAGGAGCAGCGGTTATAGGTGGCGCCGGAGATGCATGGAATCATATTACTGCGGCAAGTGGCACCGACGTTTCGCTGAGAAATTCTAAAGGGGGTACTGCGGGAACGGGTGCCACTATGTCATGGGGTGGCAGTGGGTTGTTTTCCGGCTACAATAATAGCTACTCAAATTCCTTTGGTGGTGGAACCTATGATGCGCTGATGAACTCATACCTTTACCTCTCGGGAGGTACTGAAGCAGTCCCTCAAGTGGCACAAACAATATCGTTCAATCAATTAGCAGCAAATACTTCCTACGATCTTTACGTTTATACCGAGGGCGCTCATGATGCTGCCGGCAGAAACCTCTCAATAACGATTAATGGTAATACCATAACAACAACTCATGCATCGGGAACTACTAACACCGGTACTTTTGTCGAAGGTGAGAATTATATTAAGTTTACAGGAGTTGCGAGTAACTCAGGTGCTTTATCGTTTACTTATAAGGGTGTCGGTCTGGGAAATACAGGCGGGAAGCCAGGGGAAGCCAATATCAATGGTATCCAGTTGAGGCAGCCTTCGCAAACTGTGCCTGAACCAAGCACTTTTGTCCTCATGGGCATCGGTGGGATGCTGATAGCATTTCGACTTAAAAAATCCCCCCCCCTTCACCTGTCAGTATTCTGACCAACTAATACCTAAGTTGATCGATCTGCCATAAAAAAAGCCTCCATATTCACGGTTAAAGTGTTATATTAAAATGGGTAACGGGAAATTACCATTTGTAATGCAACAGAAACCGAAAAATAAAGAAGCTCCATGGGGAAAGAT
>CAJAJL010000015.1 GCA_903940125.1 uncultured Chlorobiaceae bacterium | reverse complement strand
GTTTATAAAAGTCCATAACACAAAACACGCAAAACCATTCAGATGGACGAAAAGTGCTAATGCGATTTTGGTATCTGTTCAAAAGGCTAAAGATAGTCTTGCTATTACTGTAAGGAACTAACCAAACAGGACACTAGCAGCACCTTCGATAAATCCAGTTCACCTTTGAATGCTTTTTGGTTAAGAATGCCATAGAGATTTTCAACTTCGGTTAGACTTTGCTGATAGCGTGATTTAATGCCCTCGACCTTTTCAGCAATATCGGCAAATTGTTTCTGGAGTTGAATAGCAGGTTTCACGATTTGAAGTCCTCGGATATCATCAAAGTTGAGTCCAGCCTTTACGCCCTCACGATTTTTCTTTTTTATAAAGGCATTCCCGTATGGCATTGTGAAATACCAAGTTAAGAATAGCGAATTAAGACCTTTATCTGGATGTATGCGAATCAGAGCTAAGTGTTGATTGATGTAAGCACCCTCCAATTCTTTAGATACTAATGCAGTTCTACCTAGGTCTGCTGTGATCGAAAGGAGTAAATCTCCAGCCTTTACCCTTGTTCTATTCGCTTCGGCTGAATTTGGCACATTTACATATACAATGTCATCAAGTTTAAGACAGGCATCTTTTACATTATTTATCCGCAGAAAAACACTTCCAGAATTGGAGTAATACTTCGCCCAGCCACGCGAACCACTGGTTAGGAATTCGATATAATTGCTAAATGGAAAATGTAGCTGCGTTTTCATACGAATGGGGTCACCGAACATCTCCAGAAAAACACTTTTGAGCAGTTCGTCAAGCTGTTTGAGTTGCTCGCGACGGCGGGAGATCAGGTTTTCTACTTTGGAAAGAAGGGTTGCGATGCGGATTTGGTCGTCATACGCAAAAACAGGTACCGGAATACGTTCTAATGCATCTCGATTGATATGCGGAATCGTGGCACCGGTAGCCGTTTTTCTCAAATAGCTAAAATTTGACCGTAAATACATCCCGACGAACAGGGCATAAAATTTTGATGGATCATGGAGACGAAGACGAGAAATAGTGCTGCCGATATATCCCTGTTTTCCATACCCTATAGTCCCGGCATTGGCTCCATCCCACGCAATGAGAACATCATCGACACAAGCGAGCACACCATCTTTATCATCGGTCATTCTGATCAATGTGTCGTTTCGCAAATCATCAATACCAAGCATTCGTACTGATTGAGGTGATGGCACTTCAGAAACAGTATGCTTCTTCCCTTTGGATATCGTAATGAGAGAACCGAGTTTAATCGTTTTCATATCCCCTCCCCTCAATCGCCTTCATCTCCCTGACCAACTGCTCCCTGAGCACCTCTTCACTTGGCAGATAGAGCTTATACTGACTTGCCAGTATGGTCTGATTATCCTCCGGCAGGGAAATCTTCACCACAGCATCATTCTTATCGGCAGCAAGCAGAATGCCGATTGTCGGGTTCTCTTCGGGCAGTTTTTCGTATCGATCATAATAGTTGACATACATCTGTAACTGTCCTAAATCCTGATGGGTCAGCTTATGAGTCTTGAGTTCGATAATGACAAAACAACGTAAAAGGCGGTTGTAAAAAACAAGATCAATAAAGAAGTCGTCCCCGTCGAGGTGGATTCTCTGTTGGCGGACTACAAAAGTGAAACCGTTGCCAAGCTCCAGCAAAAACTCCTGCAACTGGGTGATGATTGCCTGTTCCAGATCTTTTTCGTAGTAGGCGCTCTCTCGTTTTAAGCCTAAAAACTCCAGATACATGGGATCTTTAATAATGTCGGTCGCTTTTTCTGGTTGCTGCTCGCCACGAGCAACCGAGAGCACCCGTTCTTTGTCGTTGCTTAATAGGAGGCGTTCGTAAAGCTGGCTGTTTATCTGCCGTTCAAGTTGCCGGGCAGTCCAGTTATTTTTGGCGGCCTCAACCTCGTAATACTCCCGTTTACCATTGTTGTCGAGCGAGATAAGCAACTTGTAGTGCATCCAACTGAATTGCGTCCGCAGTGCGGACGCAATTGGAAACTCCTTATAAAACTGGCGGCTACGCTCCAATTGCCTGACTGAAAAGCTTGTGCCATAATCAGCTACCAATGCCTGCGAGAGTGTTTTAAGTAGATAGGCGCCATACTCCGCCCGCTCTTTTCCTTGTTGCTCCTCTTCAAGAATGCTCTTGCCAATGTTCCAGTACATGAGCACTCTGTGATGATCAACCGCACAGACGGCACTTTCCCGCGCCTTCGTAATGATCTCTTTGATCTGCCCGATAAACTGAGGACGAATAGTTATTTCATTTTTTTTCATCCGATCATCCCCTTCAGCTCAAGCAGCTCCCTGACAATGCCACTCTGAATGTTTGCAAGTTGAGCATCATCAATCTCCCCCACCTCCGCTGCAATCAGTTTGTCAAGAATCACCGACGGACTTTCGTAGACAACCTCTTCAAAAACGTCCTTTTTATATCGTGAAAGCGAAAGATCATAGCCGCCCTCACCTTCAATTTCTGAACGAGAAACCATAAAAAACTTTTCAGTTCTGTCGATGTCGTGCTGTGCGTTTCGCTTTTTATATTTCGAGACGATATCAAGCAGATCGCCAAACCCATCCTGCTTGTTTCGTTTGTCGTCGAGCGAATAACCATCTGACTTCATGTCGTAGAACCAGACAAACTCTGTCGCCGGTTTGCTGACCTTGTCCAGCGGGCCCCATACTTTTGTAAAGAGCAGAATTGAGGTAGAAACTCCGGCATAGGGTTTGAAAACTCCACTGGGCATGGTGATTACCGCTTTCAGATCGCACCGATCAACAAGCAGTTTGCGTAAATCCTTGAATGCACCGCCGGAACCAAAGAGCACGCCTTGTGGGACAATGACGCAGGCAGTTCCACCTTTTTTAAGCAGCCGATAGATGTTTTCGACAAACAAAAGCTCAGTTTTGGTGGTGGAGAGGGTAAAGCTCTCGTTAATGTCGCCTTTGTCAATGCTGCCAGTGAAGGGAGGATTGGCCATGACTATGTCGTAGCAGGACTCTTCGGTAAAGCTCTTGCTCAGGGTGTCTTTATAATCTATTTCCGGCTCATCAATTCCGTGCATCATGAGGTTCATGAGGCCAAGGCGAACCATGGTGCTGTCGATATCGTAGCCGAAGAGCGTTTTGCTGAGAATGCTTTTTGCGTGTTCGGTAAGGCCGGCAGAAACGGAAGTGCGGATAAATCCATCTTCGTCGGCAAGAAGATTCTTGTTGCCGGCACGAATCGCCAACTGCGTGACGATATATTGATAGGCCCCGAGCAGAAATCCTCCTGATCCACATGCGGGATCGGCAATTGTGTGACCAAGCTTGGGCTCGACCAGATCAGCCATCATCTTGATAATGTGGCGAGGTGTACGGAACTGACCGTTTTTACCGGCTGAGGCAATTTCGGAGAGAAGAAATTCGTAGACGTCACCCTGAATATCCTGAAATGCCTGACCCTTTTCGTTCGAGTCCTTTTCCATCACCTCAAAGATCTCATCAACCGTCTTCACGGCTTCAACAAGAAGCGATGGCTTGGGGATGATGAAGACCGCATTTTTCATGTGGTGGGAAAATTGCGACTCAGCACCGTTCAAGTCTTTGAGGTAGGGAAAGACCCTGGACTGCACATGGGTGAGCATAACGTCCGCCTGCATGTGTTTGAATTCACTCCAGCGAAGTGTGCTTTTGTCGATCGCATAACTCTCGGCATTTTCTTTGTCACGGTATTCCGTCGGTATCCACATTCCTTTAAACTTGGAGCTGTAGGTGTCGCCGGCCCACTCGGCACTTGCCTGCTTCTCTTTATCCTGATCGTCCATCCGCTTCATGAAGAGCAGATAGGTGATCTGTTCGATGGCTGTAAGAGGATTGGAAATTCCACCGCTCCAGAACTTGTTCCAGAGTTGGTCTATTTTTGATTTCAGTTCCGGATTGTTTTGAAGCATCGGCTATTGACCTTTATTTAAATTCTTTACATAGCTTGACCCTTTTACGGTAAGCTGGTACTTCTGCATGCGGCTGCTTGGCTTTTCAGGGAAAGTATAGGCGATAAGTCCCTGTTCGAGCAACGCCTTTATAACTCGCTTTAATGCCCCGGTTTTGGTGTCAAGACCAAGTATTCCTGTAAGCGCCATAGCAGACCGAGGTGTTTCGGTCAATGCCAGAAGAACAGCTTCTGACTGGGCCCCTGACTGGGCCCCTGACTGGGCCCCTGACTGGGCCCCTGACTGGGCCCCTGACTGGGCCCCTGAGGTTATTGCTTCACCTTTAAGCACATCATCTTCCAGCGCAAGAGCTTCTTTAGATATAGGAAAGGTCGTCCGGATGAAATGGGTGGAGAACGTGTAGGCTTCACGGGGATATGCTTTGAGAATCCGAGGCATTCCGGATCCAAGGTATTCCACCATATCAAGGTCCTTGAAGACCCGCATCAGAGTTTTGTTGCGGGGCATGGAGTATCCGGCAAAAAAATTTTCCTGCTCGGTGCCGGAATGAACGGTACCAGCTGAGGTAATTTCAAGCCGGTCATCAAAAATTTCAAACTTCGGTACAAGTTCAGTACTGTAGTCGTTATGAATAATGGCATTGATAATTGCTTCACGAAGGGCGGCCTTGTTCCACAGGCTTCTGCTGATACGCTCACGGGAAGTTATTTTATTGATGACACGGTTTTCGACTCCCTCAAGACGGTCGAGTATCTGCTTGCATGTTTTAACCAGACAACAAAAGCCGTAATCCTTGCTCTCAAGCAAATCAACCCTGTCAGTGCCCGCATATTTAGCAATCTGCACAGAGTTGCCATTCTGGTCTGCCAGCAGATAACCTGCATAGTTGTATGCGCCATCTTCGGTGAGCAGTTCGAGATTGGCTGCAAATTTGTCTCCGAGCGTGAAACCTCCCTCCTGATAATAGATTTTAAGCTGCTCAAAGGTGAGATCCTGTCGCAGAGAACGGATACGGGCAATTGAATTACGCGTACGTCGGGCGAACAGCTCCTCAATCATGTGCTGCGTCATTGGCTCACTGGCACTGCCAATTCGAATGAAACATCCTTTTTCCGACATACCGAACCTGCGAAGGTAGTATGGCTTTTCGGAGCCACTGGCAACAATGATTTTAATAATATCTTTGCCATCACGGGTTTCGTGAATGACATCGAACAAGCCAAGGCATGATGGCTGAATATTGTTTTTGAGCCGATCCTTGATGGCAAGCTGCAGAGCATCGCATTCAGACACGCCATATACTGATCCATGCTTGTCAATTCCTATATAGATAATACCGCCGTCATGATAGTTCAGGAATGAGATGACCTCTTTTTCAAGGCCGTCACTCAGCTCGCGCTTGTATTCGATGCGATTATTTTCCGTCATGTTATGCTGCCAGTTGTTCGGCCAGGGCCAGGATTTCTTTAATTTCAGCCGGACTGAACACCCCTCGAATACCTTGAGGGTGTATTACCGTAAATGGGGCGTTGATGAGGTCTCTCTTTTCAACCTTTTCGCGCTCTATAATGAAGTTTTTGAGAAGATTTAAAAATTCCAATTGGCGACTCGAAAGGTTGGAGTGTTGCTGGATAAACTGATCGAAAGCTTCGGCA
Source organism: uncultured Chlorobiaceae bacterium (assembly GCA_903940125.1). Taxonomy (GTDB): domain Bacteria; phylum Bacteroidota; class Chlorobiia; order Chlorobiales; family Chlorobiaceae; genus Chlorobium. Next base: position 6,907 of record CAJAJL010000015.1, on the reverse strand, counting down.
ACCGTGTCAGGGAAACTTTTGAGAAGTTCGAGACCGAGAATATGGCGGATAAACTGGATGAAATGTGCCTTGCGGTTTTTATAGACGGAACGCAAAAGATCCTCGGTAATGTTCGGATACTCATCATGCAGTAACTCCGCAAGCTCAGCAGCCTCTTCAGACGAAATCTCTTTACCTTCCTTGATTTTGGAAAGAATCGGGCTCTGTTTCGTCAATTCGGTAATGAGCGCTTCGACCATTTCGCGATAGCGAGTAATGCTTACGGCCTCATTTCCGGGGCCGAATTCCACCATCTCTTTGTGCTGAAGAAGATCAACAAGATTCAGATGGACTTGAGCGTTACCGCCGCTCTCCAGCTCGCGAAACTTCATAAGCGGTGAGATTTTTGCAATAAGCTCATCGAAGGTATCTTCTGTTGCCTGAGTCCAGAAGTGCCTGGTTTGAGCTGCCCTGACGAGAGACTCTTGCTGTTTCACAAAGCTGATACTCAGAGGAAGCTCAGAGATCTGCTCGACAATTGCATCATTGAGTGTGTCGTACCTCTCTTTTTGGTCGCGCAGTTTTGCCAGTGAAGTTTCCAGAATGTCGCGTTCAAAACGCATGGCTTTAAAATCGGCTTCTGACACTGTTCTGAAGAGTGGCTTGACCTGGCTTCTCAGATATTCCATCTTTTGCGGAGTAAGAGCGATCCAGAAATTTTCCTCTTCCAGACGATGAAGTACCGATGCGGCCTCTTTTATAACCACAGAGGTGTAAGGCAGTTCTGCTATCTGCTTGCGTAGTTTTACAATTTCCCGTTCTGCAATAGCTGCATTGCCAATTAAGATGGCAGATTCAATTTTGTCGAGCCGCAATCCAAACAGTTTCACCGGAAGCGGCAGTTGCTGTTTAACCTCTTTTCCTTTGGGCTGAAGCTTGAAGTATTCGAAGTTGTCCCAGCAGTCAAGAATCAGGAAGAGATCTTTTGCAGTGCACCATGGTTTGATTTTACCCAGTTCTAGGAAGCGTGTACCACGTCCAATCATCTGCCAGAATTTTGTATAAGAGTAGACTGGTTTAACAAAGACAAGATTGACAAGTTCACGAATGTCAATACCGGTATCAAGCATGTCGACACTGATGGCAATGCGGGGCATATCGCTGTTCTTGAACTGATCGAGCAAGCCGCCTTTGCCATAGACGCGCGGGTCGTCGGATACCAGAACCTTGGCCAGTTCACCCTTGTATTGCGGATAGAGCTTGTCGAATATCTCTTCGATTCTCCGAGCATGGGCTATGGTAGCGCAGAAGAATATTGTTTTTCCGGGAAGAACGCCATTCTGGTCTTTTATGCACTCTTCCATGAACTCTTTTACAATAAGGGTATTGGTCCCTCGATTGATGACCTGCTTTTCAAGCTGGCTGCCTTCAAAATTAATCTCTTCGATATCTTTGCCTTCAAGAATCAGTTTTTTCTGATCGTCAAGGGAGATCGTCCGTTTACTGATGCCTTCCTTCTGAAATTTCGTCTGGATTTTCATGACCTGAAAATTGCACAGCCAGGGTGGAATATTGTTTACCGCCTCTTCATAGGTATAGGCAAAGGTTGGAAGGCCATCTTCGCAATGAAAAAGATTGAAGGTGTTGTGGTCTATAATATCGGTGGGGGTTGCTGTAAGCCCCAGGGTGATTGTTTTGAAGTAATCGAGGATTTCGCCATAGGTATTGTAGATGGAGCGATGGCTTTCATCAATGACAATAAAGTCAAAGAAATAGGGTGAAATGTACTCCGATTCATCCCTGATGAGATTGAGCATCGTGGGGTAGGTCGCGATGTAGATGCGACGATCTTTTGCAAAAACCTTTTCGCCGGTGTTGGGCCAACGAGGTTCGTGGGGCAAATGCTCTTTAAAGGCAGACAATGCCTGTTCGCGCAAAGGAATGCGATCGACCAGAAAAAGAATTTTTTCGACGTGACCACCACGCATCAAGGCATCGACAAGAGCAATACAGGTGCGGGTTTTGCCGGTACCGGTGGCCATAACCAGAAGGAAGTCCCGCTTTTTCTGCTCAATTGCTTCAAGGACTGATCGAATGGCGCGAATCTGATAATCGCGTCCAGCAATTGCTGTGTTGATGAGTTCCCCAGTGAGAGGTTTGCGGCTCCTGCGGATATATTGGAATCGCTCAAGGTCGTCACGGGTTGGAAAACCGATAACCTTTCGTGGAGGGTAGTTGTCGATATCCCAGAAAAATATTTCGAGACCATTGGTATAGAAACAGAACGGAGGTTCGATGCCCAAGTGTTTTTGGATATTGCAGCAATACTGCTTTGCCTGCTCACGACCAATGGCAGCATCACGACTGGTTTTTTTGGCTTCAACTACGGCAAGAGGCTTGCCATCTTTACCAAGCAGAACATAGTCGCTGAACTGATGGCCTTCGTAAGGGGTGCGGGCTTCCTGCACTCCTTCAGGCAAACAAACCGGAATATCGAACTCTTCGATAACCTGAGTTGGATCTTTCACGTTCCAATTTGCCTGCAGTAACATCTTATCAATCAATTCGATACGAGTTTGCTCCTCGTTTTTCATGTTGATATTGATTACTGATTTTAGAAACTCAAATAACTTTAAATATACAATTCCATTGCGTTTCCGTACTCGATTTCACCAGAGATGAGCTGTTGTTAATTATTTTATATAATTACGTGCTGTTTTTCGAATCGCACAGTTTAGGTAAGCGTAAAAAGTAATTTTTTGCGTACACTTTGCAATCAACACAGAAATCGATAAAGACAAGATTGAAAGGAATGCGCATTTCACGAAAAATCGAGATTGATTACGGCCATACCCTGCCCAACAGCTTTTCGTTCTGCAATCAGCTGCATGGCCACCGAGGTGTTGTTGTTGCAACGGTAGAGGGCAACACGATCAACAGGAAGGGTGATGGCGAAGAAGGAATGGTCATGGATTTCAAATTTTTAAAAGAGATCATGCTGGATCATATCCACGACAAGCTCGACCACGGCTTTGCTGTATGGAAAGATGATTATGCAGATCTGGACTTTATTACAAAGCGTAATTCACGGGTGCTTATTACCGATGAACCACCAACAGCTGAATGCCTTGCCCGATGGGCTTTCAATCAGATCAGGCATCGTCTGCCTGAAGGAGTCACGCTCAAACGACTCAGATGGTATGAGACGCCCAACAATTGGGCGGACTATGAAGAAACAGGGATGGACTGAACGCGTTACTCTATGATCAGGGATAAAAGATAATTTCGCGGACATTTTTTGCCTGCAATCCTTTTCCTGATGTATCAAGATCGAATTCAACTTCTGAGCCCTGCTTGAGAAACTTGAATTCCTGTTCTACAACTATGTTCGAATAATGGACAAAGATATCCTCTCCCCCATCAGGATTTACAATAAAGCCGTATCCCTTTTTTCCGTTGAACCATTTGACCTTACTTTTGACCATGCTTCATAATCCTTGTATATGGCAATAATTGCCTGACTATTCTTACCTGGTTAAAAGTCTGCATTTCATAATACCTACCATTAAAGCGTTATAATAGAATACTTTGATACTGAACGTGTTACAAACACGTAACAAAATCAAGAAAATTGATCTTTATCAAGGGTAAAACCAGCCCTGCCAATACATCACCTACCGACCGGATAAAACCATTTTCCTGACCTCAAGAAAATGGTAAGCAGCGCACCCTATACTTTCCCGTTGAGTATTTCCAGCCAAACCATGTACACTACGTACACCATGTACACCAATTCTCTCAAACTGATAAGCGGTTTATTCGACCGCCTCGAAAATGTGGCGGTTAAAGGTTACTCTGTGCAGGATTGATAGCCCTCTCAGTGTGCAGGGTGCTGATCTTCACTGACGGTGAAATAGTGGGGAGTGGAGAGCAGACTTTTCAGCCCACCTTATCGACCGGCTGGCATGAGAGCGCAAAATTGCGCCATCCCAGGCACAACCTGCCGTCATCGACTGACCGGAACAAACCATTAATCCATCAAAGAACTCACTCAATGAAACAAGTTTCTCAACATTGATACTCTGCTTTGATCTTGAGTTTCTGCATACCATAACGCGCCTATACTCTCAATGGTACAACCCCGAATAATAGGCTATAAAGCCTCTATTTTCAACGTTTACCGTATTAATGGCTAATGAGTATCAAGGGTTAATTGAATGGCATTAAAGCGCATCATAACCCATATATCAAAGGCTTATAATCTCACCGTAATCTTGCCGTTGTGCAGTCTGTTTTATCGCCTGAATGGTCCATCCCGGCAACCCTGAAAGCGGAGCCTATTTTTGAGAATTCGTTTCCTGCATGTCATCCCGTCTTCAGGGAGGAAAAACAACCGTTCTCCTTTGTTTCTCCTTTGTATTTTCTGTTTTACCATGAGAAATAACCACGAAAGAGAACCATAAATCCTGATCTACATTCAGAGTTTTTTAATGAGTTTATCAGCACAATAACCAGCTTTACAACTCAGTACGATAAGCCACAAGAACGCGCCATAAAGCCAAGCTATGCAATACTTTCAAGTCATTCAGCGCAAAGTATCAAGGGTTAAAGCAGTGCCATTTCTATGCCTTATAACTGATCTATGATGTTCAGTTAAATGATCTGATAAATAACTCACCTTGCATGGTTATTCTTGAGATAACTGCCCAGCCACCGCGCCACGAATCCCCAGACTGGCCAATAAAAAAGCAGACCGTTAAGCCTGCTGTGATACCATCGAAAGGGAGGTTCAATTCCGAGCTTTCAACCTGCTTAAAACCACCACTCGTTACTTTCTCTTTTTGAATGGGTTCATTACCGTACTGAATAGCCCTGTTCCGGGTAAGCCTACGGTATTACGTACCCCTTTTTTATTCACAGTAACGTGCGCGCCCTTAATGCCTGTTGATATTGATACGCCCCGCTTAGATAAGTTCAGGGTAACACCCGGAAATAACTTTATCCGTTTGAAAAATCTAACTGCCATTGTTAACCCCTTTTTTTAAGGTTACTCAGGAAAAACTACCAATCGTTACTAAACGGCTCACCTGTCGAATGGCTCACGGGTTGCACTTTTGGTAGCACATAAGGCAGAAAAGCCGTTAACATGGCTATACGTTCTTTCGGTTCAAGCTGCTGCAATAACCCCGGCAAGCCTTCCAACTCTGTAAAGAAAATTTCTTTTAGCACAGACCGTAATTCACTGGTTACCTTATTTGGTGTTCCTGCTTGCCTTCCGCCTGTCTTAATCCCGTGCATAGTGGTTCTTGTTTTTAAGGTCTACTCCGTTCTACTTTAGGACTGAAACTGTATGGATATTATAAGCATAATTAATGAGTTCATTCCCACTCTGGTAAGTGCATTTCTGGCGGTTCCCATTCTTCAAGGTTCGCTATAATTTCCGACACCTTATATTCTCTTCCTTGATAAAAAACTGTCACGTTACTGCCTGTACAGTGTGCTTCCATGATTTTTCTTGCAAGCTCTATTAGTCCTCTTGTGCTTTCCGGGATGCTCATTTTACTACTGTTTGATCTCTCAAAAAATGAATCTCATAAACCCTTCAGGTTGAACGATCTCAACACGCGCCATACTTAGACATCTAATTCCTGGCAACATAAAACTCATTCAGCCCGTCAATCAATGCCTCTACTGTACAACTTGCACCCATAAGAAAACTTGAAACTGCAACTGCCCATTCCCTACCGTCCGGCTTCCTACCCATTGCCTCAGTGACTGCCTCGAACAATGCAACCTTGCTTTTATCAAGAATGAAATTCCCGATTTTGCTGGCCTCTTCTTTGTCGCTGTCTTTGCTGGTCATGATCTCAATTTTTTGTGGTTACGCTGTTTGTTTGTTCTCTCTCAATAAATAATCTGCTAAATCCAGCCCTGCCGCTCGATCTGATTCAGTTGCCCGACGTTCCAGTATATCGGACACGGTAACGCCTGGCAGTCCTGCCGCCACCTTTCGCCAATCATCAAACGCCTTTAAATCAGGATAGAGTTTCACCTTTCGACCGATCAACGTTTGTAGCTTTTCTCTGACTTTGTTGTTCTTCCCGCCTGTGGCAACCCATAGAAGCCCAGGTATAAACCCACTGGCAACAATCGCTGTTTTCTCACTCTCAACAATAGCGACCGACTTATCAGGAAACTGCGATAACAGATGTTCCCCAAATAGGCACTGCTGCAAGTGGTAAGGCTGAATTTTCATCACTGCATGAACCCATGTGATAGGGTTCCTCAAATCCTTTACCCTGCGCCCTGTCTGGCTGTTATAGCGCATGATCTTCCCCGTTCTGATCTTCCCCACACTGTCAATCTGCCAAAATACGCATGAACCCGGCCAATGTTTCGACGTGCCGATCTGGTAAGCTGCCGTCAACTCAAACGCCTTTTGTTCTCCGAACACTGAACAAAGCCACCGGCAAAAATTGTTCTGGTTATATCTGGTAAGGCTGGCCTGAACGACCTTTGCATCAATGAATGAAGGTTCTACCGGCTCCGGCTCGCTCTGTGGCTTCCTTGCTGGCTTTGGTATGTTGAACGGATTCTTTCCGGTCATGTGAAAATACTCACTCGGTCTCAAGTGATAACCGCAACTGCTTTCGCGATCACAACGCCCGACTTCATCCGCGACCTGTTCCCCTGTGAAGGAATCGACGTACCGGACAAAGCGCATTTGCTGGCAAGCAGGGCAAGCATATTTCAGCCCGCCCTTTTCAAGTTGAAAGCGGTGTTCTGACATTAAAACGGCCTCCCATCATCGACCGGAACGCTCGCTATACTTTCCCGTTGAGTATTTCCAGCCAAACCATGTACACTACGTACACCATGTACACACTTTTTTTGAATGAATACCTTCCTGCCGTTCCTGTTTTGCTGC
>CAJAJL010000014.1 GCA_903940125.1 uncultured Chlorobiaceae bacterium | reverse complement strand
TAGTATCTTTCCCCATGGAGCTTCTTTATTTTTCGGTTTCTGTTGCATTACAAATGGTAATTTCCCGTTACCCATTTTAATATAACACTTTAACCGTGAATATGGAGGCTTTTTTTATGGCAGATCGATCAACTTAGGTAATAATTATTTCAAAGAGGAGTAACCGCGTTGTTTGAGCAGACTTTCAAAAATATTGACGACATCCTTCATAAAGACGCCGGTTGCGGCAGTGAACTTGATTATATAGAGCAGACCTCGTGGATACTTTTTCTCAAGTACCTTGACGACCTTGAGCAGGACAAGGAGACCGCCGCTGAACTTTCCGGAAAACCTTATACCCCTCTTCTTGATTCCTACTACCGCTGGGAATCGTGGGCAGCTCCAAAAACCGCCGAAGGCAAAATAGATCACAATAATGCTCTGACCGGTGATGATCTGAAAGAGTTTGTTGATAGAGAGCTTTTTCCCTATCTGAAAACCTTTAAAACCTCTGCTGAAAGCTCAGCCACCATCCATTACAAAATCGGCGAAATTTTCAGTGAGCTGAAAAACCGCATCCAGAGCGGTTATAACCTGCGGGAGGTTATTGACAGGATTGATGAGCTTCGCTTTCGTACTAATGTCGAAAAGCATGAGATGTCCTATCTCTATGAGAGCAAAATCAAGAACATGGGCAATGCCGGTCGTAACGGAGGAGAGTTCTACACACCACGACCACTCATCAAAGCTATCATCAAGGTAGTTGCTCCCGTTATTGGCGAGAGCATGTATGATGGTGCAGTTGGTTCAGCAGGCTTTCTTGCCGAAGCCTATGAGTATCTGAAGGCAGGGAAGAACCTGACGACAGCTGACATGGAGACGCTTCAGAAAAGCACCTTCTACGGCAAGGAAAAGAAAGGGCTGGCCTACATCATCGGCATCATGAACATGATTCTGCATGGTGTTGAAGCACCAAACATTGTGCATACCAACACCCTGGCCGAAAACCTGGCAAATATACAGGAGCGTGACCGGTACGATATCGTTATTACCAATCCTCCCTTCGGCGGTAAAGAGCGTGCCGAGGTGCAGCATAATTTTCCCATCAAGTCCGGAGAGACTGCATTTCTTTTTCTTCAGCACTTCATCAAAATCCTCAAAGCTGGCGGCAGGGCAGGTATTGTCATCAAAAACACCTTTCTCTCCAATACCGATAACGCCTCTGTCAGCCTCCGCAAACTCCTGCTCGAAAGCTGCAACCTGCACACCATACTCGACTGCCCAGGCGGCACCTTTCAGGGGGCAGGGGTAAAAACGGTGGTGCTCTTCTTTGAGAAAGGAGTGCCGACAAGAAAGATCTGGTACTACCAGCTTGATCCCGGTCGCAACATGGGCAAGACCAACCCGCTGAACGACAACGATCTGGCGGAGTTTGTTGAGCTTCAGAAAACCAAAGCAGTTTCCGATAAATCATGGAGCATCAGCATCGAAGATGTTGATCAATCCACCTTTGATATTTCAACCAAAAATCCCAACAGTGGTGGGGAGGTAGTGCATCGTACTCCGGTGGAAATTTTGGACGAGATTGCTGCTTTGGATGCGGAGAGTGCAGAAGTGCTGAAAAATATCAGGGAGCTGTTGTGAAAAGTGGGTGGCAGACAAAAAATTTAGGCGACTTATGCTATATGATTGGAGGTGGAACTCCAGCAAAAAACAAGTCAGAATATTATTCTGGAAACATTCCCTGGGCGACGGTCAGAGATATGCGCTCAGAAGTTATTTCTGAAACTGAGTGCAAGATTACCCTTGATGCGGTCAAGAAAAGTTCAACCAATATTATCCCCGCCGGTAATGTGGTGATTGCAACCAGAGTGGGATTGGGTAAGGTTTGTATTCTTGAACAAGACACCGCTATTAATCAAGATTTACGCGGTATGGTTCCTGTTGATACAAATTGTTTTTCTGTTCAGTTTCTATTTTGGTGGCTGAAAAGTATTTCTGGGTTAATAGTAGCTGAAGGTACCGGCGCAACTGTTCAAGGGGTAAAACTTCCATTTGTAAAATCTCTAAAAGTTCCAGTTCCTCCCCTTCCCGAACAACAGCGCATTGTTGCCATTCTTGACGAAGCATTTGAGGGCATCGCCACTGCCAAATCCAACGCCGAAAAGAACCTCAAAAATGCCCGACAGCTTTTTGAATCGCATCTGAATTTCGTTTTCAGTCAGCGAGGTGATGGTTGGGTTGATAGAACACTTGATCAAGTATGCATTGTAGAACGAGGAAGTTCGCCTCGCCCGATTAAGGATTATTTTACCTCAGAACCTGATGGAGTAAATTGGATAAAAATCGGAGATACAAAAGAGGGGGATAAATATATTTACAGTACATCTCAAAAGATAACCCCAAAGGGCGCCAGGCAGTCTCGATTTGTTAAAGAAGGTGATTTTATTCTGACCTAAGTTGATCGATCTGCCATAAAAAAAGCCTCCATATTCACGGTTAAAGTGTTATATTAAAATGGGTAACGGGAAATTACCATTTGTAATGCAACAGAAACCGAAAAATAAAGAAGCTCCATGGGGAAAGATACT
>CAJAJL010000013.1 GCA_903940125.1 uncultured Chlorobiaceae bacterium | reverse complement strand
TAGTATCTTTCCCCATGGAGCTTCTTTATTTTTCGGTTTCTGTTGCATTACAAATGGTAATTTCCCGTTACCCATTTTAATATAACACTTTAACCGTGAATATGGAGGCTTTTTTTATGGCAGATCGATCAACTTAGGTATTATTTACAGGGAACTGTAAACAAAAAAACCTTCCGGAAAAGAGATTTTATAATATTTAACCTTCAAGGATTTGTACGTGCCTGAAACAAGTCAACGCACAAGCCATTTTACGGAATCGATCATACGGCGAATGACCCGTGTGGCAAACGCCTGTGATGCAGTCAATCTTTCACAGGGTTTTCCCGATTTTAATCCTCCTGAAGCACTGCTTGCAGCTGCCGAACGTGCAGGCAGGGAAGGACCGCACCAGTATGCCGTAACGTGGGGTGCGCCGAATTTCCGTCAGGCTTTTGCACGCAAACAATCGCGATTCATGGGCATTCCCATTGATCCTGAAGCAAATGTGGTTGTCACCTGCGGCAGTACCGAGGCAATGATGGCAGCCATGATGACCGCATGCAATCCAGGCGACAAGGTTGTGATTTTCTCCCCGTTCTATGAAAATTATACCGCAGACACCATCCTGACCGGAGCCATTCCGGTTTATGTGCCATTGCATCCCCCGGATTTTACTTTTGACCCTGCTGAACTCCGGAAGGCTTTTGAGCAGCATCACCCTAAAGCATTGATTCTCTGCAATCCGGGCAACCCGACAGGTAAAGTGTTTACAAAGAGTGAACTTGAACTCATCGCCGCTCTTGCCTGTGAATTTGACACGTTTGTCATTACGGACGAGGTCTATGAGCATATTGTGTACGCTCCGAACGTGCATATAAGCATAGCCGCATTGCCCGGCATGTTTGATCGGACAATAACCTGCAGTTCACTGTCAAAAACCTATTCAATCACGGGATGGCGTCTTGGGACAGTGGTAGCAGCACCTCAAGTTATTGATTCAATCCGTAAGGTGCACGACTTTTTGACGGTTGGAGCAGCTGCCCCTCTTCAGGAAGCAGCGGTAACGGCACTGGAGTTTCCAGTTTTCTATTACGATGAGCTTAAAGCGAGTTACACTGCAAAAAGGGATATCTTTCTCGGCTGGCTCGACAAGGCGGGGCTATCATATACGACACCTCAAGGTGCTTATTATGTGATGGTTGACGTCAGCGAGTTCGGAGTAACCGACGACCTCGTCTTCTGTGAATGTCTGGCACGAAAGGTTGGTGTCGCGGCAGTGCCGGGCTCAAGTTTTTTCCGTGAGCCGGTTCATCACCTGATAAGGTTTCATTTTGCCAAACAGTCCGAAACACTCAATGCTGCCGGAGCGCGTTTGATGACACTACGCTCTTATGCCGGGAGCTTCAATAATGCTTGAAATTCGCTTTCATGGCAGAGGTGGTCAGGGTGCGTTTACAGCAGCACGGTTGTTAGGTGTTGCGGTTACTCTTTTTGAAAATCGTCACGCTCTTGCATTTCCCTCGTTCGGGCCTGAACGCAGGGGTTCCCCTGTTCTTGGCTTTATTCGCATAGACGACCGTAAAATTTCAGATCGCAGTAGTATTACCCGGTGTGATGTTGTCGTTGTTCTTGATGATACCCTGCTTGAGCCTCAGGTTTTCAATGGATTGCAGGCAGGAGGTCTGCTGCTGGTCAATACCGATCATAAAAAATTGCCGATCTCCATCCCTGATCAAGTACGGACAGTTCTTGTCGATGCAACTGCATTGGGCCGGCAATATCTTGGGCGTCCTATAGCCAATACAGCCATGTTGGGAGCTTTAGCTGCATTGAGTGAAGTAGTCACTCTTCAATCACTCCTGGCAGCTGTACGTCGTGAGATGAAAGGATCATCGGTCGGGAAGAATGCGGAGTTACTTGAAGTGACATTTCGATCCTTGGGAGGACAAATTACATGAACTATCCAGTCTGGCAAAGATCATTCAAACCGCCGAAGGATCTGGCAGAGTATCCTGTGGGTACCGCTTTCCCTGCAGGTCATCTTGTGGAAACAAATGCTTCATGGCGAAGCCAACGCCCGGTCATTGATGCCGAAAAATGCTCCAGCTGTCGGATTTGCTGGTTGCTTTGTCCTGACGGTGTTATTCACAACACTAAACCTGAAGGGCTTGAGATTGACTACGATTATTGCAAAGGATGTGGAATCTGTGCCAAAGAGTGCCGCCAGAAAGCCATTCGAATGGAAAATGAGGGTATATGATGCATGGGCAAAAAGCTTTTTTATCAGGAAATGAGGCAGTAGCAGCAGGGGTTCGGCTTGCGCGTCCACATGTTATTGCGGCGTACCCCATAACGCCTCAAACCACGGTGATCGAGCGCCTGGCTGAAATGGTGGAAGACGCATCTCTCAAGACAGAATATCTGCACGTCGAGTCGGAGCACTCGGCACTCTCCGCCTGTATCGGTGCCAGTGCAGTCGGAGCCCGTACCTTTACCGCCACTTCATCCCAGGGGCTGCTCTATATGGCGGAATGTCTGCACTATGCCAGCGGAGGCCGTTTCCCTGTGGTGATGATGAATGCGAATCGCTCACTGGCTCTGCCCTGGAATATCTATGGTGATCAGCGAGACTCCCTTTCCCTTCTTGATTGCGGGTGGATACAGGCCTATGCGGAGGATGCACAGGAGTCGCTCGACTTGATAATCCAGGCCTATGCAATTGCCGAGCATCCCGATGTTCTCACCCCGTTGATGATCAATCTGGATGGTTTTGTCATAACGCACACCTATGAACTGGTAAGTCTGCCGTCACAGGAAGGTGTCGATGCATTTCTTCCTCCATTTCAAACTGTAAACAAGATGGATCTTGATCACCCTATGAGTCTTGCCTTTACGGCAGGTCCGGCTTATAATCAGGCATTCAAGCAGTTACAGCATCAAGCTCTATTGTCTGCATCAAAGGTGATCCTTGACATTGAAGAACGATTCGGGCAGTTTTTTGGACGAAACTACTCAGGGCTGATCGAAACCATGCACTGTGAAGACGCTGAATTCATTCTTGTGACTCTTGGCAGTGTTGCCGGAACGGTCAGACCTGTTGTTGAAAGGCTGCGCTCTCTTGGAGAACGGGTGGGGCTTGTTCGTATCCGGTATATGCGGCCTTTTCCAGATCTTGAAATCAGAAAAGCACTTGCAGGCGCAAAGGCGGTCGGTGTGTTGGAAAAAGATATCTCGTTCGGTTATGAAGGGACTGTTTTTACCAATGTGAATTCCGCATTAAGCCGATCCAACGTCAAGCCATCTCGACTCTTGAACTTTATCGGCGGGTTGGGTGGAAAAGATATCTCAGCTGCGGATATAGAACATCTTTTTTTAAGACTAAAAAGTACCGACGATGGAGAAACAGTCGCATTTATCTGAAAAGAAGATCTCAATTCGCAACTTAAGCGATCGTGAATATTTTTATGGTCACAAAGCCTGTCCCGGCTGCGGTGGAAGCCTGGCCCTGCGGCTCGCTTTGAAAGTCCTTGGTGAACGATCGTATGCAGTTGTTCCAGCAGGGTGTATGTCTGCAGTCGGTTTTATTTTTCCCCAGATGGCTTTTACCTGTAATGCGATTATTTCAACCTTTCCCGGTACGGCATCCATGCTTTCCGGCGTCGCTGCCGGTGCGCGCGCACTTGGCATAAAAGATTTTCATGCAGTCGGTTTTGCCGGTGATGGCGGTACCGCCGACATTGGCTTTCAAGCCCTCTCCGGCGCCATAGATCGGCACGACAAGATCATTTACATCTGTTACGATAACGAGGCATATATGAACACTGGTGTTCAGAAAAGCGGTCTGACTCCCATCGGAGCTCGGACAACCACATCACCAGCAGGCAGGCGCCTGAAAGGGGCTCTCACTCAGAAAAAACCCATGTTTGAAATTGTGGCGGCTCATGGTATTGACTATGCGGCTACGGCAAGCGTTGGATATCCATTGGATTACCTTCGAAAGCTCAATTATGCCAGCAAGGTCGACGGTACATCCTACATTCATGTTTTTGCACCATGCCCAATCGGTTGGGGGCACGACACTTCGGATACTATTTCTGTTGCAAAAAACGCTGTCGATTGCGGCCTCTGGTACTTGGCTGAATTCTCAGAAGGTCAGTTTACTCTTAACCATAAACCAGGAGAGTTCACATCAGTAGGAGACTATCTGTTTGGGCAAAATCGTTTTTGCCACCTTCAGGAAGACGACCTTAAAGCCATTATTATGGAGAGAAATGCAAAGTGGAAAAGTATCTGCCGTTCATGGAGCTACTCCTGAATGCTTTACGGTGTATCTATAGCGAAGTAAATGCATCTCTTCTACCATATTAACGGTATATTTATGGTATATGCTTGCAAATAAATAAGATAAAAGGTTCATTGTTAACAATTGTTATTCAAACAACACGCTTATGAATGCTCAATACTTCTTCAATAAAGGCTTTTTCTGCATTTCATCATGCTGTTGTTGCCTCCTGATGGATGCTGATATACTGAATACCGCAGTAGTGACTTAGCTGCCCAGTTCATTGGGTATGAATATCACAAAGCCGGCTTTCAGTATCAGAGCCGGCTTTTTTTATGATTTTTTTGATCTGAACGCATAACACACAACACACAACAACCAAACAAAAGGAGTACACTAAATGAAAAAGATGTTATCACTTGCTGCGATGTTCGCAGTTCTCTCTTATGCTTCACCGGCGTCTGCTGTTGAGCTGAAGTTCGGCGGTGATGCCGCCGTCCGGGTCAGAGACACATCAAATGATGCTGCTCACCAGAGTAGTGACGATTTCTATTCTCAATACAGGTTGCGTTTGAATGGATCAGCTGATCTTGGCGATGGTTATATTATTAAAGTGCAGCTTACCAATGAGGCACCTAACTATGTTCCTAAAAATGCGCCATCTGGTGCCCCTGCCGGGACTGTGGCACTTGGTGGTGGAGGCGGATGGCAGACTGTGGGATACGGAAATAGTGAATTGTACACACTTGGTGCTTCCCAGATTTATTTTGGCCGTTTCTATGGTGACAGTCACTACCTTGTTGGCCGTCTTCCTCTTAACTCAACCAATAACCCTATTTTTGATCTGACCCTTTATCCGAAAAATCCACTTGACGTTCCAACAACGACGTTCCAGAATGACAGGCTTTTTGGTGCAAACTGGGGTACAAAAATCGGCGATGGTGACCTGAATTTGGTTGTTGGGACATTCGATAATATATCAGCAAATGACACCGGTGGTACTGGTGATGGCGTCCTGAACGATGGTTATGCTTTTGTCGCCAGTTACAAAGCCACTATCGGAAACGTTACCGTTGAGCCGGAGGTTATTACCGCAATAACCAAGTTCGACTCTGTTACTCAGCAAACGTTCTCAGCAAGCAACGCTGGCTATGGAGCCCCTTTTCATCAGGGTATCAGGCCGGTAACTTTTGGAGCGAACGTGGGGGTTCCTGTTGGTGATTTGAAACTTGGTTTCAGCGGATTATATAATATTGGTAAAGGCACAACCCCATCGAGCAGCATCTATGCCTATGCTAATCAAAATGTCGATTACACCGGTTATCTCTTAAGAATTAAAGCAGAGTACGGTAAGTTCCTTGCCTGGTATGACTACAACAAAACGACTGATAACTCATCAGCTATAATAAGTCATGAGTATACAAACCAATTTGTTTGGGCTCAGTACCAGATACCAGTCGGTAAAATCACTATTCAGCCGACACTGCGCTACCTGACAACAAGTGATCATGTTGGTGGTTCTGTTGCAGATGCGAACACAAGTCGTCTTCGTTCGGAACTCTGGGCGTCTTTAGCCTTCTAAGGTTTTCTCCGGGCATCCGGGCGTTTTTTGTAAAGTCATGTGGGGGCTTTACAGGTGTGTGTGTGCATCTTTTTTCAGGCGTCCGGGTGTTTTTTTAGGCGATGTTGGCTAGTGGTCTAAGCCAAGAGTTTCACAAAACTCTTCATCACAAGTTCGAATCTTGTCATCGCCTCAGTATTGATTTATGCCGATTTGTTTCTCCGGCATCCGGGCATCTGTTGTGAAGTCATGTGGGGACTTTACGGGTGTGTGTGTGCATCTTATCTTCAAGTATGCCCGGATGTATTTTAGGCGGTGTGGGTGAGTGGTCTAAGCCAAGGGTCTGCAAAACTCTTTTTCACAAGTTCGAATCTTGTCATCGCCTCAGTATTGTTTTGTCCAGTGATGTTCCTCCGCGCATCCGGGCAGCAGAAAAAAAGTGTAATCGGGTGCACTGGTTTTCTGCTTCGCCCGGATTTTTTTTATACTCTACCGGCTGATCATTGTTTCAAGTATTTTTCGTAGCTCGCTCATTTCAATCTTGTTGTTTTCAGCAATAGATTTTAACGGAGCATCAAGTTTTGCTTCAATGCCTTTCTGCTTCAGTGCAAGCTGCAGTGAAGTCGCCGCAACCCCGCCCTCGTCGGCTATGTCCTGCAAGGTTTTTTTTCCGAAACCCTGTCCCTTTATGTTATGCCTTCCGGTTTTTTCTGGCGCAATAAATGCATAGACCTCTTCAGCTGTCTTGCCATTCAGGCTTGCTATTTCAGCAAGGGTTTGTTCCTCGGAAGCAACTTTTAATCCTGCCTTTTCCAGCTTTGCTTTTAAGGCTGCGGCATCACCCCCAAGCCCTGGCTGCTCTGCAAGTTGCGTAAGGGTCATAAGCTCTGCATGTGGAACCGGGGCCTGCTTTTCCTGACGTTCCCATGAGCCTGAAATTGCATCGCCAAACTTGATGACTGCCGAAAAGGGTTGAATACCATAGTATGTTCCTACACCGAACAACATTGAAAGTATTACGATGGTAAGCAGTTCCGCAGGGCTTTTCACTCCCGCGGTAGTCTTTGCTTTCAGGTAGGAGAAAAACGCTTTCCAGTTGATAATAAACAGGTGAAACAGCGAGAGGATTAAAAAGGCAAACCCGAAGATGATATGCTGGTGTTGCCATCCCCGTTTTGTCAGACCCATCAATCGCCAGTCAGTCCAGTTGGCAACCCTTCCCGGAGGAGAGATATAAAGGATCACCCCCGACACCAGCATCATAAGCACCGCAATGAAAAGCCCGAAGCTTATAAAAACCCTCCAGCTGAATGCTTTTTTCATGGTTCAGAGATTGTTGGTTTCCATTGTCTTGTCGTGTGGCAAGTAGAGCAGTTTGCCTTCGACTGGCTGTGCAGCTTATCATCCGGCTGGTCACGTTGATGGCATCGTATGCACTGCGCTGAAGCACTCAGCCTGCTGTGGTCAAAACTTGCGTGCCGCTCAGTGGTTTTCGCTGCAATTGCCGCAGGACTGAACAGCACGGTTATGGTGATAAACAATAATATTTTCATGGTAGCAGGCGCTGTTAAACCGTTACTGCTGGTTCATTTCCCGACTTCGGCCCATGCCTTGACCCTGGCCCATGCCTTGTCCCATACCCATTCCCCGGCCCATCCCCATATTCGGGTTGTACTGATCCCATACCCATGCAGCTACGGCCCTCAGTTCTGCATCCGGCAGTTTGAGCGCAGGCATCATGCCGAATCTCGTAATGGCTTGAGGATCAATTGCTTTGTCCTTGTCCGGCGCTTTCAGGTATGCGGCAAGGTGATTAACCCCATCTTTTTTTGTCTTGAATTTCTGATGGTATCGGGAAGCGAGAGGGGTAATAGGAGGTGCGTTTTTTGGCGGCGGCATGATGGAATGGCAGACACTGCAATTCTTGTCAAAAATAGCTTTTCCATCTCCACTGCCAGTTGCTGCTTGTGCCGTAGAATTGAACAGCAACCCCATACCCATTAGCATCAATAATCGTTTCATAGCGGTAGAAATCATGATATTAATTAAAACTTTTTCTTCCAATTATACCTATCAGTTAAAGGTAGTCAATTAATCAATACAAGACCAAACAATTGATTAATGCAATAGGTTTCTTTAGATAGTATTAATTTATAAAACATTGATAATAAATATCTTGCGTGATTACTTCAATAGGGTTTTCCAAGTCGATTTAAGATGGATTTAAGAATTGAACATGTGTGTTGATAACATTTTTCAAGTAACAATTGTGAACGATTCCGCTAAATCAAATGCCGTTATTTATACAATTGTTACTATGCTTTTTATGCATGTTATGCTCTTTTGAGCTAAATCACTTGGTAATAAGATGCCATAAGAGAGCAATTGTTTATCAATGCGCAAAGTTGTATAATTAACCGAATGAACTCCTATTCTTTATCCCCGATTTCACTCACCGTTAAACAAGAGAGAACACATGCAGAAAAATGTAGGACAAACAGATAAAATAATCCGGATTGTTATCGGAGCTGCCGTTATTGTTGCAGGAGTCATCAATCAATCGTGGTGGGGAGCCGTTGGCCTTGTCCCGCTTTTAACCGCGTTTATAAGCTTTTGTCCACTCTATACCGTGCTCAGGATTTCGACAGGTGAAACTTGTTCCTGCAACGAAAAGCCAGGGAAAAACAGCTCCTGCAAGTTATGATGCCAGGGACGTACAAAGCAACTGCAGTAAGTGCTTCGGGTTGCTTTGTACCTTCTTGGAGGATCACCTCTTTTACCCCATGTCAGGAGTGACCGCCGACAACAATTCTCATAATCTTGACATTCAGCACAACAAAGCGAACAAGCTGCCACAGCAGGTTTTTCCGCCAGTAGAGGGTGCCTTTAGACGGTACCGGCGGATAAGCTTCGTCGTAATATGCCTTGACTTTATTGGTGCTCATAGGTTTTCAGAGAGTTAAGGTTGTCATCAAAACGTTATTATCAACATACAGGTTATTCCGGAATCAGCCACCAGAACGGATAGCCCTTTGCCTTATGGAAAAAGACATAGTGCAGAATGAATTTCAGCCAATGCCCTGCAAGGCCGGCCTCTCCGAGGGAGTAGTTCATATCACGGCCCCATTCAGGATACGTTTTCCAGTCAGGCACAACCGGAAACAGGGTCATCGAAGCGCCAAGGCCATCGAGTGAACCAAAGCCGGCCGATACAACGCATGCCGCACCCATTCTGCTCATCGAAGCTGTATGGCGATGCTCAGTTGCCCCCTGAATCTTTTCCGAAATATTCAGCGCAACAATTTTACCCATAACGCCAGCCGGCATTCCGGTACGCGGCGCCGTCGGAAAAATCTGCCGACCGCTCGGGCTTGTCATAGGTTTCGAAATCGGGTGCGGAGGTGCAAAGGCAATACCCGGAGCGTAAATGTTTTTGAAAAGAGGGTTCTGGTAAATCGAGGGCCAGTCCTCAGCCTCCCAATCCTCAAAGGGCTTCGGCGTGTAATTTGCGTCAACCTTCATGAACTTGTTCGGTGCAAATATCTTCTCGGTAATCTCCACACCACTCTTGTCGAAAGCGGTCATCCCCACTCCTGAGAATGAGGGAATAAGCATGGCAAAATCAAACTCCTGGGTCAGTTCTTCACCTGCAAGCGTCTCATAGTGCGCTTTGCCCGGCTCAACCTTATGTACACCGGCCCGTCGGATCCAGTTGATGCCGTACTCAGCCATAATGGACTCAGTAAAGACCTTCGTCGGAGTGTAATAGCCGCCCCTGTTGATAAAGGCGCCTGCCATGCCGAAATCACCCAGCTCATACTCGTTGGACAACCAGGTAATCTGTGCCAGGTCGTTGAGTCCGCGTTTTGATATCTCCCAGGCCACATTCAGAATATATTCAAAAGCCGCCCCCTGGCACGTTGCCATGGCGTGGCCGGTACCGATCAGGATACGCTGCTTGTGACCAGCCTGCATCTTTCTGATATTGTCCTGCAGGTGTTCCCAGGCATGGGCGGCATGGCTGTAGGTGCAGACAGAAAAACTGTTTTTATCGGGCCCAAGTCCCTCTGTCGCCTCAAAATTAAGCTTCGGGCCGGTTGCATTGACCAGATAATCATAGTCAACGTTCTCCCGCTGGCCCTTGCGCAACGAATCGGTATACTCAATCGTCACATAGCCTTTCCGGATTTCCGCATCACCTTCCGGATGGATTTCCACCGCTTTGGCTTGTTTAAGCACAATACCCCAGCGGTTATAGACTTTTTTCAGTTCAAAGCGGACATCATCAATTGTCATCTGGCCGACACCGACCCAGATGTTTGAAGGGATCCACTGGTAGTAACTGTTCGGGGTAACAACAACGACCTCATGATGTTTGCCAAGTTTCTATTTCAGAAAAGAGGCAGCGGTGTGACCAGCAACACCGGCTCCTAAAACAACAACCTTTGCCATAGACACGCAATGTTTTTAATGGTTCTGAATGATACCCTCATTTTGTTCGATTGAGCACGAGAAATACACAACGGCTGACCGGTTACTTGAACGCATGACCGGATACTCCATCAGATTTTTTTTCAGCCATGTAATACACAATCGGCACCACCACCAGCGTCAGCAGCGTCGAAAGCACACCACCCCAGATCAGCGAAATGGCCAGCCCCTGAAAAATAGGATCAAAAAGCATCACAATCGACCCGATAACCACCGCACCCGACGTCAGAATAATCGGCCGTGTCCGAACCGCCGCCGACTCAATAACCGCCTGCTTCAGCCCAACCCCTTCCGCCCTCCGTATCTGGATGAAATCAATCAGCAGCACCGAATTCCGCACCATAATACCCGCCAGAGCAATCATCCCGATCATACTCGTCGCCGTAAAGAACGCCCCATGCAGCCAATGCCCCGGAATAATCCCCACAAGACTCAACGGAATGGCAATCATCATAATCAGCGGCGTCTTGAAAGACTGGAACCACCCGATAATCAACAGATAAATAATAACCAGCACCACCGCAAACGC
>CAJAJL010000012.1 GCA_903940125.1 uncultured Chlorobiaceae bacterium | reverse complement strand
TTCAGTGCGACGTGAAATCGCGTATGGGAATTGTCCGGTAGAACGGACTCGCTGTTCAGTCAGCGGAACCCACCGACACATGCAAGATAAGCAATTGCCTTGTGTGAAGCTGTCGGAAAAGTACCCGCAGGAAACTGTAGGCCGATCCGTGAGGGGAGGCTGAATCTGCCAGTAACAGGCGGAGAGGGGCGAGGGTTAGAATGATATTGGCTAACACATGTGAACTGTTGATAAACATCGTTAACAGGAACAAGCCAAAGTTACTGACAGGCTTGAACCAAAAGGTAAGCGGGTAGGTGAGTTCCCTTGAATATGGACTTACACTGACAATAAACCCCGCCGGTGAAAAGACAGAGCCTAACTCATTCGCATATTCGTTACGCGGAACACGGAAACCCCATACCTTCGCCCGATTAAGTCGGGCAACCGAACCGTAAGGAACGGCCATGGAAGTGTGGGCACAAGATCGAGGAGAAAGCGAATGCCGTCCTGTAATCGGACGGATAGGGGTTGCAACATCACCCCATACGAAAGCGGGCAGACTTCCTCGTGGTCTCGCGCTACATGAACATTGGAGAACCTGCATAATGGTGGAAAGCAAATGAATACGGATTTTTCCGTATGTGCACCATCAAGATCACTATGATCGAGCAGGCTGCAGTTCTAATGTAGAGGTAAGGAGTATTGTGATCTTTACCGGGTACAGAAATGTACCTTTGCGAGGCTTGAGCCCGGTACGGTGAAAGTCGTACGCCGGGTTCTTAGGGGACGGTGGCGCAGCAATGCGCCGCTGTTACCCGATCGAGGGCTACCAAAGCCGAAATTTCGAGTCAGCAATTGAGGTAGTCGCGGCTGTGGCAAGGAAATAAAGATGGATAGCAAGAAAACCGTCACTTGTAGATGGTCAATATCCAACAAAAAGCCGGGTGAATAGCCTCAGCGAGTAGGTGATAGCCCAAGGTTCCGTACTCTTCCCATGTGCAATCCGATAGAGTTCTTGACGGGTAATCATGTTTTCAAGCCTGCTGAATGTCGGTTGACTGGCTAAATCATGGTCACTCTCAGGTAAAGGCCAAGAGCCATTTTCAGTGCAGGATCTTTGCGCAAACTGTTACTGTCATTTCCGTCTTCATACCCGCAGGCAATTGAAAAATCCGCTGAGTGAGCAGTTCGGCTTTATGGTGAGTAATCGAAGAAGAACGTCGGGGATCACTGATGCACTTGGCCAGCATAGTGATGAGCCCAAGCTTTAATTCGGTTTCCCTCAAGAGCAACACGCCGGCATCGCTTGTGATATTGCCACCTTGGAAATCAAGAGCAACTTTTTTGCTCTTTACCGGAGCTATGGATGAAGCAGCATTGAACGCAAATAATGTTTGTTGTGTACTCTCCGATGTGACTATATTCTGATGAAGGGTGTGCATAAATATCTCGTCTTATTAGCTGACTTTAACTGCCAGTAATATAGCGAGTTGCGGTATTTTTTGCCCCCTTATTTTGTTTATTGATGAATAATTCAGGCTAAATATCATCTCATGAACTTTGACCAGAAAAGGTTTTGTATTATGCCTTGGGTTCATTTAGATATTAACCCGAATGGTACGCTGAAACTTTGCTGTAAGTCACTGGCGACTCTTCAGGGAGACAATGGAGCAGTATCTTTATACCGGTATTCGATTGCCGCAATATGGAATTCGGCAGACATACGCCGTGTAAGGCAGGCGATGCTCGCAGGGGAGACACTGAAGGAGTGTATTGTCTGTTATCAGGAAGAGAAGGCTTTAGGAAGTAGCTATCGCACCCGCCAAAACGCTGAGTGGCTAGACTCTTTTTCGCATTTGCGTTTCCTAGTGGAGCAAAGCGCAACGCGTGATGGCCATGTCTCTGAACTACCGATGTATTTCCAAATTAACCCTGGTAATCTGTGTAATCTTAAATGCCGGATGTGTTCCAGTACATTCTCGAGTCAGATCGAACAAGATCCAGTTCATAGGCAATGGGCGCCCCCCCGTATAGCTTATGCCGACCGAAACCTTACGTGGGTCGATGAATCTCTACCCATTCATCATCTTTCGGTTAGCGGTATTAATCACAGCGGCTTTGAAACGACTCCTGCTGGCTGGCGATTCAACGATGTTGCAAGCCTCGATATTGCCCTGCCACAAGGTGTAGTTCCAACTGAATTTTCATTTTTGTCAGCCAGCACTGTCCAAGTCGCAGTGAACGGTAAAACGGTATTTATAGGCAGGGGAACAGGCGATCAGATTATGATCCCCAGCTATAATGGAACGATTGTAAAGTTCGGATTTATCGCAACCGCTCAGGACACGATTGCAGAATTCTACCTTTATCGTACCAAGCCTAAAGTGAGCACTATCGACACGGGAGCTGTAGTGGGCTCTCGCTTTACTACAGATCTTCCTTGGCATGAGCAGAAGACGTTCCTCTTTGAAGAGCTCGTCACTGATAGTGTTCGCAAATTTTACTTCACCGGTGGCGAGCCACTAATCATAGATGGTGTAATACGCATCATAGATGACGTGATACGGCGAGGCATTGCCGGGGATGTCATTCTTAAGTTCAACACCAACGCTACCAAAGTCTCGGATGCGTTTCTTGACAAGGCCTGTAAATTCAAACGGGTTGATATTTCACTGAGCCTCGACGGCTACGGCGCATGTCACGAGTACATGCGTTATCCTTCGCAGTGGAAGGCTGTGGATAACGGTATCCAAAGGCTTCAAACATTGCCAAATGTACATTTAATCGCGGTGCCGATCATACAAACATACAACCTTCTTTATCTTGTGGATCTGCTCACTTATTTAGAGAAGCTGAACATAGGATGTGGCGTTCATATTCTTTCTGTTCCTTCACAACTTAGTATCTGGCTTCTACCGCCGAATGTTGTGAAGGAAGCAATCCGGCGCCTCACTCAATATCTTGAGGAGAAGTTGCCCAAGATCACTAAATCAGTGACACTGTCTTTCATTCGCCAACTTGAGACCGGCAAAAACACCTTTAGTCAGGACTCGCTTCGTGACCTGATGCTGTTTACAAATGACTTGGATCAAAGCCGAAAGCAGAGTATTGCCGAAAGCTTGCCTGACCTTCTTGTTTTGCTCCAAGAGGCTGGAGTTGTCTGGCGTACTGATCGGAGTAGCAAAGAAAAAGCACAATGAGCACTTTGCACTGCGCATAAGTGCCAGAAATAGTTTGAGCCTAACCTTATTTCAATACAAGACAGCGAGTTAATTGCGTAAAATTTATCTACAGCATTGAGAAATCATTTGCCACTGAGATATTAAAAACACACAAGCGGGCAATTTCTTCATCGCTTGATGCATGGGCGAATTAAAATTATTTCGGCCGATTGAATTTTTTAAAACAGTCAGCGGGAGCATTCATATTAAGTTTATAATTCGCAAATTGATTTTCTCTTACTAAACAAACCTTGAATATGGTTTTTTAACGAGTCAATTTTGTATTGCAAGTTCATTTTCACTTGATTCTGTTGAACGCTATGATCAATTGAAAATCTTTTCAGAAACCCAAAATTAGGAGTATTTAAGTGCTTGATGTGATTTCGAAAACTGAATATTTTTTGTCACTCGATGATATAGCCGTATCTGCATTTTTGAAGTCGTCCCCACATGATCTTAAACGTGTACAGGATGCCTATATATATAGCCTGTTGAAAAGTGAACGGTGCTCTAAAATTATTGAGGTTGGCGGAGGTAATTCGAGAGTTCTTAAGGGCCTGGATTGCAGTAACGAACTATGGAACCTAGATGAATTCATAGGACGCGACGGTGGTCCATCATCAGTTATAACTATAGATGGCGTAAAAACTGTAGTAGGGCGTTTGGGGGCCTTTTCTTCGCAGTTGCCTTCAAATTATTTTGATATGCTTTTCTCAGTTTCCGTTGTAGAGCATCTGCCCACAGCTCAATCGGTGTTTAACTTTTTCAGTGATGGGGCTAGAATTTTAAAAGAAGGTGGAGTCATGCATCATGCCATAGATCTGTATCTTCAGGATGAGCCATTCGAATACTCTTCAAAAAGGGTAGAAATGTATTCTCAGTTATCTACCCAAGCTGGATTGATCTTTGTTCAAAAGCCTGCAATTGATGCAAATATTCGCTTTAGATGTAGTTATGCAACAAACCCTGATCTTGGAATATATGCATGGAATAAGATGGTTCCACAAATATCAGAACAGCGGCTTAACTCGCAATCAGTTAGTCTAAAGATGGCACTCAAGAAAATTCATTGATCAATAAATTGATGTAGTTGATAAAATTGTAATCCAAAAGGGAATCTCATATTATAGGATTAATGAATAGCTTGAAAAAATCAGATAACCGCTTGTTGGTTTTGGGGAATGGACCATCACTAAAGAAAGAATTCTTTTCTTTGTTCAAGGACGTTCCATCTTTAGGAATGAATGCTGCATATCGTTACTGGCAGCGAATCAATTGGTACCCTCATATCTACTGCTGTCTTGATGATCAGGTCGTGCTTTCGCATGCCAATGCTATTGATGACATGGTTTTGCGTCGGTTATGCAAGTTTTTTTTCCTTCATCCTAATATTTTGCAGAAATTTCCTGCTCTCGCAAATGCGCAAGGCGTATATTTTTTACCGCAACTGAGACACGGGAAAAACAATAAAGATTTTTGCGAAAAAAATGCCCTTGACTATTTTCCGCAACCCATTTTCTCGTCACAGAAACCTGGAAAATTGACAACGGGCTCATACGCAGTACGTTTTGCAGCTTTTCTTGGCTTCAAGAATATTGGCCTCATTGGCATTGATTGCCGTTATACGGAGGTCATCGAGGAAGCGAAGGTTCTTGATGGAATTGTGCTTGAAATCGGCACGACGCCAAAGAAAAACACTAACTACTTTTTCGATGATTATCAGGTTAAGGGTGACCGGTACAACATTCCTAACCCTGAAGTACATCAAGGCAACCTTCACTTGCAGGCGTTTGATGTACTACTTAGCGACATCGAACATTATAAATTCGATCTCGAAGTCAGCATTTGCAGCGCAGAATCCGAAATTTATGACCACGCAATTTTCCCTTATGTGCCATTAGAAAATTTTATTGCCGGCCCTAAGTTATCTGCGGTATTTGTCCCTTTCGTTAATGCTGATCTTGACAGATTGTTGAGAAACTTTACGCGTTGGGGATGTCAGGAGTTCGCTCCCTATCGTTCAGCATCAACGCTCCCAACCGTTGGGTTGCATTTGGCATATAATGGTTCGTACGATGCAGCACTTGAAAAAAAGATTTGCGATGCTTATTATAGTATTGGTTTATCTCAGTACTTTTCTGGTTTGTATTTTCATTATTCGAACCTATATGGTCTGAGAGACCTTTATACCCGTAAGTTTGAAGGGCCATTTGGGCCTGAAGGGTACATGGCTGGGCCAAATAACCAGTTTTTCGATATCGTTGAACGGTTTTCTACTGGTATGTCGCATATTGCAGTGATTGAGCCGGATGCAATCCCAATTCGAGCGAACTGGCTTAGTGCGTTTGAAGATATTGTTTCTAGCTCGGAGCGTTTCTGGATATGTGGAAGTCACTATAGGGGTATTGCCCAGATACAGTCGTTTTCCCATATTAACGGAA
Source organism: uncultured Chlorobiaceae bacterium (assembly GCA_903940125.1). Taxonomy (GTDB): domain Bacteria; phylum Bacteroidota; class Chlorobiia; order Chlorobiales; family Chlorobiaceae; genus Chlorobium. The sequence goes on along the minus strand of CAJAJL010000012.1, from coordinate 4,481 downwards.
ACGCTTTATACAACGTAGGGGATTTGGAGTTCAGGCGATTCTTTCGTGATACCTTTTTGCCCCATTTCTACCAACGTGTACAGAATGTGCCGAGTTTGTGCTACGATATCGTAGTCCATGACCTATTTCATCCTATTTTCGCGTCTAAGCCCGATAAAAATCTGTCTAACCTTTGGTCGAAGATCGCTCACCGCTTCAGATTATCCGAATATATTGTAGATATCTCCCATGCGATGGATCGAACGGCAGAAGCACTGCTTACGCTCGAAGATGTGAGACAATCATATCCAGATGCATATCTCGTTCACGGGGCTATCGCAAAGATTGAGGCTGCATCACCTGAAGGTATTCGTCAGTGCAACAGGGCTACAGTAACTAATGGAGCCGATTCTCCGATTAGCGTCGTAATGCTGGATCCAGATGCGCTTGGGCATTTCGGCCACTATCTTGCATATGACGATCAGCTTAATACAGCATTGGCGCCGTATTATGTCGCCTTTCGCGTGCTTTCTAATCTGCAACTCCCAGACGTCTTGTCTCAGAGTCGCGCTTACTTCTCACCTCGTCTATCTGATAATTCTTGGACAATCGGCATCCCAAAGAAGGAGCTCCCAATAATCGAAACCGCACCATTAGTGAAATTCGAATTCGAAGTCGGAGCGTTCCTTCGCTCATACATTGAGAACAATAATGGCTCAGTTATTCGTCTTTATATGTACTGTGCTGGCATCCCTCATGCTCAAGCCATTTCTCGTTTGATGGTTGGGCAGTCGCAGATTTCAGCGGTGGTAAATCTATTCTATTTACCATTTCAAAACATCAAGAGTCATGAATTTATGAATCATTGGGTTCCAGTCCTTAAGAACCTCATGGAGGATGAACGGTTATTAATTACATTACCTACTGATGAGTTGGCCCACGATTTACGAGCAATCTCTGGTATCGAATTACCGGTTACACCGCACCCAAGCCCGAGCATTTCAGATAACTTATTTTCACTAATCCAACGAGGTGAACTAAACCTGCGGAAGCGACAAGATAGTCGCCTTACTGTGTTGTTTCCAGGAGCTCCAACTCAAGGAAAGGGTCAGGACGCAGGAATTGCATCCGCTAACCTTATTGCAGCAACAGTGCTGGATGGTCATACATTCCGTGTCGTTATTCGGGATGCACGGAAGAAGGATACTCCTGTCAAATTGGTGTCACTTTATGAGACGCTCCATCATGCTATAGAGACGATTAAGGGGCATTTATCCAATAGGGAGTTTATTGATTTGTTTATGGATGCCGATATTGTTGTTTTGCCTTATACTAGTGAAATGTTCAAGTATCGTAATTCCGGGTTGTTGGTAGATGCGATTTACTGTGGTAAACCGATCGTTGCAGTGAAGGATACTTGGCTTGGGAGCATGGTTGAAAGAACCGGGTGCGGGATAGTTGTAGAGTCAGTTTCTCCCGGTGTTATTGCTGAAGCTGTTCGATTAATAGCTGGGGACTATGATCAGTTCGCTCTGGCGGCGAATCATGCTGCGCGCATTTATTTTGTTAACAATTCATGGGCGAAGTTGGCTCAAATGGTAGCAGATCCTGCACTCTTAGAAATAAGCACTCAGCGAAGTCCTGTGTTTGCACCATATAAACCTTCTTCTTTCCACCCTATCCAGAATGAAATAGACATTTTACACCAACCCCTTAATGAGACATGCCTCATTAATAAAGTGACCAAAATTGCCCTAAGCCTGCAAGACGCAAATCGCTTGTATCGCGAGGGTGATTATTCGAATGCGATGAGGATGTACCTCTTTCTACACCAACAGCGCCCTTTCAAGATATATTTAGAAAATGCGCAGATGGCGGCAGAAAAATTGGGGATTGACTCGGTATGAACAGCGCGGAAGTTGTTGCAACGGTTTCAGTAATACGGTTCTTATTTGTGTAGGTGTCAGTAATGTCTGTAACTTTTCAATTTTCGGGTTGCCAGAGAGGTAGCAAAAATGCTAACAGATCAGATATCTAACATGATAGGATGCAGTTCAACAAAGAAATTTGACCTAAAAATAGTACGCCCGATTGTTGGCATAACGAAGCATTTTACACTCAAATATTGACAAAGAACAGTTGCTCACATATCTTGAAGACCGAAATCATTATCTATGCCGTTTTGCGCGGTTTTATTTGGGTATTAAAAATCAATTAATCGAGGTTCCCATATGCGTATTAATCCAATTATAAGTGGTTTAGTGATCTTTTTGCTTCTCATTGGTGAAGTTCATAATGCAATGGCATTTGATCTACATCAACATCGATTGAAGAGGGCAGACAGTTACCTTGGTATTCATTTTGACTTTCATGCTGGGACGGACTGCACAGAAGTTGGAAAAAATACTACACCAGCAATGATTGAAAGTATTATAAACCTTGTCCATCCAGATTATATACAGATAGATTGCAAGGGACATCCAGGCTATTCGAGCTATCCGACTAAGGTTGGCAATCCTGCCCCTGGATTTATTGGTGATCCTCTGCGCATCTGGCGTAATGTTACCGAACGTAATGGTGTTGCACTTTTTGTTCATTATTCAGGAGTTCGTGATGCCCATGCTGTACTTAATCCAGGTTGGGCAGCCATAAATTCCAATGGAAAAGCTGATAAAATAGCGATTTCGTTTTTTAGCAATTACTCGGATAAACTGCTAATACCACAGCTTCGCGAATTGGCCAGCGATTACAATATCGATGGCGTGTGGGTGGATGGTGATTGTGTTGCAGTAGTGCCAGATTATAGTGCAGCGGCATTGAAGGCATTCCATGATTCTACGGGGATTCAAGATGTACCACGCAAGTCGGGTGACCAACATTGGTTTGAGTTTCTTCAGTTCAACCGAGAGTGTTACAGAAACTATTTACGTCATAACATTAATGAGTTAAAGAAAACTAATCCAAATTTCCAATATTGTAGTAATTGGGCATTTACTGAGTATATGCCCGAGCCGGTAAGTGCAAAAGTTGATTTTCTATCAGGTGACTTTTCTTCGCGGAATAGTGTAAATGCTGCCCGACTTTCAGCTCGCTATCTAGTGCGTCAAGGAAAGCCTTGGGATTTGATGGCATGGAGTTTTGTTAATACTCCTCGGCGTGAACAAAAAACAGTAGAGCAGTTGGAACGAGAGGCGGCAGTGGTATTAAGTCAAGGTGGCGGCTTTCAAGTTTACTTTACACAAAACAGAGACGGTTCAGTGCGATTGAATGAACTCCCAGTAATGGCTGAGGTGGCAAAGTTTTGCCGTTTCAGACAGAAACTCTGTCATCACTTAGAACCGGTTCCACAGATTGCCATTATACTTTCAACTGCAGGAACTTATCGCAAAACAAATCGGCCTTTTGTTAAAGCTGGATCAGCTGTTCATGGTGTATTACAAGCACTCCTAGAAAGCCAGCAATCCGTAGATGTTGTCAGTGAACACCAAATCATCGGACGAATGACCGATTATCCATTGATAGTAGTCCCTGAATGGGAATATCTTGAGCCGGCATTTAAGGTCGAATTGGTTGAATATGTTAAATCCGGAGGCAACCTTTTGCTCCTTGGTCCGAAAACCATAGCGCTTTTCCAAGGATTGCTTGGAGAGTCGATCATGGGAGGGAAAAAATCGGGGGTTACGAATTATGTCACAAATAATGGAGGATTGGTTTCTTTGTTAGGTGAAAAGAACCCCAAACGGTTTGAGAGGGAGGCTTTCTTTGATAAATCTCAGTCCACCAACAGCATCATTTCATCGGCGCAGCAGGCAGCATCTATCATCCAACTTGGTAAAGGTAAAATAGGTGAGATCAACTTTCCTATTGGTACATCCTATCAAGATAATCCTAACGAAATAACAAGACAGTTTTTGAACAATATAGTTAAGGAGCTTTTTCCTGATCAAATGGTTGATGTCATGGGTTCGCATGATGTGGACGTCAGTGTGGCTCATAATCATGGCAAATTGCTGGTTAACCTTATCAATACATCTGGACCACACAGTACCCAGTCCATAATTGAATCCATCTCACCAGTTGGCCCATTGACAATAAGGATTCGACAGAATAAGAAACCTTCTAAAGTTACTCTTGAACCTTCCGGCAAGTCATTACTTTTCAGCTACCATCACGGCAGGATTATAATAAATGTTCCACAAGTTAAGATTCATGAAATCGTGGTTGTGGAATAGAACCCATCTGAAGTTGTCTATGAAAATGAAATATGTTTGATATGACTTCAAAACTGAATAGTTTCGCGCGGATTCAGGAAAAGTTTGCTAGCAGCCTGTCGGACTTAAAATCCATCATAACACTTTAAAAATTACTCATAAATCATTATATTAAATACGATTAAGTATGGTTTTTGATCTCCAGATTTTAAGTTTCTAATGTCTGATTTTGCCTTATGAGTACCGATTTTATCAAAGCAGACCGTGATACCCCGTTTTTGTTCCCTCCAT
>CAJAJL010000011.1 GCA_903940125.1 uncultured Chlorobiaceae bacterium | reverse complement strand
GGTGTTTTATTTCAGCCCTGACGGCTTCCTGATGTTCGGTGAGATCTGGAGCAAAGAGGGCAAGAACCTTACTGCAGCTATCAAGGAAGAGGTTCTGGCGAAGAAGGTCAAAGATCTCCCCCTGGAAAAAGCGATGAAGGTTGGTAATGGTCCAAAAACCGTAATTGAATTTACTGATCCCGACTGTCCGTATTGCCGGAAGGTGGACAAGTTCCTGAGTGAACGCACTGACATCACGAGATACATATTCTTTTTCCCTTTGCGCCAGAGCCATCCGGATGCAGAGAAAAAGTCTCGTTACATATTGTCTCAGGTGGACAAGTCAAAAGCTTTGAACGATGTAGTTTCCGGATCCCTGGATGGCAAGTCTATACCCGTCAAGGATGGCGACTATGAGATGCAGTTGAAAGAAATGGAAGGAATTGGAGCAGCTATGGGTTTGCGTGGCACCCCGGCACTCTGGATTGATGGAGAATTCGTAAATGGTGCTGATCTAAACAGGATCACCGCACTGCTAAAAAAGGGGGTGGTATCGCAATAATGAGAAAACTATTCTTGTCCTGGTCCATGTTCTAACAGTTAACAACAAACGTAATGGAGGTAATACCGATGCAGCAAAGCAACAAGAGAACGATGTATTTGACAATTGCCGTGGCAATGCTGATGACGCTGGTCGCGTCCCAGGCAATGGCTCTGACCGCCCCGGTGGCAGGCTCATTTGGCTACGAAGCCTACTCCTTTCTTATCACTGATGTACTCAAAGGACCATTTGGGGCGATTGCCGGCATCCTTGCAATTATCACCGGTGTCGTCGTCATGATTCAACAGAAGATGGTTCCGGCTGTTCTGGCTATTCTGGGTGGCATCCTCGTCATCAATGCAGACAAAATCACAACCTCAATCGGAATGATTATTTAATTGTCGCTGTTCCGGGGGGAATGAACTTCCCCCTTGTTTTAGGAGACGCTATGCAATGCAGATTTCCGCAGTATTTGACCAAACCGTTTCAGGTTCTCTGGTTTGAGCCAGACGATCTGGCGGTGATGACATCGAGTCTGATCATTGCAAATCAGTTCGGTGGATATTTATGGCTTCTTTTGATTGTTCTTCCCTGGGGATACAGCCACCTAAAGAGGCAGTACCCACGGGGTTTTCTGAGGCACCTTCTGTATTTTGTCGGGATAGCTCCAATGAAGGGATACCCCACATTTTTTGAATCGCATTTTCAGGAGTAACAACATGAATCTCGACATCTATCTGCAAAAAAGCTCCAACATCTTCGCTGAAAACAGGCTGCTCAAATTTTCGGTCGTGGTGTTGAGCATTGCAGTCGTCATAAACACGGCCGGAGTGTTCAAGGCATTGAACAGCCAAAAAACCATCTTGGTACCGCCGGTCATAAATTCAAAGATTTCTGTTACGGGCGATAAAGCGTCAGACGAGTACCTTAAAGAGTTTACCCGGTATGCCCTCGGCCTTGCGCTTACCTACAACCCTTCCAATGCCAGACCCCAGTTCAGTGAACTGCTTGCATTATATGACGCATCCGAATTTCAGTCAGCACGGAAAGATCTCTACTCATTGGCGGATAAAATTGAAAATACCAGAGCAGCCAGTGCTTTTTACATAAATGCCATCACACATGATGCTGAAAAGCACAGTTTGCTGGTAACCGGAAGCAAGCAGACGTACATGGTCGGTGATAAAGCCACTGACGAGCAAAAGACCTATATCCTTGAATATCGTTTTGAGAGCGGGAAATTCATCTTGCGCCGTTTGTATGAAAAACAATCAGAAGAAAAGAAGGGGGCGTAATGCGAAAAATTGCAATAGTAGCCGCAGCATTGATGCTGCCAGTACTTGCATATGGTGCGAATCAAACAAAACCACCTGAAAAACGTGAGACGGCTGCGCCTGCAGTAACCGAAATTCCAGATGTCGAGTTTCCAACTGTTTTAGTACCCGAAGCGACAACGAACGTACGTTTATCCAGTTCCGATGTGAACCGTATTTCCTGTCCTTCCGACATAAAGGAAGCACTTACATCGACTGAAAAAGGTGCATCGATAAAGATCACCGGCAAAGACGCCTTTGTTAAATTCAAGGTCATCAAAAAACCAG
>CAJAJL010000010.1 GCA_903940125.1 uncultured Chlorobiaceae bacterium | reverse complement strand
ATCCTGATACACAAAACCAAGGGAAGTCGATATGGCATCCCGTCAAAACCCACCCTGCACGCCCAGAAGATTTATCAGGTCATGGGTGAAAAACTCAGCGCCACACCGTTTTTGATGATGTAATGCTCTTTGAAAATTACTGCCTTGTAGTGCCTTGTAGTGCCTTGTTTCAAAGGCATACCACCGTCTTTATTGGGTTTCCAGGTTTTCATGTATGAAGTCGGGTGTCGTTCAGTTGCTTATTTTTTTGCTTTCAGTGCAATCAATGCATTAAGATTTCGCAAAGAGAAGAGATGGGCATGGATCAGCGCCAACGTTCCGTTGCGGAAAAGCTTAACGATATCACTGTCCGGAAGTTGTTTCATTTTTTCTTCGTCTACAACCAGCATGCCGTTAAGGGGATAAGTTCGGCCGTTGTTCATGTTTGCCTGGGCATCAATCTGACGCAAGAGACTGTTCTGTAGGAGCATGGCGCAGAACTGTTCGGTCTGTAGAATCTGAAGGAGATAGTCCTGTAAAAAAGCCTGGATTTCCTGAGCCTTCGGAGTAGGTTTTCCGTCCTCAAAAAGGGGAAGACCATCATCAAGGTTGAATCCGTCAAAATCCTCATCGATACATACTATTGATTGACCGTCAGAACCATCAGTAGTGATGAAGGGATAGCGTCTTATGTATGCGGGAATGTACTGACCAAGCCAGGCACCATTTCCATCGACAAAGAGGTTTTCGTTCTCTTCGAGTCCCATCAGCGCTACGGGAAGGATGTGGCCATCAGGTGTCGGTCTGAAAATAATGGGAAACTGGTGGGCGGCATCAAAGAATTCGATCGAGGCAAGGAGGACTGTGCTGGCAGAAGAGGCAAACCGAAAGCCATCAGGGCTTGGGCTGATGGTCAGAGAAGCGTGTGTCTCTGTGTTGAGTGGTACAGGATTCCGGTAAAAAACTGGCAGGTTATGGTTTTCCATGATTATTTATTTCTTTTGGTGTTGAATTCCTTGATGAGATTTTCTGTGAGATCATGACTGCTGCTTGCAAACAGAATGCCGTCAAAGTTTCGGATAATATAGTCATAGTTGTTCCTTTTGGCATACTGTTCAAGTATGGGATTGAACTCTTCAACCAGCTTTTGGGTAAGATCGGTGTCATAAGCTTTGAGGTTATTCTGGTAGGTGACAACAAGGGTCTGAAGTTCGCGTTCACGGGTTGCAATGAGTTTCGCCTGTTTTGCCGTTGCCGTACCATTCGCCTTGAGTTTATTAAGAGCTTCGGTTTTGATGTTGATCTCCTCCTGATAACTCTTTGTCTTGGCCGCAAGGAGTTCTTGACCATGTTTGCCGGCATCGCTCTGTAATACAAGTCTCTGCAGGTCAAGGTGTCCGACTTTTAATTCGACGGCATACGCTGCAGTTCCGGTCAGCAGAAACAAAACAAAAAATAGAGTACTGAACAGAGATGTTTCATAGAGTCTCTGTTTTATAGGTTAAAAAGGAAAAAAAAAGAGCCTGGCCTATAGTTAGAAGTAATTCATACGTTATCTTAAGCTAAACAGAGTATATCCAATATCTATCGGTCATACTTGATTTTTTTTGCTTTCACCGCATAAATATTCATCTATGGGAGACCACTCCAAGTTTGCTGTCTGCAGGTTGCGTTATTCAGCCAAAGCATTGTTCTTCACCGGGCTATTGCTCATTTTTTCATTATCATACCCCGCCGGTTTTTGTTATGCAGCCGGTATACCTGATGCAGGCAGTATTCTCCGCGACCAGCAGTCACAAAAAGAGCTTCCCCGGCAGCTTCCCGCTTCTGAAAAGACACAAGAGAGAGCATCAACAGCAGAAACAGGCGTTCAGGTCGAAGTCAAGCAGTTCATTTTCAGCGGTTATGAAGGGCTTGCCACTGAAGGAGAGCTTCAGAAGATCGTTGCTGGATCTATCGCCAAAAATCTCACTTTCGAAGAGTTGAACGCTCTGACCGACAAGGTCACGGCCCTTTTCAAAAAGAAAGGGTGGTTTCAGGCACGGGCCTACCTCCCGCCTCAGGATATTACCTCCGGTATCATCCAGATTGCGATCACGCAGGTCAAAAGTGATGGTCAGATTTCTATCAAGCCGGATAAAACATGCAGAATCAATGCAGACGCTCTTCGCAGCATAGGTATCTTGGCTCTGCATTCAGGAGAACCCATTAAAGAGCTTGATCTGGAGCGCAGCATTCTCATCATGAACGATCTTCCCGGTATCTCAGCAAAAGCCTCTCTTATCCCAGGCGCCGCACCTGGCTCGAGCAGCGTCGAAGTCGCCGTTACCGAAGGCCCTCTTGTTTCAGGGGTTTTATGGGGCGACAACTATAGCAACCGCTACACAGGAACTTGGCGTGGTAACACCATACTTTCAATCAACGATCCGATTCATCACGGTGATCAGATCACCCTGCTTCTTACTGAAGCCTCAGGCTTGTCTCAAGGACGAGTTGGCTACAGCATCCCGATCGCTTACAACGGTCTTCGCGCAAATCTTGCCTACAGCGGCATGCGTTACGAACTCGGCAGCGATCTCGCTTCTTTGCAGTATAAGGGAAACAGCAATAGCATCGATGGCGGTCTCAGTTATCCGCTTATCCGGACGCGCAATGCCAACCTTACTACCTCTCTATCCTACGGCTACAGGGGACTTATCGACACTAAATCTGACATTGACATTCGTGATAAAACACTCAATAACGCCACCCTGAGCGTAAATGGTGATCGCTACGACCAGCTTTTTGGCGGTGGGTATAGTAGCTATAATGCAAGCATCACCACAGGAAAACTTCACGAATCCGTTGCCGATATCAGCCTGACTGGCACAGAAGGCAACTACACTCGCTTCAATTACGGCCTTACACGCCTCCAGCACCTTGCTGAACAGCTCAATTTTAATCTGTCAGTGATTGCTCAGTCGGCCCTCTGCAACCTCGATACCAGCGAAAAGTTTGTTCTTGGTGGACCCAACGGTGTGCGTGCCTATCCGGTTGGTGAAGCTTCCGGCGACGAAGGCCAGCTCATTAATGCTGACGTTCGATACACCCTTCCTTTTCCAGCGAAATGGGGCAACTTCCAGCTCAGCGGATTTTACGACGCAGGACACATCACCATCAACAAGAATCGCTATCCCGGCGACGTTTCAAGCGCAACCGGCAGCAACGACTATTGGCTGCTTGGAGCCGGAGCAGGCCTCAGCTATAGCAGCTCAGGACGTTTATCCCTTCGTGCCACCTGGGCCCAAGTCATCGGCGAGAATGCAGGACGAAGCACAGCTGGCAATAACTCAGATGGTCGAAGCGACCGAAACCAATTCTGGTTGCAGTCAATCTTCTCTTTCTGAACTCAAATTGTTTCTCTTTTGAACAGGCTTGTATCCACAATGCTGTCAACAAGTTTGGCAGTCTCTGGGGAAAGCCCGGAAGGATTGATTTTGCTGATGACCTGAGCAAGGGTATAGATTTTACCTTCAAGCGGCAGAAATTTATTGACCACTACAACATTATCCTCTCTCAACCTGCACTCTCCACCCAAAAAGTTGCCTTTTTCAAAACGTAACGTATAACCAAGCTCTTTTATGGTGCGTTCAAGCAGTGAAAGCTGTGCAGTTTTTTTCATGAGCTGCTCTTTGCTGGAGCGTTTATCATGCCAGAGTCAAAAGGTATTTCAATATCGGTGCAGCATGCAGAGCCTGCAGCATGCCGCCATCAAGCACAATGGCACGGAGTTCATCAAAAGAGACAAGATGCACACTTATATCTTCAGTTGCATCAAGCTCCTGCTTACTGATCTCTTCAACCCCTTCAGCCAGAAAGCTGTACGTGATATTGTTCTGCAAAGCAGGGTTGGCACTCAGTTCCATCAGCGGCTTCCATGAGCCACCGCCGAAACCGGTCTCCTCAAGCAGTTCGCGTTGCGCCGACTCAAGTACCGATTCTCCAGCCTTGTCGTGAACTCCCGCCGGAAGTTCATAAAAAACCTTGCCGATGCCGTGACGGTATTGACGTATCAGCACAACTTGCTTACTTTTCGTAACAGCAAGCACATTGTTCCATGGCGGAAACTCCCAGATGTAATAATCGTCTATGACTCTGCCGTTCGGAAGCTGAACGCTATCTTGGCGCATGGTGAGCCAGGGCTTGTTATAAAGATATTTCGTGCCAAGGGTTATCCAGTAACCGGGTTCGTGTTCGATCGTCATGAATTATCCTCTCATTCTTGGGTCGAGGGCATCGCGGACACCGTCACCGATAAGGTTGAAGCACACAACAGTAGTCAGGATTGCAATACCCGGAAACGTTGAAATCCACCAGTAGTTCAAAAGGCTGTCACGCCCCTCATTAATAATGTTTCCCCAGCTCGGTGTTGGAGGCTGAACTCCTAAACCAAGAAAGGAGAGTCCAGCTTCAGTGAGGATGATGCTGCCGATTCTCAGCGTCGCAGCTATAATGACCGGAGTCAGAGTATTTGGTGCAAGGTGGCGAAAAATAATTCTTAAGTTCGACAGCCCGAGTGATTTTGCGGCAAGAATGAACTCCTGCTCCTTCAGCGAAAGCACCTGACTCCTGACAATTCTGGCCACACCCATCCACCCGGTAAAGGAGAGGGTGATGACAATCAGGTAAATAGAGTTGCCGAAAGTCGCAATAATAATAAGAATAAGAAAGAGAGCTGGAAATGCGATAAGGACATCAACAATCCTCATCATGACAGCGTCAATCCAACCGCCGAAATATCCTGAAGATACCCCGATGATGGTACCGAGCGAGACAGAGATCAGAACAACAAGAAAGCCGATGGAGAGCGATATTTTTGAACCGTATATGACACGGCTGAGAATATCCCGGCCGTATTGGTCTGTCCCGAAGATAAAGGTGCGGGCAATGACAAAATCCGGTTCTCTGTCACCAGTCGCCCTTGTTGTTATTGTTCCGGTGCCGGCAAGTTCATCGATGGCGATTGTTTTTGTCCGAATGCCCTGACGGTACGTGACCATCGTTCCATCAATTCTGTATTCGTCGACAAACCTTACCGTATTTGGTTCATTGCGCGTTTTCAGGCTCTGGAAATCGCTGATAAGGCTGTTAACAAGCTGTACCGTTGTTCCGCTGCCTGCCTGTAAAGGGATTATCAACGTTTTAGGCTGTTTGAGCACCAGTGCATGCAGTCGTGCGAATGGCGGCTGATATGCCGTTACCAGAAAGTCCTGTTGATCATAAGGACTGAACGGGGCTATAAACGGCGCAAGGAAAGCTGTAGAGTAAAGAATAAAAATGACAGCCGAGGCGTACAGTGCTACTGTCTGTCGCATGAACGCTCTGAAACTTATTTTTCCGAGGCTTAATTCCGTCTGTTCATATCCTTCTTTTGATGTCTTTTTTTTGAAAATTTTTTGACCGGCAAAGACAAGAGAGACAGGTACGGCAATCAGGTAGATGGCTCCTATCCAGAATTCAAGGATTTCAGAGGTGAAAATTTCCTTTAAAGCATCCGGTGCTCTGAAAAAAAGAGTTGCTGCCGTAAACATGGAACGAAAACTGATCAGTACAAGATCTGATTTGATGAACAGGATGAGTAAAAACGCCATGAAAGTGATCAAAAGAAAAACGATCGATCCTTTATGTTGTAATCGTTGTCCTGCATCGGGGCTTCGGTGTTGCAGTGAAAATGATGTGCCGTTCTCTTTTTTCAAGCTTGTATGGCTTTCGGTGAATGTGGGACAGGCTTCAGAATTTAAGGATAACCTATAAAAAAAGCTGCTTTTCCCTGAAGAAAAGCAGCTTTACAAAGTTCAAGAATCTGGGTCGAAAAAGCAGTTGAACAGTTCTCAGCTTGCAACAGCTGTTTCTGCAGTTGGTTCTGCTTCTTTTTTCGAGGCAAGAACAGTTATGACTGGAGTATCCGGATCATCCATAATCGTCAGTTCCTTATACGCATCCATCGGGAGTTCCTTGACATGGATGGAGTGTCCGATTTCCAGTGCTGTAACATCGACGATGAAATGATCAGGCATATCTTCCGGTTTGCCCTTGATCGTCAGCGCATGTTTGATAATCTGCAGTCTGCCGCCTTTCTCCACGCCGGCACTCTCGCCCGAAACAGCAACCGGTACTTCAAGCTCAATGATCTCATCAGCAGAAAAAAGCTGAAAGTCAGTATGAATAATTCTGTCGGTTACCGGGTGAAACTGAACATCCTTGATAAAAGAGCGCTTGATCTTTCCATCCGGGAACTGAAGATCAATAATATGAGACTCAGCTGAATGTACCAGCTTTCTCAATGCAAGTTCATTGACGCCAACCGCAACGGTTTCTTCGCCTTTATGATAGATAACAGCAGGCACAATACCGCTCTTGCGCAGTTTTTCGGCTGCTTTCTTTTTGATGACACGAGGTTCAACCCCTAATACAATAGTTTCCATGTGGTCTTCCTTTATCCCTTTAATCGCTTGTGTTTAGTGAAGGTTCGTAAGTTTTTCAATGATGTTCTTGCTGTCGAAAAGGCAGCTGACCGAATCATCTTCATAAATACGCTTGATTGCCTCACCGAAAAGGTTGCTGACAGTTACCGTTTCAATTTTCGGTGAATATGCATGATTCGTAATAACGGAATCGGTGACAATTAGTTTTTCAAGTATTGACGCATCAATTCTTTTGATGGCCGGTCCTGAAAGAATCGGGTGTGTTGCAGCCGCGTAGATTTTAAGTCCCCCCGCTTCACGGATAGCTTTTGCAGCGTTGACAAGGGTTCCGGCAGTGTCAATCATGTCATCAACCAATAGAACATTTTTTCCATCGACATCACCGATAATATTCATGACTTCCGCAACGTTTGCAGCCGGCCGTCGTTTGTCGACAATAACCAGATCAGTGCCAAGTTCTTCGGCAAATTTTCTGGCAAGCTTCACTCCGCCCACATCAGGAGATGCAACAACAAGGTTGTCACGAAATTCTCTATGACGGATATGGTCTATAAGAATAACGCTCGAATACAGATGATCAAACGGGATATCAAAAAATCCCTGAATCTGAGGTGCATGCAGATCCATTGTTAAAATCCGGTTAGCTCCGGCTTCAGTAAGCAGGTTGGCTACAAGTTTTGCTGTAATGGCAACGCGTGGCCGGTCCTTTCTGTCCTGTCTTGCATAGCCGTAATAGGGAATAACGGCGGTAATCCTTGCAGCAGAAGACCTTCTTGCTGCATCAATCATAATCAGCAGCTCTAACAGGTTATCACCGGGGGGATTGGTGGATTGTATAATGAAGAGATCCGAACCACGGATCGATTCAAAATAATTGACCGAAATTTCTCCGTCCGAAAAGTTTTCAACCTTTGCATTACCAAGAGACATGTCGAGGTACTCGGCAATTTTTTCAGCAAGAGCTGGGTTACTGCGTCCTGCGAAAATTTTAATGGGTTTTGCCATCATGTCCTGCATATTCAGATGAAAGGGATTATATTACGGCAGTCGCTCTACTCTCCGGAACATCCTTAACTGTTTTTCCGGAGACGAATTAATAATTATGAGAACTCAAATATAATTAAAAAGGCCGAAAAATTAACTATTTTTTTGCTCTTTCTCAAGCACAGATATCTCTAATAAAATATGACAATTCAGGAAATCAGGGACTATCTCAGCCGGTTTGTCGGTGCCGTTGAACTTGCAGGAAACGCGGATGAATTGATTTCCGGACCCGCTAAAATCGAATCCGCACAAAAAGGGCAGGTCAGCTTTATAGCCAACGAAAAGTATACTCGATATCTTGACACTACAGCAGCATCACTTGTTATCGTTCACAAGTCGGTTAACGTCGATGAGTTCAGCCATCATACCTCGTTTCTCAAGGTTGGCGACCCTTATACTGCATTTGTCTTTCTCCTGCAGAAATTTGCCACACCCAGAACAATAGCGTTGAAGGGTATTGCCAGAACAGCAGTTATAGGTGAAGGTGTTTCCATCGGTGAAGGTGTCTCAATCGGCGATCATGTTGTGATTGGTGACCGATGTACTATTGGCAGCAATGCAGTGATTGGCCCGCATACTGTCCTTTTTCACGACATCTTCATCGGAGACGACGCTGTTTTATTTCCCAACGTGACCATTTACGACGGCACTCTTATTGGTAAAAGGGTGGTTATTCATTCAGGAAGCGTTATCGGAGCGGATGGTTTCGGATTTGCTCCTCAAAGTGACGGATCTTATGTAAAGATTCCCCAGATGGGCATTGTGGAAATTGGTGACGATGTTGAAATCGGAGCAAATGCCACAATAGACAGGGCCACCATGGGAAGCACCGTCATAGGCCGAGGCGCCAAAATCGACAACCTTGTTCAAATCGCCCACAACTGCCGGATCGGTGAAGATACCGTCATTGCCGCCCAGGCCGGCATCTCCGGAAGCGTAACATTAGGAAAGCAATGTATGGTCGGTGGACAGGCAGGCTTTGCAGGCCACCTCGAACTTGCCGACCGCATACAGGTTGCCGCACAGGCGGGCATTTCAAAATCCTTTCTTGAACCCGGCATCGCCCTCCGCGGATACCCCGCCCAACCGATGCGTGAACAGCTGAAGCATGAAGCCATGCTCCGCAACCTTGGTGCCATGAAAGAAAAGCTGAATCTGCTCGAAACTGAACTGAAACAACTCAAAAATTCATAGTACTCCCCAGCGCCCTTCGGGGTGCAACTGTTTTTGCCGGTACGAACCAGTCACAACCTCAAAATGATGAATGCGTACAAAGTAGGACAGCTTTTTCCCCATGAAGAATACTGTACAGGCCGGGAAATGAATGTGGCGATCCCGACAGAAGGATTTTTCCATATCCTGATGTCACTCAAAAAGATTTCGCGCAAAGAAAAGAAACTCTTTACAGCCGGTACAATCACCGCATCACTCTTTGAACAACGAGATATTCCCTTTCTCGTCATCGATTTCGGAGAAGGATTCAGTATTGATATCTCTTTTGATATATCAAAATTTGATGATGAAACCCGCAGAATCTGGTTGGCGTCAGAAACAAATGCAATTGCTATTTTTCTTGTAGAAGCAACAACAGGGATACTGGAAGGCATCCGACTCATTGGCGTAGGGTTTGCCCCTCAGCTGCGCGAAATCTGTGCACAGCAAAAAGGCCAGACAGGTATTGAACAACGTGTCCGCCTCATTCATTCAGCGTTTACAACTAAAGATATGATCCGGTATGCTATCGCCAAAACAGTCTTCAAACAGCACTCTTAGCCGGGTCGTTTGCTTCTTGCTTCATCGGGCTGCATCTTCCTTTCTGCACCACTGCATCACAGCTTACCCTCGACCTGAGCCAGGAGCTGACGACGATGCTTGACGGGATATTTCGGGATGGAAAAGTGTATAAAAAGGCGGGGGTTATTGTCAGCGGTATCGAGCCAGAAGAGTCATGCAGCACAACGCTTTCGCTCTTTGCTGAAGAAGCGCCGGTTGCAGATGAGCGCGATCGCAGGATTATGAGGGTCATGGATGACATTAACCTGCGGTATGGTCGCGGAGCTGTCCGACTGGCTTCGGAGAACTCCGAAAGCTGGAAGCCCAATCAGGAGCGTCTTTCGCCCCGATATACCAGCCGGT
This sequence comes from uncultured Chlorobiaceae bacterium, assembly GCA_903940125.1. Lineage (GTDB taxonomy): Bacteria > Bacteroidota > Chlorobiia > Chlorobiales > Chlorobiaceae > Chlorobium. Next base: position 3,388 of record CAJAJL010000010.1, on the reverse strand, counting down.
GGAGCGATATCATAGAGGTGAAGGTGTAAAGCATTCGCCCCTTCAACGGTGATGATGCATCGGTGGTTTCATCAATCTCTGCGTTTTTTTTGTTTGGATCGTAGGAATCAGACCTGTTGCTGCAGGATAACAAATAACGTTTTAACTGTCCGGGGAGTGATATGCACAGAAAGTTCGGCAAGTCCGATATAGTTAGAATTGCTTTCAATGCTATGCAGATCAATGGGTTGGAAGCGGATTTTTCACTGCAGGTTGAGAAACAGATAGCATCAATAAGCGGGCCCGGTAATGACAGAGGTCCGGATATTCTTGATCTTACGTCACTTCTCTGGTGCTCCATCGATAATGATGAATCTCTTGACCTTGATCAGTTGACCGCGTGTGAGACCCGGAATGACTTGTCGGTCATAATCTACGTAGCAGTTGCCGATGTTGATGCCCTGGTAAAAAAAGGCTCGCCTGTTGATAATCATGCACTGAATAATACAACTTCAGTCTATACATCCGCACATGTTTTCCCGATGTTGCCACTGCGTCTTTCAACAGATCTGACCTCACTTAATCCCGATCAAGACCGTCTTGCGCTGGTCACCATTATGAAGGTGGATGCTCATGGTGTGGTGATCAGCTCAACGGTTGAACGGGCACTGGTAAGGAATAAGGCAAAGCTTGCGTATGATGCCGTTTCAGCATGGATTGAAGGGAGGAGTGATCTGCCAGTGGCTGCATCGCTCGTACCGGGTATGGACCAGCAGTTGCGCTGTCAGGATCGTGTGGCGCAAAAGTTACGGTTACGCAGACACTTGCAAGGTTCTCTTGAATTTCAGACATTTCAACCGCAAGCGGTTTTTGACGGTCAGCAAGTTGTTGAAATCAAACAACAGGAACAGAATCGGGCCCGGCAGTTAATCGAAGAATTCATGATAGCTACCAATGCATGTACCGCGCATTTTTTAGCTGAAAGAGGAGGTGCATCGCTTCGCAGGGTTGTCAGGTCGCCTGAACGATGGATGCGTATTGTGGAAATTGCTGATGAATACGGTTATTCATTGCCCTCTGAGCCTGGCTCACAGGCACTTGAAAGTTTTCTGGCTGCAAGGCATAAAGCTGACCCGTTGCGTTTTCCTGACCTTTCACTGGTTATTATCAAACTGATGGGGTCAGGGGAGTATGTGGTGGAAGTGCCGGGACAGGAGTCATTTGGACATTTTGGCCTGGCTGAGCGTGACTATACGCATTCGACTGCACCCAACAGACGGTATCCTGACTTGATAACCTTGAGAATGATGAAGGCAATTCTCACCAATAGTCCTGCACCGTATGCCGTAAGTGAGCTTGAATATCTGGCGGTACATTGTACGCGTCAGGAGGATGCCGCCCGTAAAGTAGAACGTCGTGTACGGAAGTCTGAAGCTGCTTTATTGCTGGGTTCAATGATTGGCCGTCGTTTTGATGCCATTGTTACCGGTCATTCAGAGAAAGGTACGTGGGTGAGAATATTGATGCCGCCTGCAGAAGGACGGCTGATAAGAAAGATTGGGAAAATCAGGGTTGGTCAGGAGATTTCAGTGAAACTGGTGCTGGCTGATGTCGAACGTGGATTTATAGACTTCGAAAGGATGTAAAATACCGCAGCGTCAATTCTATACTGGCACAGATCATCGCTAAGCGAAAATGGTCTCAGGCAAATGCTCTATAACATTTGCAAACTGGTTATGTTGACAAAAAGACAGGGAGAGAGTTGAGATGTCACCCAACTATCTCCCTGTCTTTGTCCATTAATTAACAAATTCAATGAATAAGGTCTATACCTGTTTCATGGCTGAGGTTGTTATTGATAACCCTGAATGCCGGTATCTCCTATGCCAATGGCGACGGTTATAGTGGTGATGTCTTCGTCCTCCTAAGCGAATGTTCACTCCTACACCAGCCTGGGCATCGTCCATGGGAGTGCTCAAAAGCATCCCGAAAACTCCTAAAACTATCAGTATGGTTTTTTTCATCATTTCTCTTGCTCCTGTTATGAAACGTTCTTTTTATCATCTGTTTACGGAAACACCTGTTTGGGCAGCTCCGGTATTGCTGACAATGTTTATCCCGCTTTTTGCGTTTGTTGGGGTGTTTTTTCCTTGTACATCACCATGAACTGAAGCTGAACAACCCGCAAGTGCTATAAGCAATGCAAGTAGTAACGAATGTATCTTCATGAGTCTCTCCTTGTTTATTTGTTCAGATACCGAATGCACTCTTAAAATCCGAATCTCAGACCCACCAGGACACTGTTGCTTGAGAGTCGGCTCTGGTAGCCATTATTCAACGAGAATTCCGCAGTTGAGAAATAGCGATAGCGTGCATCAAGCTTTACACCGGAAGTGATAGGAATCGCTAAACCGGCGCCAAGCTGGTAAGCAAAAACACTGTCATGTTCTGCCCATCCATGTCCGGCAGGTGTGCTTGGAAAAGCAAAATCCTCAAATTGAACCCGCGCAGCGCCTACACCTGCCGTAAGATAGGGCTGGACGCCTCCGCCGGTATAGATGTCATAGTAGCCGTTAGCTAAAACAGACCACACTTCGATATTCCCGCGGTAATTAGAGGTGCCATACGAACTATACACATTGTCGACACCATTTTTCTGATAGCCCAGCTCACCTTCAAAACGGTAGCAATTCTCCCTCATCCCAATTGCTCCAAGCGCAGTAATGCCGTTATTCATTCCAAATTTTAAAGCACCATCCTTGGTGTCGTTCATCCATGAACTACCGACATTCCCGCTTATGTAGGTCTGTCCGGCTGATGCAGGAGCCGCGCAGAATCCAGTTACCAAAGCTGCAGCAAGTAGTGAATAAATCTTTTTCATTGTTGTTTCATTGTTTTTCGTTCATAAAAGCTAAAAGACTCATATACAACATATATAATATAACTATAGTTAGCCTAAGATTCTTAGTGATAATGCAAATAATTACGATTTCAAGCAATTAATTTGGAATTTATTATACACAATTTATGTATTATTAAGATGTGAAGTATGAAGTATGTGATGAATGCCAGCGAAATTTATGAATATGGATATGAGCATCGAATAGAGAGACGGTATGAACATCGGTCATCGGCAAATGCAAAAACTAAAAACGAGGTGAAAAATGAAACTGCTTAAACCGTCATCGGTCTTAAGGACATTGTTTGTTCCGGGAATGATCTTTCTGGGTGCCTGCTGTCATGAACAGCCTGTTGTTGTAGCTCCTCCGCCGCCGCGTGCCGAAATTATTCTGCCTGGCCTCGGTGATGTGTTTTTCGATTTTGATAAATCAGAGCTTCGTTCGGATGCAGTTGCACAATTGAAAACCAATGCCAACTGGATACAGGCAAGTGGAGGAAGGAAAGTTGT
>CAJAJL010000009.1 GCA_903940125.1 uncultured Chlorobiaceae bacterium | reverse complement strand
TATGCCTATCTTCTACTTTGAGAGCATCGGAGTACCTCGCCTCTCATGACCTCAACTACTCGAACCGCCCGGTGCGGACCCGCTTGCCGTGGTGGTGTGGGAGGGGCACGGTCAGGATTTCTGACCGCCCCTATCCCGATTTAACACAATCCTTACAATATGTTCTGATTCGAAGGGCTTAACCGAGCAACGTTGCAAGGCTTTTGCAGTTTTCCTGTACGATAGCAGCTGATTGCTGAAGTGCCTCAAGTTCAGAAGCGGAGAGGTTGATTTCAAGAATCTGTTCAACACCGTTTTTTCCGAGTTTGACCGGGACACCGCAAAAAACATTGTCGATTCCATACTGACCCTCAAGAAGAGTGGTACAGGGGATAATACGCTTGCGGTCTTTGACGATTGCCTCAATCATCTCAACGGCTGAAGCTGCCGGTGCATAGAATGCCGAACCGGTTTTCAAATGATTGACAATTTCAATTCCTCCGTTTCTCGTACGTTCTACAAGTGCATCGATTTTATCCTGCGGTAACAATTCAGTTAACGGTATGCCTGCAACATTGGTATAGTTCACGACCGGTACCATCGAGTCACCGTGTCCTCCGAGTACCAATGCACTGATATCCTGCATGGACACATCCAGAGCCTCAGCAATAAAGCTTTTGAATCGAGCAGTGTCAAGAACACCAGCCATACCGATAACGCGCTCTTTAGGAAGTCCACTGGTTGCCTGGGCAACATAGGTCATCACATCAAGGGGATTTGAAACCATCACAATAATAGGATTCCGTGAGAATTTCATGACCTGGGTTGTGACCTCCTTGATAATTGAGGCATTTTTCATAAGGAGATCCTCTCTCGACATACCGGGTTTTCTTGCAAGACCGGCAGTTATCAGGACGATGTCGGAATCGGCAGAATCTTTATAATCATTAGAGCCCAGAACATGTGTATCAAAAAGACCGACAGGTCCTGATTCATACATGTCAAGTGCCTTGCCCTGAGGCACTCCTTCAACAATGTCAATAAGAACAACTTCTTTTGCGAGCTGTTTTTCAGCAATGCGAAGAGCTGCGGTAGCTCCAACATTTCCGGCTCCGATAACGGTGATTTTCATAAGAGGTAAATTTTTTTTAAGTGTTCAGAAGTTCTTGTGAGAGTATTGACCATATAATAAAAAAAGCCGCCTGAAAAAAGGCAGCTTTAATAGAGTACAGGCTTATTTCATTTCAGCTGTTATTAGCAAGGGAGGATGTTGACCTGTTTTTTGTTATTTCGCCCGTTGCGGAAAGTAACAACACCGTCAATCAAGGCAAATATCGTATGGTCACGTCCTAAACCAGCGTTGTCGCCCGGTGTGATAACCGTGCCTCTCTGGCGCACAATTATTGTGCCTGCTGCCACTGTTGAGCCTCCTGCCGCTTTAACTCCGAGATATTTCGGATTACTGTCGCGACCGTTTTTAGTCGATCCGCCACCCTTTTTATGAGCCATAAGAAAAAATTAACGTTAAAGATCCTGAACTTTTTTTAAAGAGAAATAATTTCGATCTGAGTCATCTGCTGACGGTGACCGTTTCTTGACTGGTAACGTTTTCTGCGTTTTTTCTTGAAAACGATGACCTTGTCATCCTTGACATGGCCAAGAACTTTTGCCTGAATGCTGCCGGCAGGATTCAGGTCTGTATTTGCTCCGTCAATAGCAGCCATGGTTTTGATCTCCATGGTATCGCCAATTGAAGCTTTTTGTTTAGGGACGAAAAGTGTATCCCCCTGTCTTACCAGAAATTGTTTATCGGAAATCTTGATCAACGCCTGCATCGTGTACAAATATTTTAGTGATAAAGGTCTCAAATATAGTATTAATTCAATGAAAATCAAATTACTGATCGCATATACTACTACCAGGTTCAGAGAAGAAAAAAGGTGACAATGAGAACCAGTGCAAACATAGTGAGAGAAATTCCGAAGAGACGGTACCAGTTTCCATACTCTGACTTCGAACATGGGTAGGTGAGTGTACGGACTGAATGTATTATATAACCGATGGTCAGAGCAATCTGAAGAACGATGAGAAGTGATTTTACAAAAACCCAGATAGTCCATCCGTGGTAAAAAACGGCAAGCAGGATGCCGGAGAGGATAACCCCTATGACGGCAACGTCTGCAACCTTTGTTTCCAGTTTGATAAACCGTTTTAGAAGCGCGGCAAACTCTGTGTGGTTGCCGTCATTGCCTGTAAGTTTGCTTTCAACGGCTTTCAGGAAGAAGAGGGACGCCAGAACACTGCCAAACCAGGCTGCAAAAAATATGATGTGCAGAAACCGCAGTATTGTATGAAAAACCATAGGTTCAAAAATCGAATCATTACCCTGTAAACTTCTTCATGAACTTACTTTTTTCTATACCACATGTCAAGCGTAAGAGCGCAATTCAGAATATTGTTTATTAACCTCAATAATTCATGAGGTCTACCAAAACCGAAATTTCCAGTCAAAAATTGAGGTGATCGCGACTGTGGCAAGGTAAATAATATGGATAGCAAGAAATCTTTCACCTGTAGTCGGTTACTATCCAACAAAAAGCAGG
>CAJAJL010000008.1 GCA_903940125.1 uncultured Chlorobiaceae bacterium | reverse complement strand
CCTGCTTTTTGTTGGATAGTAACCGACTACAGGTGAAAGATTTCTTGCTATCCATATTATTTACCTTGCCACAGTCGCGATCACCTCAATTTTTGACTGGAAATTTCGGTTTTGGTAGACCTCATGAATTATTGAGGTTAGCAGATTTATAATGAAAAACCTCAAAGGCCCTGCTATAATAAGGATCTTTGAGGCTAATCTGAACGTATTAAAATACCTGTGACTATTAGAAAATCAATGAAAAAAACAGGGTTACTCCCACTCAATAGTCGCCGGTGGTTTTGATGATATGTCATAAGCCACCCTGTTAATTCCGCGGACTTCATTGATGATGCGGTTTGACACACGGGCAAGAAAATCATGCGGCAACTGAGCCCAGTCAGCTGTCATGCCGTCCGTCGATTCAACCGCCCTCAGCGCAAGAACATTTTCGTAGGTGCGTTTATCGCCCATGACGCCAACTGACTGTACCGGCAGCAGCACGGCAAAAGCCTGCCACACCTGTTGGTAGAGTCCGCTTGATTTCAGCTCTTCAATGTAAATTTCGTCAGCTTCCCGAAGGATATCAAGCCTCTCTTTGTTGACCGATCCGAGAACCCTTACAGCAAGGCCGGGGCCGGGAAAAGGATGACGCATCAGAATATCCTCGGCAATGCCGAGTTCGCGCCCAACGGCACGCACTTCATCTTTGAAGAGTTCCCGAAGAGGCTCAATCAGTTTGAGCTTCATGCGTTTCGGCAATCCTCCCACATTATGGTGTGACTTGATGGTTTCCGAAGGGCCTTTGACGCTGACGCTCTCAATAACATCAGGGTAGAGAGTGCCCTGCACAAGAAACTTTTCATGATCCATCTGCTCTTCAAAAACCTGTATAAAGGTTTTCCCTATTATTTTACGCTTCTTTTCAGGTGATGCAACATTTTTCAGCCGTTTCAAAAAAAGATCGGAAGCATTGACCAGAGATACTCTGAGCCCGAGCGTCGAGAGAAAGCTCATTACTTTTTCAGCTTCATTCTTTCTCAACAGGCCGTTATCAACAAACACGCAGTGCAGTTGTTTGCCGATAGCCCTGCTTACCATCACAGCAGCAACGGTTGAGTCAACACCGCCACTGATGCCGCAAATGACACTCTCTTTTCCTGCCTTGCGAGCGATCTCCTCAATCTGGTGATCGATAAAGCTTTTTGATGACCAGTCTGGCTTTATTCCTGCAATAGTGATAAGAAAGTTCGAGAGAAGCTGTTTTCCGTACAGGGTGTGCTGTACTTCGGGGTGAAACTGCAACCCATAAACTTTCAACGCACCTTTGCTGCCGCAGCTCTCAATGGCGCACATTTCAGAATTTCCACTGCTTGCTGTTACTCTGAACCCTTCAGGTAGCCTGGTAACTTTGTCGCCGTGGCTCATCCAGACATCGGAATCCGGAATATCGCTGAAAAGCAGACTTTCATGTTCCCCGTCATGGTTAACTGATATTGTAGCACGTCCAAATTCGTGTTTTAAAGAACCGGCAACCTCTCCACCGAAATGTTTGGCTATCGCCTGCAGGCCATAACAGATACCGAGAACAGGAATACCAAGTGAAAAGATACCGCCATCAGGAAGTATGGCAGATTCTCCGTAGACACTGGTCGGCCCGCCTGAAAGGATGAGTGCTTTGGGGTTGTGCTCCCTTATGGTTTCCGGTGAGGTGTTGTAGGGAAGAATTTCAGAATAAATACCCAGTTCACGGATGCGACGGGCAATTAACTGCGTGTATTGTGATCCAAAATCCAGAACTAAAACCGATTGCATAACAAAAAATTGTGTGTTAACTAAGCGTAAAATCAGTACAATTCTTCAGGCTTAGGGCGTACTGCCGGAACAAGGTTTTGTGGAGGTAACACTCCATTGTCGTTACCGGGAGCGCCGCTATTGCCCTCTGGCGGGTTGGTTGTCCCAGCTGGTGATTGCCTCGGACGGGACTGATAGAATTTAAAGCCTTTTGGAGTATAGTACTCAACATAGACGTTATTGCCGAGCAGATCGGAAGGGGTATTGTTTTGGCCGGAGATTGGGACGGCAATGACCGTTTCAGGAATATGAAAATACCTGTTTTCAAGTTTCAATGAGCGGTCGCTGTAACAGTGCTTCATAAACCTTGCCCAAATTGGAAGAGCCGCACGAGCACCCTGTCCATACTCCATCGAGGTAAACTTGATGCGCTCGTCATCAAATCCTGTCCACACAACAGCAACAAGCTGAGGGGTGAATCCTGCAAACCAGGCATCCCTCATACTCTGGGTTGTGCCGGTTTTTCCTGCTGCTTCAATATCAAATCCATAACGGGCACGAACTGCAGCACCGGTACCCCTCGTAATAACATCCTTGAGCATTGAAACCATCACAAAGTTTGTGGTAGAGTCAATGGCAAAACGCCGATTTGGTTTATATGCCGATAAAAGGCGGTTATGCTTGTCTTCTACCTTCAGTATTGAAACAGGTTCATTCCATATACCGTTGTTGGCAAACGTTGAAAAGGCACCAGCTAGTTCAAGAGGTGTGACTTCTGATGTTCCAAGGGCTATTGAGAGATTTGGAGCCAAAGGTGAAGAAATACCCATTCTTTTGGCATAGCTGATAATTTCCGATGAGGTAAGGCGTTCATAGGCAAGTCGGACGGTAACCTGGTTCAGGGAGTGGGCCAATGCTGTGCGGAGTGTGGTCATTCCGCCTGATGAACCGTCGGAGTTTCTTGGTGACCAGACGGTGCCGTTACCGCTGTCAAGGGATAGTGGCTGGTCAAGCACCTGAAAGTTGGCCGGAATCCCCTTGTCGATAGCTGCGGTATAGACAAAAGGCTTGAATGTTGACCCCGGCTGACGTTTTGCCTGCCAGACATGGTCAAACTGATATTTGTAATCATCAGGTGAAAACTTGTTGCCTCCAACCCATGCTTTTACATGTCCATTCGTTGGGTCAATAGCCACCAGGGCAACCTGTATTCTGGTTTTAGACTGAAGAAGCTCGTTAACCCATGCATTGTCAGCCTTAACTTTCGCCATCGCCTCCTGATCAGAAAGGCCATCCTCTAAGAGTCCCTTGAATCGCTCACTTTCCCTGAAGATCTGGTTCTTCAACGGTTCTGGCCACCTCCATGATCGGTCAAAAGCAGCCTGAAGCTCAGCAAGATGTTCGGCTGCAGCCAACTGGGCATAATTCTGCATTCGGCTGTCGAGCGTTGTCTGGATGGACAAGCCATCCCGGTAGAGGTCAACGCTCCCAAGCATTGTAAATGGCTTGATAGTCTGTCGGATATACTCAGTGAAGTAGGGAGCCAGACCCTGATGGTTCACCGGTGTGTATTTCAACACCAGCGGGGTTTTCTGGGCAGTTGCCGCCTGTTTTGGCGTAATGAATTTTGCCTTTTCCATCAGAGAGAGAATCAGATTCCTTCTGCTCACAGAACTTGACGGATCTTTCGATGGATTATAAGCGGTAGGGTTCTTCAAGGTTGCAATAAGCGTTGCGCTTTCGGGCAGTGTCAGGCGGGATGCCGGCTTCCCAAAATAGGTATAGGCGGCAGCTTCTATGCCATAAGCACCTGATCCGAAATACACCGTATTAAGATAGAGTGCAAGGATTTCATCTTTTGTGTATGTTTTTTCAAGCTCAATTGCGGTAACCAACTCTTTGACTTTTCGGGTTAAGGTACGTTCCTGAGTCAAATAGAGGTTTTTTGCAAGCTGCTGGGTAATGGTACTGGCTCCTTGCCATCGGGTGCGTCCCTTCAGGATATTTTCACCCATCGCAAGTGTAAGCCGTCGGAGATCAACGCCCCAGTGCTGGTAAAACGCTACATCTTCAGTAGCGATCAATGCATAGCGTGCCGAAAGCGGAATGGATTTAAGAGGAATGAAGGTACGGTTTTTCAGAAAAAACTTATGGAGCAGTACACCATCTTCTGAATAGACAAGAGAGGCAAGATCCGGATTTGGATTCTCAAGTTCTTCAAGGCTTGGCAGACCCAGAAAATTTGGTATCGCATATACCTTTGGGCTGGTGAAAGTAATGGTAATCAAAAAGGCAACAAAGAGCAGCATGCCTTTGGCAAAGATTTTACTCACAGTATCTTTTAATTCTTAAGTGTTGGCATCGTTGTAACTGTATTTTCCACTGGTCTCTTTTTATAAAATAGCTCAGCAAATTCAAAATGTTTTTTCAGTTCACCTGCAAATTTAAGAGTCTCTTCCAGCATAGGTAAATGGCCAAGGTCGGGGAATTTTGCAAGCCTTGTGGGTGCGGATGCCTCTGCCCTGCGTTTTTCATAAAGCGATAGGGTACCTTCAGGAGGAATGGTATGATCAGCCATTCCTACACAGCATAACAAGGGTGAAGCAATATTGATGACATGCCGGGTGTAAGCTCTCAGTGCTTCAGGGTCGATGGAAAACTTGCCCACAGCATTGGTCGCATCTTTGTCGGACTGGGTAAAGTCTTCAACAATGATATCGTGATACTCTTTTGGAATCTCTTTGGATGCAGCTCTTTTCATAAAGAGGCTTTTCAGTGGCTCGTGCAGAAAAATATTGCGGAAATTCATGGAAAAATCAATCAGTCCGCCAAGAAACATGAGGCCAAGCGAGGTAAAAGCCGTCTCTTCGAAAATACCGCAGGCAATGATGGTTGCAGAGACCAGCGCTTCACGGTAACGAATGCAGAGCTCGGTTGCAACCATGCCTCCCATAGAATGACCGACAATATGCAGCTGTTTTGATTGTTGGAGCCCGAGATATTCTATGAGCGCACCAGCTTCATCGGTAAAGCCCTGTATGGTAAAGGTTGGTTTATAGCCAGTGATAATGGTTTTGCCTGTTCCGCTCTGGTCATAGGTAATGCAACGGTAGTGCGTGGAGAGCACATTGACCAGCGGTTTCCAGTATCGGGAGGATACTGCCCAGCCGTTTACAAAAAGCACTATGGATTTTTCCATACCGGAAGGATCAGAATCTGCAGTGTCTTCATAGTAAAGTTTACAGCGGGAGGACTCTAAATAACTCATGGGAGTTGCATGGTTTATTATGGAATGATACACACCTAATATATAACAATAATACCTTTTCTCCTGCTTCCCCTGCCTTGGCTCCTCTGCGCTATTTTGCGACTCATCAGTTCAATGAGTACATTACGTTGGCTTAAACAGAGAGAGATTTCAATATCAATGAATTGGCACAACATGGATTATTCTTTTACTGCTCTTATCTCTTTCCTCGCAGACTTTATTCTCCATATCGATACGCATCTTCAGCTCCTTGCCGCACAATATGGACTCTGGCTTTACGCTATTCTTTTTCTCATTATTTTCTGCGAAACAGGACTGGTCGTTACGCCCTTTCTACCGGGAGACTCCCTGCTTTTTGCAGCCGGGTCACTTGCAGCCATGCCTGATTCATCACTTGATCCTCACCTGCTTTTTATTCTCTTTTTTTCTGCAGCTCTGCTCGGCGATAACCTTAACTATCTGATCGGCCGTAAGCTGGGACCAAAAGTGTTCAATTATCAAAAATCACGATTCTTCAATCCTGAACATCTTGCAAGAACCCATAGTTTTTTTAAAAAACATGGAGGCAAGACAATCATCATCGCCCGGTTTATTCCTATTATCAGAACATTTACTCCTTTTGTTGCAGGAATAGGTGCCATGCCCTACAGTCGCTTTATTCTGTTCTGTATTACTGGTGCGCTGTTCTGGGTGGGATTGTTTTGCTACGGAGGATATTTTATCGGCCAGCTTCCCTTTGTTCAGCAGAACAGAAAACTGATATTCCTTGGTATTATTGCACTTTCCCTTTCACCACCCCTGATAGGCTATCTAAAGCACCTGTTTGGTCGTAAGCAGGATACTTCAGATTGTTAACGGAATGTTGACAACTTGTTGACACATCACTTGTTTGCTCGTATGGTTTACAGTGGTGTGGCATGTGTTAATGATGATAATCTATTGATAACTGTATTCTATAAAATAACTTATTGACTTTTTTCAGTATTTGCCTGCGTCTGTTGTAACGATTGTGGAAATCGTGGAACTTTTGTGAAATGGTACACCGATTGTGGATAAGTTATAACGAAAGAATGGGATGTGGCGTGAAAAGCTTCTCCGGGCAAGAGAAGAACAGTTCGAAAGCTCGAAATAATATTATTATAATCAATAGAATTTTTTATAATTAGTACCTTTTCATATGCACTCGGCGTATAGCGCAGCCTGGTAGCGCACTTCCTTGGGGTGGAAGGGGTCGTGGGTTCAAATCCCGCTACGCCGACTCTCTTACCCTCACTCTCATAAGATTCTTCCTCTGCACATCATTTCTCCAATGTAGATCACTCTTGCGTTTAACAATTTTCAAGCGGTGTATTGTTGCTGAACTTCATAAGGATATCGGTGGTTTGTTTATAAGGAGAGGGGAAACCAAAGAATAAGAGCATGGAACTGCAGAATCTGAACGTTGTCGTTATTGGTGCGGGAGTTGGAGGGCTTGCTGCCGCAGCCTTGCTTGCCCGGAAAGGAGCAATCGTTACTGTGCTTGAAGCGCAGGACTATCCCGGAGGATGTGCGGCAACATTTGCTCGAGAAGGTTATCGGTTTGACGCAGGAGCTACGATTGGCTGCGGATTTCATGATGGCGGGCCGATGGATATGCTCGGTAAAGAGCTTGGAATTATCTGGCCGGTTTCACCGGAACCAGTTGCCTGGCAGTATCGTCACAACTCACTTCACCTTGATCTTCCTCCTCAGCGTCTTGGTATTCTTGAACGCTTTCCAGGCTCAGCACCCTTCTGGAAGGAGCAGGCCGAACTTGCAAAACTGCTCTGGCATCTTGCTGAAGGGGGGCTTTCATGGCCGGTAAAAGGGGCGCGTGATCTTGCCCGTCTTGCCCGTAAAGGTATCGCCGGACTTCCAGGATCTGCCCATCTGCTTACATTTTCTACTAAAACCGTGTTTGAATGGCTTGCCTCCCATGGTCTCGACAGCGACCCCGATTTTGTCCGCTTTATCGATGCCCAGCTTCTGGTTTCAGTACAGACCACTTCTCGGTATGCCAATGCCGTCAATGCGGCTATAGCGCTTGATCTGCCACTTTCGGGTGCTTACCGTGTTAAAGGAGGGATTGGAACGATTGCAGAGTTGCTTGCCGGGGCTGTTGAGGATAACGGCGGGGCTGTTCTTTTCCGTAAAAAGGTTATTCGCATCGATTCAGTTCGCCGTCAGGTTTTCGGTCTTGAAACATCAGATGGCAGCGCAATAGCCGCTGATTTTGTGCTTGCAAACCTCCCGCCTGAATCACTTGCTCTCCTTACGGGCCCAGAAAGCAAATCCGCAGTTGTCATGAATGAGTGTCCGCATTGGAGTGCATTTGTCCTCTATCTCGGCATGGATCCCTCCCTGTTCAGTGCTTTGCCGACGCATCATGTGCAAATTATCAGTGCCAGTGGGGAGCTTGCAGAAGGGAACAGCATTTTTGTTTCATTTTCGCCCGGAGACGAACCAGATCGCGCACCCGAAGGGCTTTGTGCTGTCACGGTTTCCACACATACAAGGCCTGAACAGTGGTTTCAGGCGAAAGAGAAAGGGAGCGCAGCTTACATGGAGCTTAAGAGTACTTTTACTGAGCATCTGCTTACTGTACTCTCAGAACAGTTTCCTCAGGCCCGTGATGCAGTGCGAAGCATATCTGCTGCAACACCTGTTTCCTGGGAGCGCTATACCGGTCGTTTTCAAGGCTTGGTGGGAGGTTATCCCCAGACCTCGTTGTTTAAGGTGCGTGGACCGGCAACTTCGTTCGACAATCTTTTTCTTGTTGGCGACTCAATCTTTCCAGGGCAGTCCCTTCCTGGTGTTGTGACCGGAGCCAGACGCGCCATAGAATTGCTTTTGCAGCGGAACGAAAAAACAGTGCGTGAGCCATAAGAGACTATTGTCATGTCACATATCAATTGACGGATAAAGGTGCAAAAGTTTGATTCTTGCTTTCTCTGTTGTAAAGCGCCAACGAATCATCGAGTTTTTATTGTTTCTTTCTTGTTCCCATGCTGCAACTTGCGCCCTGACCTCAGTGATCGTATCAATGCGCCGGTTCAGACATTGGGTTGAAAGGACTCTCAATTCTATCTCGGCCATATTCAGCCAACTGCCGTGCTTCGGTGTGTAGACAAATTCAAACCTGTCGAGTAATGTCTTCGCTTTTTTCGGGTTAAAGGCATGATATAATGAACCTGGCTCATGCGTATTGAGATTATCCATCACCAAAGTAATCCGTTCTGCATGCTTGTATCGCCCTGCTATTTCTTCAATGAATTGAGCCCAGTCATGCTTTTTTCTGTTTGAGGTTACCCGAACCATCCGTTTACCTACCAACGGCTCATTGGCCATAAAAATATTACAGGTACCTTTCCGGCTGTATTCATAATCATATCGAGCAAGTTGACCTGGTCTCGCCTGAACCGGTATTCTTGTTTCAGCAATCAACTGCTTGGGTGACTCATCCATGCAGATAACTGGATACAATGGATTATAGGGCCGTTTATAGACGTCCAAAACCATCTCCATATGAGCAACAAAATTACCATCGCTGAGTGGCGGAATTATCCAGCCGTGTTGCTTCCAGGGCTTAATGACGTTTTTTTTAAAACCCTGCGTACGGTCTCATAGGAAATAGCATCGATATATTTCAGCTCAACAGCTTTATCGGCCAATAATCGCAATGTCCAACGCTGATAACCCTGCGGAGCTTTCGAGCAGCTCAAGGCAATCAGATGTGCTTCCAGATCCCCGTCGGCTTTTCGACTATAGATACGGGTTGATGGCTTACCGGTCAGAGCCATATCAAGGCCCTCTTCTACAAATCGTTTTTTTACCCGATCTATCGTTTTCATACTGACAGTTAGTATCCGGGCAATTTCTTCGTTGATTGAGCGTTTTTTCTGGTATTTGCCTTCGTCACAGGCCAGCAAAACCAGGGCGTTCAAAATAGTTTGGGCAGCATGCTTTCCTTTGCTGCTCAGTGCTTCGAGCTTCTCACGCTCTTCCTTTGTAAGGGTAACTTTATACTTCTTCATATTCAATCCTCCTTTGGTTGATTGTGAAGAAATATACAACTATTTATACGCCTTTACACGCGTGACATGACACTATTATCCATCCCACTTCTCTTTCGTTCTTTCTTCACTATATTTCATCCATGGATACCCAGGTGAAATTACAGATTCTTTCCGGCGCAGCGCGTTACGACGCCTCGTGTGCTTCCAGCGGAAGCAAGCGTGAGGGGCCTTCATGTGGAACCGGCAATACATCCACCATTGGGATCTGCCACTCATGGGCGGATGATGGTCGCTGTATCTCTCTTCTGAAAATTCTGCTTTCCAACGACTGCATCTATGACTGCGCCTACTGTGTGAATCGGTCCACCAATCCGGTTGAGCGTGCCTCCTTTACAGCTCGCGAAGTGATTGATCTTACTCTTGAATTCTATCGTCGCAACTATATCGAAGGACTTTTTTTAAGTTCGGCTGTCATGCAGAGCCCCGATCACACCATGGAACGTATGGTCCGGGTTGCCGAAGCCCTGCGCACCGAAGAGCAGTTCGGCGGTTATATACACATGAAAATCATTCCCGGCTGCAGCAGCGAACTTGTGCGCAAAGCAGGGCTCTATGCCGATCGTATCAGTGTCAACATTGAACTGCCCTCACAGGCTTCCCTGCAGCGACTTGCCCCTCAAAAGCATAAACATGCGATTCTTGAGCCCATGGCGCTTATCGGGCGGGAGATAGCAACCAGTCTTGTTGAACGCAAGGCGAGTCGACATGCTCCCCGGTTTGCCCCTGCAGGCCAGAGTACCCAGATGATTATAGGGGCAAGTCCGGAAAACGATTTTCAGATACTGCGCCTTTCCCAGGGGCTCTACAAAAAAATGAATCTCAAGCGGGTCTATTACTCTGCCTATGTTCCCGTCACAGCGGACAACCGGCTTCCCGCACTCGCTGCGCCACCTCTATTACGCGAACACCGACTCTATCAAGCGGACTGGCTGTTGCGCTTTTACGGTTTTTCCGCCGAAGAGATTCTTTCGGATGAAGCACCCCATCTCGATGAATCGTTTGATCCCAAGACTGCCTGGGCTCTGCGTCACCCGGAATTCTTTCCGGTCGAAATTAACCGTGCCGACTATGCCACACTCCTGCGAGTACCGGGCATAGGAGTTCTTTCAGCCAAACGCATTGTCGCTGCCCGCCGATTTTCATCCATTACTCCTGAAGGCTTGAAAAAAATCGGGGTAGTTATCAAACGGGCAAAATATTTTATCATCTGCTCAGGCAGGTCATCTGAAAAACCTGATCACTCCCCAACTGTCATCCGCCATCGACTGTTGCTTGGTGAAGGTGACGAAGCGACTGTGTCGGCGCTTCCTGAACAACTGGTACTGCCTGGTCTTTTCGCATAATGATGAACAGCTACCTTTACGACGGTACTGCCGACGGCCTTTTGTCTGCCATAACGTGGATCCTTGAAGAGGAGCCTGATCCCGAAAAAGTGACACTGTCAGAGCGCAAAGACACCCTTTTTGAAGAGGGATTTACAATCAGCACTGATGCAACCCAGGCCGAATCACTATTTTTCCGGCTGAAGCAGCATGCCCCTGATGCAGCGCATACCCTTTACACCTTTATGCTCGCCGAAAAAGAGGGAATGGAAACCAGCCTGCTGCATTATGTCTCGTTAGCCTTCAGGTATGGCGACAAAGTTAAAGGTTATCTCACTCATCCAGCCGTGCGCGATATTGTCAATGTTGCAAAAAAAGTAGGAAGAGAGCTGCACCGCATGAAAGGACTCCTGAGGTTCGAAAAACTTCAGGATGGCGCCTATCTCGCGAAAATGGAACCCGACTATAACATTTTACACCCCCTTGCCTACCACTTCAGCCGCAGGCTCAGAGCGCAGCACTGGTTTCTCTACGACGTCAAACGCCGAACCGCTGCACGCTGGAATAACGGCTCCCTTCAGTTCGGTACCATCGAACAATTCACAACCCCGGCACTCTCTGAAGATGAAAAAAAGGTGCAGGCACTATGGCAGGTTTTCTTTAAAACCATCGCCATACCTGACCGCAAAAACCCCCGCCTCCAGAAATCCAACATGCCCATGAAATACTGGAAATATCTTGTGGAGAAGCAGGGAGAGTGACGGCAGTTGCCAGTTGATTCCTTGCCAAATGTTGATCTTGCTCTGATGGAGGGGGGCTGAAGAACTATAGAAAAGGTTGTTGTTGCTGGTGCTGGTGCAATGACGAGTTTCATTTCAGTGCTCGAACCTGTGCAAGTGCATCAGCGAAAGGAATGACCTGGGTTGTGCCACTCTCGATTTCGGTAATTCTTCGTTCGGTTTCGATAGCCCAAGCTTCCTCAATTTCGGCATCTTCGTCGAGACTGGCGAGTAAAAGCTGGGCAAAAGCTGCACGTTCAGCGGATGACAGTTTCAGTGCTTCAGCTTCAAGTAATTCGATTTGATTTTCCATAGCTCTTTTGCTTCCCTGTATTGATCATAGAACTTCTAACTATTCAAAGATATAAGATTTTGTTGCAAAAGTCACAATCAGCTTAATACAAACACCAAGCTGGATGAAAATCAAAAACGATGCAGGTATATTTTCTCACTGTATTGATGAGCTGAGAATTCTCCTATTCACGCTGAACCAAAACATTCTGAATCCAGATTGTTTATATTTGCATATTGCAAGCGCTACCAAATACATCTATGAGCCTGACAGAAACAGCAGAAAAAGCAATTGCCGCGTACGGCGGACGTCACCTTTGGCAAAACGCTAAAACTCTGGAAACCGAGATAAGTGCTTCCGGACTGGCGTTTACCCTGAAGCGGCGACCGTTTTTCCGCCATGCCAGAATGATTTTGGATGTTCACAGACCATTTTCAACTTTGACCCCGATTGGCCGGCATCCTGGCATTACGGGAGTACTTGATGGTCTTGATGTCCGTCTGGAAAATGAAGACGGGAAGGTCATTGCAGAGCGGAGGAATGCACGCGATTATTTCAAAATCGGCAGAAGGTTGTTCTACTGGGATGACCTCGATATGTCCTATTTCGCCAACTATGCTTCATGGAATTATTTTACCCTGCCTGCGCTTCTGATGCGTGAGGAGATCGAATGGAAGGAGCTCGAACCAGGTTGGCTGGAGGCCCGATTCCCGGATGTGATTCCATCCCACAGCAGGGTTCAGCGATTCAGGTTTGATCGCGAGACCGGCCTCCTGATTCAGCATGACTATACAGCAGATATCATCAGTCCGCTTGCAGCCGCATCCAATGTTGTTCTGCAACACGCGCACAACAGCGCAGGACTTGTTTATCCTTCAATAAGGCGGGTAACCCCGAAGGGGCCAAAAGGCAAGCCGCTCAGTGGGCCGGTTTTGATTCATCTTGACATTCACGATTTCAGGCTGATGTAGTGCAACGCATGAATAATAAAGCATGGCTATTCTTGCAATCGATCAGGGAACCACAGGAACTACCTCTATCCTCTATAACCCGATGGGCCAGATCATTGCCAAGGCCTACCGGGAAGTCACCCAGATTTATCCTCAGGCAGGGTGGGTAGAACACGATCCGGAAGAGATCTGGCAGAGCGTTGTGCAGGGCGTGAAGGAGCTGAAAGCTCAATGTTCGCAGCCAATCTCAGCCATCGGTATCACGAACCAGCGTGAAACCACCATTGTCTGGGACAGGATAACCGGCAAACCGATCTATAACGCCATTGTCTGGCAATGCAGACGAACCAGCGAAATGTGTCGTCGATACGAAGCCGAACACGAGAGCATCACAGCAAAAACCGGACTGCCGCTTGATGCCTACTTCAGTGCTACAAAAATCCGATGGATTCTTGATCATTGTTCAACGCTCAATCCTGATAACCTTCTTTTCGGTACAGTTGATACCTGGCTGGTCTGGAAACTGACCGGAGGCAGGGTACATGCAACCGATTTCACCAACGCATCAAGAACTATGCTCTTTAATATCAGGGAGAAAACGTGGGATAAAGAGCTGCTTGCACTGTTTAAGATACCGGCATCGCTTTTGCCGGAGGTCAGAAACTCAATGGATGATTTCGGCAGGGTGACAGCTTTGGAAGAGCTTGACAGTGTGCCGATTGCTGCCGTTGCAGGCGATCAGCAGGCAGCTCTTTTTGGACAGTGCTGTTTCGAACCTGCGTCAATCAAGAATACCTATGGTACCGGCTGCTTCATGGTTATGAATACGGGCGATACCTTTATTCAGTCGCATAGCGGTCTTCTGACAACGCTGGCCATCAATGCGAAGGGTATGCCATGTTACGCTCTTGAGGGATCGGTCTTTATCGGAGGTGCAGTGATTCAGTGGCTGAGGGATGAGTTGAAGCTGATTCAGCACGCAGGGGAATCCGAAACAATGGCGCGTGAAGCCTCGACAAATGCAGGAGTTTACATTGTACCAGCTTTTGTAGGCCTTGGTGCACCCCATTGGCAGATGGATGCGAGGGGATCTATTGTCGGGCTGACGAGAGGAACGAACAGGAACCATATAGTTCGCGCGGCCCTCGAATCGATAGCCTATCAAACATGCGATGTGTTCAGGGCTATGGTTGCTGATACAGGCATTTTACCCAAAGAGCTCATGGTTGACGGAGGGGCTGTGAGCAACGCTTTCCTCATGCAGTTTCAGGCAGATATCATGGATGTGCCGATCTTGAAACCGGCAAATATCGAATCGACATCGCTTGGCGTTGCGTATCTTGCAGGATTGAAGACAGGCATATGGCAATCAAGCGATGAGCTACTGGCGTTGCATAAGGTGCAAAGCATCTACATGCCTGCTATGGAGCCGGAAACAAGAGAGACGCTTTTAAATGGATGGCAGAAAGCACTGCGCCAGACAATGGCAGTGTAGCGTTGAACATTTCAATAATAATATAATGTTGTACTTATGACACATCCCATCGATCAGACAACCGGCAACGGAAAAACAGTAATCTGTCCACAATGCGGGCAATCATTTACCTGCAGCCTTTCGCCAGCCTGCTGGTGTGCCACGAGAGTAGTTCCTGTTGAAGTGAAAGAGCATCTTGCCGAACGCTATGCAATATGCGTCTGCAGTACCTGCCTCGACGAGTTGATTGCAAAAGCAGGTTCAGGAGAAAGTGCCTGATTATTTTTTTGCAAAATAATCTTATGCTTGAGAAGCATCTACAAACTCAGTAACGGTTAATCCTGCAACTCGGATAAGGCTTCTTAAGGTTCCCTTGGCAATTTCTTGATGCTGTGGAATCGATAATGTTGCAAGTTCTCCTTCCTTAGTCATAATGACATGGCTTCCACTTTGTCTGACGACTTGCCAGCCAAGGAATTTAAATACACGGACAACTTCGCGCCCGCTGACGATGGGAAGTTGTGGAGGCATTATGCGGCCACTTCGATCTGCCTGGTCTCAATGGTTAATGGTAAACCATGTTCTGCCCTTACTTGAAGACACAGTTGAATAGCATCTTTGATATTTACAAGTGCTTCGTCCTTCGTTTTGCCTTGGCTGACACAGCCAGGAATCGCAGGACACTCTACAATCCACATACCATCTTCATCTCGATTGATTGTTACGCTGAATTTCATCGTTTTCTCCAAATCTAATCTTTTAACAACTACGTTAAAGATAAACATATTACTATTTTCATCATACCACAACTTCTCGACTTTAAACGGCTTAAAACTCAGAGTGAATTCAGTTGAAATGCAGCACACTATCCTGTACATTAGCTCATTGAACTACGCGTAAACGCAAAACACTTTCATGCAAAAAGAAACCATCACTATTCTCGGATGCGGCTGGCTCGGCCTGCCACTGGCAAAAGCGCTTGTCGAAGCGGGTTATCCGGTCAAGGGATCGACGACAAACGAAGAAAACCTTGAAACATTGCGCGATGCAGGTCTTGAGCCTTTTCTGGTTCAGCTTGACCCTGAAGTGAATGGCGAGGATATTACTGATTTTCTGCACAGCGATATTCTTATCGTCAACATACCCCCTGAGAGGCGCGACGACATTGTCGAGTACCATATCGAACAGTTTTCTTCGCTTATTGATGCTCTTGGCCAATCACCGGTTCGCTCAGTACTGTTTGTAAGTTCAACATCGGTCTATCCATCCCTCAACAGGGAGGTTACCGAAGAGGACGCTGTTGATCCTGAAGCTCTGTCTGGTCAGGCATTGCTTCTTGTCGAGGAGATGTTGATGCAGGAGAGCGGATTTCAGACCACTGTGCTGCGCTTTGGCGGCTTGATCGGCTATGACCGTAACCCGGAAAAGTATCTCTCCAGCATGAAAGAGATAGTCAACCCTGATCAGCCGATGAACTTCATACATCGAGATGATTGTATCAAAATCATCTTGGAGATCATTCGTCTGCAGCAGTGGGGCGAGGTGTTCAACGCATGCAGTCCGGTTCATCCCCTCCGACGGGACTACTACTCTAATGCAGCGGAATTAAACAGCATGCTATTACCTCCCTTTGCTTTCTCTGCCGAGCCTGCTTCTTATAAAATAGTGAATAGCGCCAAGCTTATCAGTGCCTTGCACTACCAGTTCATCTATCCCGATCCGGCAGTTAAGCAGCAATAGCATAGCTGTATCGTTTTTATTAGCCCAATCGATGATAACAGTGAAGAATGCATGGGGTGAGTGTGTCGCAGTTCCAGTGTTCAGAACATGAAATATCATAGACTCTTTACAGAATAAACTCCAGATCGCACCCTTGTGCCTCCGATTCTTCGATAAACTGCTTGAGAAGAGCAAGAAAAGCAAGAAATTTTGTCGGATCAATTTCACGGAGGTATGCTAAGCGCAATGGTTGATCCTGCCAGCCGAGCAGGATTGTTTCCTTGTTTTCCGGATGGATAGCAGTAATGCGCTTATCGATAATGCCGATCATCGATTTCAGGCTGCTGTTATGAAGAAAGGCCTCATCCCAGCTGTCAAGTCCGTTGTTGTTTTCAGAAAGAAAAGGCAGTTTGTTTAAAGCATCAGCAATGCCATAATGGAAAAACGCGGCATAGTCATGGGCGTCTATGGCAAGGGAGTTGTATGTTGTGTAGGTTTTGTCCTGAAGCCTGATCCTGTTTACTGTTCCGGTCCGATAAATTGACAATTCACGGTGTTCGGAATTACTGTCGTTGATAAGGATGTGCTGAACATTCATGGCAGACTAATGATAGGAAGAACCTTTAACCGGTTAAAAGAGTTTTCTGATTTATGGAATTGCTTTTATAGTAGCTATCTTAAAATAAATAGTTTTTTAAGCACTTATTTTTGCTGCATGAGCAGAAGATATTCACAACAATTATACTGATACATAAAGAATGGAAGGCAATTTTTCAAATAGAGTACAGGATGTTATTCGCCTCAGCCGGGAGGAGGCTCTCCGGTTAGGTCACGATTATATCGGTACAGAGCATCTTCTTTTAGGCCTTATCAAAGAAGGAGAAGGTATTGGAGCCAAAATACTGAAGAACCTCAAAATAGATTTATTCAGCCTCAAACAGAAAATTGAGGAAAGTACTCATCCCAAAGTTCCTGCAACCCAGATGGGTAACGTACCTCTCACGAAGCAGGCAGAGAAGGTACTGAAAATTACCTATCTCGAAGCAAAAATCTGCAAGTCAAGTGTTATTGGAACCGAGCATCTTTTGCTGTCGATCATGAAAGGGGACGATAATATTGCCGCTCAGATTCTTGAACAGTTTGGTGTTACCTACGATCTCGTCAGGGATGAACTCATCAACATCACCAGCAGCAGCAGGGGTGAATCTGATGAGCCTCCCCTTGAAGGCTCCTACTCGTCCGGTGGTGCTGAACGTCAGCCAAAAAAAGCTGATCCGCGAAAAGGCGAGAGAACCAAGACCCCTGTACTCGACAACTTTGGTCGTGACCTTACCCGTCTTGCCCTTGAGGACAAGCTTGATCCTATCATCGGACGAGAAAAAGAGATCGAACGTGTGGCCCAGGTTCTCAGTCGCAGAAAAAAGAACAATCCGGTACTGATAGGAGAGCCGGGCGTTGGAAAGACTGCCATTGCGGAAGGTCTTGCGCTTAAGATTGTACAGCGTAAGGTATCGAGGGTGCTCTACGATAAGAGGGTTGTTGCCCTTGATTTGGCTGCACTTGTTGCCGGTACCAAATACAGGGGTCAGTTTGAGGAGAGAATGAAAGCCCTCATGAACGAACTTGAGCGGTCACGCGATGTAATTTTGTTTATTGATGAACTGCATACCATTGTCGGTGCAGGTGGAGCTTCGGGTTCACTCGATGCAAGCAATA
This sequence comes from uncultured Chlorobiaceae bacterium, assembly GCA_903940125.1. Classification (GTDB taxonomy): domain Bacteria; phylum Bacteroidota; class Chlorobiia; order Chlorobiales; family Chlorobiaceae; genus Chlorobium. The sequence goes on along the minus strand of CAJAJL010000008.1, from coordinate 98,464 downwards.
TTTTCAAACCGGCACTTGCACGTGGGGAACTGCAGTGTATTGGAGCAACCACGCTTGACGAATACCGTCAGTTTATTGAAAAAGACGGTGCTCTCGACCGGAGGTTTCAGAAAATCATGGTTGAGCCGACCTCGGTTGATGAGACTATCCAGATTCTCAACAATATCAAGTCGAAGTATGAGTCACATCATCATGTTAACTATTCTGAAGACGCAATCGAAAAAGCCGTAAAGCTTTCAGAGCGCTATATTACTGATCGCTTTCTTCCTGATAAGGCAATTGATGTCATGGATGAAGCTGGTGCAAGGGTTCATTTAAGTAACATTCATGTTCCTAAAGAGATTCTTGAACTTGAAAAATCCATTGAGGAGGTCAAGGCTGAGAAGAATCAGGTTGTGAAGATGCAGAATTTCGAGGAAGCTGCAAGACTCCGCGACAAGGAGAAAAACCTCCTTGATGCCCTAGATCATGCAAAACAGGAGTGGGAGGACCGTGCGTCAGAAAGTGTTTACGATGTCACTGAGGCAGACATTACTTCTGTTATCACCATGATGACCGGTATTCCGGTGGCAAGGGTCGCACAATCGGAATCCAAAAGGCTTCTCACGATGGAGGCTGATCTTACAAAAGAGGTTATTGGTCAGGATGAGGCTATCAAAAAGATCACGAAGGCAATACAGCGTACCCGTGCGGGTCTGAAAGATCCATCGCGTCCTATTGGATCATTTATTTTTCTCGGTCCTACCGGAGTAGGTAAAACAGAGCTTGCCAAAGCATTGACCAGATATATTTTTGACACTGAGGATGCCCTGATCAGAGCCGATATGAGCGAGTATATGGAGAAGTTTTCGGTCAGTCGTCTTGTTGGAGCGCCTCCGGGATATGTCGGTTATGAAGAGGGCGGTCAGCTGACGGAAAAAGTACGCCGCAAACCCTATTCAGTTGTTCTTATCGATGAGATCGAGAAAGCGCATCCGGACGTGTTCAATATTCTGCTGCAGGTACTCGATGAGGGAGTGTTGACTGATGGAATGGGTAGAAAGGTTGACTTCCGCAACACCATCATTATCATGACATCGAATATCGGTGCTAAAGATATCAAAAGTTTTGGCGCTGGATCAGGTATGGGCTTTACCGCTCCTGATGATTCGACCGGAAACTATAAAGCGATGAAGTCAACCATCGAAGATGCCCTTAAACGGGTGTTCAATCCTGAGTTCCTGAACCGTATTGATGATATTATTGTTTTTCATCCGCTCGAAAAACAGCATATTTTCAAAATTATCGATATTACTGCCGGCAAGCTTTTCAAAAGACTTCATGAGATGGGTATTGAGGTCGAAATTGATGAAAAAGCCAAGGAGTTTCTTGTCGATAAGGGCTATGACCAGAAATATGGTGCACGTCCTCTGAAAAGAGCCCTGCAGAAATATGTGGAAGACCCTCTTGCCGAAGAGATGCTGAAAGGACGATTTTCAGAAGGCAGCACTATTCGGATTGCTTTCGATGAAAAGGAGAATGAACTCCGTTTTCAGGATGGAGGAACCCCGGCTAAAAAGAGCAAGCGAGAGGAAAAGCTGGATACAGAATAAGAAGAGAATAAGTTTAATAAACCCCCGTTTTTCCGGGGGGTTATTAATTTACATACGGCTAAGGCTGCTGCGGAGCTTGAGGATGGTCTTTCACAGTGGCAAGCGACTTCTGCAGGAGTTCTTCGGGAAGTGGATAATCATGGAGCTTCCCTGAAAGGAAGGCATCATAGCCCTGAAGATCCATAAGTCCATGGCCCGACCAGTTCATGAGAATCACCTTCTCCTTTCCTTCCTCTTTTGCTTTTCTTGCTTCACGGATAGTCTGTGCAATGGCATGAGACGTTTCCGGCGCAGGAATAAACCCTTCGGTATGGGCAAAGAGCAGAGCTGCCTCATAACACTCCGTCTGTCCAATGGCCGTAGCATCAATAAGACCAAGCTGCTTAACATGGCTTACCAGCGGGGCCATCCCGTGATATCGCAATCCTCCGGCATGAATGGCGGGAGGAATAAAGCCGTGTCCAAGGCTGTGCATTGGCAGCAGTGGTGTCATTTTTGCTACATCTCCGTTATCATAGATGTAGGGGCCTCTCGTGAGGGTAGGGCATGCTTCCGGTTCTGTGGCAATGACCTGAACCTCACGACCGTGAATTTTATCACAGATAAAAGGAAAACTGATGCCTGCAAAGTTCGATCCTCCGCCGGCACAACCGATTACGATATCCGGATACAGGCCAACCTTTTCGAGTTGTTTGCGAGCTTCAAGGCCTATAATGGTCTGATGCAGCATCACATGGTTCAAAACGCTTCCAAGAGCATAGCGGGTATCATCACGCTCAACGGCTTGTTCGATAGCCTCGCTGATCGCAATGGCAAGGCTTCCCGGTGTATCCGGTGTTTCACCGAGAATCCTGCGTCCTATGGCAGTTTGATCGCTTGGGCTTGCAATGCAGTCAGCCCCCCATGTTTTCATCATGATTTTACGGAAAGGCTTCTGGTCGAAACTGATGCGCACCATAAATACCTTACAGTCGATGCCGATAAGCTTGCAGCTCATGGCAAGTGCACTTCCCCACTGTCCGGCACCGGTTTCAGTAATCAGATGTTTTATGCCGAACTGTTTGTTATACCATGCCTGTGCGACCGCAGTATTCGGCTTATGGCTGCCTGCGGGAGAAACACCTTCGTTTTTATAAAAAATCTTTGCTGGAGTTTGCAATGCGGCTTCAAGCCGTCTTGCTCTTGTCAGCGGAGAAGGCCTCCATAGCTTCAGAATAGCCTGTATCTCCTGGGGAATATCGATCCACCGTTCAGTGCTCATTTCCTGCTCAATCAGGTTCATCGGAAAAACTTTCGCAAGAGCATCAGGTCCAACCGGGTTACCGTCCGGCCCTAAAGGTGGTGGAAGCGGCGTAGGCAGATCAGCCTGAATGTTGTACCATTGACAAGGCATTTCGTCCTCGGTCAGCAAAATCTTCGTGAAGTCAGAACTCATGTTGGTAATGATTTGTTGTTCGTTGCAATATTACTGAATATCCATTCAGAACGAAGTGTATGGTCGGGTATTTTCTTTTACTGCATCACTATATACTGTATCCGGGCATATATCCTGCTCATGGGGCCATACCACCGTTCCGTGTAAAACCTGTACTTTTTTGAAATAATTTTTATCCCGCAACTCCTTGAATACCCCAAAATTCAACAACCCCGTGCAGTCGTAGAACCCATGCTCTCCATTAGTAAAGAGCAACTTAAGTTTATAATCATCAGTTGGAATAACTTCCAGAATACGTGGATTCATAGTTCACCTCAATGGATCAATCTTATAGGGTTGCTGGCCAGATACAGTAAGGTACCAATCCGCAATAAGTTCATCTTGGTGCAACTCAACCCATGCTTGCAGAAGCTTCATTTTTGATTGTGGAATATGCCCTTCAAGTACCTCACCATTCGGGATTTCGACAATCACTTCCATCCCTTGATAAATAACGTGGATATGAGGCTTTTTGTGTTGTTTATTATCATTGAAGTACATGTAAATGATGATCCCATAAAACATCGATATTGAAGGCATATTCAAATTATAATATCTTTGATGGCTGACTTTCAATCTGGTGCGTCTGCCTTAGAAAGCGCTTTCTCCTAATTAATGGCAGTTTAAACAAGTCACTGGCGGAGCGGGTTCATGAATAACTCATAATTCGCTGTATAAAGTCTAGGGTAGTCTTCTATACCATGTTTTATTAAATATAGCCCCATTGCTTGAACTGTGGATTCAGTTCCTGTTCACTTTTAAATGCCTGAAAGTAAATGTATTCAGGAGCCAGATCCGCTCCATTTGGCCAGACAATAGTTTCAAGCTCTTTGTCTACTACAAAGGTTGCAAATTTCGATTTATCTGTTAATGACTCAAATACCGGACCTTTCAAAGCTTCAGCAAGGTCTGCTACACCTTCCTGCCCATTGTTGAACGCAACTTTTACCTTGTAATCTCCAAGATATTTGGCTTCTTTGACATGAAGAAACATAGTATTATTACTCCAGTGGTTCAATTTGGTTGGGTTCTTCATCGTTTTTGCAATGTTCCCAATTCGTAATTAATTCATCTTTGTGGAGTTCATACCATTCGAGAGTATGTCGGAGTGCTCTTTTCGGGAATATACCTTCAACGATACCAGTAAGAATTCCAACGGTAATTTCATATTCTGCATATTTTGCATGAAAATGTGGCGGCGAATGATCATCCCAGTACATAGCTATGATTATTCCGAGGAATCTGCTTATTATCGGCATTTGTATTTTCTCGTTTTATTACCTGGTACCTGTGCATTCTTAACGCAAAGTATTACACCTGCCCATGGATATTGTAGACTCCAGAAGGCTTTATGGGCAAACAAAGAAAAAGAAAAGATGTGGTGCCGAAGACGGGAATCGAACCCGTACGTCCATTGCTGAACACAGGATTTTAAGTCCTGGGCGTCTACCAGTTCCGCCACTTCGGCCTTCAATAGAATGAGACATGATGCACAATTTACTATCTTCAAAGTGTTTCCCAAAAAATAAATAGTGTATCCTCAACCCTTTTTTACGAGCAAAGAAAACAGTTATGAGCTGAAATGATCAAATCCTTTGATTGAAGTAAGATCAATGGTCATACCGTAAATATCGCTCAGCCGCAATCCTTCTTCCATGTCGGTTATTTCGCCGATGACAGATATCTCCTTATTATCGGCAATTCCCTTATACTCCTCTTTCGATATCGTAAACAGCAGCTGATAGTCTTCACCGCCATTCAATGCCCAGGTAAGAGCATCATCCTGAAGCTCATCGGCAATTTGGCGAGTGGCCGGATGGATCGGAATTCGGTTTTCATGGATGAGAGCTCCGGTCTTTGAACGTCGGCAGATATGCTGAAGCTCCGGGCTGAGCCCGTCGGAAATGTCGATCATTGAAGATGGTCGGATATGCCTGGAGTGTAATAACCTTACGATATCGATGCGTGCAAGAGGCAGCAGATGGTGTTGTATTGCATCGCTGTACTCTTTCAGGTCTGCCATGAAGCTCTTCGTGTAAGGCTCGTTATTTTCAATATGTTCCAGCATGATCTCTTTTTCACGCATAAGAAGCTTAAGCCCGGCAGCGGAACCGCCAAGAGTTCCGGAAACACAGATAAGTTCTCCCGGTTTGGCACCACTTCGATGGGTTAGCTGCTCACAGGAAACCTCCCCGATCATGGATATTGAAATGACAAGTCCCGAACGGGATGAAGAGGTATCGCCTCCGGCAATGGCAAGTCCGTACTCCTTTGCCGCATAGCTCATACCCTCGTAGAGCTCCTCAATCATTGCAACTGAAAAAGATGATGGAATGGCAATGGAGACAAGAGCGTAACGAGGCAGGGCATTCATGGCACAGATGTCTGAGACATTGACGCTGATGGATTTGCTTCCGAGAAGTTTCAAAGGTGTCGTCAAGAGATCAAAATGTATCTGGTCGACCAGCATATCGGTTGTTGCTACCTGCAAAAGCCCTTCGGAAGGTTGATAGACAGCACAGTCATCCCCGATTCCAGCCATCAGTTGTGGTACGGTATAAAGGGTGGGTTCCACTATAGCAGCTATTTTGTCTATCAGACCGAATTCACCGATCCCTGAGATAGCTTTATATGGCATATTTTTACGTAAATTAAATTTCGCGTTTAATTATTCTCTGGCGTGCTTCTTTGTCAGTTACGCTGCAGGGTTTTCAATATTTCAATAACGTAGATGGTAATATCTCCTTTTTATGGGTTTTTTTGACAAGTTCAAAATATCAAGGCTTAAGGAAGGGCTCGAAAAAACCCGGGATACTCTTCGGGACAAGCTTTCCGTTATTACAAAGGGAAAAACAGAGATAGACGACGAGTTTCTTGAAGAACTTGAAACGATTCTTGTAGCAGCTGATGTTGGTGTCGAAACCACACTCGGAATAGTCGATGCAATTACAGAGCGGGCAAAAAAGGAGACCTATCGTTCGGAAGAGGAGCTGAACAGAATGCTGATGGAAGAGATTCAGCAGATGCTTCGCGAAACAGGAGAGGAACATCCGCTTGATTTTGAGGCAGTTCTTCCTGCAAAACCCTATGTGATTTTAATTGTTGGAGTGAATGGCGCCGGCAAGACCACCAGTGTTGCCAAGCTGGCACATAACTATGAAAAAGCAGGAAAAAAAGTCATTATTGCCGCTGCTGATACCTTCAGGGCTGCTGCCTATGAACAGCTTAAAATATGGGCTGACAGGGCAGGCGTTCCGCTTATTGGTCAAGGTCAGGGTGCTGACCCGGCATCAGTGGTGTACGATGCTGTCAGTGCGGCGGTATCCCGAAATGCTGATGTTGTGCTGATAGATACTGCCGGACGTCTGCATAACAAAAGCCACCTGATGGAGGAGCTTGCCAAAATCATGCGGGTAGCGACAAAGAAGATTCCCGAGGCTCCTCATGAAGTGTTGCTTGTGCTGGACGGTACTACCGGCCAGAATGCAGTATTGCAGGCAAGGGAATTTACACGGTTTGTCAAGGTGACCGGACTTGTGGTTACCAAACTTGATGGAACTGCCAAAGGTGGAATTGTACTCTCCATTTCTCGCGAGCTGAATCTGCCTGTCAAATATATCGGCGTAGGCGAAAAAATAGATGATCTTCAGCTTTTTGATAGAGCCGAGTTTGTTGAAGCACTTCTTGGCCGCTAGCGTTATTCCATGTCGATAGAATCGTTCAAGAGCGGAATGTATTGCATGAGCTGGTCAAGAATCTTTTGCCTATCGGTGATACGGAGAAGATGAGTACTGTTTCGTGTATCCTGAGCGCCGAGGCGTGGTGCAAGCTCAGATGTTTCCTTGAGATCGGCGAGAAACTCAGCCAGCTTGTGCTCCATTCTTTCAGGATTTCCTATGATGACGACATGGGTTATTTCAGTCTCAGGATGCTCAAGAAGATAATCAATATGCCAGTGGAGTTTTTTCTCTGTAATTTCAAAGGTGCAGTTTCCAGTTACCTCATCCAGGGAGAACTGTTTTATTATCGAACTCCTGATGGTATGTGGCGGCTTTCCTCTGGAACGGGAAGCATGGCGGATAAGCCTTCTGGCAAGAGGATTTCCCGAACGGCCCAGTGCAGAGCCGACGTAGATATAGTCACCTTCTGCTATGGTAAACTGTCTGGATTGCTGAAACCTTCCGAATGCAAGCGTAAAAGAGCTGGAAATTCTAATGAAGAGGATATAGGAACCCATAGGGTATTTACTGCCAAAAATGGTAAACTGTGAGCCAGACATTGTTTTTTGTTGTTTTTGATGCAATATTAGCGATCCGGAGCGAGGAAGGAATAGAATCCCCGTTTCTCTTGATTGAAAGATAAGTGTTTCAGGATGTTTTCGATCGGTAACAGCACAAATGGTGTTTTTTCGATGAAAAAGTCGGAACAACTTCATGAGCTCAGGCGCAGGGAGATGGTTGAAACGTTGCAGCGGTATGGTATTGTCAACAGGCGTGTCCTTGATGCTTTTCTTGAGGTTCCACGCCATCTTTTTTTTGACAGAGAAGCCAGAGAATTAGCCTACAGCGACGCAGCTTATCCTATAGGGTTTGGACAGACCATTTCTCAACCCTTCACGGCAGCCTTTATGACTGCCTTGCTCGTTGAATGCTGCTCTTCGGGAAAAGTGCTCGAAATTGGTACAGGATCAGGTTATCAGGCAGCAATTCTTGATCATCTCGGTTACACGGTTTTTACGGTTGAACGGATAGCTGAGCTTTATGAAAGGGCAGAAAAACATTTTGCCATGCTCGGTCTGGATATCACCTGTTGCTTAGGAGACGGGACACTTGGCTGGAAGAGTGAAGCTCCTTTTGATGGTATTATGATTACTGCCGGAGCTCCTCGGGAACCGCAGACATTGTTGGATCAGCTTGCCCGGAACGGTTGTATGGTTATTCCTATAGGTGGCTCCTGTTCCCAGCAGATGACGGTTATACGCAGATCGGGCAATGATTTCAGGAAAGAGATATTTCAGCAGTTCTCTTTTGTACCGCTGGTCGGCAGGGAAGGGTGGAACGACACTGTTTTTTAACAACATCTTAACGAAGGGATAATCTATGGCTGTAATGTCCAGCTTGCGGGATAAGACTCATATTATATTGTATACGCTTTTAGCGGCATTTCTTGCGCTGATTGTTTTTGAATGGGGTATGAATTTTTCGGGATTTTCCGGCAAATCCAATCAGGCGGGTAAAATCAATGGAAAGTCTATTCCATTCAGTCAATATGATGAGGTATACAAGGAGTATACCGAGAATTACAGGAGAAATAATCCTGGCGCTGAAGTCACGTCGGAAACCGAACTCGGACTTCAGGAACAGGCATGGAATACCGTTGTTGACCAGACCTTGCTGGAAGAGCAGTTTGTGAAATTCGGCATTGGACTTCAAGACCAGGAAGTTGTCGAAGCACTTGATAGTCCTAATCCACCTATGGTTATTCGTCAGAATTTCAGTAATCCGACAACCGGAGTCATCGATCGAAAAAAATTGGAGACTGCCCGTCGTGACCCGCACAGCAAAGAGTTATGGCTGCAGGTTGAGCAAATTGTTCGCAGGGAGCTAAAAATCAACAAACTGATCAGAGCCCTGCAAACCCTCGATCATGTAACAGACAGGGAGATAAGTGATATCGTCAGCAGACAGTTTACGCGGTTTTCAGCCTCTTTTATTCCAGTTCCCTTCAGCTTTGCAGGAGCCGACAGCAACTTTCCTGTAAAGGAAGAGGAAATCAAAAAATATTATGATGACCATAAAGAACTTTTTAAACAGGTACCTTCCAGAAAAGCCGATTTTGTTTTTTTCCCTCTGGCACCTTCATCAAAAGACAGTCTTGGAGTTCGTAAAGAACTTGAAGCAATCCGTACCGAGTTTTCCGGACCTGTCAACGACGCCGATTATGTCAAAGTGCAGAGTGACCGTCCGACAGGTATCAACGTTACCTATAGTCGTGCTGATTTTTCTCCTTCAGTCGGGGAGACTGTATTCAGCTCATCTAATGTAAAGCAGGGAACTATTGTCGGCCCGATAGCAGATCGGGGTGAATATCACTTGATAAAAATCAAACAGCTCACCTCTTTAGCCCAGCCTGTTGCAAGGGCATCGCATATTCTTTTGCGTTTCAATCCTGCAAGCAAGGAAGATGTTCAAAAAGTTCGCGAACTCACAATGCTTATCTCCAGACAGCTACAGGCCGGCGTTTCCTTTGAGGCACTTGCAAAAAAATATTCAGCCGATATTGCCAGCGCCGTTAATGGTGGTGATGTAGGATGGTTCAGCAAAGATCGAATGGTCCCTGAATTTTCTGCAGCTGTTTTCAATGCCCGTCCCGGAGCAATTGTCGGTCCAGTGCAGACACAGTTCGGCCTTCATATTATCAAGGTTACCGGTTTTGATCAGACCGCTGTTGTCTGTTCGGAAATAGTCAGAAAAATCAAGCCTTCAACAGAAACAGTAGACAGTGGACGTCGTCTTGCTATGGTTTTTCAGCAGAGTGCCAAAGAGAAAGGCTTCGACAAGAGCGCTGCCAGTTCCAGGTTGACGATCAGCAAGACTGCCGAGTTCGGCAGACATATGCCTGTCGCACCGATTGGTTACAGTGAAAAAATTACAGCATTTGCCTTTAAGGCTCAGGAAGGCGACCTTTCAGATGTTCTTGAAACAGAAAAAGGTTTTTTTGTCATGCGTCTGACGGGCAAGAATGATACCGGATATCGCCTGCTTGACAAGGAGTTGAAATCGAGGATTAATGCTGAGCTTGTAAGAGACAAGAAAAGCTTTGTACTTGAGAAGAAACTTGCTCTTATGGCAAAAGGACAGGGTATGACTCTTGATAAAATTGCCGCTCAGAATCCCGGTCTGCATGTTGTCAATGCTGATGAAATTCGTTGGAGCGATGGATTGATTCCCGGGTACGCGGTTGACAGACCCCTGGTTGAGGCGATGTCTGGTATGGAGCCAGGCAAACTGTCTGCCCCCGTGAAAACAACTGATGGATACGCTCTTGTTCTGGTCAGCAAAAAAACTCTCCCCGCCGGTCTTGACCTTAAGGTTGAACAGGCTGGCGTTGCACCGCAATTGCTCCGTGCAAAACAGGAACAGTTGTTTGCCGAATATTTTGCTTCAGTACGAAAGAATGCAAAAATTGAGGACTTGCGTCCCTGAATCATCTTTTCAATAGCAATGAGCTGCCTGGAAAGCTTCCAGGCAGGCTTTGATCTTTGCAGAGGTATCAAGGGTCAGACACTCCTTTGTAAGAGCTTCAGCTTCAGCAATTGAGTAGCTCGATACCATTGATTTAAGTTTCGGAATATCTGAGGTGACAACGCTGAACCTTCTCAGTCCGCATCCTAAAAGGTATGGCAGTGCAAGAGGGTCTGAACCCATATCTCCGCAAATCGTTACTTTGCAGTGGTTTTTTTTGGCAGTTCTGATGACCCTGTGCAACTGCCGTATAATTGCCGGATGAAACTTTTCAAAGAGATCCTGCACAATAACATTGTTTCTGTCAACAGCAAGAGTGTACTGAGTGAGGTCATTGGTTCCGATGCTGATGAAATCAGCACATTTTGTTATTTCCTCAATCAGCTCCACTGCAGCCGGGACCTCAATCATTGCACCTACTCCAGGTTTTTCAATCTGCGTATTTCCCTCTTTGGTTAATTCCGCATAATGCTTGTCGATGATGCTCCGGACATGCCGGATCTCATCAAGCGAGATGATCATAGGTACCAGAATAGCGAGGTTTCCATGGATATTAGAGCGTATTATAGCTCTTATCTGGTTGTCAAGTATGTCAGGGAGGTCGATAAGTATTCTTATGCCACGCCACCCAAGGTTTGGATTTGGTTCCTTTACAGGCGAGTAAATCAATTTATCACCTCCTATATCAAACAGGCGAACATCAAGAGGCATAGGAGTGATCATTTCCGCCATTTCCCGATAGCAGGAGTACTGTTCGGATTCTTTGGGAACATTATTACCGTCGGTAAAAAGGTTTTCGCTTCTGAAAAGGCCAACTCCCTCAGCACCAGCAGCTTTTAAGGCGAGCAACTCTTCTTTGAAGTCGATATTGGCATAAAAAGTGATTCGTATGCCGCATTTTGTTGTAGCCGGAAGCATCGCCGTCAGAGAGGTATCAGCTGCATATTTTTGTTCAGCCTCTTTTTTGCTGATATATCCCGCAATAGTTTGCTCTTCAGGATTTGTGATCACCGTTCCGGTACTTCCGTCTATGATCAGTTGCATACCTGTTGTTATCTTTTGTGACAGGTTGCCGAGTCCTACGACGATAGGGATGTTGAGTGACTTGCAAATCAGAGAAATATGAGAAGTACTTCCCCCTGAATCGGTTACAAATCCCTTGATATTGTTGCGGCTCAGAAGAATAATATCTGCAGGGGAGAGAATATCGGCAGCAACAATCACACCTTCCGGTATCCATGAGTGCAGTTTTCTGACGTTAAGATTTCTGATAATACGGTTTTTTATATCATGCAAATCATCAGCACGATCCTGAAAAATCAAATCATCGGAATTGATAAACTTTGCAACATAGTGATCGAACTCTTCTTCAATGACCAGGTGTGCAGATTTACGTTCCAAACGTATACGGTCGCTGATTGCATCAATAAGCACAGGATCGTGAAGCATCATTATCTGAGCTTGAAACAAATTGGAGTATCCCTTGCCAAGTTTTCTAATGGTTACCCGTTCAATTTTTTTCAGTTCCTTTTCAGATCGGTTGAGAGCGGTGAGAAACCTTTCAATCTCTTCGTTTATATTTTTCTCGTTAAGTTCCCTGGCTTCATGACTTCCCGTTTCTTTTATGAACACATAGCACTCACCGATAGCTATACCTCTTGATGCGCCGATCCCGTTGTAGCTCTCTTCGGGATGCCTTGTGGCCGGTTCCGCAGGCATTATCATTCTGCGCGTGGAACTCAATGGGTGTTTATTGTCTGGCATAATGGGGTTTTAAAAAGGTGCGTCGTCCTGAGTGATAAATGTGCCGGCATTCGTTTTTTCCGGCTCCGGCGATGATGGAAGGTAATGCATCACTTCATGAGAAGTGTTTGATCCCTCCCCGCCTGAAACATAGCTGTTGGCTGTTGATTGAAAACGCCCATAATTTTTCAGGAATAACAGCCGTATATCCCCGATTGGGCCGTTCCTCTGTTTCCCGATGACAATTTCAACAACATCTTTTGTTGATGAACCGTCTTCAAACGTTGCTTTGCCATACATTTCCGGTCTGGAAAGGAACATCACAACATCAGCATCCTGTTCGATAGATCCGGACTCCCTTAGATCGCTGAGCTGAGGTCTTCTGTCACCTGAGCGTTGTTCGACAGAGCGGTTAAGCTGTGCGAGGGCAATGACTGGAATATTCAGTTCCTTGGCCAGCGCTTTCAGTGAACGGGATATCTGGGCGATCTCCTGCTCCCTGTTTGTTCTGCCATCCCTGACAGGTGTCACCAGCTGAAGATAATCTACCACAACCATACCGATATTGTGCTCCTGCTTCATCCTTCTGGTTTTTGCGGCAAGTTCCATAATGGAAATACCCGCAGTATCGTCAATAAACAGTTTTGCTTCATTGAGTTTATCCATGCTGTTGATAATCCTGCCCATCATTTCAGGAGTTATCCGTCCGGTTCTGACAAGCTGAGATTCAACATAGGCCTCAGCGCACATAAGCCTTATCGCCAACTGCACCTCTGCCATTTCAAGGCTGAAAAAAAGCACCGGAGTATCGAAATCCACAGCAGCATTACGGGCCACGGCAAGCGCTAATGCGGTTTTGCCCGCAGAAGGCCTTGCCGCAATAATAATCATATCGGACGGCTGAAATCCAGCCGTCAGTTGATCCAATTCAGAAAAACCGGATCCTACACCAGTAACAGATGATTGCGATGCCCTCAGACTCTCAAGCATCCGAATGCCATTTTTCACAAGCTCTTTAATTAAAGAGGCTTTCTTTTTGATTCCAGCCTGGGAGATATTAAAAAACTGCTGGGAAGCATGTTCGACCAGATCAAAGATATCCATCGATGAGCTGTACGCAGCTCCGGAAATTTTAGCCGAAATCGAAATCATTCTCCGGTAGAGAAACTTTTCTTTTGCCAGACGCGCATAGTACTCGATATTTGCCGCGCTGATAACTTTACCCGAAAGTTCGGCCAGGTAGTGCCTTCCGCCGACGGGTTCAAGCTCATTCATTTTCAGCAGCTCTTCACTGACCGTAATGATGTCGATCGCCTGCCGTTTATGGTAGAGCTGAAGCATCGCTTTAAAAATGAGCTGGTGGCGTCGCTCATAAAAAACCTCCTCGCCATTATCGCCAAATATCTGGATAACCAGTTCTATAGGGTCATCCTCAAGAAGAATACAGGCAAGAACCTCCTGTTCAATTTCAGTGGAATAGGGCGGAACGCGACTTTCCTTACTGAAATCGATATCTTTGCTGAAATCTATGGCAACACTGGCTTGCTTGTTCATCGTTCAGTCCCCGATATCTTTTCGTAATGGTGCATCATCAATTGGATATCCTGCCAGCACCCATGTTTCCAGTTTGGGTTACGAAGCAGGGCCGCTGGATGATAGGTAATAAAACAATCATACTTTTTCCATTTTCTAACGTTACCTCTCATCGACCCTAAGGAAAGATTGTTTTCAAACAGGGCATTGGCAGCAACTTTTCCCAGAACAAGAATAATTTTAGGGTTTACAATCTGGAGTTGACCGAGCAGCAAGGGCATACAAAGCTCTATTTCATCGGCAAGCGGGTTACGGTTTCCAGGGGGCCGGCATTTCAGGATATTACAAATGAAAACATCCTCGCGGGCAAATCCTGCAGCCAGAAGAATTTTATCAAGCAGCTGTCCGGATCTGCCTACAAAAGGTCTGCCTGAAGCATCTTCATCGGCACCGGGAGCTTCTCCAATAACAACAAGATCAGCACTGGGATTTCCTTCACCGAAAACAAAATTTCGTCTGGTTTCAGCAAGTCTGCACTTGCGGCACTCTTTTGATGAATTGTACAGCAGAGCCAGTGCTTCCGATGATGATTCTGTATGTAACGGAACAGGAGGGCACTGTTCTTCCTGACCGAATAAAAAACCTTGCATGATAATAACACATTTTCAGGGGTTAAAGCTGGGTTGTAACGCAGAACTGTTCTAAACAGTCAAGAAGCCTTTCTGCAGCTTGATCCTTCGTCAGCTGAGGGAGCTCAGTCGTTACGCCCTCTTTATCTATCAGGGTAAGAATATTTGTATCGACTTCAAAACCTGAGGTTTTACGGTCAAAAAAATTGAATGCAATAAGGTCAAGGTTTTTAGCGTTCAGTTTTTTGCGGGCATTGTCCAGACCTGCATGTGTTTCAAGTGCAAAACCGACAGCAAGTTGTCCCGGTGCTTTCTGCATGCCGAATTCAGCAAGGATATCAGGATTTTTTATAAGGGTCAGTTCAATTTCAGGATGTTCTTTTTTCATTTTTCCCTCGAAAGGTTCTGCAGGACGATAATCGGAAACAGCAGCAGCACCGATAAAGATAGAGCAGCTCTTGAAAAAGTTTTCAGCGACATCATGCATTTCCATTGCGGTTTCTACATCAAAGCGTTTCACTCCCGAAGGTGTCTCCAGATGAACAGGTCCTGTAATAAGCGTAACCAGAGCACCTCGTTCTGCTGCAGAGCGGGCAATGGCAAATCCCATTTTTCCCGATGAATAATTAGAGATAAAACGCACACCATCAATTTTTTCCCTTGTCGGTCCTGCTGTAACAACAACCGATTTACCATAAAGCTGCGAGGAATTTGCAATTGAATGCACTGCTTTTTCAAGAGATAATACAATCGATTCAGGTTCAGGCATCCGGCCTACTCCGCTTAGTCCGGAAGCAAGTTCCCCGCTGTCTGGCGTGATCAAACGGCATCCTTGACTCGATAGAATTCTAATATTTCTTTGTACAGAGGGTGACAGGAACATCTGACCGTCCATGGCTGGAAAAATAACTACAGGTTTGCCGGGACGCAACGTTATAAAAAGAGCGGTAAGCATATCATCACAAAGGCCGGAACTGAGCCGTGCAAGAGTATTTGCCGTAGCCGGAGCGATCACAAAGGCATCAGCCCACTCTCCAAGGGAGATGTGACGGGTATAGTCAGTACCTGAAGTATCTGCAGGAGGAAAAATCGAACGGTATACCCGTTCTTCAGAAACTGTTGCCAGGGCAAGATCACTCACAAAATGGGTGGCACCTTCAGTGAGGACAACCCTGACTTGTGCACCTTGTTTTTTTAGCAATCGCACTAATTGCGGCGTTTTATAGGCTGCAATTCCGCCCGATATGCCAATAATGATGTTTTTTCCTCTCAAAACGTTACCCATAATGTAATGCCCCTTGTTTTTTCAGGCAATTTACAAAAACAGAAGGACTTATTTTTTTTTGTCGGATGAGGGAATAAGACGTTTCCAGAACTGTTCCCAGGTTTGGAAGCGCTCTTTGTACGATACGCTTGCACCCCATATTTCCGAAGGTGCCTGCAGATTGGTGCTCGACGTTCCGTTAGCGTTAAGTCCATAAGAACGGTATGTCTCGAGGTAGATTTTTGGAGTCACCCGGTATTCAATTTTCTGTTCGGTGCCATAATAATTGGAGAGAGGTGAATCCTTGAGGGTAGGGGAACTTCCAGACCCTATAAACCGGACTTTTCCATCAGTTCCGGGGACACTGAGCGCAACATAAAGGTCAAGTCCGCTAAGTGCACCTCGCTTATCCATCCCGACATTGACATTGAAACTTTCAAGACCTGCAAAATTCTGAATGACCCTCGAAAACTGGGACGAAAGCAGACCGGATCCAGCGGACATCCCGACACTTGAAACTGCAATATTTGAAGCCTGTCCGGTGCTTCCGGGTCTGGCGTACCACTGTTTGGAAAGCAGCATGGAAATAACGTTCAGTTCAGCATTAGGGTCAATCTGACTCGATTTTCCACCAATCATATTTGACGATGCATAGGGCTGCGTTTGTTCATTCAAATAATAGCCCATCGTGACCAGCGGTTCATTTATTGTACCGGTAATGGCGATAAGCAGTTTTACATTATCCCGTTCACTGGTCTGCTGGTTTGTTGCGCTCAAATACTTGATGCCATAAAGATTATCCATCACAGCACTTCGGATATCAACATTGTTCCATGTGATTTTTCCTCCATCCTGCAAATCAAAGTTTGTATTGGAAAATTTGTATTTGCCACCAACGACATTGACAGAGCCGAACAGTCGATATTGCTGATTGCTTTTATTGACGATCAGGGAAAGGTTGTTGATTGAAGTTTCAAGCTGTTCTCCTCTGATGCGGTCAAAAATAACTGTATACTTGAGTGGTTCGACACTGCTGATTCTCAGATTTTTTATCTGCAGAATATCGATCACCGAGTGATAGAACTCTGTCGGTGTTGCCGGTTTATGCACAGCATCGATACCTGGTGTATTGACGACAGGGTTCCGTGGAACAAAGTTTATGAATTTGTCAATGCCGATATACTTGGCGTTTACATTGGCTCCTGTACGGTAGAGTGAGTAGTCCGCAGCATTGACTATCAACTCCCCTTCGGCAATCGGTTCGGTGAGAGTGCCTCGAAGCCTGAGGTTATTGGATGACGCTGTAATAGTTCCGAACGAGGTTTCATCCTGTTTGTCTTTTTTATTATACAAGAGAAGATTGTCAAATTTTCCACCGATGTCCAGTCCCGTCGGCTGCAGCTTTTCAAGTTTTACAACACCGTTTATCTGGCCGGTTCCGTAAATGGTATCAGTCAAAAATATATTTTGCAGCTCGATATTGTTTGGGGTAACAAAGAGTTCCCCGTTGAGCGTGTAGGAAACCTGTGTAGGTTCTATCTTAATCTTTGTATTACGCAGATGAGTGGTCAGATAAATATCGGGTTTCGGTGTTCTGCCCTCGATCTTAAGGGTTGTCGGTATAATTCCTTCTGCTGATTCAAAAAAAGGCAGCAGGGTTAAGCTCTGTGCAGAAAGATTATCCGAATGAAGTGAGACGCTGATTGCCTGTTGTTCGTTCATCCTGAATTGAAGTGGATAAAAGCTGAGAACAAGAGGAATTGTTCCTTTGCCTTCGATAGTGTTCGTTGAGGGCATACTGCTATGCAGGTCAAAGCGAAGAAAGTTACCACGGTGAAGAGCATTGCACTGCAGTGTACCTATCGAAAATTTATCATAACGAACGCTTTTTCCGCTTACGTTGAGTGAACTTGTTTTTGCATCAGGTTTACCGCTTACCGCCAGAGATGCATTGATTGTGCCCGACAGCTTGTCAAGAAAAGGATTGATAGAAAACCGTTTCAGTTCATCAAGTTCCAGATTTGACAAAACACATTGAAAACTGCCCGGCAGCACGTTGCTGAGCTCACCGTCCAATACAGCCTCCTGCGAACCCTTTGTTATCGTGAAATGGTTAAACCTCGCTGATGTTTTGCTAAATGTGATACGGGAGTTCTCCGCTGCTTTCCATATCCCAGGTGTGTCTTTTACAGCCAGCTGCTGAAAAAGCAGGTTATAGCTGCTGCCCTCTTTTGTGGCAGAAAATTTTGTTGAAAGACTCTGTGCAGGATTGGGAAGAACCAGCTCAAGGGTTCCATCAAGTTGTGATGGTGTATAATGACCCGAAAAGAGTGCGGCACCTGTTTTTTTTCGATCTACTGTGATTGCGGATGTTTTTCCGCTTGCCGATGCTTTTTGTGTTCCGTTGCTGCTGCATTCCAACGCAGTGCTCATGGAAAGATTTTCTAAAAGAACATCATTCCGGACCTGCAGGCGGGCGATGTTGATTGAAGAACCGATTGAACATAATCCGTTACGGTAGACGGCGCGTCCGTCAGCACTGCCCTGAAGGGTAAGGCCCTTAAAAGGTAAAAGCATCTCCAGCGGAGCAATATCTTTTACTGCAATACGGTAGTCGACGGTAAACGGCTTTGTAAGGGTATGCAGCGCAGTGCTTGGCACAGGAAGCGCAGAGTTCCAGATATTCTGTGTCGATAGCTCTCGTGATATACCTGAACCTGCAAATTTGCCGAGCGCGATCAGCTCTTCAAACGAATAGTCACCATCAGCAAGTAAATCAAGAAAATCACTGCTGATGCTTGTTCGGGAAGAACCAGCTGTTTGGGCAATGTCGAACGCTGCTTTTGAGTGCTCTTTAAGCTGGAACCCGTTAATGGTGGAGGGGGAAAACTGCAGTACAGCAGCAACATTCAGACTTTTTGGATCATATCCTGATCCTTGAACGGCAAACACTCCGTTTAAGTCACTTTTAAATGCATTTGACCCCACTATTGTCGAAATATCAAGTCCACTGGTTTTACCGGTAGCGTGATAGCGGGGCGTTGTATTGCTTAAGTCGATTGCTGTGTCAACATTGAAACTGGTCACTTTGTTTTTCAGAAACAGGGTACTGTTAAGAAGTTTACCGTTGTACTTCAGAGAAAGAGAGCCTTCGCTCACCTGTTGAGTTCGCCAGAAAGAGTTGGCAAGCTTGATATCAGCCGATAACTGGTTTATTTTTTTAGCGAAAACTTTTCCTTCAAAGCTGCCCGAAGCGTTTACAAGACTTTTTTCGCTGCTACCCGTTCCTGATAGTTTATGAGGTTGAAACTTTTTAAGAACAAACTTTCCTTTACTGGTAAGCTCTTCCGGTTTTGATGTTGCTGCCTCTGCACTCAATGATGCTTCACCGAGAGATGAAAGAGTGGTTATATCTGTTTTTATGGCATGCAGGTTTCCCTGCGCATGGCCAAAAAAGGTAATATCTCCGGTTTTACCTGCTATATCCTTGTAGGAGCTTGTTGCAAGAATCGACTCAAGAAAAGGTGCAGCAATTCTTGAACTGTCGCATTTCAAGCGGTAACCCAAGGCATTGCTGTTGTGCAGGTTAAGCAGTTCACCCTTCAGAGCTATCGAGCTTTTGAGATGCGATAATTTCGCATCAAGTATTTCAAGGTTATCCTTTTTTCCTTTTGCGTTTCCTTGAAGGGTATAGACGCCGGCAGGCAGAGAAAAAGCCGGGAGCAATAGTTTCAGGTCATCACTGTGCATGGCCAGTTTCTGAACTGTAAGGAATGATGTGCTTCGGGTCAGTTGCTGTTGCCACTGACGGGTGAAAATATTGAAATGATCAATCGTGGTTGACAGTTCTGCGCTGCTTTTATTACTTACAGCTTTCAATGCAAGGAGTTCAGATCTGTTTTCAGAAAAGAAAAATTGTCCTGAACCCTGCCGCAATGAAAATTTAGATGCGGGAATATTGAACTTTACAGTTTCAAGAGTACCTCTCAGAAGTTGTTTCTTTGCGGTGAATTTTGAGAGTTCCAGATTGATATTGTTTATACCGACCGGCAGATGTCCAGTGCGATTGGTTCCGGTATAAAGAAGGCTGCTGTTTTTAATCTGCAGATTTTTGCAGAAAAAATGTTCCAGCTGTGTTTTTGTTGAATCGGGGTCGCGAGAGGTAAAAATAATTTCAAGATTAAGTTTGCCGTTTTTCTGTGTTGTAATTATTGCGTTAAGTGAATCAGCAGTCAGGCGACGCAGATATATCCTTTTGATTTTCGGCTGAAGAAGAGTGAGAAAGTTGAATTTCAAAGAAACAGTGCTGGCTTTGAGAGCAGGTGAGTTATCTCCAGGCCCGTAAATACGAGGATTAATCAGAGTGACCTTGTTTGGAAACTGAAGATGAAGATCCTGAAGTTCAAGCCGGCCAAACAGCTTTTCATTAAAAAGGGCAATAACCTGATCTTTAGCCATTCGGTCAAGCAGCCCGCTGTTCAAAACAATCAGGGAGGTGAGCGACAGAAGAAGCACAACAGTGGAGCACGCTGACAGCACTCTAAGGATATGGCGTTTAATCCGTTCCACTATCAATTGATGATGTTGTATGGATCTGAATAATTTTTTCGATAATACCGGTAGTTGAGCGCCCCTCCAGCAATGGCAGGGTCAGAACAGAACCACCATGTTCAAGGACAGCCCTGGCACCGGCAATCTGTTCGACCGCCCAGTCCGCTCCCTTGACCAGAATGTCCGGCAGCAGAATCCCAATCAGCTCTTCAGGAGTATCTTCATGAAAAAGGGTGACACCATCGACCACCTGCAAAGCCGAAAGTACCGCTGCACGATCCATTTCACAGCACACTGGCCGGTTTGGCCCTTTCAGCCGGCGAACAGAATCGTCACTGTTCAGCCCGATAACAAGCACATCACCAAGCGCTCTCGCAGCCGTCAGGTACGCAACATGCCCTGCATGAAGAATATCGAAACACCCGTTTGAAAACACAACTTTCTTTCCCGAAGCCCGCCATCTCCGTACGTTTTCCAGGGCCTCATTTCGGCTCTGGAGCTTTTTTGGATTATCCATAGATCATAATTTCTTTTGATGAATGAGCTGTAATAGGATAAAAGTTACATTGCTGATATTTTTTCACAATTTAGCGTATACTCTGCGATTGTCAGAATATGATAAAAGATAGCCGATTTCTATGAAGCGTAGCTGGGATGAAGACGATAATATCGCCGATAGGGTTCTATATGGGCTTATCAAGGTGCTTGGTGTACTCGTCAGAAGCATAAGTCGAAAAAAATCAACAATAATAGCGTATGTAATTGGTGATATTCTTTATAAAATTCTTAAAATTAGACGGCCGCTTGTTGAAAAAAATCTTGCACTGACCTTCCCCGAAAAAAAAATATCAGAAATAAATGCTATTGCCCGCAAGGTATACCGCAACCTGGCTGATAATATGATCGAAGTGCTTCGTCTCCCCATGATAAAAACTGCCGAAGATGCAGCCCGATTGCTGGATGTCGATGCCGGTACTGTTTTTGCACAAACCATTGACCGGAAAAAGGGGGGGGTATTGGTTTCTGCACATTTCGGTAACTGGGAACTGCTCGCTTTTTGTAGTGGATTACAGGTGCATCCCTTGACAATTGTGGTCAAAAAACTGAAAAATCATGCGATAGATAAGCAGATCAATATGTTGAGAACGATGCGTGGCAACAGGATTGTCTATGACGACAATGCCCTTCGCGAGGGCCTTAGAACTCTCCGTAAAGGCGGGCTCTTAACCATTCTTGGCGATCAGTCAGATTTGATCGGCACTTTTTTTATTGAATTTCTTGGACGTAGAACTACTGTTTTTCTTGGCCCAGCCTATCTTGCGCTTAAAGCCGGAGTACCGCTCTTCGTCGCTATGTGTTACAGAACTGATGGTGGCCGTTATAAAGTCGAAATAGAGGAAATTGATCTTACTGGACTTGGCACAGCCAAAACTGATGCAGAAGAACTTGTTAGGCGCTATACCAAAGTTATTGAGCGCTTTATCTACCGCTACCCCTCAGAATGGCTCTGGCTCCACAACCGCTGGAAAAGAACAGAGACTCTTTAATGTTTAATACTTTACGCATCAGCACGCTTTCGTTATCAATATCGTATGGTTAGCCGCAAAGGCCGGGCCGTTCGAAACGAAGCTTGAACTGCATGATAAGAATGTCGTCTCCTGTTATTTCAGAGCGTTTTATTACATTGAACAGCGCTAGCTTGGTACATGAATGAAAGGCAAATTTTATCAAGTATTTTTTATGGAATTATCTTCTGATCATCAGCCCCCCCTCATAAGTGCTATAGTAACTTTTCATTCTGAGGGTCTTATTGCTCACCATACATTGTTGGGGCTTGAAAGATTACGCCGTTTTGCAGATAATAATGGGGTTGGTGTTGAATTGGTTTCAGTGCTTGATGCAGCTGATGCTGAGACAGTCCGTGTTGTCAGCTCAAGTCCTTTGCTCCGCAAATATGATCAGATAATCCAGGCTAACAACAGGGATCCCGGACTATCCAGAAACCTCGGTATCCAGAAAGCAAAAGGTACATTTATAGGCATTTTCGATGGTGACGATTATTATACCGAAAACTGGCTTATTGAAGCAATGAGGACAGTTCAGGCAAAAACAGGCGACGTTACTGTTCACCCTGAATACCAGATTACTTTTGGCAGTGATTTCTGTATTGCCAGATCGATCGATATGGATGAACAGCAAAACTATCCTATGGCTAACTGTCTGAGCATTCATCCCTGGACGGCTTGCTCTTTTGGAATGCGGGAAATGTACCTGAAAAATCCCTATCATCCGGCTGATGTGAGACAAACCGGATTTGGATATGAAGACTGGCACTGGAATCTGGAAATTGTTGCGAATGGATTTCGACACATCATTGCCCATAAAACTGCGCATTTTTATCGGCGAAAACCAGCATCAAGACTAACCAACGATATAAGTTGCAACGCCATTATACCTGTCACAACATTTTTTGATAATCCTGAAATTTGGATCAACAAAACCGTAGAGCCAGAGGTACCTGACAGTAACGGTAAGAGAAAGAATAGGTTTGGGGAAAAAGTGGTTCAATTAATCAGAAACAAAATATGGAAACAGAGAGAATTTTCAGAACAAATATCTGTTATTCCGGAGTGGGCAGTGGTTGAACTTCGCAGCATTTCACAGATCGAACCTGATCTGTTTCCAACGCATGATTTTATCAACCGTTTCAGGAGATATGAACCTCCATTGGAGACAATTCCCGGTGAAGTATACGCTGAATGTTGTTCAATGATCAGTGATTATAATCCTGATGTTATCATTCTTGTTCCATGGCTGATGCGTGGGGGAGCCGATTTAGGGGTACTTCATCATGTTAATGCAGCTTTGTCAGTTGGAAAAAATGTACTTGTTATTGCTACGCTTAACGCAAATTCACCATGGAAAGAGCGCCTTCCCCAAAAAGCACGTTTTATTGAAATAGGTACTATCGGAAGTCAGTTATCTGAAGATCAGCGACTGAGAGTCTTAACCAGGCTGGTTCTTCAGTCATCTGCCCGCATTATCCATGTTATTAATTCACAGCTTGGCTGGGAAATGATAAAAAAGTATGGAAAATCACTTCTTGCTGTAGAAAAGACCATCTTTGCCAGTGCATTTTGTGATGATTTTGATAATAACAATGTTCGATGGAGCTATCCCAGATTTTACCTTCCTGATTGCTGGCCATATCTTAAAGGTCTTATGTGCGACTCTGTATTCTATCCCGGGGAACTTAAACTTCAGTTTGGTATTTCAACGGAAAAAGTTCACACCTTATATTTTCCTACATTTATCCCAGAAGAGCATCAGTACCGTTCAGCATCCAATCAAAGGGTTCTATGGGCTGGACGTCTTACCCGGCAGAAACGTCCGGATTTACTGATTGGTGTAGCCAGACAGCTGCCGGATGTTTCATTCGACGTTTATGGTTATACCTATGATCATCAGGACAAAAAATATGAGCAGGAGCTGAACGAACTTCCGAATGTTCGGTTACATGGTTCATATGATTCTTTTGGTGA
The DNA here is from genome assembly GCA_903940125.1 of uncultured Chlorobiaceae bacterium. GTDB lineage: Bacteria > Bacteroidota > Chlorobiia > Chlorobiales > Chlorobiaceae > Chlorobium. Next base: position 74,892 of record CAJAJL010000008.1, on the reverse strand, counting down.
AATCATTAAGTCAAATGACTATGCGCTTTTTTTTTATACCTCATCGTGGGATGGTTTGCCGAATGTTGTATTAGAGGCTGTTGCGCATGGCTTACCCGTTGTCGCTTCTGCTGTTTGCGGAATTCCTGAGTTTATAAATGAACGTACCGGTTATCCGGTAGAAGATGTAGCTGAACCGCAGGCTTATGCTTTGCGAATTGAAGAGGCATTGGGGAATGTTACAGAACGGCAGCATCGATGGAAAAATGCATTTGACTTGTTGAAATCAAGACATTCTTCAACCGATTTTGTCCAAAATCTCAGCAAATTAGAGGGATACTTTTGATGGAGAATAAAAAACAATATGAAGCTGCGAATTTATATGTAATAACGTCTAAGTGTTGGGATTCTGTCAAGAATAGATCCGGTGTCGTTTTCAGTACCGAGAACAATGCATCCTCTTTTTTCACCCGTTTCTTCTTCAGATCCAACTGACGGAAAGAAGAGTGGAATATTATTGGGAATAATCACAGGATTCAGATAATCGAGTTTCAAAACTCTGCCTTCCCCATAATTGTCATATCCATAATTGGTGTCCGGAACGCAAAAATCATCGATCATAATGACGGAATTTCTCCAGTTTGAAACAATGATGTCAAGTTCTTCAACTAACGGCAGATCTTCTTGCCAGTGAGCGTCAAGATAGAAAAAAACATTTTTTTTAGGGAAGGATCTTCTTGCAGCAAGTGATCTCAGAAAATCCCTGCTGTCTTTTCGGAAAAGACGAATATGTTTCCATTTTGAAAGAAAGCGAATTAACGCATAGCCAAAGTAGCGGTATTGTGATTCTGTCGTATAGACAGGCCGTGATGTCGATAAAAAAAAATCTGTAGTTGTTCCCCGATAGGTTCCTGTTTCTACCACAGCTTTAAAAGAAAAATTATCAAGAAGATTGAGAAATATTTTTTTTCTGAATTCCTGGCCGTTGAATGGCCCTCCCCAGGATATTTTAAGTTCCGGGTTTTTGAAATACTCAAGGCCACCATCGACCATTTCATGTATTGAGCCTGTAATTTGTTGTAGTGACATCAGGAAAGAAACCGTGAAGGATGTTGAAAAGAAACCTTTTACCTGTGCTCAAGTCTGTGTATTAGGGTGATTGTATCTCTTAAAATGTTGTTTTTATCTGAAAAGATGATGCTGCCAGGGAAACAATATTTATGCTAAATTGCGCCATGAGGATTAAAAAAATATAAAAATACATCAATAATAGTAATGATGATGACTGATAAAATCAAGTGGCTTTCTGGAGTAAATCACGAAATTCTTTTCTGGACCCGATATCTGCAGACAAAAGGTGCTGAATGGCCTGAAGATTATGCCTTTCGTATCAATCCTCATACAGAGTTGCAGCCTTATCTCGCAGTTTTTCTGGAAGAATGTATTGGAAGACCAAAAATTCTTGATGTCGGCGCCGGACCTATGAGTTCTCTTGGTAAGTGTTACAAAGGGTATGAGATAGAGCTTATTGCTACGGATGCTTTGGCGGATCATTACGATACCCTTCCTTTCCCTGATGGCTTACCAATCTTGCGGACAATCAAATGTGATAGTGAATGTCTTTCAGAAAAATTTTTCTCTGTTTTTGATTTAGCCCATGCTCGCAACACTCTTGATCACAGTTACGATCCAAACAGGGCTATTCTTGAGATGATCAAAGTTTGCAGACCAGGTGGATATATTTTAACAGATCATTCAGCAAATGAAGCTATAAAGGAAAACTGGGAAGGGTTTCATCAGTGGAATTTCAGCGTGGAGAACCGTGATGTAATTATTTCAAATAAACAACAGTCGTTCAGTCTTACCGAAACAATACAAGGTCTTGCTGATATCATAGAAATCAGCCCGGATGGTTCAGGCTGGGTACGGTGTGTTTTGAGAAAAATTTGAATTTGCTCTTGTTCTGTATAGGCAATGCATGCGAATAAACCATATCCGGGAAAATATGCGAAATATTCAGCACTATATTTTTATACTATATACAATCGTTAAATGAAAAATAGTATTCCCAAAGTATCTATAATCACTCCAACGTTTAATGCAAAGGCACTGTTTGAAGCGTGTGTTCAGAGTGTAGCTGTTCAGACTTACCGGAACATTGAGCATGTCATTGTTGATGGTAATTCTACGGATGGAACTAGAGAATTGCTTGTTCAACTTGCCGATCATCATAAGCACATCCGATGGGTTTCAGAACCTGATAATGGCATCTATGATGCTATGAACAAAGGAATCCGAATGTCAGAGGGTGAGTGGGTATATTTTCTGGGAAGTGATGATGTTTTAAAAAACTGTGATGTATTGAAAAATATTTTTTCACGGAAAGAAGTTGTCTCTCATGATGTTATATATGGTTTTAACGAATTTGGTGGTTTTAACCAGACTTTTGGTAGTGAATATACATTGGCCAAACTCATATTTCAGAATATCTGTCATCAATCAATATTTTACAGGAAGGAGGTTTTTGAAAAATATGGCTACTTTGATCAGACATATAAAAGCTGGTCGGATTGGGAGATAAACATCCGTTTATTTGCAAATGATAATATTGCCACATGTTATCTGCCTGTTCTTATTTCTAAATATACTATGGGTGGGTATTCGACTATCCACAGTGATGAAAAATTTTTGCATGACCGACCAGAGCTAATTGAAAAATACATAACTCCAAAGCATGCAGGAGCTTATAAGGAGCTTCTTGCACAGAAAAAATCCATTACCTGGTTAGAACAGCAATGTCTGGAGAGCAAAGATAAAGTCATGGTATTAGAACAGCAATGTCTGGAGAGCAAAGATAAAGTCATGGTATTAGAGCAGCAACGTCTGGAGAGCAAAGATAAAGTCATGGTATTAGAGCAGCAATGTCTGGAGAAGGAGTATAACATTCAGATCATGGAAAACCAGCTTTCTCAATTAATGCAAACAATAGAAAATCAAAACAATGAGCTTAAATTGATTAAATCATCAGTTATCTGGAAAGTTTTTAAAAAAATTATTTACAGATAAATATGTTGTAATGTACTGTCTGAATAATTATTGTATATCAGTATCAAACAGCGGAAAATATCTCGTTTGATAGCGCAATCCTTTTGTTCTATTCTTTATGAATGTTGCAGGATTACCTCCAACAATCGTAAATGGGGCAACATCTTTTGTTACAACAGCCCCTGCAGCTACAACAGCCCCTTCACCAATGGTTACTCCAGGACAGATAATAGCTCTTGCCCCAATCCAGACATAATCATGGATAACAACAGGTTTTTCCTGGCAGTTGAAGTCAATATTTTGAGGGTCGTGTGTTAGTGTTTGAATCAAAGCATAGTGAGATATATTGACATTATGACCTATTTTCAGTGAAACACGTCCATCAAGATATGAATACCTGTTTATGACTGAGTTATTACCTATTTCTAACTTCCGTCCAGTAATAAAACAACCCATGCAGATACTTGAATTATGTCCCAGCTTAACATTGCAGAATTCTCGTAAAAACCAGTGTCGTAGCAGATAGGGCGTCCAATTCATAAAGAAATGATTACCAAGCCAATAGAGTAAAGCCGAAGTGTATCTTTTTATCGTCATAAAGTTTCAACTAAACTTTGTTGAGCGACCTTTACCATCAGTTCTTCATATTGCTTTACTACACAAGAAAAAGAGTGGCGGCTATATATTTTCTGACGACCAAGTTCACCGGCCTGTTTCCAATATTGACGATTATCAGCAAAATTGATCATTGCGTTAGCGATTAGGGCTGAAATTTTATAACGATGTGGCGTGTAAGCCAGTTCATCAAGGGTTTGACGATCCAGAGAGTCGGATAACCCGTATTCGTTAGGGATGAGAATACCGATATCGTTATTTTCGATAACTTCCGATGCTCCTCCGGTATCGGTAAGAATCAGCGGTTTTCGATAAAACATAGCTTCATTCATAGCAATACTCCAACCTTCAATAAACGATGGCATCAGACAGGCATCACATATGCGCATGACATCCTCAATATTTTTGAAATAACCAGGCATAAGCATGTGATCAGTCAGGCCGACTGATTTAATATATTTTCTGAGTTGTTTTATATGGGGAGAATTAATTTCATTGCCGACGCAAAGTATCTTTATGTCGTTTCTGGTCTTGCGTACAATTTTTAAGGCTTCAACCATCACATAATGACCTTTATGAAGATTGTAGGAAGCAGGGTTAATGAAAACATAATCGTTTTTCGCAAAACCGAACTGTTGCCGTGACAGACACTGATCACGCTTTTCCCGTTGTTCATGCTCGCTTAATGAAAGGCCGTTGGGTATAATGATGATTTTATCTTTTGAAACCGAGAGATTATGTTCAGCATAGGTGGCGGCTTTAGGTGAGACAGCAATGTACAATTGTACATAAGGATCAGAACGAAGAAATATATTTCTCTGTTCGTCGCTCATAAAAGCGTAAACATTATGTATAAACGTAATGTTTGGTATTGACAATGCATGAAAGAGTGGATAACCTTGATGTGAGAAGTGGGATATTGAGAGCTGAGGCCTATGCATTTCAAGAAAATGCTGATAAGCAAACTCACGGTTGTTATCAGGAAACTGTACGACTTTAATCCCGCACGCCTCAGCTTGCTGGCTGAGATGCCCTAACGCACCACTGGTAACAATGATACAATCAATAAGTTCCTTATCAAAAGCGACTACGGAATCAAGAACAACTTTTTCAAGGCCTCCCTTATCAAAAGAAGGAATTTCCACAACCACGGTAAGCTTATTCTTTACTCCGATCGATCTTTCGGCAGACGCCTGGTCTTTTTCGGGAGGCGATGGAAGAGATTGCTCGCGGCTTTCTTGAATAATTGAAGAGAAAAACAGCTCCAGCCTTGTTTTACCAGCTTGGTACGCAAATTGACTTTCCATGAATTCAAGTGCGTTGTTACTGATTGAAGTCCATAAAACCTCATCGTTATACAGTTTAATAACCTTTTCTGCAAATATTGCTGGTGTATCAGCCACAAGAATGTCAGATTCAGGAGTAAGACCCATGCCTTCTATAGCGAGTGAAGTTGCCACACAAGGCACTCCATAACCGGCACTGGTGACAATTTTTCCTTTGATACCGGCACCAGTTCTGATCGGTGCCACTGACATCCGACAGATATCAAAATAATCGTTCAGATTTTTAACAAAGCCAACAACTTTTATCCGATCATCATTTTTTGCGGAGTTATAGACTGCTTTTGTTGGGTGACTTCCTAAAATAAGCAGATGTACATCAGCAATTCTCCTGCGCACTAAAGGCCATACATCATTAATAAAATAAGTTATGGCATCAATGTTCGGCTGATGTTTAAATCCTCCTATAAAGACAATATCTTTGCGTTTTGAAAATGGATTGGAGCGGCCGGGTATACGACGAAAGAAGGGTAGCAGATAACAGTTTACCGATGGGGCAACGTTCCGGACAAGGTCAAATTCAGCAGAACTCAAAACAATTGTTGCATCAACAGAACGCATCATAGCCAACTCTATAGCTTTTGTTCTTGCTGCATTACTGCGGAGCAGTTCTGAATTTTCAACCTCGGCAATCCGCTCTTCACGCAAAAAATGTAAGTCTACGGTATTAAAAACAATTTTGGCTTGTGGGGCCAGCTTGCGAACGTTTGGTAAATGAGATTCAGCGATGCCAAGCCTGTAGAGCATGACGACATCAAAAAACTTCCCGGTAGCGGAAAGAAAATTTTCAATTGAATATATCTCCTTTTTATGTAAGCATCTTACACCGAGTGAGGCAATATTGCTGGTATAATTTTTATTACGCTTAAGATCAGAAGGAATAAAAGTAACGTCATAATGCAGCTCAACTAACACTTGTAATGCAAGAAATGTATCTAAAGAGCCCGAATCCTGATCAGGCGTCGGTGTAGATGCATCAATGACAAGAATTTTATGTTTGTGATCGTTATTATACCAAGTTTGAGAAACATGTTTTATGTGAGTCAGGCGATCCTTCCGTAAGATGTAAGGTAACAAAAGAGGTTTTTTTGCCATAATCGAACATAATACGGAATAAATTTTCAGCATACTGTCACGGAGTGAGTTCGAAATCTTTCGGATAGTGGAAGCTAAGTGTAACATTCATGAGCTATAGTTTAATCTTCTGTGAGGGCAAGTAAATGTAAGGCTTTAAGAGGATAACCAACGCTGTTTATCTATCGCAACCTCACCGTTTTATTACTTCTTCGGTTTGTAAGTTATTTCTCAAAATAATTTCATTACGTATGCTCTACTACTACTGGATGCCTTAGTCCCGTTAGTGATGCGGTTTTGCGATGTGAAAGAATAAGAAAATTCCATCACTCTCCACGCTCATTTCTTCAGGAAGGCGTAACCATTCAGGGAGTAGTACCAGACTGTTTTGATGAAAAATGTAAAGCAGCGCATAATCACGTCCATCATAAGGGAAATATTTACGCAGCATTTGTTTTTTTTTGGTACTTTCATAAGAGTGTATTATAATAAGCCCATATGGGGACGTGTAGTTTGAAATGAATACGATGATATCAAAGAATTTAAAGAAAGCTTGACCGTTGTGCTGTTTATTTTATGAACTCAGATAGGCTGTTATAAAAGTGTGCAGTAGATTTTTTTTTTTGGTTAAAATTACCTACCTTTCACCAGTGTATAAATGATTAATAGGGCACTTGCAGTAAAGATTAAAAAAAAATATATTATAAGGTTGCTTGGTAACTGTAAAATTGGCGTAAAACTACCGGCTTTGTGTGTAATAATTTAATTGTGATAAGCAAATACAACTAATCAACAAAAAAAAGGAATAAACTATGGCTACAATTACGTCAGGCTCACTCTCAAGCTGGGATTATATAGCGTCCTACGGGGATCTCAGAAATTGGGCCTTGCAAGATCATGTATTAAATGCTACTGATTCAGCGAATGCTGCATGGCATTATAATACTTATGTTGCTACGGGTATTGAGAATCGGACAATTAGTTTTAATGCTTATGATTACCTTGCGTCTAACGTGGATTTGATAAACTGGCTTGGTGCTGATGGTATCACTGATGGTGATTTTATAACCGCGGCACAGCATTATATCCAATACGGTGTCAATGAGGGACGGACTATAACCTTTGATGCAGCCGCTTATTTTGCTGCAAATCCAGATCTGGTTGGTTATGCTAAGTGGCTTGGGGTTAATAATGACGAAGCTGCAGCAATTCATTACATTACATCAGGACGTTTTGAAATAGCTGCAGGTGTTGCAGGTCGTTCTGCAGTTGGTACTCCGTTGCTTGTTGGAAAGAATTTTACCCTTACTGCAGGTGCAGATATTTCTCCTGCATTTGCTGGGACATCTGGTAATGATACATACGTTGCTACTCGTGATACGTTGACAGCTGGTGATAACCTTGTTGGTAATGGTGGGGCTGATACTCTTTTTTATTCCGACAATACCGCAGTAGGTGCAGCTTATAAGGGTGCTTTTGAATTGCATGGTATTGAGGCTGTCAAGGTAACTATGGATAATGCGGGATCGGTTGGTTTTGACTTTTCTGGAAGCGATGGGATAAAAACTGTTGAAAGTTATAATTCCACGGGTTCAGTATTGTTTGATCAGCTAACTGCGTTAGTAGACGTAAAGGTTACAAACGTAACACATACTGCTGATGTTCAAGTTCATTTCCAGGATAGCGTGGTTGCTGGGGCTGCAGATGCGGTTAATTTAATTTTGGGCAACAATTACAATATTAGCCCAATTGGCAATATTCAGATAGGGAGTGTAACTGCTGCTAATGGTGGTGTGGAAACTTTGAACGTTACTGTTGCTGGTCATGCTGCAACTGTGACCACTTTAGATTCTAACATTACAACGTTGAATGTCGCTGATGGTGATGCGGCTGGACTTCATGATTTGACCATTCTCACGGCCCTGAATCCTACGATACAAACAGTGGATGCTCATACCTTTACTGGGGCACTGCAGATTGATCTTAGAGGAGATAACAATAATCTGACTGTTACAACAGGCACAGGTAATGATGTTATTCACCTTGATGGTGTTCTTGGTAATGACCATGTCATTACAGGCAAAGGAAACGATACTGTATATCTTGGTTTTGGACACGATACTGTCGATCTTGGTGATGGTAAAGATACACTTTATATCGTTCCAAACGTTTTGACTGTCGATGATACTATCACAGGTGGAGCTAATGTTGATACCATCATTCTTACGGGAAGTGATAACATCAGTAAATCTGAAGCTGAGCATGTTACAGCTGTTGAAGTGTTGGAGCTAGATGGTAAAGGAGCTAATTTCGATGGTGTAGGTAACGGTTTCACACCTCTCTTGGGTAGCAATATTGTTATAACGGATAACCTGTTAACAACAATTTCTGCTGGTTCTGATCGTTTTACAGTTGACACAACGCATTATTCAGGTAGCAATACCATCGACATTACCAATGTAACCTTCAGTAATACCAACAAATTTGATCTTGAGGCATCTAATACAGTTGCAAACAATGAGTTGGTTATCGCAAATGACGCAACAGTAAACGCTAAGGCTGTTCTAAATTATGGAGCTGGTAGTGGTGATACGTTGAGAGTCATTGATGGCGCAAATATTACTGCAGATGACTTGTCAAATATTACCGGTCTGGAAAGAATTGAACTCCAGTCTGCAAGTAATCTTCCGCAAACATGGGATCTTGAGCTGACAAATGCGTTAGTTTCATCTTCATCAACTAAGACGCTTGATATCTGGGTTGATAGTGATGTACCTGCAGGTACGCAACTGGTCATCGATGCTTCTGCACTGACGCTTGCTGGAGTAACGATACACCACAATTCAAATGTCACAGTGACAGGAAATCTTGGTATTGTTACATTAGTCAACAGTCTCTATTATACATATAATGCAGATACGTTGGTTGGTGGTAGTGGAAGCGATCTATTTGTAGCTGACTACCTGGGCCAGGTACAGACTGCTGACTCAGTTAACGGTAACGGTGGTAGTGATACACTGCAGTTGAATTTCGGTGTGTATAATGAAAACATAGGACTGTTTGGAGTTGGTGGTCAGCTAAATCATACAGGAATCGCTTCCATAGAAAATGTTGTTTTCAATACGAAACAAATTAACCAACAGAATCAAAATGTAGCGTTCACCGATGATGCCACTGATGCTAACGGCGTTGTGAGCTATACCACCCAGGCAGGTAACGATGTTGTGTATCACAATATTTTTGATCGCACAGTTACCTACAACCTCGGTGATGGTGACAATACTTTCTATGATTGGTTAGCAGGTGATGTTAGTGCTTCTAACAATAATGACCTTTCTACAGTCATTACTGGTAAAGGCAATGACCACGTCTATACAGACAATGACCAGAGCCGTGGCGGTGTTTTAGACCACGTACATGGTACGTTCAACCTTGGTGCAGGTACAGACACATTACATATTAATGCACGTCTTGACAGTACTATTGGTGATACGGTTGCGCATGGTAGCGATTACAATCTGAGTGGTGTTGATGTCATCGAATTTAATAGCATAGGTTCTGGTGCTACTACCACAGGTCTTTTAATTCAAGACTCTGCAGTTACACAAACAGATGCCGGTAATCTCCTGACTATACATGCTAAAGACAACAATGGCATAGCCAACACGACGGCAATAGTCGATGGCGCTCATTTTGTTGTAGTTACAGGCCACAGCCTTGTGATAGACGTAACTACAACAGGTGCTGATACTGGCATTGTAGGTGTAGTTGTAGGAGATCTTGCTGACCATGCTGTTGACGTCTTTGGAGGTGCCGGTAAAGACACCATCACTATAGGTGCTGGTTTGAGTAGTTATACTGTGCAGGGTAATGCTGGTGAAGATACCATCAATATTGTTACAACTGCTGCTACTGGTGTCAAATTCAATTCACAGAATGATGGAGGCACAAATGGTGTATCTGCTGGTTATGACCACATAAATGGTTTCACTTCTGGTGTTGACCAGATTCTGTTTAATCATGCTGCTTTTGCTGCGACAGATCATGTGGGTACTGGTGTTGGTTTTAACTTGGTAACAAAGTTCGATGTTGCTGTTGATTTCACATCTGCTACCGGCCAGGATAATGCGCTGGTTTTGACTCAGATAGGTACTGGTATGACAGACAATCAAATAGTTGATTTTGCTACTGTCGCTGCTTGGGCAACTACTGATACAATTGTTGCAGGTGCCGGAGATGGTGGTATCATTATTGCTCATGGTCAAACCCACTCTGCAATTTACCATTACATTGAGCAGGGCGGTGACAACATAGTTCAGACTACTGAGCTCAAGTTGCTTGGTCTTGTTGACTCGTCTTCCCTCGGTAATGCTGCAGGTGATCTGCATTACGTATAATGATCGCTGCTTAAAGGAAAAACCCCCTACTGCTCTTAAGGCAGTGGGGTAAAGTTAAGCCCTCGATACACTTTCTAGTAGCGGGGGCTTTTTTATTGGAAAAAATAAGGGAGGACATTCATCACATCACTGTTGAAAGAGTGAAATTCATACAGGCACCTGGCATCGTCACTGGTGTATGAAGTAATAATACCCCTTCAACCGAAGTTGGCAACTATACAAAAGTCAGTAATGCAACATCATCATCCTAAACTTGTTGGCTTGAACAATGCTTCATCTATTTTTTACATTGTAAAGTCCTGCATCTCAAAAAAAGGTAGGGTTTTAAGTTACAGAAGGGGAAAAGATTTACCATGAGTTCAAAAGTAATCGAAATCAAGCTGTTTGTGCTTGAATGGATAAAATAGCGATGGAAGCTGAACTTGCTGAAAGGAAGGCATATGGAGAGAAATTGCTGAGCCTTCACGAAGCAATGGAGAGCAGGTTGCAGGAGTTAAACAAAACTGTCGAGCAGTTTCAGCAGCGATATGCAAACGAAGTGGGTAAAAAGCAGAATGAACTGAACTGGCTCAATGCCCAGATCTCTGAACTAAGGGTTAAGAACACTGAGTATGGATCTGATGTAATGCACATAAAACAAGATAATAAGAAATCAGCAGTAAATACGAAATATACCAGAAATAATATAACCTTCAAAACGAAGGCTGTGTCACATGCTGTTCAGGATTATAAAGAGACAAAGAGAATGTATAGAAAAATTGCTTCTATCATTCATCCGGATAAGGCAATGGAAGTCCGGTCTCGAACGCTGCGTACAAAGTTGATGGCTGAATTAAACGAAGCCTATGCACAAAAAGACACCATGAAGATGCAGCATATACTTGACCAATGGTATGAAAGTCCCGAGGCTGTAGCAGGCGAAAGTATCTATGCTGAACTTGAGAGAACTGAACGAGCGATAAGACTCCTTGACAAAGGGATGTCAGACATACAATCAGCAATTTCTACGATCATGACTTCTGATCTCTATGTGATGATGGTAAAAGTGAAAAAGGCTCATGAAGAAGGTAGGGATTTGATTGCGGAGATGTCGATTTACCTCGATACCAAGATAAAAGAAGTTCAAAACATACTAGTCCTAAGGATGTATGGTTAGAATATTTTACTGACAATGGATGAGGGATCAGTCAAGAGCTTACAGTAACACCCATATATGAACATTGTTCCCTAAAAGAAAGAACAAAAGTTTGGTAAATTGGTTAAAATGTTATAAAATATGAGCCGATAAAGTAGTTAAATAAACAAAAGGATTAACAAAAGAGGACTGTTGAGCTATGGCTAAAACGAAGAGCGATGAACCGACATTGACCCATAACGGTAAAACGTATAAAGTTTCTGAACTTTCTGAAGAAGCTCAGAAGCAATTATTGAACGCAAAGGTGGCTGAAAATGAAATCCGTCGTCTGCAAATGCAATTGGCGATAGCCCAAACCGCTCACAGTGCCTATGAGCAGGCTTTGATAGCGTCACTTCCCGCTTAATTGGTGATAATCAAACCTGCTCACAATGATACGATAAGAATGTGGGGGGTGGGTGATGATGTTGAAAAGATGAATAATGATGTAAGCATACCCTGATGTGAAAAAAGTTAAAGATAATTCCCCCTTGCGAGATGCTCTTGCGCTTATGTTCCCTTCTCTTAAACAAGCTTTTTTTTTCAGTTTGTTTGTTAATGCATTAGTGCTTGCGCCCAGTGCATATATGATGGAGGTTTATGACCGTGTAGTTAACAGTCGCAGTCATATCACGTTGCTGATGCTCACCATTTTGGTGGTCGGCGCTTATGCGTTGCTTGAGGCAATGGAGTGGGTACGCCGTCAAGTGATGCATGATGCTGGCATAGAACTCGACAAGGGGTTACGGGAACGAGTTTTCAGTGCGATTTTTTCAGCGCGGCTTTTAAATCTACCCGTTGGTGGAGCGCAGGCATTGCGAGACCTTAAAACAATTCGAGAATTTCTTCCTTCACAGGTACTGCTGGCTTTTGTCGACGCCCCTTTTGCTCTACTTATTCTTGTTCTGATTTTTTTTATGAGTCCAGCTCTCGGCTGGTTTGCAGTAGCAGGTGCTTTGGCGCAGTTTGCGATTGGTATCGTTAATGAACGTCGTATTCGTGAACCACTGATGGCTGCTAATCGTGGTTCAATTATTACTCAGAATTATGCTGATGGAGTAATTCGAAATGCACAGGTAATTGAGTCGATGGGGATGCTGGGTGATATTCATAAACGGTGGATTGGTCGTCAGCGTGAGTTTCTTGTTCAGCAGGCTGTTGCTTCGGATTATGGGGGCACTAATGCAGCTTTGTCTAAATTGGTCCAGAGTCTTTTAGGTTCTCTGTTACTTGGTATGGGATGCTGGCTCACTCTGAAGGGTGAACTGCATGGTTCTGGCATGATTGTTGCTTCAATTTTAGGAGGTAGGGTGCTAGCGCCTCTTGTGCAGATTATTGGGAGCTGGCGCCAGGTTGAAAGCACTATGGAGTCGTTCAATCGCCTTGAAGTTTTGCTAAAAGAGTTTCCTATTACTGCAAAGGGGATGGCGTTACCGGCACCCACTGGCTATCTTTCTGTTGAGGGTGTTATTGCTGGTGCTCCCAGAAGTCCGGTACAAATTCTTAAAGGAGTAACGTTCAGGGTGGCCCCCGGAGGTTCTCTTGCCATAGTAGGCCCGTCTGCATCAGGCAAAACCACCCTTGCAAGGCTTTTGGTGGGTATATGGCCTGCAATGCAGGGAAAAGTTAGGCTTGACGGAAATGATATTTATCAGTGGGATAAAGAAGAGCTTGGGCAGCATGTAGGCTATTTACCTCAAAATGTTGAGTTGTTTGAAGGTTCGATTGCTGAAAATGTCGCCCGCTTTGGTGAGCCAGACATTGAGAAGGTTCGTGAAGCATGTCGGATGGTTGCCCTTAACGACTTTATTGAACAGCTTCCGAAGGGGTACGATACACAGATAGGTGATGATGGTTCGTTTCTTTCGGGGGGAGAACGGCAGCGTGTTGCGTTGGCTCGTGCGTTATATGGAATGCCGAAGTTTGTGGTGCTTGATGAGCCGAATTCAAGCCTTGACGAAGCTGGTGATGCTGCTCTGCTCAATGCAGTAAAATTGCTGAGGTCAAAGGGAACAACCGTAATTGTCATGACACATCGCTTGAATATTCTTGGGGCAATAGAGCATATGCTTGTCCTTGTTGATGGTCAGGTTCAGCGTTTTGGTACCTGTCAGGAAGTACTGACAGCTTTGCAGTCTCCCCCACAAGCTTCTCAAACTTCAAACAAGTAGCCACTGGGCTAACTCTTATCCGGAAGTAGATCCTTTAATGAAACCTGAATTTTTTAACCGTAGTGCAATAACCCGACAGCTCTGGACGTTTCGCAGAGAGTTTGTATGGGTAGGTATTTTCAGTCTTATAGCTAATGTGCTGATGCTGACGCCGACCATATACATGCTCCAGGTATATGGTCGTGTTATGAAGAGCGGTAGTGAGTTGACACTCCTTATGGTGACATTATTTCTTTTGTTTTTTTATGGTGTTATGGCTTTTGCTGAGTGGATTCGCTCACGCCTTCTCGTACGTGTCGGAGTCCGCTTGGATGAAGCGCTTAACTCGCTCGTTTTTAACGCGAGTTTTGAGGCTTATCTGAAACGTACTCGACATAATGTGGTCGAAGCCTTTTCTGATTTGACCAATATTCGTCAGTTTCTGACGGCCAACGGCATGATAGCATTTTTTGATACTCCGTGGACTCCTGTTTATATTGCAGTGATATTTTTACTCAGCCCATTTCTAGGCTGGCTTTCTATTGCATTTGCGGTTATCCAGCTTGGCTTGACATGGCAGACGCATCGGCTTTCCACTAAAGAGATAGAGAAATCGGCGGAAGCTGGTAACGAAAGCTATCGTTTTGTACAGAGCAAACTCAGAAACATAGAGCCAGTGCATGCAATGGGCATGGCTGGGAACTTTAGAGTGCGCTGGTTCAAAATGCATGATGCTTCGCTTGTAAAAGCGGAATCATCACTTGAGAGACAGCATCGTCAGCAGGCTTTTGCTAAGTTTATACGTTACAGCATGCAATCTCTGACCCTCGGTGCTGGTGCCCTCATGGTAATTCAGGGTAAGATGGCGGCTGGTTCGATGATTGCAGCCAATGTACTGATGTCGAAGGCGCTTCAACCGCTTGATCTTGTAGTGGCTACCTGGAAGCCATTTGTTCAGTCACGCGTGGCATTTCTTCGATTGGAGAAGCTTCTTGATGAATTTCCGGAACGTCAGGTTGGTGTTACACATCAGGATCCTTTGGGCGAAGTGAGGCTTGAGGGACTTTCTGCAATTGCCGATGGTCGTGAAACACCTATTTTGCATGATCTTGATGTTGTATTTCCTGCTGGTAGAGTAGCAGTGGTGATTGGGCCCTCAGGTTCTGGCAAATCAACGCTTGCTCGATGTATTGTCGGTGTATGGCAAAGCAGGAAGGGACGAGTTCTTATTGATGGGGAACCGATAGAGAGCTGGGACAGGATGCAACTTGGACCACATATTGGATATCTTCCTCAGGATATAGAGTTATTTGATGGCTCTATTGCTGAAAATATTGCACGTTTTGCCGAGGTTGATCCCAAAAAGGTGATTGAGGCAGCTAAACGTACTGGTATTCATGAGATGATTTTGCGGTTTCCGCGCGGTTATGATACACAGATAGGAGAAGCTGGGGGTATGCTTTCTGGTGGACAGAAGCAGCGCCTCGGTCTTGCGAGAGCAATGTATGGCAATCCGGCAATCATTGTACTCGATGAGCCTAATGCAAACCTTGATGATGCCGGTGAAAGGTCACTGCTTGATGCAGTCATTGATTTAAGAAAGACTGGTAAAACAGTAATTCTAATTACACATCGGCCCAGTGTTTTGGGTACAGCGGATCTATTAGTGGTAATGCACGCTGGAAAAATTATCCATTGCGGACCACGTGATCAGGTTTTAGCTGCGATGCGTCCTGTGAGTGCACAACCAGTAATATCTGAAGCCTGATACAATTATTTTGTCAAATGTTTAAAGGATAGCAATGAGTATTCGTGATCTCGTGGCAACAAACAAGACTGCACCTGCAATAAAGGAAAATCATGGTGAGTATAGCAATACTCGTAGTTCAATACGTCTCGGAATATGGATATTACTTGTTGGATTTGGTGGTTTTTTACTTTGGGCCGCTTTTGCTCCGCTTGATGAGGGGGTTCCTTCACAGGGAATCGTTAGTATTGCAACAAAGCGTAAGGTAGTGGAGAATTTGCATGGAGGAAAAATTCAAAATGTCTATGTCAGGGAGGGACAGATTGTCCGTGAGGGTGATGTATTGATCAAACTTGACAAACAAACGGCTCAAGCTCGATACGATGAGGCACATCAGCGTTATATTGGTATGAGGGCTACTGCAGATCGGCTCATCGCGGAGATGAGGGGAGCAGGGTCCATTAAGTTTCATAAAGATTTGAAAAACGATCCTGATCGAGTATTGGTTGAACAGAATATACAAAATCAGCGGCAGCTCTTTTTATCGCGCATGATGACTCTGAAGATTCTGAATGATCAACATGCAGGTATTAAGCAACTCGTCAAGGAAGGTTTTGCACCACTGACTCAGCAGAGGGATTTGGAGCTTAAGATTCAGGATATCAGATCAAATACAGCTTCTCAGCTCTCTCAGGTTCAACTTGAAGTTGATGCTGATGCTGAAAAGACAAGAGCACTTGCTCAGGAACTTGCAGATACAGAGATACGCTCACCTGCTTCTGGCCAGGTGGTTGGTTTACAGGTGCAGACTGTCGGTGCAGTGATTCAGCCGGGTCAGAAGATTATGGATATTGTGCCTCTTCACGAGGGACTTCTTATTGATGCAAAGGTTTCCCCGCAGTTTATTGATAGTATCCGTAAGGGGCTTCCTGTTGATGTTAGTTTCTTCTCGTTCTCCCACTCTCCTCAGATGGTTGTGAAGGGAGAAGTTGAGTCGCTATCGAAAGATATTGTAACAGATCCACAGGTCAATCCTGCAATGCCTGGCGCTTCTTATTATCTTGCTCGCATTTTTGTAACTCCGGATGGTATGAAAACTTTAGGTAAACGTCAAATGCAGCCGGGTATGCCTGTGCAGGTTGTCATTAAAACTGGTGAACGTTCACTCTTGACCTATATAGTTGATCCGTTGTTCAAGCGTGTCACGGTTTCCATGAAAGAAGAGTAGTTTCTACTATGATGTGTTTTTTTATGCAGGTTTATTAAAAGGGTATTTTGTACCATGTCTTATTAAAAGTGATGGATAAATCGGATATGAAGTTATTGGTATGGATGATGGTTTTTGCTTGGCTGTTTGCTGCTATGCCTGTCTATGCCGGTCAGGTCGATTTATCGGTGCTCTATAATAAAGCAGAGGAATATGATGCACAGTTAAGAGCGGTGAAGGCTGATAATCTCGCATCCAGGGAAGAGGTCGGCAAGACTATGGCTCAATTTCGTCCGAGAGTAAACCTTAACGTTTCAAGAGCCAGAAACGAGACAAAGAGTGTAACACCCTATTATTATGGTACATTTCAGCATAATGACCAGTTTTACAATTCAATTAACTATGGAGTTTCTGTTCAGCAGCAGTTGTTTAATCTCTCAAATTTTGCAGAGTATAAACAGGCCAAAGCCTCGGTGGCAAAAAGTGAAGCACTGCTTCAGAATGAAGAGGCTAATTTGATTATCCGAATTACTGAGGCTTATTGTAATGTTTTGTATGCGATTGATAATTATGAGTTTAGCCAATTTCATATAAAGGCATCGTTAGAGCAGCTTCAACAAACTAAACGACGCTTTGAAAAAGGGTTAGGTACTATTACTGAAATTAGTGAAGCACAGGCAGGCTATGATATGGCCTTGGCAGATGGGGTTGAAACAGTAAATGCTCTTGAGTTCAATCGTCGGGAGCTTGAGCATTTTACAGGGGTTTACCCTGATGAAATCAGTACACTTTTACCTGAGAGGCTTATATTGTCTAGACCTGTACCTGATAATGTCGAATCCTGGATAGATGTTGCACTTTCAGAAAATCATGAGGTGGCTGCTGCGCGTCAGGAAATTCAGATAGCCAATAGGGAGGTTCAGAAGCAGCGCTCAGTCCGTTACCCTTCAGTTAATCTGGTAGGCAGTAGAAACTATTCAGATAGTGATAATAATTATACGATCGGTTCAACGTACGATACATATTCAATCAGTCTGCAAATGAGTCTGCCTATATATTCAGGTGGTTATGTCAGTGCATCAGTGCGTCAGGCTCAGGCTAAGCGCCTGAAAGCACAGGAACAACTCAGCTACCAGGAACGGGCTATTGCCTCGAATGTACGAAAGTATTATAACGGCCTGATAACGAGTATTTCACAGATTCATGCGTATGAGCAGGCAGTAAAGTCTGGTCAAACTGCACTACAAGGCACTAAAAAAGGTTTTGAAGCGGGATTACGCACTAATGTTGAAGTGCTTGATGCGGAACAGAAACTGCTGTCAAGCCGGAGAAATCTTGCTAAGTCACGTTATCAGTATATATTGAATCATCTTCAGCTTAAGGATAGTGCTGGCATGTTGTCACCCAGTGATGTTGAAGAGGTGAATAGCTGGCTTAGCGTGGCGAAAAAATAAATATTCAGGATTAATCACTGTTTACAGTTATTTCTAATATCCTTGTTATTTAATAATCATAAAGCATTGTATCGATAACCCATTGATATAATGCTTTTTTGCATTGTAACAGTAACAGAGTCTGGAATCGGGTTAGTGCCGCTAAGGAGTATACATGAAAAAACCTCTCATATCTGGGTAGTTCATTCTTATATAATATTCCGGTAAGATGCGGTAAAACGATAAGTTGTAATGTGATTTATAAGTGTGAATGTAAAGATGGACAATCAACAGGGATCAGTTTCAGCTATAATAGCAGTTTATAATCCTGATAGTAATTTTTTCGATAAAGCAGTTTCGTCAGTGTTAGGTCAGACCTATCCAGTTCGGGAACTTGTTTTGGTCAATGATGGTGGAAGTGAACACTTTAGATCTCAGCTTCCAGATGATCCGCGTATCAGGGTATTTACGAAACGAAATGAAGGGGTTGCTGCTGCTCGAAATTTTGCCATTGATAAGTGTACTGGTGAGTATATAGCTTTTCTTGATCAAGACGATTTCTGGTATCCAGACAAACTGTTGCAGCAGTTTTCACTGATTTCTCATATTGGAGAGCAGTGTATGGTGACTTCATCTGTGACTATTGTTGATGCTGCAGGTGATAAGATTCAGAAATATTCTAAGTATTCTCAAAAGTTATATCGTTTGAAAGCCGATAATGAAATGGCTCTTTTAAACCTGATCTATGAAAATTTTATTTTCTCATCTACACCCCTTATTCACAATGCTGTTTTTAAAAAAATAGGAGGTTTCGATCCATTAACTCAGCCACATGATGATTGGGATATGTACATCAGGATCATGATTGCAGGATTTTCGGTATATTTTTATAAGTTGGAGCCGCTTTCTGTTTGGAGAAGTCATTGTGCTAACGGATCAAATAATCCTGATGTTATGTTGTCTTCAAAGTGCAGAGTTGAGAAAAAGCTTCTGGGAAATGCTACTGATGATGGTATTAGAAGAATTGCGGAAATAAATTTACTCATTGATTATATGGAAAGGGATAACCTTTTCTATAAAAGAGGGCATTATGCACGGTTCCGAGTGCTTATAAAATATCACATGTTTCAGTTGTTGCGGGAAAGACAATTGATGAGTAGAAAATTTTACCGTCGTGTTTATAAACTCTGTATTAAATCAGGGAGAAGATATTTGGTGTCGTATGTACTAGAATATGTAAAAAAATAATAAAAATTATTATCGAATTATACAATATTCCTGCGCTGTGCCATATGTTTCTTATGTAAATGACAAATTAAAGAGATCTTTAATTGACTATTCTCGGTGGCCATGATAATGAAAAATGCTCTGATTCTAACGACAGATTTGGATTGTATGCCGGGTCAAGCTGTAACTCTTTTGCCCACTTTTGCTTCATGAACATTATCTCTTTTTTTATGCGTGATTTTTTTTCTTTGGTGTTTTCGGATCCTCGTGATGCTGATTCATGATGGTACATCTCTGCATATGGTGTCCATAGATTACGCAGTCCTTTTTCACGAAGTTTAAGGCAAAAATCTACATCATTAAACGCAATGGTTAAATTGATTTCATCAAGACCTCCAACACTGATATAATGATGTTTATGAACAAGCATACATGCTGCTGTAACTGCCGAAAATTCCTGCTGCAGACAGGCTCGATAATAATAACCAGATTGTCCCCGTTCAATATTTTTAAAAGCATGTCCAGCAACACCTTTTATTCCGAGGATGATACCTCCATGTTGCAAGGTTTTATTTGGATACCACAGTCTTGCACCGACTGCACCTACGTTCTTTTGTAGCCCATGTCCTACCATCTCTTCAAGCCAGTCACCTGTTATAATCTCAATATCGTTGTTCATCAGGCAGACAAATTCAGCCCCTGAATTGATAACAGCTTTATTGTTTATTTTTGAATAGTTGAACTCTGAGTCATCTCTTATAATAGATATATGGGGTTGATTATTCAATATTGTAAATAAATCATAAGTTTCTTTTTCTGCGGATCCGTTGTCAATAACAGTAATTGTATAACATGGATAAGTTGTTTTATCAAGAATTGATTGTATGCAATTATGGAGCAATGCAGGTTTATCTCTGGTCAGTATAATTATATCAACGGATGGAGGTTTGGATGGCAGGCGGTAGCGAATGCGATTCATACCAGTGGCTTCTGGTGCTGGTTCAGCAATAGCAGAAATGCCTTTCCGCTGGAGATGCTCATTAACAGCCTTTAATGCGGTTATTTGGTTGATAGCATTGGAATCTTGTGATAATCCGGAGTTGTACTCCCTCTTGCGTCGGTGGTAAAGTACTTTAGGAATATGACGTATTCTGCTATAGTCAAGATGTTCAATAATTCTAAGCGCCAGTTCATAATTCTGGTATTGGTGGTAACCGTATTGTAAATCCGCAATCTCTTTGAGTAAGCTTATTTTATATGCCGCAAAATTACCTATAAAATTATGAGTAAGGAACAGAAAATAATTAAAATCGCATTTAAAATAAGGATCGAATCTTTTATTTTTCTCGTTTATAATATCCTCATCAGTATAAATAAGAGCTGAGTCTGGATGCTTAATTATTTCGAGAGCAATCCAATACAGCGCATCTGGAGTAAGCAGGTCTTCTTGGCCAAAGAGTACTGCATACTCCCCTGATACCAAATTCAGTGTAAAATAATCCGTTACTGAAGTATTGACGTAGGTATACTTGATTCTGCTGTCCGCCTTGACATGCATTTGTATCAAGTTGTGTATTTGTATGTCAGAAGAGTAATCAATAGATAGATACAATTCCCAATATGGATAAAGTTGTGACTTGAAAAATGTAATAGTATCATTAAGAAAAAGTATAGTCGGATTATGGACAGTCGAAATAATTGATATTAATGGCCAAGTCCCTGCTCGATTAATCTGTTTATTTATAACAGCATAATTATTTTTGGTTAAGGTGTCGTATTTCAGTATCCATTTATTATAATTTTGGAAATAACTTATATTCTTATTAATATTTTGTGTATTGATAGAAATGGCTTGCTTGAAAAATAATAAAGTTTTATGTAAAAACTCAGAAAACTTATTCATCAGTTTTAGTAATTATAAAAATAATATTTAACATAGGGTAAGCTGAACATAAAATATAAATGGTTGGTTTTATTAAAAAAAGTTAGGCTTATTAAGGTAAGAGGAAATATTTATTAAGAATTTATTCTTTGAAAAATTTTTATGAGAGTAGCTTCCATGCTTATAAGTAGCTCTAAAAAAAGAATTTTTACGCATCCATGAATCAACTTTCTTTTCAAACGATTCACCACCATGATTGGGATATCGATCTGATGCTTTATGATAATAATTATAGATAGGTTGCCTAAAATCTGCTGTTCTTATTAAATACATTTGATCAGAAAAACCATAACCATAATAGCATTCTGTGTCTTCATATTCAGATTCTTTCTTTGCTGCACTGTAATCGTTGTTCCAAGTAAGGTTAAATACTTTAACGTTGTGGTTGTTTTCTAAAACGTTGATTCCTGTTGTCAGCCAATTTTTAGGAACATCAGCTGTAATGGTGGTATCACTCGAAAAGTGTAATAAATATTTTGTTTCTGTAAAATATATCGAAACTAACTCAGCAATTGAATAATAATAACCTTTTCCTAACGATTTTTTGCTCAAGTTAAAGAAATCCAAAACATTTTTTGAGACATCATCTACAATTATGGTTTTATCAATGATGTTATTCTCAATCATTATATTAGCAGCTTTTTCAACTAATGAAAGATTTTTAACATTATTAATGTATAAGCATTTAGTATAAAAATTGAAATTACAGAGATTAATTGTTTCTTCTAAACGAGATGTTTTCAATAATAATTTCCAGTCTTTTTCCCAGACCTTAGTCTCAAACGTAACTGACATAAAAAAATATGTATTAAAAGTATACTATGAAAAAGTAATATATAGGTACTCAATCCTATCGTTTTGTAGCAATAAAATCCACATATGATTTATTATTTCTCAGGATAAAGCGTTTTAATGTATCGTTTGCTTTATTAGTTAATGAATAACTGTTTCCTGATCCTCGTGTTCCTGATACACCAAGCACTATTGGTGCAATAGGAAACATAAAATATTTGATATTATTTGTAACAATAATATCTCTGAAACAATGTTCAAGCCAATGTCGTTGCTTTTCTCTAACATATAGGTAAGCATAAGAAAAGTTATTAATGTAAAAATTTTTATTAACAAAGTAAAAAGCTGTGTCTACAGATTTAAATGTAACAAGTTTCATTTTTTTTAGGTAAGAAAAATCACAATCACATAAAAAAGTACCATTCCAGTAGTGTAGACAGTCAAAATAATTATTAACCCAGAGTTTTGATGTGCATTTAGCAAAAAAAACAGATTCTTTTAGATATTTTGATCTTTCAAGTGCGTAGTTTATAATTTCACCTTCCCCATACCCTTTACCATAAAGCGCAACTGCTCTTCTATTATTATTAAAACATAAACATTCAATTCGGTTATTTGGAAATAAATCATATATTAATGGCGTAAAATCATAATTCGAGCCATCGCAAATAACTATTTTTATATCCATAGATATTCTGAGCCATTTTTCTATTGCTTTAATAGTTAAATCAATTCGAAGGTTATGATCTATTATTTTTGTGTTTTTTGCTGAAACAGATATGCATGATGTCAGGAGTAAAGGTGGTAAAAGGCTCATAATCAAATATACGATAAAAAACTAATGTGTATTACATCAGAAGATTAGTAATAGTATGTAAAATATTGGCGGCAGTATTTTTGTTTTCCATAAGTAAAATATCGACTGTTTCTGCTAACTTTCGACCTCCAAAAATTCTTTTATAGTAAAAATCATAGTTATTAATTACATCCATAATCAGCATTGGTAAATCATCAATAGTTGCCCAAAAAATATAATCGCTATATAACAAATATTCAGTTAATGGAGCTATTTCACTTATAACTATTACCCCGCAGAGTAACGCAGGTAAAATTCGCAGTTCTTCTAAAGTGTGGTGAGTATTTGTTTGTCTAACATTAATCAGGATTTTGGTTTTTCGATAAATTGATTCAATATTCTTAAAGGAGTTATTGATATTTTCAGGATATATACCATGATCGTTAAGAATCTTTAAAAAGTTTTTTCTATACAGTTCGTCTGGATTTCCAAACATTGTTATTAAACTGAGTTCTCTGTGTTGAGCATTAAGATCATCACGTTTATATTTATATAACAATGGCCAAAAATGGAAAAGCTTGTGAGATAGATCGTAAAATTTCCCTGAGCTGAATATATTAATAATATTTGCTTGACTATAGTCAATAACAATGTCTCCTTGTATGAGTTTTTTATAGTCAGCAATACGTACCAGGTATGTTTCATCTTTGCTTTGTCCTACAGGAATTGCGCCACTTACAGCACCGTCAGAGTGTCGTCCGCCACGTTTAACAAGAGTATGCTCGGGTTGAAGGAGAATTCGTATTGTTCTATAATTGTTGGGAAATGTCCATGTAAAGGGACCGAAAATAATATTACATTTATCAGGGAAGGGTATTGTGCTTCCAAGTTGATCTATACAGAAAAAGTAGTAATCTCTTATTGTTTTGTTGTATTCAGGGTAATAAGCAAGAATTGCATTATTAAGCTTTTTAATATGCAACTGTTTTCTTCTGAAGGAGTTACGTAATAAACTGTATAAAAGTAATGCTTTATTTACTGCATAGCGCTGTAATATCATAAAAAAATCATCCCTCCTTGCTTACGGAGATACTGTAACCATGTGTTTTTAATAATGACTGTCTTTTTGCAAAATCAAGGTCGTGCTCGATCATCTCTGATATCATCTCATCAAGCGTGATTTCAGGAACCCAGCCGAGATCAGCTTCAGCTAACGTTGGATCTCCAAGAAGCGTTTCAACCTCAGACGGACGGAAATAGCGAGGGTCAACAGTTACAATAACATCACCTACTTGCACAGCCGGAGCGTTATCACCTGTTACTGCAGTGACAATAGCTTTTTCCTCTTTGCCACTTCCTTCAAAGGTAATGGTAATGCCAATCTGGCTAGCAGCTTTTGTTATGAATTCGCGGACGCTATACTGGACTCCAGTTGCTATGACGTAATCTTTGGGACTCTCCTGTTGCAACATCATCCATTGCATGCGGACATAATCTTTAGCGTGTCCCCAGTCGCGAAGTGAGTTAAGATTGCCAATATAAAGGCACTTTTCAAATCCCTGAGATATATTTGCCAGGCTACGGGTAATCTTACGTGTCACGAAAGTTTCACCCCTGCGCGGTGACTCGTGGTTGAAAAGAATTCCGTTGCAGGCGTACATACCATAAGCTTCACGATAGTTAACTGTTATCCAGTAGGCGTAGAGTTTTGCGACGGCATAGGGACTACGTGGATAGAAGGGTGTGGTTTCACGCTGAGGGATTTCCTGTACTAATCCATAGAGTTCAGAGGTCGATGCCTGGTAAAATCTGGTTTTTTTTTCCAGCTTTAGAAAGCGGATTGCTTCGAGTAGTCGCAACGTCCCCATACCATCGACATCTGCGGTGTATTCCGGAGATTCAAAGCTTACCGCGACATGACTTTGTGCTCCAAGATTGTAAACCTCGTCAGGTTGTATTTCTGCGATAATGCGGGTAAGGTTACTGCTGTCAGTTAGATCTCCATAGTGCAGCACAAAGTTTCTATGGTTGATATGCGGATCTTGATAGAGATGATCAATGCGTTCTGTATTGAGAGAGCTGGCTCGGCGTTTAATGCCATGGACTTCATAACCTTTTTCAAGAAGGAGTTCAGCTAAATATGATCCATCCTGTCCGGTAATACCTGTAATGAGGGCGACTTTCTGCGTTGTCATCATGATGAGTATGAGTTCAAAAAATCCTTATATGCTAATGTTAGCCCCTTTTGAAGAGAAACTTTGGCTTTCCAGCCTAAAGTGTTAATGCGGGTACTGTCCATCAATTTCCGTGGTGCACCGTCTGGTTTGGTGGTGTCAAATTTAATCTTTCCATTATATCTGATCGTATCTGAAATAGTTTCTGCAAGTTCACTGATGGTGATATCTTCACCATAGCCAACATTGATGTGACTTTCCATTGGGTGAGTGTGGGTTGTGAATGTTGTATAATCAAGATTCATAACATGCATGCAGGCAGTTGCCATATCGTCGACATAAAGAAACTCTCTGCGAGGAATGCCCGAACCCCATATCGTTACTTGCGGCAATTTATTTTTTTTTGCTTCATGGATACGGCGGATAAGTGCCGGGATCACATGGCTGTTTTCAGGATGATAGTTGTCACCAGGCCCGTAAAGATTGGTCGGCATGACACTGCGGTAATCTGTACCGTGACTTTGACCGTACTGTCGGTTATAACTCTCACAGAGTTTAATTCCTGCAATTTTGGCAATGGCATAAGGTTCGTTCGTTGGTTCAAGTGTTCCCGTAAGTAACGCGCTTTCGTTCATGGGCTGTATCGCAAGTTTAGGATAAATACAACTGGAACCAAGAAAAAGAATTTTTTTTACACCTACCTTCCAAGCCTCATGAATAACGTTCGTCTCAATCATTAGATTACTATAGATGAATTCGGCTGGATAGGTATTGTTTGCATGAATACCTCCAACTTTGGCAGCAGCAAGATAGATTTCATCTGGTTTTTCAGATTTCAGAAAGGCACGGACTTCAGATTGATCGGTAAGGTCCAGCTCAGAGCGAGATCTGGTGATAAGGTTTCTCTGGCCGTTTTGGAGGAGTGTGCGAACAATGGCTGATCCGACCATACCTTGATGCCCTGCCACAAAAATTCTGCGTTGATTAGCCATAAACAACAACATTTTAACCAATGATCAGCTTAGTATTTGTGGAAAATAAGCAAATCAAGGAAATTACAATGTATAAGAAAGGAGATTACGAATAAATTCACGAAAAGGTTCAATAGATGGTGCAGTAAGCAGTAAAGGTTCTTCAGCATAAGCTGCTAACTTTTCTTTAGAATGTAGAATTTCATATAATACATCATAATTTTTCCACTCAATTTGCTCAAGATTAATAAAAGCCTTCGGGTTAAAATCTGCTGATACATGTCTGTCCACCCATGTCAGAGGTAATGACTCTCCAAGAAAAGCTTCAGGAATTTTTTCAGTGTAATAACCGGGATATAATTTGTTTTCAGGGCAGAGGTTAAATGCGTAGTCCTTAAGAATATGTAGTTTTTCAAATCCACTGTTGGTGTGGTTTTTAATAGTGTTATCAAAATATTTCCCGAAGCCATCGATAGTAATAACTTTTTTTACTGATAAAAAAATATGTTTTCTTGGCCCATCCAAGTGAGATGCAAATATTGCAGCTTTTCTCTGCTTTAATAAAAAATTGCATCCAAGTGGCTGCATCATTCTGCCGATATTGAATAATTTTCCAAATCGTTTATTTTTATTTCCCCGCAACCCTTCATGAGACCAATCGACCATTTCCATCCAGTAGGGCAGTCTGTAATGCTTTTTATTGTTTAGTAAAAAGTCAAAAGATATCGAATAGTCTGTCTTGACACTATCATGGCGTAAGTTTTCACAGGTATGAAAGAGGGTTAACGGTTTATAATATCTGTTATTAATATATTTATTGATAACAGAGTGGCAGTAATCGGGAAGAATAACAGATGATCCTTTTTTTAAAAACCATTTAACTATGTTCATTGGTTTGCCAATGATCAATAAGTCACATTGATCAGGATTAACCCAAGTAATATGATATCCCAAATTGGATATCAGTAGTGGTAATAACGAATCTTCCTTATAGGTATAATATTGCCCTAAAGTGGACAGTTTTATTTGTTTCATTCAGAGACAGTTTTGATCGTGAAGCCATCCACTAGGGCAATCCACTCTCCTGAAGCGATCTGATGAGCATCTACGGTATGCATACCATCTTTATTCCACCATTCATTTCCAGGCTCTACAACAGGGTGTTTTTCAGGGGCTTTTTCTTGATAGTTCTTTTCTGACAGTTCAGTTATCTGAATCGCCCAGACCTTTGTACCATAGTTGGGGGTTTCATCCTGAGCATATCGGTAGATATCCCCATTGTGCATGATTACTTTTCCTCCGGGACGTGCAAAATGGGGACTATTGTGCACTATCGGGCTTTTGGGGTGTTCTTGCCATTGGCCAGTGAGCGTATTGGAGGTAAAAAGATGGAGGTTTTTACTTTTTGGCGCATAGCTGAACAGATACCAATGTTTTTGATAGAGAATAACGGTTGGGTCAACCAGCGCTGAGTAGCGTCCGCTTCTTTTGATGATGGTTCTGATGTATTGCCATGTGTCAGGGAAATTTTTAGCTTGATAAAGACGTATGCCACCTGAGTTGTAACTTTCAGGTATCATGAAATAGCGCTCCTCCCATAAAAAAACAGAGGGGTAGGAGAGGTGAAAGCGTTCTCTGAGAACGATGTTGCGGTATTGCCATTTCATCATGTCTTTACTGAAGGCATAGGCAATTTCACCGGTATTTCTTTTCTCATTAAGTACTTCAAAGAAGAGATAGTACCCGTTTATGTTTTGTATCATGAATGGATCAGCAACGAAACGGGCTTTTATATCTGTGACATCTTTTGCGCTTATTATCGGGTTTGTGATGCCTTCCGGGGGGAAGAGGTTAATGGGTGATGGACCTTTATAGATGCCAATTGCCCAAGTTTCTCGACTTAGTCGAGCGCGCTTTTTTTTAAGATGCTTTTGATAGCGTGCGATGAAGAGCAGAGCAGCTATCGAGGAAAGGATCAGCAGAAAAATGTTTATGAGCATGACACAGTATATGCCGAGGGTTGGTGGTCAGGCAGTGATCAGTGTTTCGAGCGCAGGCGCTTTGACTGCAAACTGAATGTCATAGAGCATTTTATAAACGCCGTTTTTTTCAATAAGCTGTTGATGGCTGCCGGCTTCCATAACATTGCCGCGCTCCAATACGATGATTTTGTCGGCGTTTTTAATGGTCGAGAGACGGTGAGCTACCACAAGGGCAGTTCTGTTTGCCATGGCATTGTCGATCGCCTGTTGCACTATTTTTTCGGATTCATTGTCCAGCGCGCTGGTTGCTTCGTCGAAGATCAGGAGTTCAGGGTTTTTTACCATTGCCCGGGCTATAGCGATACGCTGGCGCTGGCCTCCTGAAAGCTGCAGTCCACGGTCGCCGATGAGGGTCTGATATTGGAGCGGTTTATCCTGAATAAATTCATGTGCATTTGCAAGTTTCGCGGCTTGCTCTATACGAGCATGGTTGATTTCACCGTGTACACCATAGGCAATGTTCTGTTCAATACTGTCATTGAACAGAATCACTTCCTGACTGACAATACCGATCATCTGACGGAGCTGTTTAAAGTCAAATTCACGGATATCAATTCCGTCAATGGTGATGCGGCCTGAATCGACATCATAAAAGCGCAGGAGGAGATCAACAGCGGTAGATTTTCCTGAACCGGACTGGCCGATAAGTGCAACCATTTCGCCTTTCTTTATTTCGAATGAGACATGGTTGAGAACATTGGGTGCATCGGGCTCTTTGTTGTATTTAAAAGAGACGTCTTCGAAGGTGATGTTGCTAGAAAAGCTATGAATTGCGCGGGTTCCGTTGGTGACGATGGTGTTTGTATCGAGCACTTCGAACAGACGTTCGATAGAGATCATGCCCATTTGAATCGATAAATTGGCATCACCAAGCATTTTGATGGGCCCCATGGTGGAGTAGAGGGTAAATGCAAAAACTAGCAGTTCATTGGCGGTCATCACACCATCGAATACCTGGAGACCACCGAACCAGAGTACCAATGCAATAGCGGCAATCAGCAGTGTTTCGTTCAGCGGGCTGATAATATTGCGGATCCTTGACATTTTTATGCTCAACTGCCTGAAGTCATTGGTGAATGACATAAACTTTGCGAGTTCAATTCCCTCAAATGCCGTTGATTTGATAACCTTTATGCCGTTGAACTTTTCCTGTAAAACGGAGTTCATGTCACCCATTTTAGTCTGAAAATTCTGAGCTAGGCCTTTGATATTTCTACCCAAAAAGTTGATAACGTAAAAAATCGACAGAGAGGTGACTCCAGCAAAAGCGGTCAGTTTCCAGCTCAGAGCGAGAAGTACGCCGGTATAGACAAAAATTGAAAAGGGGTTCTGCAGAAAATTGACAAATGTTGTACTAATGCTGTTGTTGACGTTTTCCACATCATTATAGACGTAGTTCATCAGATTACCGACCCTATTCTTGTTGAAGTAATCAAGATGCATCTCAATGATGCTGTTAAAGACATCATCCCTGAGCTTTTTTCCAGTTTTGGTCTGTATTCGAAAAATAATCTGGCCGTTGAGGTAGATGAAAAAATTTTTAAGTGCGAATGCAAGAATCAGGAAGAAGCAGATTTTCAGAAGCGCCAATTGTTTGGTTGGTGCTTCGAACATCCGCTGAAATTCAATCAGTGCCCAATTTTTTACCTTTTCTGCACTGGTGGTCTTATTTGAGAACTGGAGCGTTTGTTGTACAGAAGTGGATGATTTGGACTCAGTATTTTGAGAAATTGCGGGAGCTGATGAAAAAACTGCATTCAGTAGGGGGAGAATGGAGTAAATCGATACGACGCTGAACAATGAAGTCAAAACGCTGACAATAACCACTAAAAAAATTTTACCCTTTGACGGGGCCATGTAACGCAGCATCCTCATCAATATCCCGAACTTCATAAGCACCTTTGAATCTTGTTTTTTATCATTGAAATCCAATATAATCTATAAATCAGTCTTATGATAGTGTTGATGGAAAAGTGATGAGGTTTGAGGGATTAATGCAAGATTGCAATTTGCTTTATCAATATTGTTCCTTAAGCTTGAATATTGTTTGTTTTGTTCAGCATCTTGCGAAGTGCGATGGTCACCAAAGATGAATCTATATCAATGATATCCGGTGTTGGGGATATAATGATTTTTTGCAGGCTGCTCAATGGTCCGAATTGGGTTCGATCAGCAAGGTATTTGCGGTAGAGGGCTATGATTGGTGTATCAGAGCATGCCGCAATATGGACGAGGGAAGTGTCGGGGGTTATCAGGAGCTTAAGCTTTTTGACGATTTCGCCGACTTCATAAATGTTTTGTGTTGATGGTGATGGCAGGACGTTGGTGTGTGGTTGTTCAAGCTTTCTTTTTTCTTCAAGTTCTTTGGGAGCTGAGAGAATAATAAAGGTCTCGTCAGTGAAACTCTTGATGAGTTGAGACCATTGCTCCAGGGATCGGTGTCCTCCGATGTGGCCGGCACTGATGTTGATGCCAATATATTTACCCGTATGAAGAGTTTTCAGAAATGAGGCAGTTTCAGTGCAAACCGGCATAGTGGGAAGGTATGGCCTGCATAGCTGTACAGTTGTTGAGCCGATGGCGCTCAGGAGAGAAAGATTTTTGGCAGATTCATGGGTATTGGGTTCAAGAGTGATGAGCTGGTCAAAAAGTCCTTCATGGTTTGGGTTGTAGTGGCTAATTTTGTGTCGGGCTTGTATGAGCATTGACTGGATAAGAAAATGGGTTGAAGGGTGGTCTTTGGGATTGAAGAGAAGATCAAACTTTTTTGAGAGGATCCCTTTGAAGTAGCGCTTCATGTTCCTTTTGGCATGATAGACCTCAGTAACATTAGTGTCTGCACTGAAAAAGTTGAAGATGATCTGGCTGAAGGCTATGATGTATATTGAAAGCTCGGGATACTCTTTTCGCAGACTGCCGATAAGGGGAGTGAGTAAAATACAATCACCATAGCATTCTCTTGCGAGAATGACGATGCTTTTGGGAGCACCATGCAGCATTTGTTTTGACTGACCTCTTTTTCCGATGAACTGGAGGGTGCGCGCAAAGTTTTTTCTGAAGATAGTGTGATCTTTTTTTTTCGCTGTCATGTTCCTGGATGAGACTTGATTGATTTGATTAATGTTTCAAGGAGCAGCTCGTATTGGGTGACGACTGTCTGGAGTGCAAACCGTTCTTCGATAATTTTTCTTGCTTCTCTTCCGACTTGTTTATAATCAGATTGTAACAGTGTTACAACCCCGTCGGCCAGTTCGCGACTGTTGTCGGGCGTAACAATCATACCTGATCGGTTATTGACGATTATGTCGGCCAGTCCGCTGCCGGATGTTGCGACTACCGGTTTGCTGAATGCCATGGATTCTAACGCGCTCATTGACATGCCCTCTTCGGGCGACGGCATTATGGTTATATCAACACCGGCAAGGATTGCAGGAATATCGTTCATGAAGCCGGTAAAGATCACTTTTTCGGACAATTTGAGTTTTTTTGTCAGATCTTTGAGCTTTTGTTCAATGCAGCCTGTGCCGACGATAAAAAAAAGGACAGAGTTGATTTTTTGAATGATGTGCGGGATGGCATTGATAAAACATTCCAGCCCTTTGTTGCCGTCGAGCCTGCTTATGACAGCAGCAACATATTGTTCAGGGTTTACGCGATTGTTGTTTTGCTTTTGCTTGCTGAACAGGAGGAGATCTATTCCGTCATAAATAACGGTGATTTTATCGTCAGGGATGTTAAAATCAACTCTGAGTTCACGTTTGATTTTATCTGAAATAGCAATAATGCTGTCAACAAGTGCAGAGTAAAGAACTCTGTTGATGTATTTTTTAATCCCTTTTTTCCGGTATGGAACGTTGCGTGTGAGAATAACCGTTCTTTTCGTTATTCTTCCCGCCAGCGAAGCGACCCAGTAAAATTTGGGGGAACAGATATCTATAACATCAATCTTGTTCTTTATGATAAGCTGTATAAGTTTCGGGATCAGAAAAAGGTTGAGGTCCGATTTTGGATTTATCGTGCTGACGGCGATGTTTTCATCAGGGAGACGGCTCGAAAGGCCACTTTCCGGCAAACAGCAGACCGTGACGTTATGACCACGCTTTTTAAGTTCTTTACTGTATAACAGGATTCTGTTTGCTCCGCCCGACCAGTGCGGTGTAGCATCAAATATCAGGATGTTCATTGAAAGAACCTGATTTTTTTAAAGTTCAAAACGATAAAGTATCACATTCTCAGAAATTCAGTGTAACTGACCTACCACAATCAATGCAGGCTTTTTCTTTTTCCGATACTTTTGCGGCCAGGCGACTACCCTTTGTGCCTAATACGCTTTTTTTAATCGGTATTATGCTCCTTTATCCGCTTGCTGGTGCCATGCTCTTTTCTTTTGTACATGATGGGCATTCTTTATTCCATCTCGACAGAAAGATGCTTCCCTCCATACGTCTGATTCAGGCTTGTGGCCAGATTCTTGTTCTTGGCATGCCCGTTATTCTTCTTGCCGCCTGGCATATGGGAAAGAAAAATCCATTTTCCCTGGAAAGTCTTGCTTTTTTAGGGATACGCAAAGATTTCAACCTTGGTGCTGCCGCTTTGGCGGTTGGTGGTATTTTTCTTATGCAGCCGTTGTTGTATACCATTACTGCATTGCAGGATGTGTATCTCTGGCCTGCTCTTGGTAATGCAGGGGGGGAAGTTGTTCGTCAGCGTGATCTGATGGACTCCTTTATCAGGGAACTTGCGCTGGTGCGTTCGGTTCCGGAGTTTATTTCAGTAACTGTGGTTCTTGCTTTTACTCCTGCAGTTTGTGAGGAATTGCTTTTCAGGGGGTATATCCAGCAAAATTACAGCGTCTCCATCTCTTCAGGATGGGCTGTTTTGGTGACTGGTTGTATGTTTGCTTTTTTTCATATGAGTGCGGCAAATCTTATTCCTCTTGCTTTGCTGGGGTGGTATATTGGCTATATTTACAGTAAAACGGGGAATTTGGCTGTGCCGTTTTGTGTTCATTTTGTTAATAATTTTGCAGCTCTTCTTCTCCTTTTGTTTACAGCAGGCGGCAATTTCCCGAGTCAGGTTCAATCGGAATTTTTGCTTAAATCATCGTGGTGGTGGATTATAGTCGGGGGAAGTTTGTTTTTGTTTGTAATGGTTGTCAGGCGGATTTTTTCGGGTCAGTTTTTAACAAGGGATAATGGGGAAGCTTTTAAGCGTTAATTTATTACAGAGGGTCATTGTGGCTCTTGCGGGGATTCCTCTTCTGCTTTGGCTGATCAAGGTTGGCGGTGTTTGGTTTTTTTGCTTTTTTTCACTGTTGGCTCTTTTGGCTGTTTTTGAGTTTCATCGTCTTGCTGTGCATAAGGCTCATCCTCCGGCTCTCTGGATTGTTCTCATGATAACGCTTTTGTTTCAGGTTAACTTTTATAAGCAGTTTGCTGAAGTATGGGAGCTTTTGCTGGTTGTTGTTCTCGCTCTTCTGGTGATGGAGCTGTTTTTGAAAGATGGTTCTCCACTGCTTAATCTTGGGGCGGTTTTTCCTGGCCTGCTCTATGTTAATCTTTCTTTTGGTTCCCTGTTGAGACTTCGCCTCGGAAATACTGATGGAATAGGGGAACTTATGGTTTTTCTGATGTTTTTTTGTGTATGGTCTGCTGATATTTTTGCGTATTTCGGAGGGAGTACGTTGGGTGGACGTTTTATCCATCGGAAATTGTTTGAGCGTCTGAGCCCTCATAAAACGTGGGAGGGTTTTTTGTGCGGACTTGCAGGAAGTGTTTCTGCATCGATGATGTATGGGAGTTTTGTTCCGCAGCTGCCGTTAAAGACCGCGTTGCTGACGGGATTATTGATTGGTCTTGCAAGTCCTGCAGGAGACCTGATAGAATCGATGTTTAAAAGGGATGCGGGTGTAAAGGATTCTTCAGGTTTGATTCCCGGCCATGGTGGTGTGCTTGATCGTTTTGATACTATCATGTTTGTTTCGCCGTTTATCTATTTTATTACGCTTTATTTCTAAGCTGACAGAGAGGATTTGCCCGCTGGTGGTATGGATAAATGTTTTTTTATATTACCCGTTGAAACGGGCAGGAGTATTAACCGCAAAAGGTTGCAATAATGAAAATTGAAAGTCTTCTTTCCGAAAAATATATCGCATTGAATCTTGAACTGGCTTTGAAAAGTCAGGTCATTGAAAAAATGGTATCACTTGTAACCGATCATGCTGGAGTTAATAATATCAGCAAGCTACGGGAGGATGTATTGAAACGTGAACAGGAGATGTCGACAGGTATCGGCAAGAGTATAGCTCTTCCTCATGCCAAAACTGATGGAGTTACGGAGCCTGTAATGGCTTTTGCTACGCTACGCAATGAGATGAATTTCGATTCCATCGATCAGGAACCTGTTCGTCTTGTTTTTCTTCTTGCAACGCCTGAGGAGATGCTTGCGGAGCATTTGAAGCTTCTTGGACGTATTACCAGACTGGCAGGTCAGGACGATTT
Source organism: uncultured Chlorobiaceae bacterium (assembly GCA_903940125.1). GTDB lineage: Bacteria > Bacteroidota > Chlorobiia > Chlorobiales > Chlorobiaceae > Chlorobium. The sequence goes on along the minus strand of CAJAJL010000008.1, from coordinate 40,284 downwards.
TCGCCGGAGTCTGCTTCTTTTAACGTCACCTTCAGCAGTCATTGAGCTTTTCAGGGAAGGGGAAAAGGATTTACCACAGATATAATATGTCGCAGTACCAGGCTGTCAAGGGCACGAGGGATATTTTTCCGGAAGAAGCTGCTCAATGGAAGTATGTTGAAGGGGTTGTGCACAATCTCGCATCTATTTACGGGTTCAGCGAAATTCGCACACCGGTTTTTGAGTATACCGAACTTTTTCAAAGAGGGATAGGTTCGACGACGGATATTGTTGGTAAGGAGATGTTTACGTTTCAGCCTGATCCGAAAGGGCGTTCTCTGACTCTGCGCCCTGAAATGACTGCAGGTGTGATGCGGGCGGCGCTTCAGAATAATCTGCTTTCGTCGGCTCCTGTGCACAAGCTCTATTATATCAGTGAGCTGTTTCGCAAGGAAAGGCCACAGGCAGGCAGGCAGCGTCAGTTTTCCCAGTTTGGAGCGGAGCTGATTGGCGTCTCTTCTCCCGCGGCTGTAGCTGAGGTTATGACGCTGATGATGCAGGTTTTTGAGTCGCTTGGTCTTCACGGTTTGAAGTTGCGGGTTAATACACTTGGTGATACGGAGGATCGGTTTCGATACAGGGAGGCTTTACAGGGTTATTTTGCTCCTTTTCACAGCGTGCTTGATGAGGCGTCCAGAGAGAGGCTCGACAAAAACCCTCTCAGGATTCTTGATTCAAAAAATCCTTTTGTGCAGGACCTTGTTGCAGGGGCTCCAAGGTTGTATGATTATCTCAAGGATGCTGCTGTTCAGGATTTTGAGAAGGTGCTTTTTTACCTTGGAGAACGGGGTATTGCTTATGAAATAGATCACAGGCTTGTACGGGGGCTTGACTATTATTGTTACACTGCTTTTGAAGTGACCAGTTCAGAGCTTGGCGCACAGGATGCCATCGGTGGAGGTGGGCGGTATGATGGTCTTGCAAGAGAGCTTGGCAGCTCTTCGGATGTGCCGGCGTCAGGGTTTGCTGTGGGTATGGAGAGACTTATGATGACTATGGAAAAGCAGGGACTTTTTGCTGCGCTGACTCCTTGTGGACCGCTTGTTTATGTTGTCGTGCAGAGTCAGGAGCTTGGAGATCATGGTTTGCAGATTGCTTACCGGTTGCGCAAGGCTGGTATTATGACAGAAATTGATTTGGCCGCAAGGAGTATGAAGGCGCAAATGAGGGAGGCAAACAGGATAAGGGCCTCTTATGCACTTTTTATTGGTAAAACTGAAGTTGAGTCAGGGTTGTATGCATTGAAGAATCTTGTTACTTCTGAACAGACGTCACTTTCACTTGACGCGGTGCTTGAAATTCTTCGAGAACCCGCTGCGAAGGAGCTGCTTGACTTATGACTTTCATGCGACATACCGTGACACTCTATGGAAAAAAAGAGTGCTGTTTATGTGATGAGGCGATGGAGGTGCTGTTGAAGGTGGAAGCTGCAGTACCGTTCGATCTTGCAAAAATAGATATTTCCGATAACCCCGAACTGCTTGCTGAGTTTGGGCTGAAAATACCGGTTGTTTTTGTAGATGGGGTCCAGGTTTTTAAGTATCGGGTGAATGAAAGCCGACTGCTTGCATTATTGAAAGCTTAGCGCCTCAATCGAGGCAACAGTGCGTCAAATAAACTTGTTTCCAGCAGTACGTTAAAATCTTGTCTTTCAGCTGATTGTCAAGAATGTCCTCCCCTGATTGATTGTCATTCCGAGATTTATCGAGGCAACTATGAATTATGGTGGGGGTCTGTCAGGTAACTGTAGATTATGAATATCGTTCCATAGTATGAGTGTGTTGCAATGTTGAAATTTATTATTTTTGTCATTGTTTTCTTTTTGGTCATACGTGTTGTAGTGCGTGTGTTAAGGTTTGGTTTGCGTTTTTTTCTGGAGGGAAATCGTCAACGTTCTCAAGGTTCGCCGGGATCGTTTTCATCCGGGAAGAGTATTGAAGAGGCTGATTACGAAGTGATTGAAAGTAATCTCAACGATAAAGACACGAAAGCATCGAAATAAGGTGTTTTGCTGTTGACAGGTTTTTTTGTATAATAATGAACTTGATTTGACGACTGGCGGCATTATCTTATCTGAGAGTGGGGTTTCCCCACTTTTTTGTTTTCTAAAAAAAGTTTATGCGGTTTTTTCATGCAAGAGCGCGTTAGAAATTGTGTTCTCCAGATTATTGCTGATTCGGTCGGTACGCGGGGTGAAGGTGCTTATTTTATCGATGCAACGGTTAAAGGTTCTCTGAAGAGCCGGAAAATTGAGGTGCTGGTTGATGCTGATGATGGTATCCGCATTCATCAGTGTGCCTATCTCAGCAGAAGGATTCGGGAGCGGATTGAGGGTGATGATGAGTTGCTTGATCTGATTGGGGAAAATTTTGATCTGGTTGTCTCTTCTCCCGGTCTTGGAGAGCCGATCATCCTCCCCCGACAGTATGTAAGGCATGTCGGAAAATTTATGAGGGTTACGTTTACCGATGAAAAAGGCGAACAGATTGAGTTGAATGGTCATCTTCAGGATGTATCGCTTTCTGAAGATGAGCGGTCGTGGATTGTCATGATGCCGGAAAAAAATAAAAAGAAGGGGCATCAGCCGATACTTGAAGGAATCAGAGTTTATCTCGATCAGGTCACTCGTGCGGTTCCTGATGCGGAGATATAGAGCAGTGTTAGACGGGTTAGTAAATTTTCTTTTCAACATGCACAATTAAGAGAGAGATGGCCAAAAAGAAGATAAAAGATGAGGGTCAGGACAGGAGGTTGCAGATTTCAAGCGCTTTTGGTGAAATCGAGCAGTCCAAGATCTTTCTGGATAAGCGTACGGAAAGTGCGGCTGTCAAAATGGATATTGCCGATCTTCTCAAGGATATTATTCAGAAGCAGCTCAGGAAGGACTACGATCCTGAAGTTGAATCCAACATTTTCATCAACCCCGAACGCGGGGACTTTGAGGTCTATATTCTGAAAAAGATTGTCAAGGAAATAGACATTGAAAGTATTGAGATCACGCTTGATGAGGTTAGAAAAATTGACGACTCCCTTGAAATTGGGGATACTTATGAAGAGGGGCCGATCAAGCTTGAAGATTATTTGAGTCGCAAATCCATACAGATTATCAAACAGTCTGTACAGAAAAAAGTCCGTGATCTTGAGCGTCTTGTTGTTTATGAAGAGTGTCTGGAAAAAGTCGGTGAAATTGTTGCCGGTGAGGTATACCAGATTCGTGCCAATGAGGTTATTTTCACCTATAACACCTCGAAAGATCATCGTGTTGAACTTGTTTTACCGAAGGCGGAGATGATGAAAAAGGATAATCCGCGCCGAACACCAAGGATGAAACTCTATGTCAAGCGAATTGAACGCGAGAAAGCAAAAGTAAGGCTTGAAGATGGCAGTATGATCGAGCGGGAAAAAGCTGATGGCGGTATGAAGGTTATTGTTTCGAGAGTTGACGACAGATTCTTGTATAAACTTTTTGAACATGAGGTTCCTGAAATTCTGGATGGTCTTATTGTCATCAAGGCGATTGCCAGGGTGCCGGGTGAACGGGCAAAGGTAGCTGTTGAGTCAACCAGTGCAAGGATTGATCCGGTTGGGGCGACCGTAGGATATCGGGGCAAGCGTATCCAGAGTATTGTCAAGGAGCTGAATAACGAAAATATTGATGTTATTTATTATGCTGATGAGCCTGAGATATATATTTCAAGAGCGATGCAGCCGGCGAAAATTGATCCTCTGACGGTTCATGCTGATGTCAAAACCCGGAAAGCGAGGGTGATGCTCAAGCCTGATCAGATTAAGTATGCTATCGGAAAAAACGGCAATAACATCCATCTCGCTGAAAAACTTACGGGCTATGAGATCGATGTCTATCGTGATGTTATTGACAAGTCGATGGAGGATCCTACAGACATTGATATCATCGAGTTCCGTGAAGAGTTTGGTGATGATATGATTTACCAGCTTCTGGATAGTGGTTTCGATACAGCTAAAAAAGTCCTGAAAGCAGGAGTTGATGAGATTGAGCAGGCGCTTCTCGGGCCGGCTAAGCCAGAAGAGCAGACGATTTTTGGTAAAACGATTAAGACTGGCGTGAAACCGAGGGAACGAAAAGTTACCGAGGAAGAGAAGCGCTATTGGAAGAAGATTGCCGAAAATATCTATAAAACCATAAAAGAACAGTTTACAGAGTCAGATTTGCAGGGTCTTTTTGATGACGATGCTGAGCCTGAGCAGGATGATGTGACGGTGGATGAAGCATGAGCACTGTCATTTGACGAAAACATTGGATAAAGAGTAAAGAGTTTTAAAATCCAGAGGAGGATGTAATGGCCCTTGAGGACATGGAAAAAAAGTACCGAATAAGTGATATTGCAAGAGAACTGCAGGTGAGTCCGCAGGAAGTATTACTTTTTGTCAAAAAGGAAGGGGGCAAGGTGGCCTCTACATCCTCTATGGTAGGTGAAGAGATGCACTCCAATATATTTGGTCATTTCAGTGTTGAAAAGAAAATGGTAGATGAGACCAAAAAAATAAGAGAGGAAAAAGAGAAGCGCTTGTCAAGGCTTGAGGAGCAGTCCAGAAAAACCTATGAAAAAGAGAAGCATCTCAGCGAAACCCTTAGTCCTCACCCGGCTCCTGTCGTTGTTGTCGAAGAGAAAAAAGAGGTTGTTCATGAAGTAGCTCAAACGCCAGCTCTGGATCTTACTCTTGCTCAAGAGCCTGAATCATCTATCCCTGAAGTTCCTGAGATTCCTGAGATTGATGAACTTCCCGAATCTGAGCCTCAAAAAGAGGAGCCGTCGGTCAACGAGCATCTGGTTTCATTTGATATTCCGCAGATGATGGGAGGCCTTACTGTTCTCGGTACTCTGGACATTCATGCTGGAAGAAACAAGAAAAACCGTAAAAAGAATTTTCAGGAACAGGCTGACGCCTTGAAAGATGAGTTTGTCCCGAAGGCAGTTGAGGATGTTCAAGTTCATGTTGAAGAAAAGGTGGTCACGGCTAAGAAACCGGCTAAAGTTGTCAGTGATGTCAAGCCAAAACCTGTAGTAGCCGGGGAAAGTTCAGGCATCAAAAAGAAAAAAGGAAAGAAGAAAAAGAAGCCTGAGGTTGACGATAAGGTCATTTCTGCGAATATACAAAAAACGATCAGTGGTATTGAGGATCGCAGCAGTACAGGCTCACGCCAGAAATTCCGCAAAATGCGCAGAACAGAACGTGAGCGCGAGCATGAAGAGGATGAAGCCTTTCGTGAGGCTCAACGGATGGTTGTCAGGGTTACCGAGTATGCCTCACCGCATGAACTTGCGGAGCTTATGGGGATTACAGCCAAGGAAATTATCCAGAAGTGTTTTGCTCTCGGCAAATTTGTTACCATTAATCAGCGACTTGACAAGGAGTCAATTGAGCTTATAGCGCTTGAGTTTGGCTTTGAGGCGGAATTTATTTCTGAGGTTGAGGCAACTGCGGTTGTTGTTGACGAGGATTTGGAATCTGATTTGCAGACACGTCCTCCGGTTGTTACCATTATGGGACATGTTGACCACGGAAAAACTTCGCTCCTCGATTATATTCGCAGCAGTAAAGTTGTTGCTGGTGAATCCGGTGGTATTACCCAGCATATTGGCGCGTATGAAGTATCGGTCGAAGGTGGCCGGAAAATCACGTTTCTTGATACACCTGGTCATGAAGCATTTACCGCTATGCGTGCAAGGGGCGCTCAGGTGACCGATATTGTTATTCTTGTGGTCGCGGCTGACGACAGTGTAATGCCCCAGACCATCGAAGCAATCAACCATGCCAAGGCTGCCGGAGTGCCGATTGTTGTAGCTCTGAATAAAATTGACAAGGTCGAAGCAAATCCTGAGAAAATTAAAACTCAGCTTTCGGAAGCAGGAGTACTTGTTGAAGAGTGGGGCGGAACCTATCAGTGTCAGGAAATTTCAGCCAAGAAAGGTATCGGGATAGCCGAGCTTATGGAGAAAGTGCTGACTGAGGCTGAAATGCGTGAACTGAGAGGGAACTACTCCACAGAAATCAATGCAAGTGGTATTATTGTTGAATCTGAACTTGATAAGGGCAAAGGCGTTATCTCAACAGTTCTGGTTCAGCGAGGAATTCTTAAGGTTGGCGATCCTTTTGTCGCTGGAAATACCATGGGTAAGGTTCGTGCCCTTATGGATGAGAGAGGCAAGAGAATACTTTTTGCCAATCCTTCTCAGCCGGTCAGGGTGCTTGGATTTGAGGATCTTCCGCAGTCAGGCGATGTTTTAACGGTTATGTCTACAGACAGGGAGGCCCGTGACTTGGCTCAGAAGCGGCAGGTCATCCGTCGTGAGCATGATTTCCGTCGCAGTACGCGTGTCAAGCTTGACAGCATTGCCCGCCAGATCAAGGAAGGGTTGATGAAAGAGCTGAGTGTCATTATAAAGGCTGATACTGATGGGTCGATTCAGGCACTGGCTGATGGACTGATGAAAATTCAGAACGATGAGGTCAAGGTGCAGATCATTCACCAGGGCGTCGGGCAGATAACTGAAACTGATGTGCTGCTTGCTGCAGCTTCTGATGCTATTATTATCGGCTTCAGGGTGCGGCCGAATGTCAACGCTAAAAAGCTTGCCGAAAAAGAAGATCTTGATGTCCGCTTTTACAGCGTAATTTACCATGTGCTTGAAGATGTTGAAAAAGCGCTTGAAGGTATGCTCTCACCGGAACTCCATGAAGAGAGTCTTGGTTCTCTTGAGGTTCGTCAGATCTTCAAAGTGCCTAAAATCGGCAATGTAGGTGGCTGTTATGTGCTTGAAGGCAAAATTTTCCGAGATTCCAAGGTGCGTCTGCTTCGTGATGGTGTTCAGATCTATGAAGGAAATCTTGCAGCACTCAGACGCTTCAAGGATGATGTTAAGGAGGTCGATGCCGGTTATGAATGCGGCATGAGCCTCAAGAATTATGATGATATCAAGGTTGGTGACGTTGTCGAGGCTTATAAGATCGTTGAGAAAAAAAGAAAACTTTGAACAGTTTATTGTTGATCTATGTCGATACGAACAGATAGAGTCGCATCCCTTCTGCAGCATGAGCTTGGTGCAATTCTTCAGAAGGAGCTTCCTCGTGGAGGTCCGATTGTTACCATTGTTGAAGTCAAGGTTACTGGTGATTTAAGTATTGCAAGGGTCTATGTCTCTATTATCGGTAAAGATAAAGACCAGGAAAACGCAATGGCATTTTTGCGGGATGAAACAAAGAGTATCAGAATGATTCTTTCTTCGAAGATCCGGCATCAGTTCAGGCGAATTCCTGAACTTGAATTTCATGAAGATCACCTCTATGAGCGTGCCAGCAGGATTGAGCAGTTGTTGAATGAAGTGAGAAAAAGCGGTGTTGAGCATAAGTGACTGGCATATCCGACAGTATCATTCATGATGAGGGTGATTTTCTTCTGATTGACAAGCCGTTTGACTGGACATCGTTTGATGTTGTAGCAAAAATCAGAAATACGTTTAAGATTGCTGGTTTAAAGCGAAAGGTTGGTCACTCGGGGACTCTTGATCCAAAGGCAACAGGTCTGCTTATTCTTGCTACAGGCAGAAAAACGAAAGAAATTGCCTCTCTTGAAGTGCTTGACAAGGTATACGAAGGCGCAATAAAACTTGGTGTCATGACGGAAAGCCATGATATTGAAACCCCTGAGTATGGTCATTGCAGCGTAGATCATCTGACGGAGATGCAGATCATCACCCTGGCGTCCGGATTTGAGGGAACACACCAGCAGCAGCCTCCCATGCATTCCGCTGCCTGGCACAATGGAAAAAGGCTTTATGCTCATGCCCGTAAGGGAGTTGTCATCAAGGAACGAAAAACAAAAGAAATTGTTGTTCATCGTTTTGAGATTAGCCGCATTGAACTCCCGATGGTTTATTTTGTTCTTCATGTATCCAAGGGGGCATATATCAGGGTAATTGCCCATGAGTTCGGTGCTGCACTTGGCGTTGGCGGGTATCTGGCTTCTCTCCGGCGTCTCTCCATCGGTACCTATCAGCTCAGCTGTTCTAATACCGTATCAGAGACCATTGAAGCAATTCTTCATCAGGCATCAACCACCCATCAGGGTGAAGGGAGATAAAAAAGAGGTATGCGTATTGTTGAATATGACAATGATCTTGTTTGCAACTATGGCTCCCGGTCTCCTGTTGATCTGTTATCCACCGCTTCTGCTGTAACGGTCGGTTCTTATGACGGAGTGCATGAAGGGCACCGCAAGATTATTGCCAGAATGGCGGCTATAGCTCGATCACGCCATCTCAGAAGCGTGGTAGTCACTTTTGAACCCCATCCAAGAAGAGTACTCAAGGGGTCTGTTTCCGGGCCACTTGGACTCCTGACCACTCTTGAAGAAAAAATAGATCTTCTTGCCGGAGAAGCAATCGATCTTCTTTTCATTATCCGTTTTACTCCGGATTTTGCATCACGCACTTCCGATGATTTTATCAGAAATGTTCTTGTCAGGGTGCTCGGTGCAAAAACCATCATCATCGGTTATGATCATGCGTTCGGTCGAGACAGGAGCGGAAGCCAGAGAACTCTGGAATATTTGGGTATTGAGCTTGGTTTTGATGTGGAGGTTGTCGAGGAGGTATGCATCGGCCATGAACATTTTTCGAGTACAAGGATAAGGAAGCTGCTTGAAGCCGGAAACATTGAAGAAGCCAATGAATTTCTCGGCTATCCCTATATGATCACTGGATGGGTGGTTGCTGGTGAGAAGCGTGGACGCACGATCGGGTTTCCAACAGTCAATGTGAAGCTGTCCGATCCGGACAAGCTTTTACCGCGTCCGGGTGTCTACCATGCTCAGACGGAGATAAATGGTACGCTCTATAACGCAATGATGAATGTCGGAGTGCGTCCTACAGTCTCTTCAGAAGGGATTACAACAGTGGAGGTCAACATTCTTGGATATAGCGGCGATCTTTATGGCGCAAGCATGAGGTTCACCCTGCTCAGGTTTATCAGGGATGAACGGAAATTTTCTTCTTTGGAAGAGCTCAAAATGCAGCTTGAAAAAGATAAAAAAACGGTGGAGTTGTATTGTTAAATAATATTATATTACAAATCAACCGATTTAATATAACAAACGAAGATATATGAGTCTGACAAAAGAATTTAAAGCAGAAGTTATCACGCAGTTTGGTGCTTCAGAGAAGAATACCGGAAAATCCGAGGTTCAGGTTGCTTTGTATACCCGCCGGATAACCGATCTAACCGGTCATCTTCAGCTGCATCCCAAAGACAAGCACTCCCGTCGAGGATTGCTTATGCTTGTAGCCAAGCGCAAAAAAATGCTGAACTACCTGAAGAATATTGATATCAATCGTTACCGTAAAGTGATCGGTGAACTTGATCTTCGTAAATAAGAACGTCGAAGAGAGCGGTATCTTTTTAACAAACAGAAGCAGCAAGGAAAGGATACTATGTTGGAAAGCATGACCGGATACGGCAGCGCGGAGTCAGTTGAAAGCGGTGTAAAGATGCTTGTTGAGCTGCGCTCCGTTAATAACAGGTTCGCTGAAATCAGTGTCAAACTTCCACGCCAGCTTCTCTCGTATGAACTTGAGGTCCGTGAAATGATACGGGCACATTTTCAGAGAGGGAAGATATCTGCTTTTGTTCAGATTCAGCTTGGTGAGGAACAGCCAATTTCTCTGGTTATCAATGTAGCAAAGGTTAAAGCATATAAAAGCCTGCTTGATACTCTTACTAAAGAAGCTGATCTCGATACCCCTGTTCATCTGGAACATCTGCTCCGGTTTCCTGAAATATTCGATAATGGAGCTTCATCTATTGACAGTTCTGACAACATCTGGCCGATAGTAAAAAAACTTCTGCAGGAAGCTATTGACCGTCTCAAAGCAATGCGGCGCAGGGAAGGTGAAGAGCTCTCAATGGACTTTAGTGGAAGAATAGCCGGGATTGAAAACACGCTTGTGTCTGTTACCGCTCTTGCGGCTGATAATCTTGAAACTGTCAGGAAAAGGCTTGCCGCAAAGGTAGAGGCTGTTGCTGGAAAGGATTTGACCTACAGTCGTGACCGTCTCGAAATGGAGCTGGTTTTAGCAGCTGACAAACTTGATATTACGGAAGAGTTGACCCGTTTTGCCAGCCATAACAAGTTTTTTATTGAGGAGATGAAAAACGATGAAAGCGGTACCGGCAGAAAACTGAATTTTCTTCTTCAAGAGCAGTTGCGCGAAGCCAACACCATTGCATCAAAATCCCAGAATGCGGAAATATCCCAGAAAATTGTTCAGATCAAGGAAGATCTTGAGAAAATCAGGGAGCAACTGCAAAATATAGAGTAAGTACAATGGTTGAAGAACGGAAACCGCGGGGAAAACTGATTGTTTTTTCAGCTCCATCAGGTACCGGTAAATCTACAATTGCTAAACTGATTCTTGAGCGCTTTCCCAACTTGAGATTTTCGGTATCAGCCACAACCAGGCAGAAAAGAACAGGGGAGACCGAAGGTATCAACTATTATTTTCTGAGTAACGATACATTTGAAGAAAAGATCCGCACCGGTGGTTTTATTGAGCATGAGTTTTTTTTTGGAAACCACTACGGTACCCTGCTTGATAAAACAGGTGAAGTGATTGATTCAGGCGCCAGCATCCTGCTTGATCTTGATGTGAAGGGTGCTGTCAATCTCAAAAAGATTTTCCCTGATAATTCATTATTACTGTTCATAAAACCCCCAGGTATGGAGGTTTTAAAACAGAGACTTCAAGGGCGGGAAAGTGAAGATGAAGAGAGTCTGAATGCCCGATTGGAAAGGGCAAGGCTTGAGTTGGAATACTCAGACCAGTTTGATCAGGTTGTCGTCAATGATGATCTTGAGCGCGCGGTTGAGGCCATTGCAACGATAATTACTAAATTTCTATCAAAACCGTAAAATAACGTCCAATGTCGGTTAAACCCGTTGATCTGAATAAGTTGAGAAGTGCGCACTCGAATTTGTATGAGACGGTAGTCGCAATTTCCAAAAAAGCAAAAAGACTGCACGATGAAGAGCGTGCGGAACTTGAAGACAAGCTTCTGCCTTACAAAGAGATGATACGCAATCCCAGCAGCGAATCTGAATCGGACAAGATATTTCCTGAACAGATAGCCATAAGCCTTGAATTTGAATGCCGCGAAAAGTCATCGCATAAGGCTGTTGCCGATTATTTTGCGCATAAATACGATTATACCATAGAAAAACCAGTAGAAAAAAAGGTTGTACCAACTGAAGAAGATGATGAAACTGACCGGGATTAATCAGCTTACCCTTCGGGTCAATGACTTGCGTCTGGCCGAGGAATTTTACGGTGGTATTCTTGGGCTCAGGCTCGATCACAGGGTAGGTGCAAATATTTCCTATCTGCGTCTGAACTCGGATATGCTTGTGCTTGTGAAAGCCGAAACCCCCGGTTCTCTCCAGGCAAGGGATATCAGGGTTGATCATTTTGGCTTCAGACTCTCTTCAGATGAAGAAGTTGATGCAGCTGTTCATTATCTGGAAGAAAGAGGAGTCCATATCGTTACCCGACCCGCTCATCGTCGGGAAGGACGAGCATTCTTTGTCATGGATCCTGATGGCAATCTTGTAGAGTTTTATTCAATGCACGATACCGGCATACAGAACGACAGCCTTGCTATTGATCTGACTTCTCCACATCCACAAACTATTTCAACCCGGAAGAAAATGGTTGAGGATGTGGAGTCAAAAAAAACCCGCCGTTCCAGAAAATAGTTGCAATAAATTAGACTTTGAAAATACAGTGATGAGTATGCTTATTGCAACCATATCGAATAAAGGCAAGATAACCATTCCCAAAGAGGTTAGGGATATGCTGGGGCTTCATTCCGGTGATAAGCTTGAGTTTTCCTGCAAAAAAGGGGGAAAGCTTATAGTCAGGCCTCTCAAAAAAAAAGTTGATGATCTTTACGGTAAACTTTTTAAGCCGGAAAGAGAACCACTTTCAACAGAAGCAATTAACGATGCCATTCGCTCTCGATTTTCTGTAAACACTCATTAACTCTTGATAAAAGAGCCGCTCAATCCGATTTTTTCACTTTCCTCTGATTACTCTCCTGATTCACTCATCTTTTTTGCGGTGTTGAGCTACACCTGCTCCAGCAACAGCCGTTTTGCATCCCTAAGCTGTTCGGGAGTGTTGATGCCGATTATTTCGTTGGGATCGTCAGTTTTAAAAGCGCAGACCCGCTTGCCGCTCTGGAAGCAGATACTGAACACATCAGTCAGATAGTACTCTTTCTGAGCATTGTCAGTAGTGATCTTTGCAAGAGCTTCGAAAAGTATTCGTGCATTGAAAACATAAATGCCTGAATTGATCTCCCTGACGGCGAGTTCATCTTCGGAAGCATCTTTTTGTTCGACAATCTTCAGGACAATATCGCTCTGATGCTGTCGAATAACTCTTCCGTATCCGGTTGGATCACTCATCTCTGCTGTCAGTACGGTTGCTACAGCGTTTCTGGAATGGTGAAAGGCAATAAGTTTCTTGAGGGTCATGATGGTGACCAGCGGGGCATCTCCGGACAGGATAAGTACCTCTCCTTCAAAATTGCTGAGCTGAGCTTCTGCCTGCATGACAGCATGACCGGTTCCGAGCTGTGGCTCCTGAAGTGCTGTGCTGACCCGGTACCTCGCTGTCGCAGCTTTTACCAGTGCTGACTGGTGTCCGATGATAAGGATAACTTCTTCTGGTTCGAGAGCATATGATGTGTCGAGCACATAGTCGATCAGAGGACGTCCGTTTGCCTGGTGCAGCACCTTTGGAAGGTCTGAATGCATTCGAGTGCCTTTTCCGGCAGCCATAACGATTACTGCAAGTGCCATGTGTTGTTGATCAGTGGTGGGGGTGTTTAGGGAAATTACGACAACTGTTCGCCTTGTTCACCTACATGATGTCGACTTTTCGGGTTGTTCTGTTTGTCGACAATAAGAACCATCGGTTTATGGATGCGTGCTTCAGCAGGGTCCATGGTGGCAAAAGTCATGATAATGATCTCATCTCCGACAAGGGCACATCGGGCGGCTGCTCCATTGAGCTGAATTTCCCTGGAGCCGTGAGCTCCCTTGATAATGTACGTTTCAAATCGTTCGCCGTTATTGTTGTTGACAACAAGTACTTTTTCGTTGGGAATCATATCGACCATTTCAAGAAGCTCATTGTCAATGGTGATGCTTCCTTCATATTCGAGGTCTCCGCTGGTTACTATAGCGTTGTGAATTTTCGATTTTAAAACGTGTAATTTCATGAACAGACAAACTTCAAAATTATTTTATAAATGCTTTCCCGCTACCCCGGAAAATCCGGTATTTTTTTAAGGATTCATCACTCTCAAAACCCTGGCCAGTGATGGTTTCATCCGGTTTGGTAATGGTGACAAACCTGTCTGAACGAATCATTTTATCATTGCTCGTCCGTTTAACATACTCTGTTTTGATGAACGTTGTGCCACGGGAAGTAATAACAACATGCCCTTCTGCCTCAATATCCTGATTATCGTAAATAACAGCCTTCTCGGCGGTTATAGTTGTTGAAGGCTTGCCAGTGATGTCAAAGAGAGTAACGTTGATACCATCATCAAGATGATGCTCATTACCGGTGTTTATTTTGTATTCCTCTCCGTGTCCGGCTTCAATGATTCCTCGTTTTATGCCGGATTCAGTCAGGGTCAGGCGGACAGTCCAGCTTTCCTGTACGGGATGGTTAATACCAATCAAGACTGTTTCGGGAGAACGGCGATCCTTATGTGAATCGCCGCATCCAGATGCCATGATAACAATAACATGCAGAAAAAGAACAGCAACTTTTTTCAAATCAGGCGATAATTATTTGATATTCAAATGGTTCATCACCTTGAAGGTGAGATCATGTTCAGGCGTAACATAGACTGAAGCACTTTTCTCAATAACCACCGTGATTCCTTCATTTTTTGCAATTGATTCAATGGCGGACAATACTTTCTGGCGAATCGGTATTAAAAGCTCCTGTTGCTTCTTTTCCATAATACTTCCACGTCCGAACTTCTCCTGCTGGTATTTTTCAAGGGCCTGTCCTTTCAGGTTCAGCTCCTTTTCTTTCTGGTCTCTTGCTGCTTTTGTCAAGGAAGCCGCCTGCTGGCGGTAAGCTGCAACTGATTTCTGATAGTCCTGGGTCAAGCGGTCAAGCTCTTTCTGGAGAGGTGCAGCGGTTGACTGCAACGTGGCCTCCGCTTGTTTTGTTTCTGGTAACTGCTGGAGAATTTTACCGGAATCTACAACGCCGACTTTTCCACTATCCTGTGCAGCAAACGAACGGGGAGCAACCAGCACCAGGCTCAGGGCAACCGCCATAATGATACGGCGAGACATCGTCATAAATCTTCTTGAATGCTTCATCAATATTTCATGGTTAAGGTTATCATTTAACTATTGCGATACCGTATAATGCTGAAGTGATCACAATTATACATTCAAAGGTAAGAATTCCCTGTTAAAAAACTATAAAAAGCTGAAAAGCCTTCTTCATGAAGGCGTGGGGAAGCTATGCTTAAGGTTGAGGCACTATAAATTAAAAACTTTTTTTTGGAACAACTGTCCGGGTTGCTGTACTATGGCAGTTTTTTCTTCCAGTTCAAAAAGGTGTACAAGAAGGGATGATACGTCAATACAGGTCATGGATACAAGTGCATCGATATGTATGGGCTCTGTGCCCATACTGAGCAGGATGGTTTGTTCCTGAGCGGTATAGCTGGTGAGAGGTGTGCTTTTCTGCCGATCTTTTTTTGCGGAATAACTCTTTATGAATCGAGTGCCAAGTTCGGTTATAATATCCTCCCCATTCATGACCGGTTTGGCCAACCCTTGCTGGATCAGCTTGTTTGTTCCCCTTGAGGTTCGGGAAAAAATGCTTCCTGGTACTGCAAAAACTTCTCGATTTTGCTCAAGGGCGGTAGCAGCAGTGATCAGCGAACCACCCTTCAGATCGGATTCTATGACAACGGTGCCGGAGGACATTCCAGATATAATACGATTCCGTTTAGGGAATTTTCCTGGAGAGAGTTCTGAACCAAGCCACTCTTCTGAAATAATCGCTCCATGTTCAACAATTTTTGGCCATAGTTTTCCTTTTGGATCGGTATAGATGGTATCAACACCGCTTGCAAGAACAGCAACGGTGTTTCCTCCGTGTTCCAGAGCTGTCGCATGTGCCGACATATCGATACCGTAGGCCATGCCGCTGTTGATGCTGATTCCGTAGTTGACCAGCTCCTTGCAAAGAAGTGCCGTACTTTGTCTGCCGTAGAGCGATGCCTGTCTGGTACCCACTACCGCAATGCCGGGAGAGTCCGCGGGTGGAAGAGTTCCCCGTACAAAGAGGCAGGGTGGGGGATCATATATTTCCCTTAACAGCCCAGGGTAATTCGGGTCCAGAATTGTTACTGTGGTTGCCTTGAGGCGGTGAAGTCCTGAAATCTGCTCTTCAGCGCTCTTTTCAGCTGCCTGACGAGTTACTGAATGATGAAGAAAATTGTAAATCTGTCGTGCAAGGATTTCTCCGATTCCGGATACTTGCATCAGGTCGGTCACATCAGTGTGCAAAACATCTGTCAACCTGCCATGCAGATGCTCTGTGATTGCTTTGATTTTTGCGGGCCCGATTCCCGGGATAAGAGTCAATACAAGCAGCAGCGTGTTGTTTTCCATGTACATGGATAATGAGATGAAGCATGGAAGGTTAAAAGTCTCTTTTCATGAGAATGTTGGCAAATCCTTTCAGATATTCTCTCCCCTCGGCATGAGGGAGGTGATCAATTGCCGAAAGTGCTTCTTCAGTGTCACTGTTGATAAGTGCGGCAGTTTCTTCAAGAATTCCGCACCTTTCATAGACTTTTTTTACATCAGAGACCTTATCGGCACTGATGCCTTTATTGACAATGACGGAGTGCAGCAGATCATGATCAGCGTCAGTTGTCAGTTCGAGAGACCGGAGGAGAAGGTAGGTCTTTTTACCGTTAATGATGTCCCCACCAGCCATTTTGCCGGACTTGCCGTGTTCTGCCATGATGTCAAGATAATCATCCTGTATCTGGAATGCCCTTCCGATTTTTTCACCGAACAGTACCAGATGTTGAAGTTGATCATTCGTTGCGTTACCGGCAACGCCACCGGCTTCAAGTGCGGCTGAAATAAGACGCCCGGTTTTTTTTGCAATCATGTCGAGGTAGTCAGCAATGGTGGCATCTTGTTTTTCTTCAAGTTCCATATCGAGCGCCTGGCCTTCACAGATGGTTATATTGGCATGATTGAGTATATGAATAAGTTCCGCATGCCTGTCGGTTCTGGCTTGCAAGGCAAGTTCATAGGCATAGGCTATCATCATGTCTCCAGTCAGAATGGCCGAATTGACGTTCCATTGCTTATGAACGGTAGGCCTGTTGTGGCGAAGGTCTGCCTGGTCCATGATATCGTCATGTATCAGGGTGAAGTTATGGAGAATTTCAACAGCAAGCGCCACATCAAGAGCGGTTTCTGAAGAACCGCATACAGCTTCTGAGGCCAGAAGAGTCAGAAATGGACGGATTCTTTTGCCATTTCCTTCAAGAATATACCGGGCAGGCGCATAAAGGGTTTCCGGGAGCTCCTTTTCGAAACAAGCCCCGAGAGCACTATTTATTCTCGAATGGTAGAGATGGTACTTTTTTTCTACAAGCTCTTGTGTTATTGGAATATTCATTATGAAATTGGTCATTGTTTAATGATAAGGCTTTTATTGCGAAGCTGCTCTATGCTGGCGGAACCGGTAAGGAACATGACAGCCCTGAGGTCGTTCAGCCAGGTTTTTATAGTTTCTTCAAGAGTTCCCTGATGAAGTGCTTTAAGGACATACTTGGCGGAAGCGGCAAGCTGAGCACCAAGCGCTAATGATTTTGCAATATCAATACCACTCTGGATTCCTCCTGACGCAATGATTTCAGTGTTGCGGAATTCCGGATGCTCTTTTTTGAGTGTATTGATATCAAGCAGGCATTGAGCAGTGGGAATACCCCAGTTAAGAAGCTCTTCAAGTGCTGGTGTGCTGAAACGGGTATCGTGCCCGAACTGTCTGGTATAGCGTATTTCTTCAACTTTCTGCCAGCTGATTCCTCCTGCGCCCGCAACATCAATAACTTTGACTCCGGCCTCAATAAGCTTGAGAGCAGCCGATGCCGAGATGCCGCATCCGACCTCTTTGGCAATAACCGGTACAGGAATTTTAGCGGTGATGATGGAAAGTTGTTGAAGAAAATGTTTGAAATCAGTATTTCCCTCAGGTTGAAAAAGTTCCTGGGCGGCATTCAGGTGTACAATCAGTCCATCCGCTTCCAGAAGTTCAAGCAAGATGTTGATTTCCAGGTCAGTCAGACCTTTTGCGATTTCCGGTGCTCCGATGTTGGCAAAAATCTGTACAGAAGGGGCGTACTTTCTGACAATAGCAAAACTGTCGCGGTATGAACTGTTTTCAAGTGCCTGCCGCATACTGCCGACACCAAGGGGAATGCTGAAATGTTCAGCAGTTTCAGCAAGGTGCCTATTCAAAGTTGCAGCTTCGCTGTATCCTCCAGTCATGGAGGATATCATGAACGGAGCACCGATTCTTTTATCGAGAAAGGTTG
This sequence comes from uncultured Chlorobiaceae bacterium, assembly GCA_903940125.1. Lineage (GTDB taxonomy): Bacteria > Bacteroidota > Chlorobiia > Chlorobiales > Chlorobiaceae > Chlorobium. The sequence continues at coordinate 22,542 of CAJAJL010000008.1, read as the reverse complement.
TGGAGAGGTCTATATTGGAGAAACAAATTTCAGGGAGAGCATTATGCTCAAATTCAAACTTTTCAAAACCTGTGTTCTTGCTGTTAAAGGCAATATCGTCATGCAGGCATATCTCAACATGGCTGTGCTTGCGCTCTATTGTTATATTGCTTGTGCTGTCGCTCATTCCCGCCCCTGATAGGTTTTTTGTCAAGATGCCTTGGTACTTGGATGCCAAAATATTCAACTTAACAAAAATATTCCACATTCATGAGCACACAATAACAGAAGAGGCAGTGACCTCTCTTTCGCGTTATTTCGGATGAGCGAGCAGACTACCGAAGAATCCGCCTTGAAAGCGGAAAATACTGATGTAAAAAAGCGTTTATTGTATTATTATAAAAGCGGAAAGGAAAAAGGGAGGTGGTAAAATTGATGCCAATATAATTTAAATACCATAACCTATGAATATTGAACCGATAAAAACAGAAAATGATTACCTGATGGCATTAAAAAGATTGGAAGTGATTTTTGATACGATAGTTGGTACAGAAGAGAGTGATGAGGCCGATATACTTGGCTTGATGATCGACGATTATGAAAAAAAGAATTATCCTGTAGAGGCTCCAGACCCGATTGAAGCTATAAAGATACGAATGGAAGAAATGCAATTGACGCCGATTGATCTTGTTGATGCTTTAGGTGGGAAACATAAGGCTTCTGAGGTACTTAATCGCAAGCGAAAGTTGACTGTTGAGATGATCAGAAAATTGACTCCAAAATTAAATCTTTCAGCAGATTTATTAATTCATGATTATCAATTGATGAGATAAGTATCTTCATGCTGAAAACATTGTTGTCTATAGCCGTGCGTCATCTGCTTGGACGCCGCCGCCAGACGTTGACGACTATTTTTGGTGTTGCCATAAGTACTATGGTGCTCATTACCACCAACTCACTGACAAGAGGGCTGCTCGATTCCTTTATTGAGACCATTGTAAATGTTGCGCCGCATATAACGGTCAAGGGGGAAAAAATGCGTCCCATGCCGGTTGATATTCTTGCAGGCCAGAGTGCGGCAACAGTGGCAATCGTTGAAAATAATATTCATAAGCAGGAGCCCGAAGAGGTGCGGAATTATCGTCAGATTCTCAGCGTTTTCAGTTTACCGCAATATAAAACACAGGTACTTGCAGCATCACCCTATGTCGAGTCACAAGTTATGGCGGTCAAAGGAAGCCGCAACCAGCCTCTTCTTCTTAAAGGTGTTCTGATCGATCAGGAAAATGCCATAAGTGGAATCCGGAACAAGTTGCTCGCCGGGGACATCGCCATGTTTGAAAAAACGACCAATGCGCTTCTTGTTGGACGTACTGTGGCGAGGGATATGAATCTCAAATTGAATGATGAGGTTATTATTATTCCTGCTTCAGGAAAAAGCAGACAGTGTAAGGTGGCAGGTATTTTTTTTTCCGGCATTAATGCAGTCGATAATAGTGTTCTGGCCTCTCTCAAGCTTGCTCAGATCATTGAGGGCCTGCCTTCAAACAAGGTTTCAGGTATTGCGCTGAAAGTAGACAATCCTCTTGACAATGCACATCTGGCAAGGGATCTGGAAAAGGTTACCGGGTATCGATGCCTGACCTGGCAGGAGGAAAATGCAAGTGTCCTCTCCCTTTTTGCCCGTATCGGTTATATCGTTTTTTCTCTTGTGGCATTTGTGGGCATTGTCTCAGGGTTTGGCGTGGCAAACATTCTTGTTACCACAGTGTTTGAAAAGAGCAGAGACATTGCCATTATGAAGTCGTTGGGGTTTTCTGCACTGCAGCTGGTCAGCATGTTTATTCTTGAGGGATTTATCGTTGGTCTTGCCGGGGCTGTTGCCGGAGGAGTACTGGCTATTGGTTCGATCAACTTGTTTGCCAGTCTTCCGATTGAAAGTTCCCAGGGTCCCATTACCAAAACCGGCTTCAGTATGTCTTATAATCCTGTCTATTTTTTTCTTGTTATTGGTGTGACCGTTATAATCAGTACACTGGCGGCAATTCTTCCATCAGCAAGGGCAGCCAAACTTGAACCGGTCAGTGTACTCAGGGATAGCAGTCTGTAAATTATACCTCATATTTCAGTAGGCTCGCATGAAAACTTTGGCTCTTCGCAGTTAAGTGAAGTTGCTTTAAAATTCCTTTATCAAAGGAAGGATGCGATGACAGAGGAACTCTGTATAACTACCGCAGCTCAACTCTATCATTTCGAAGAGGATCTTATTCTTCTGAAGAAATTGGCAGGGGATATAACCCACTGGTCAGCACTCTACGAAATGGCTGAGCTTCATGGTATTTTACATATACCTTATTAATACGTATATTATTTTTAAAACCTGCCGGCTCAACAGTAAAGATTTTTACTCTACACATAATCACTTCAGATTTCATGTCAACAGTACAGGCAAAGGCGCTCATTGAAAGGATACAATATGACGAGTCATTCCTCGATAGCATCAGGGCGAATTACCGGTGGAGTGCTTAACGGTTGCAAATACGCCGAGTAGTGTATGATTGTGTGTGCTAGAGTGCCTTGTAACAAGCGGTATAGCCAATAATTGCTTTGTTGAAGAATTAACAACGTTGTAAAAATGATTCAATCATGATTACTGATACACAGAGAAGAACTCAGATTTTAAGGAAAGTAAATCGTATTCCTGTTGATAAGCTCAAGGAGCTGGACGATTTTGTTTCCAAACTCGAAGAAGGTGTGGTTCGGAAGTCTAAAATCCTTTCATTTGCAGGATCATGGAAAAATATTGATGATGCGGTATTTAATGCATTGACAAATGACTTGATAAGTCATCGCCAGAGAAACAGACGGAGGATTGATGAATAGGGTACTTATTGATACTGATATATTATCTTATTATTTCAAAGGTGACAATATTGTTATTAAAAATTTTGATAAATATTTGCAGCAATATGATTTGATTGAGATCAGTCTAGTAACTTATTATGAGGTTGTTGGTGGACTATTGGCAAAAAGTGCTTTTAAACAATTACATGATTTTGAAGATTTTGTTGCTGAAAATATTGTTGTGCCAATGACTGAGAAATCTGCTGAAATTTCTGCTGAATTATATTCTTTGTTAAAGCGGACTGGTAAAATAATAGATGATATCGATTTGTTGATTGCTGGTATAGCAATTGAGAATGATATGACGTTGGTTACCAACAATGAAAACCATTTTGAAAGGGTTTCTGGATTAAAAATAGAGAATTGGAAAACGAACCTGCTTTAACGTCGTTTAAGTTTACGACATTGAAAACATCAGCAAGGGCAGCTAAACTTGAACCGGTCAGTGTGCTGAGGGATAGCAGTCTGTAGAACTCACTCTTGTTTTGAGATGGTTTGTTCGGGATGCTGCAGTAGGTAAAGTTTATAGTAAAGCCCCCGGTTGGCGAGCAGTTCCTGATGATTTCCGGTTTCTCTGATAACCCCTTTGTGCAGCACAATAATTCTATCCGCTTTCTGAACGGTGGAAAGTCTGTGAGCAATAATAATGGAGGTTCGGTTCTTCATGAGATTGGCCGTTGCCGAATCGATAAGGGTTTCGGTTTCGGTGTCGACCGAACTGGTGGCTTCATCAAGGACAAGGATTTCAGGATTGTAAAGGAGTGCCCGGACGAAGGCTATCAGCTGTTTCTGTCCAGAGGAAAGTCCTGTTCCGTTTTCAAGAACCTTATACTCGTACTTGTCAGGAAGCTGATCAATAAATCGGTCAGCCCCGACTATTGTTGCCGCTTCCCTGATTGTGTCGTCAGAGACATCAGGGTTGCCGAATGCAAGGTTTTCTTTTATAGTTCCGGAAAACAGAAAAACATCCTGCATGACAACACCGACAAGTTTTCTCAGAGAGTGTTCATCAATGTCTTGAAGCTGAATACCGTCAATGGTTATAGAACCCTTTTGGAAAGGATAGAGTTTTGAGAGAATATTGATAAGAGTGGTTTTTCCGCTTCCTGTTGCGCCTACAATTGCAATCTTTTCACCATGCCGGATTTCAAAAGAGATATCTTTGAGTATCCAGTTTTCCTGATCATAAGCAAACCAGACATTATTGAATCTGATAGTATCTCTGAATGCGGTAAGGTGGTGCATCCCTGACGGGTTTTCTATGCCTTCCTGTTCATCAAGCAGTCTGATAATGCGGTCTGAGCTTGCAATGGCGGTCTGAATAACATTGAACCGGTCGGAAAGATGTTGCAGCGGACGGAAAAAAAGCCAGATATATTGAACAAAGGAGACAACAACTCCAATGGTGAGATCTGCCTTGAGCAGGCGTATACCGCTGTACCAGATAACCAGACCTGCAGCTGCCGAGCTCAGAACCTCAATTAATGGATAATAGATTGAAAAATAAAAGACAGTTCGAATATTAGCATCTCTGTGGTCGGCATTAATTCCGGCATATTTTTTGGATTCGCGTGCTTCTCGGTTAAACAATTGAACGATTGTCACCCCGGTAATATGCTCCTGAAAAAAGGTGTTCAGACGCGCAAGATTGGTGAGGACATCCTGGAAAGCTGCTCTTACCTTGTTTTTAAATTTTATTGTTGCATAGATCATCAGGGGCAGAATGCTCAGGACAATAAGAGTCAGCTGCCAATCACTCCATATCATCAGGACAACAATAAAAAAAAGCTGCAGGAGGTCGCCGAGAATGGTGATTATGCCGCTTGAAAGCATTTCGTTCAGCGATTCCACATCATTGGTTGATCGTGTTATCAGACGCCCTATCGGGTTTCGGTCATAAAATCGTGCAGGCAGTTTCTGCAGATGAGTGAAGATATCCATCCGGATGTCGAATACTGCTTTCTGGCCGATAATCTGAGTCATCCATGTGGTGATATACTGTTTGACACCGTCCAGAATAATAGCCCCTGCAAGAAAAATACTGATCGTTGTCAGCCCGTTGAGATCACCTTTTGCGATATAATCGTCAATAGCAATTTTTGTCAGATAAGGCCTCAGCGGACCGAGAAAGGATCCGGCGATTGTTATCGCAATAGCAACGACAATAAGCGTTTTATAGGGTTTGAGATAGGCTAACAGGCGGGAGACAATGTAGAGGTCAACCGAACCTTTTCTCTTTTTTTGAAGTGTTTCGTCCTGCTGTGGCTTGAAACTTTTTTTTGTCTGATCGTTACTCATAAGATGTTGATGAAGAATATATACCGTTGTCGGGCTGCTTAACCCTTGAGCGTTCGTTTCTCTATGTCGTGCTTCAGTTCGCTGGCAAGTTCTTCAGCCTGTTCCCTCGAAGGTGCTTCGGCATAGATTCGCACAATGGGTTCGGTATTTGATGGTCGTAAATGAACCCAGCTATCGGCGAAATCAAGTTTTAGTCCGTCAAAAGTGTTTGCTTTGGCGGTATGGTATTGCCTGGCAATATCTGCAAATACGTTTTCAAGAGAGCTGCGGTCTGTCGAGCCAAGCGTGATTTTTTGCTTTGACATAACGTAACTGGGGAAGTGCAGTCTGAATTCAGAGAGTGATCCGCCTTTGTTTTCGGTACGCCATAGAGTGAAAGCCTGAACAAACAGTGCTATGCCCGCCAAGGCATCCCGGCCGTAATGCAGTTCAGGAAGAATAACCCCTCCATTACCTTCACCGCCGATGACAACATCCATTTGCTTCATCAGGTCAACAACGTTGGCTTCACCAACTTTTGCGCTATAGCACTCCACACCGTGTTGTTGTGCAATATCACGCAGGGCGCGACTGCTTGAAAGGTTGTTTGCAACGGGCCCGATGTTCTGATGCAGGTAAAAATCAGCGCAGGCGACAAGGGTGTACTCTTCGCCGAAAAGTGAGCCGTCTTCACAGATAACGGCGAGCCGGTCAACATCCGGGTCAACGACAAGGGCAAAATCGCATTTGCTCTCTCTTAAAGCAGCAATGGTGATGGATAGATTTTCCTCAATGGGTTCAGGGTTCCGGGGAAACAAGCCGGTGCCGCCGCATGCAAAAGGCACAATGTTTTCTATACCGAGTTTTTGACAAAGTTTCGGGACAATAGAATATCCGGCACCTTCGACACAGTCTACAAGAACGCGGAAATGCTGTGCTGCAATGGCTGACGGATCAATACATGGCAGCTGAAGGACTTTTTCAATATGCAGTTCATCATACTGGTCATTTTGTGAGATCGTGCCGATGGAGTCCCAGTGAGCATAGACAAAAAGCTCTTTTTCAGCAATCTCAAGTAGTTCATCAACCTCCTTACTGCTTAAAAATTCGCCTTGGTGATTGAGCATTTTGAGTGCATTCCATGCTACAGGGTTATGAGATGCTGTAATAATAAGACCGCCATCTGCACCTTCGTCAGTAACAGCAATTTCAACGGTAGGAGTGGTAGCTATGCCGATATCGATAACATCGCAACCGCAAAGTACGAGCGTATTGCTGATGAGATTTCCGATGGCTTTCCCTGTAGGTCTGGTATCCCGTCCGATGACGATTCTGGGCTTTGTCTCCGGATGACGATGGTAATTTTCCTTTTGTTTTCGAAGAATCCATGAGGCAAAGGCCAAGGCAAATGTTGTAAGATTTTTTGGGGTCAGGCTGTCACCGACAATCCCTCTTATCCCGGAAACACTGATCATGAGGCTCATAATACAAGTAATTACGATGATGAAAATTTGGCGCAATATAAGAAAAAGAAGGGATAGGTTCCTCTTCTGTCAGTCTGACAGAACCTTTTCCGAATTCACCCGAGTTACCATTTGATTTGTTACTTGATTATTTTATATTGCAGACCGTTTGTTATTCAAAATTATTTTATCCTAACAGCAACACTCTATGCCTTTACACAAATCGGCTGAAAAAAGACTGCGGCAGTCTGAAAGAAGAAATGCCAGGAACAGATCAAGGAAAAAAGAGCTGAAAGTTCTTGTGAAAAACATGCAGAAACTGATTGATACCAGTGCAGACAAAGCTGTCGTTGAAGTTGCCTACCGCTCAGCTGTCCAGAAGCTCGATAGACTCGGTGTAAAAAATTACATTCACGCCAATAAAGCATCCCGTAAAAAATCTCAGTTGACACGTCTTTTAAATAATTACGTGCAGGCTTGATAAGAGAGGGAAACGTCTTGATACAGCGAAAATATCAAACCGTAACGTCTTAGCTTTTAGGCTGGAACAGTATCGGTTGATATTTTATTAAAGTTTTATAGCTGGGGTTCCATTAAATCGTTTTCATGTTTGCATATTTTCGCGGCAAGCTGGCTTTACTTTTACCAGAAGAAGCTGTTGTGGAGGTTTCAGGTATTGCTTACAGGTTTCTGATTTCCTCAAGCACACATCGTCAGCTGCCCGAGCCTGGCAGCGAAGTACTGTTGTTTTCTCATCTTTCAGTTAGAGAGGATGCACTTCAGCTTTATGGTTTTTTCAGTGAAGAAGAACGTCAATTGTTCCGTCTGCTTCTGCTTACTTCAGGTGTAGGGCCGAAGCTTGCTTTGGCGGTACTTTCCGGATTACCTGTTCAGGATGTTCATGAGGCTATTCTTTCTAATGCCCCGGAGCGCCTTTACGGTATTACGGGTGTCGGAAAGAAAACTGCAGCAAGAATAATTCTTGAATTAAGAGATAAAATTCTCAAACTCCCTCCGGTGGGCGGTTTAGCACTATCACCTGTGCTTCAAACGACCCGTTTGCGTGAAGATGCAGTCAATGCTCTTGTAACCTTAGGGTTTTCAAGACCTTCGGTGCAAAAGGCAGTTGTCGGTATTCTTGAACAAAACCCTGATCTCACGGTCGAAGAGGTGGTCAAATCAGCACTTGTGTCCATTCATAAAAGTTAGCCGCAAAACAGTGACCTACCAGGAAGCTCTCGATTTTCTTTATCCTCTTCATCGATTCGGAATCAAACCCGGCCTTGATCGTGTTTATACCCTGCTGGAATCTCTTGGTTCACCGCATAAGCGATTAGGGCTGGTAGTACATATAGCCGGTACAAATGGCAAAGGAACTGTTGCTGCTGCACTTGCTTCGATATTTCAGGCTGATGGGAAAAAGACAGCACTTTATACATCTCCTCATCTGGTTGATTTTACTGAAAGGATTCGAATCAACGGGAAGCCGATATCACAAGAGAAGGTTGCTTTCTATTGTTCACTGCTTAAGGATGCGGTCATCCAAAACCATTCCACATTTTTTGAAGCGACTACTGCCCTTGCATTTGCCTGGTTTGCCGATGAATCAGTAGAAGTTTCTATCATCGAAACCGGCATGGGTGGTCGGCTGGATGCAACCAATGTTGTGGACAGCACCTATGCAGTGATCTCAACTATTGGTATGGATCATACTGAGTGGCTGGGAGGAACTCTCTCCTTGATCGCTGCAGAAAAAGCGGCCATTATACATAAAGGGTGCAGGGTATATACCGCTGTAACTGACCCTGAAGCTTTTATGCCTATAGAGCAGCAGGCTCAATGGTGCGATGCGCCGTTATTTGTTGTCGGAAGAGATGTGATGACTAGTGTATCAGCTTCCGGGCCCGGTATGCTGGAGCTTGAGGTAAGGAGTGCTTTGAGAGATTACCTTGGCCTTAAAGTTCCGCTGACCGGATCATTTCACGCATCCAATGTCTCTCTTGCTGTTATGGTTGCAGAAGATGCAGGTATTGGGGAAAAAGAGATCCGTGAAGGGCTTGAGCATCTATTGCACACAGGGTACAGGGCCAGGCTTGAAATGATCGGTACTCATCCTGCAGTACTACTTGATGTATCGCACAATCCTGACGGTATGCGCCAAACCGTAACGACACTGCTTTCGTTCAGGGATAGATATCGGAAAGTATACGTTATTCTTGGGCTTGCCTCGGATAAGGATGCCCAGTCTGTTATCCGCGAACTTCTTCGTTTGAACTGCTCTTTTTTCCCTGTTACTCTTCCTACCGAACGAAGTCTGCCGGCTGAAGAACTTCGCGTTTTATGTGAACGTGAGGGAGGTAAGGCAACAGTATTCAGTACCGGACATGAAGGGCTTGTCGACCTTCTGGAAAAAGCATGCGACGATGATCTGATTCTTGTGACAGGGTCGTTTTATCTTGCCGGTGATATTATTACTTACTGTATATGATGAAGCATTGGGTTGAAAAGCGTTTTTTTATTGAAAAAATTTTATATTTATTTCAAACCACCAAAATTCTTCATGCATGTAAGGGCATACCTCATGCCATAAAATCTTGTAGTGATTATCCCTTTATTTCAAGTATTGATTTCCCCGTTCATATTCTTTTTCCAGCTTTCATGTTACATGACAAAGCGTTAAAGGTAATCCCCATTAATGAGTCTTTCCATCGGCCATTACGTTGGATCTGTCAATCTCACCCATTTTCTTTACACATAACAAGCGTAGAATACAATTACAATGTCTAACAATTCGGTTTTTAAAGGTCTGGACATCAATATGCTCCAGAAAAAAAAGGTTTATGAATTGCATGCTTTAGCCAAAGAGATTGGCGTTATGGCAGCCGGCTTACGGAAGGAAGAACTGATTTTTAAAATTATTGAGGCACAGTCACAGAAAAATACGGATTCAGAAAGTGGCAATGTGATGGTTAATACCGGTGTTCTTCAGGTAATACCGGAAGGATACGGTTTTTTACGATCCGCCAATTATAACTACCTCTCTTCTCCAGACGATATTTATGTATCTCCCTCGCAGATCAAGCGGTTTAACATGCGAACCGGAGATACGGTATCAGGTCAGGTGAGGGCGCCCAAGGAGGGAGAGCGTTTTTTTGCATTGCTGAAAATTAACACTATCGACGGGAACGATCCGGAAATTACCAGAGAAAGGCCTTACTTTGAAAATCTGACACCTCTTTTTCCCCGTGAACGCCTCAAGCTCGAAACAAAGCAGTCAGAAGCTTGCGGACGCATTATGGATATTTTTACTCCTATCGGTAAAGGACAGAGAGGGCTCATTGTCGCACAGCCGAAAACAGGTAAAACGATGCTTCTGCAGATGATTGCCAATGCGATCATAAAAAACCATCCTGAGGTTTACCTTATTGTTCTTCTTATCGATGAGCGCCCTGAAGAGGTTACCGATATGGCACGAAGTGTACCGGCAGAAGTGGTGAGTTCTACCTTTGATGAGGATCCTGAACGTCATGTTCTTGTGGCAGACATGGTTCTTGAAAAGGCAAAGCGGCTTGTGGAAGTCGGTCGGGATGTGGTTGTGCTGCTTGACTCCATTACCAGGCTGGCGAGAGCTCATAACACCATCATTCCTCACTCTGGCAAGATTTTGTCGGGTGGTATTGATGCCAATGCGCTTACTAAACCGAAACGTTTTTTTGGTGCAGCCCGCAATATTGAAGAAGGCGGCAGCTTGACTATTATCGCCACGGCGCTTGTTGATACTGGCTCGCGTATGGATGATGTTATTTTTGAAGAGTTTAAAGGAACAGGTAATATGGAGCTTCTGCTCGATCGCCGGCTTTCTGAACGCAGGATATTTCCATCCATCGATATTCTCCGTTCCGGTACCCGTAAAGAAGAACTGCTTTTTTCACAGGAAGAGCTTTCCAGAACATGGCTTCTCAGAAAGTATCTTGCCGACAAAAACCCCATCGAATGTATGGAGTTCATGCGAGAAAAAATGGCTGATACCAAAGACAACAAGGAGTTTTTCAAATATATGAATGCATGAGGCAACGCTCGGATATTCAATATATTGGTACTAAAGGATAGGTAAGCCGTAGAGATAAACCTGCCGCTTGTTATGTATGGAGAATTTACGTTATTGATGAATTAGGGTTTGCGCTTTTGAAAAAAGTTTCTATATTATCTGCCTTTAAAACAAGAGGAAAGACACTTACTATATGCCCTGCGGAAAAAAGAGAAAACGTCATAAAATGGCGGTACACAAGCGTAAGAAAATGCGCCGTAAGAACAGGCACAAGAAGCGCCAGAGATACCAGAATAAGTAAGTTCCGGTACTCTCCTGTACCTATGTTATAGGTTGAGAATATAGCTCAGTCGGTAGAGCATCTGCCTTTTAAGCAGAGGGTCGAAGGTTCGAGTCCTTCTATTCTCACTGAAATATGTTTTTTATTTCAGTGTATTGACAAGCCCGAGTGGTGAAATTGGTAGACACACTATCTTGAGGGGGTAGCGCCGAAAGGTGTAGGAGTTCGAATCTCCTCTCGGGCACTTGTTTTTTTTAAAAAGCCGCTGCAAAGCGGCTTTTTAATTTCCCGCTGGTCATTGCCGTTTCTGATAATCAGAAAAAAATCAATGAATATTGCCGTATGTGTCTGTCAGGTACCCGATACTGCCTCTGTGATTGGATATGTTGATGGAGCTATAGACTATTCAAGAGTGAACAGGGTTTTAAATCCTTATGATGAGTATGCTCTCGAAGAAGCTGTGCGTCTCAAAGAGCGCTTTTCTGAAAGCATCATCACCGTTTTCAGTGTTGTCTCTGATTCTGCAGCAGATGTACTTCGCAAAGCTCTTGCTTTTGGAGTTGACAGGGCTGTCAGGGTAACTTCTTCTGAAGAGGTATCAGACCCTTTTCAAACGGCTCAGGTGCTGTGTCGGGCGATTTCCAATTATTATCCGGATGCTTTACCTGACCTTGTTTTTTGCGGAAAGCAGTCTACGGATTTTCAAAGTGCCCAGGTGCCTTCGATGCTTGCTGAAATGCTTGGTATGGCTTCAGTCAGTGGGATTACCTCACTGAATCCTTCTCTCGACTCTCTCCGGGTAGAGCGGGAAATTGAAGGAGGAATTGAATATATCGATGTTGCCTGTCCTGCAGTGCTCAGTACTGAAAAAGGCTTGAATGAGCCTCGTAAAACCAGTATCAGGGCAGTCATGGAAGCGAGAAAAAAATCTATTGATACGTTACAGGTCAACCTTCATGAGGCACCTTATGCAGTTATGACAGCTCTTCAGCCTCTTGAAAGAAAAAAAAGATGTTCTTTTTTACCTGATGAACATGAACTGATCCGGCTACTCAGTCAAGAACACAATCTATTCTAACAGAAATGTCAACCGAAAAGTACAGGCGGCAATGAATAAATTTCTGGTATTTCTTGAACAGAGAGAAGGTGTTGTTAAAAAAGCCTCTCTTTCTCTCTGGAACAGGGTTCAGGAGATTGCTGCTTTACAAAATAACGCTGTTGTATCAGGAATTCTTATCGGGCCGGCAGATATCCGGCAGCTTGATGGAGCAATGGCTGGCGATGGGGTTGTGTATCATGCAAAAGACGATAGGTACAGGTTATACAGTCAAGAATATTATACCGGAGTTATTGAGGATACTTTTAAACGGGAAGCTTGTACTGCCTTATTTTTTGCCGATACGGCCATGAGCAGGGACTTGGCGCCAAGGCTCTCAGTGCGTCTTCAGGCCTCATTACTCAGTGGATCTGCAGTGTCTGATGCGGATGAAGGTGGGGTATTGCGACCGGTTTATTCAGGCTCATTCCTGGCTTCATTTGTTCCAAAACGTCATCAGTGTATATTTCTTCTTTCGTCAAATGCACCGCTCCCGGCATACTCGGCTGGAGGTAATATCCGTCTCATTGATGTTGAGCCTCAGAACGTTTCAATGGAGGATATTTTTCCGGTTGTTCGTCAGATTGTGATGCGTGTGGGGATGCCTGATGTAGCTGAGGCCAGAATTATTGTTGCAGGAGGAAGAGGAATGGGAGGTGCGGAGGGGTTTGCTCTCCTTGAGCAGCTTGCGTTGCTTCTTGGTGGTGCCATAGGGGCGAGCAGGGCGGCGGTTGATGAAGGGTGGCGCCCTCATGCAGAGCAGATCGGGCAGACAGGAAAAACAGTAGCTCCAGCCCTGTACTTTGCATGTGGAATATCGGGTGCAGTTCAGCATCTTGCAGGAATGGGGTCAGCCGGTATTGTTGTTGCCATAAACCGTGACCGGCATGCGCCGATTTTTGATGTAGCCGATTATGGCCTTGCAGGCGATGTGCACATTGTTCTGCCGAAACTGATTGATTCCCTAAAGGAATTTTTGAAGAAGCAATGATTAACGGTACTTTAATGTTTGTAAGAAAGGGTTGTATGAAATATACCCTTGGAACGAAACTCTTTTTTTTCAGCCAATGCGTAAACTACAGGTAGATATTCTCGGGCTTTCGACAAGTCCACATACGAACGGAGCCTATGCTCTTATTCTTTATGAATTGGAAGGCAAGCGCAAGCTTCCGATTATTATCGGTGGGTTTGAAGCTCAGGCAATTGCCCTCAAGCTTGAAAATATAAAACCGCCGAGACCCTTTACCCACGACCTTTTTAAAAATATAGCCGATGTTTTTCATCTGCATGTCAATGAAATAATTATTGATGAACTGCACAATGAGACGTTTTACGCCAAGGTTGTCTGTGAAGTCAATGGCGAAGTTCATGAAATCGATGCACGTCCCAGTGATGCCATTGCGATTGCTGTGAGATTTAACGCGCCCTTGTTTGTTACTGAAGAGATCATGGACGAGGCCGGTATAAAGGAAGAGCAAAAAGAGGAAGGAGAGGAAGATGCATTGGTACAGGCAGAAGAGGTTCCCCTTGGTATACCTTCTCCTAATGTCCGGCTTGAAGAACTGCAGGCAGCGCTCAATGATGCGATAAACAATGAAAACTATGAAGAAGCCGCCCGTTTGCGGGATGAGATTACTCGATTGAAAAGCAGTTCCTGAATGGAGGAACCTATAATAAAAAAGGAGGCAGAAGCCTCCTTTTTTATTATAGAGCGAGCACGCTTTTGTTAATCATTAGCCCCGCCGAAACTGAAGGTAAAGCTGAAACCCTGCTGTTTCTTGTTTGGAATACTGTCAACAGCATTGAATCCATAACCGTAATCAAGCCCGATTTGACCGATAATAGGCAGGTAGAGACGCAAACCAAGGCCCGCTGATTTTTTCAGTTCTGAATATTTTACCGATTCCGTGTTCATCCAGAGATTACCCGCTTCAACGAACGCCAACGCATAAATACTCACTGACTGTGACATGGTCAACGGGTATCGCAGTTCTGAGGTGAACTTTGAATAGAATTTACCGCCATACAGAGTTGATGAAGGATCTCCAGGGTATAAATTTGATCCGAGACTCCGGTCATTATACCCTCTCAGCGGCACGGTAGGCAGGGTTGACATGCCGCTGCCGCCCATATAATAGAAATCGGTGTAAGGGACGTAATCATTGTTGGTAAAGGTACCCAGATACCCATGCTGGGTCGAAACATTCCAGACAAGACTTCTTGTGATTGGGAAAAACCAGCTTGAACTTCCGATAATCTTATAAAAATCAACCGTACCCGGCAGTGGTCCACCGGCAAGCTCTCCCGAAATCGAGTTTTTACTGCCTTTGCGCGGATAGATCGGGCTGTCAATGCTGTTGCGGGTAATGGTTTGCGTTATCGAGTACTCATCAGCCTGGTTGGGAATATTTGCCTGCGATGCGTATAAACTCAAAAGCCCACCGTTCGTGTGCAGGTATTTCAGCTTCCAGTTGATCGAGAAGTAATCGTCAGGCCAGGTCAGACGTCTTCCAACCGAAAGAGTGGTGCCGTACTGATCCATGATGGTTGGTGTAACGCCGTCACTGTTATAGATATAAGCGCTATGGGTGTCGAAGACTGAAAATCCGACGGCGGTAGGGGTGCCGAATGCCCATGGTTCCGTATAGGAAAGGCTTATGGTGTTGTAGTTGCTGCTGCCGAATTGCCATTGAAAGCCAAGTTTCTGGCCATCACCGTGCGGGAGAGGCTGATAGGCTTCGCGATTGAAGATGTCCTTCAGCGAAAAGTTACTGAACGTCAGGCCGAGTGAACCGACAAAGCCTGTGCTGCTGTAACCGACCGATGTGTTGAAGGTATCAGTCTGTTTTTCACTGACATTGTAGATAAGGTCAACCGTATTGTTATCGGGATTAGGCTGAATATCGGGTGTGATCTGCTCCGGGTCAAAGTAGTTGAGCATGCTCAGTTCCCTGATACTGCGTACAACGTTCTGGCGGCTGAACATATCGCCAGGAATCGTATAGAGCTCCCGACGGATGACATGATCTTTTGTTTTGGTATTGCCCTTGATGTTGACGGTGTTCAACTGAAACGGTTCACCTTCCCGCAGAGAGATATCAAGATCGACGGTATCTGGTTTAATGACCTTTTCCTCCAGTTTCGCTTTGAAGGAGAGATAGCCGCGATCAAGATAAAGCGAGCTGATGTCGCCGTTATCCTGAGAAAAATTCAGCCTTTCCTGAATAAGTTTTGCATTGTATACATCACCTTTTTTGATTTTGAAGGTGGTATTGAGCAGCTCCGTTGTTGCAAAATCTTTGGTATTGCCGCTCCATGTGACATTTCCGATATAATATTTCTGGCCTTCATCAAGATAAATGTCAAGAATAAGGCCTTTTTTGTCATCGGTATAACTGATGGCATCGCGTAAAACCCTGGCATCGCGGTAGCCGTTGTTCCTGTAGAACTCAACCAGCAGGTTTTTGTCGTCGTTGAATTTATCGGTATCAAGTTTTGGCGACCCAAAGATTTTACGCCACCAGGAGTTCTGATGCGTTTCATTGAACACACCTTTCAGTTTTTTCTGGTCGAAAGCATTATTGCCATGAAAGGTGATCTTTTCAATAGAGACCTTGCTGCCTTCGGTGATCGAAAAAAGAGCATTGACATGATTTTTGCCGTTGTCCTGCAGGTGAAATGCAACGCTTGCCGTCAGGTAGCCTTTCGATGCATAGAGCTTTTCGATTTTATTCGATGCGGTAAGCAGCTCCTGCTGGCTGATTCTTTTTCCGGCGACAAGGGAAGCTTTCCGCCTCACCTCGTCATTGTCAAGCTTTTTGTTGCCTTCAAAAGTCACCTTGTCAAGAACAGGCAGCTCCTTGACGCTGAAGTTCAGAGCGATGGTTTTCCCCGCAGCATTAGTTTGTTGAACGCTGATATCACTGAACAGCTGAAGCTGCCAGAGGTATTGCATAGCCGCAGGGAGCTCAGGGCCGGGAATGGCAATCTGATCGTTGACTTTGAGCGGAAGACTGGCGGTTATTTCCTTTTCGTTCAGCGTCTCAAGACCGCTGAAAGAGATGGCTGAGAGAGTGTAGGCATCTTTTTTTGCATCAGGGCTCTTTGTCTGTTCTGCCGCTGCAGTCTGTTTGCTGGATCTGACCAGCTTGGTTTTTGCTTCAACGGTGTTCGCTATGGTATTCAAGGCAAGAGCAAGCAGAACTAAAGTTATCAGCTTTCGCGTTTTTTTCATGTGAATATCAGGAAGTAATCAGGTTAAAGCTTGCCGGCTGGTATATGTTTTTTTTGAACTTGTTCACTTGTCAGTCCAAATCTACGTTCTCTTTTCTGAAATTCAAGTATGGCATCATAAAGTTGTGAACGGCGAAAGTCAGGCCAGTAAGTGTTCGTGAAATAAATTTCGGAATATGCACTTTGCCAGAGCATAAAGTTGCTGATTCTGAACTCTCCGCTTGTGCGGATCAGAAGTTCCGGATCAGGCATGGAGGCTGTAGAAAGGTATGATGAGAAAAGTTGTTCATCCACTGATTCGGGACAGACACGTCCTGCTTTAATATCAAAGGCAATAGCCTGACACGCCTGTACAATATCCCATTGACCACTGTAACTGAGAGCAATATTCAGGATGAGTTTTGTGTTGTTCTTCGTAAGCTCCATGGTTTTCATCATAGTGGCACGTACTTTATCAGGCAGTGCATCCATATCGCCTATGACATTGAGACGGATATTGTTTTCATGAAGTTTACGGGTTTCCCTGCCGATAACTTTTACAAGAAGCCTCATCAGAGCTGAAACTTCGTTTTTCGGACGTTTCCAGTTTTCAGTTGAAAAGGTGAAAAGAGTCAGAACGTGGATGCCAAGTTCTGTACATGCTTCAACAACATCTCTGACGGAGTCAACCCCTGCAGCATGTCCCTCAATTCTTGTTTTGCCTTTCGAGCTTGCCCATCTTCCATTACCATCCATAATAACGGCAATATGGAGAGGGAGCGTGCACGATGATTTAAGTTCTGCTTGTATTTTTTTATCAACAGAGGAATTGTCCGAAGAAAACCAGCGAGGATTAAAAGGTGATGAACGATTCATATTTGTTGTGAGTGCCATAAATCCTTTTTACTCCTTATCGCTTAACGGACGGTCATGTACTTTCCATACACTCATCTTCTGGAGCCTAAAATTGCTCGAATTGAATTATATGCAGTTATTTACTATTATACAAACTTTAGACATAAGTGAAAACCGGTAATGTCCACAGGAATGTTTTTCATGAATGGGAGCGTTATCGGAAAGAAGGTTTTTTAGTTAAATAATTCACAACTGACGTGCATTTAAGTAGTTACGAAAATTTACGCCTCAGGCTGTTCTCGAAGGAGATAACCTGCGAAGAGGTCGTGCGTTTTTATCTTGAACGTATCGATCGCCATAAAGATGATAATATTTATATCACAGTCTTTCATGAGCAGGCTCTGGAAAGGGCCAGAAGTCTTGACCGGAAACTGAGGGAAGGTCAAAGCCTTGGAAAGCTTTTCGGACTGCCGATGGCCATCAAGGATAATATTGCCATGAAAGGAGGTCGCCTTACCTGTGCATCGAAAATTCTTGAGAATTACGAAAGTGTTTATGACGCAACCGCAGTCCTGAGGCTGGAGCAGGAAGATGCTGTTTTTCTTGGTAAAACCAACATGGATGAGTTTGCCATGGGTAGCTCAAATGAAAATTCCGCATTTGGCAATGTTCCTAATCCCTTTGATAAAAACAGGGTGCCCGGCGGAAGTTCGGGTGGTTCCGCTGCAGCAGTTGCCAACGCTCTTGCCATGGTGGCTCTCGGCTCGGATACCGGAGGCTCAGTTCGGCAGCCGGCAGGGTTCTGCGATATTGTAGGTCTGAAACCGACATACGGCAGGATCTCCCGATACGGGCTTGTGGCATTCGCATCATCATTCGACCAGATAGGGGTGCTTGCACGTAATTGCGATGATGCTGCGCTTGTGCTTGAGGTTATGGCTGGCAAGGACGGCCACGATGCAACCTCCTCATATCATGCTGTTACCGATTACTCTGCAGAAATGGCGAATGTTTCGGTTGAAGGACTTAAAATCGGTGTTCCAAAAGAGTATTTTCCCGAATCTCTCAATTCGGATGTTGCCCGTATTGTGAAGGGTAAGCTCCATGAACTTCGCGATAAAGGGGCAGAACTTGTCGATATACACCTTCCGGATAGTGAATATGCCATAGCTGCCTATTATATTCTTGTTACTGCTGAAGCATCCTCCAACCTTGCCCGTTTTGATGGAGCGAGGTATGGCTACCGTTCAGAACATTCGGAAGATTTGTCAGCCATGTATGTCAATTCGAGGACAGAAGGGTTCGGCCGAGAGGTTAAACGCAGGATCATGCTTGGTACCTATGTGCTTTCTGCAGGGTATTACGACACCTATTATAAAAAAGCCCAGCAGGTAAGACGGATATTTCAGGACGAGTATCGGGAAGCACTGGAGAAGGTTGATGTTATAGCTGGCCCTACATCGCCCTTCCCACCGTTCGGTATCGGCGATAAGACAGAAAATCCACTTGAGATGTATCTTGCTGATGTTTTCACGGTGCCGGCAAGTATTGTCGGTATGCCGGCTGTCAGTGTTCCGCTTGGGTTCGACACTCTCAACCTTCCTGTCGGAATGCATCTGATCTGCAATTTTTTTGAGGAAGGAAAGCTGCTTGGTATTGCAAAAAAAATGCAGCACTCTCTATGATTTCAGTGTGAGTACAAAGTAACCAATAATCATAATATTCTGTACCATGAGTGTATTAGTAAACAAGGATACCCGTCTGCTTGTGCAGGGGATAACCGGAGCAGAAGGTACCTTTCATACCTCCCAGATTCTTGAATATGGAACCAATGTCGTTGCCGGAGTAACACCCGGAAAAGGTGATATTCTTTATCATGGCAATGAAAAAGACAAGTTCTGTCGACCTGTTCCTGTGTTCAATACCGTAAGGGAGGCTGTGGAAAAAACCGAAGCCAATGCTACAGTTATTTTTGTTCCGGCTTTCTTTGCTGCCGATGCTATAATGGAGGCAGCCGATGCAGGTTTGAAGGTGATTATCTGTATTACTGAGGGTATTCCTGTTAACGATATGATGAAAGCTTATGCCTTTGTCAAGGAAAAGGGAGCAGTTCTGATTGGGCCGAACTGTCCTGGCGTTATTACCCCTGGTGAAGCTAAAGTCGGTATTATGCCGGGCTTTATTCACAAAAAAGGAACAATCGGTGTAGTTTCCCGCAGTGGTACCCTGACCTATGAAGCTGTACATCAGCTGACTCAGGTTGGTCTTGGTCAGTCAACCTGCATCGGTATTGGAGGCGATCCGATTATTGGTACACGGTTTATCGATGCCATCAAGCTCTTTGCGGCTGATGATGAGACCGAAGGGCTTATTATGATTGGTGAAATTGGCGGAAGCGCGGAGGAAGAGGCCGCAGAGTACATTCAAAAATACTTCAAAAAGCCCGTTGTCGGATTTATCGCCGGACGCACAGCGCCTCCAGGACGCAGAATGGGTCATGCAGGTGCCATTGTCTCCGGTGGCAAAGGAACCGCTGACGACAAGATAAGAGCAATGGAAGAAGCTGGTATTCATGTCGTTGACAGCCCTGCTGATTTGGGCGAAGCCATGATCAAGGCACTCGGCAGGTAATACAACCCGGCGAGTCTGTTCAGCATAATTAGATAGTAAACGATAAAGGCGCATGGAGATGCGCCTTTATCTATTGTTCGGTATATGATGTCCGTGCAGCAATCTGCGAAGTTTTTCTTTTTCCCAACCGGGGATTACAGCGTCGAGGAGTTTATAAAACTCAGGACTGTGGTTATGGTACTTCAAGTGACCCATCTCGATGAATTATCTGTATTGGTATATGCTTTTGTCCCGTCCTGATCATCGCACAATCCGAATAGAAGGTCATTTTGTGCAGGTTTCTGACATTCGAGATCGAAGAAATTCATAACTGTAAGGCCTCCTCGATTTCCAGTAGTGCATCGAAAATCAAGTTCCCCTCTTTAAGCATTTCATTCAAAACATTGCTATCTGAAGGAATCCCCTCAAAATCAGGCAAACGCCTGATCATTCCTTTTGCATCCAGCTCATAAATCGCCACTGAATTCGGTGAAACCAATGACTTCTCAGAAACTACCTTGTACAATTTTTCTCTCAGCAAATCAGCCTTATCCGACTTCTCTATCTTATTTTTTAACTCATAACCCTGTATAACAATACTGAGGCAATTAACGACATAAGGGCTATGCGTTGTCATAGCTTCAGATCTTTTGCTGCCTTAACATAAGAGATGAAATTCCTCTCTGAAGGAACATACATAATCTGAGGAAGCCTATATGAGACATCAGAAATCTCATTAATAATAAGTCCATCATTCTCATATTTAATTTCAAAAACATCTCCACGATATTCAAAAACACTCTTCTCGTCTTCTTTCGATAGGTAATTTTCCAGCCGATTTCACATCGATCCAGCCATCATCGTCACAGAAACCATCCTTGACGGGGCCAAAATTTTTTATGCGTATTCTGCTCATTGTTTCACTAACAGTTAAAGCGTTCTTGCATCCAAACAGCAATATACCACAATAGAAATCGTCATGAAGCCTCTACCTCAATGCGAGAATCTTCGGCAGGGCTTCGACCTTGTCGATCATCGCCTTGACTGCCAGACTTATCTTCTACAGTTTCAATAATCAAGTATTATCATAATAACAAGTTAGCATTTTCAAAAAAAGTGTTGGCACCACCTGATGGTGTTTTTTCATGTCTTCCAGCAACCCATCACTATACGTTACGAATACTCGGCGGCATAGCTACCCTTATTGTCTGAAAAACCTTACCACACGTCCCAACACTTGCTGTTCTGATGGCAAGTTTTCGTCCGCTCTCCTCCAGCGTTACTTCCTGGAGTGCGTTCAGGTCGTGCTTGATATCTTCCCATTCAAACTGCAACCCAGCTTTCTCCAAGCGTTGATCAAGCTCCTTGCGACGCTGGCCAGTATTGAAGGTGGGTTTCAATCCACACGCGCCCGCGGGGGGCCCGACGAGTTCACGGGCCGACGAGGGATGACGTTATCGAGTTTCAATCCACGCGCCCGCGGGGGGCGCGACGTGGGATGAGAATGGTTGAAAAGTTAAATGGCGTTGTTTCAATCCACGCGCCCGCGGGGGGCGCGACCTCCATAAATCACAGGGAGCGTTAAACCGTAGACAGTTTCAATCCACGCGCCCGCGGGGGGCGCGACGATATTATGAGACGATAGCAATAGCTTTGACTTGTTTCAATCCACGCGCCCGCGGGGGGCGCGACAGCTGCCGATTCAGTTAATGTGTTATCTGTTGTCGGTTTCAATCCACGCGCCCGCGGGGGGCGCGACGGCGTTTATCAACGAGTTCAACAGACTTCTTGAGCAGTTTCAATCCACGCGCCCGCGGGGGGCGCGACGTTGATGTTCTTATTTTTTCGCTGACCTATTGTGTTTCAATCCACGCGCCCGCGGGGGGCGCGACAGGATTTATCCGGAGTTGCAGGTAGTCAAAGCAAGCGTTTCAATCCACGCGCCCGCGGGGGGCGCGACTCAAAACAGTGCCTGCATACTTCCATCCCAACCCTGTTTCAATCCACGCGCCCGCGGGGGGCGCGACGATGTTCTTGTTTTCCGCTCCATGTTCTTCCCACTGTTTCAATCCACGCGCCCGCGGGGGGCGCGACGACCATCCTTGGTTTTCGAGCAGTATCGGTCTGATGTTTCAATCCACGCGCCCGCGGGGGGCGCGACCTTTGTCAGCGAGGTAATGAGCCGGAAGGAATTTAGTTTCAATCCACGCGCCCGCGGGGGGCGCGACCTTTGGTCTCCCATGACCTGATCCAGATAGGTCGGTTTCAATCCACGCGCCCGCGGGGGGCGCGACCTGCCGGAACAGTTACAACTCTTTCCGCTCAAGTGTTTCAATCCACGCGCCCGCGGGGGGCGCGACCGGGGAATACAGGAATTGCTACAGCAGCAAATCAGGGTTTCAATCCACGCGCCCGCGGGGGGCGCGACCTTCAGCACACATAAATCAGGCAAGAATTAAGCTTGTTTCAATCCACGCGCCCGCGGGGGGCGCGACTTCTGTGCGTTGGCGCATTTTACCAGCGTGTCAACGTTTCAATCCACGCGCCCGCGGGGGGCGCGACGATTTAACTTTACCTGTCGATGAAGTACAAGTGTTGTTTCAATCCACGCGCCCGCGGGGGGCGCGACGATTGTATTATGAAGCTGATGCAGTGTGGCAAGTTTCAATCCACGCGCCCGCGGGGGGCGCGACTGAAGATATTCAGCGACTGCTTGATGCTGCAGCCGTTTCAATCCACGCGCCCGCGGGGGGCGCGACTGTCCGTCCTGGGGAGCTGCGCAATGCGAAATGGGTTTCAATCCACGCGCCCGCGGGGG
>CAJAJL010000007.1 GCA_903940125.1 uncultured Chlorobiaceae bacterium | reverse complement strand
TTGTTCTGGAGTAATCTTTTTTGAGTATAAAATCCAGATTATGAAAGCTGTAAAGCTATAATTTTGCTTTGTTGCCTTTCTTTTTTGTATTTCTGTCCTTGAAAGAGGTACCGTTTTTCGAATAGCTCAGTTTAGGTTATATTTATTTCGAACCGTTTGCGAAGAAAAGGTTTTTATCCTTTACCTTTAACTGACGTTTTTATAACGCTTGTCAATGTTGTTTTGTGGAGCTGCTTTTTTGTAAAGCGTTCGAATATAAGCTCAAGGATTTTCTATGATTGTTATCGTTTCATCCGGCCTCCAGTATTGTTTACTGCGGAGGTTGTTAGTGCAGTTGCTCTTTCTGCTCTTGTTGTTTCTGCCTTTTCTGCCTTTTAACGTTGTTGCTGCTCCCCGGGTAAACAGTGAGATATCGAGAATCATGAAAGAGCGCGTAACGGTAGAGCAAAATCTCACTGTATTGAAACAGCAGCTCAAGGAGTACCAGGCTAAATTGAACTCGACAACTCGCAAGGAATCGGAGTCTTTTAAGGTGCTGGAGAATATCCGTACACAGATTCTTATGCTTGAAAAGATGATCAGTGAAAATCAGCACTACCTCGATAAACTTGATAAAGACATCGACAGGTTGCAGCATGAACTTCAGGGTAATCGCCAGATTTACGGCAGGGTTTCCGATGATTTTCGGAGAACGGCTGTTTCAGTCTATAAATATGGAGGAACCCGTGATATTGAGCATGTTTTTGCTTCCGGTTCTGTCAATAACGCCATTATGCGTGCACAATATATGGGCTTTTTTACCAGAGCTGTGCGTCACAATGTTGATGAATTGCAGCAGGTTGCACGGAAACTTGAAAATAACCGTCTTGCACTTGAGCAAACCTATAAGCAAAAAGCTGAAATGGTCAAGGAGCAGGAACATCAGTTGAAAAGCTGGTCGGTCAGTAAAAAAGAAAAAGAGGCGGTGCTTGATCGCCTGAAAAAAAACAAACAGGAATATGCTGCACAAGTTGCTGATGTTCAGAAAAAACGTCTGCAGCTGCAATCACGCATAGAGTCTCTGATTCTTGCCGAACAGCGTGCAGTTGAGCTGAAAAAAATCCGGCAGCAGAAAATTTTTGAAGCAAAGCGGCGTGAATCGCAGAGAGTTGAAGCGCAGCAGCGTGCAGTTTTGCGTCAAGAAGCAAAGCGGCGGCAGGTACAGCGACTTGAAGCAAAACGACGCGAAAAACAACATATTGAAAAGGAACAAGGGCAGGTGAGCAAAGAACAACCTGTAGTGCAGGAACCTGCAATAACAAAAAAAGAAACGAAACAGACTGAACCTGCCGAGGCCAGATCCTCTGCTAAAGAGAGCGTTACCACGGTGCCTGAAGCCGGGTTACGCGAGCTTGAAAAGGTTTCTGCTGATTTTGACAATGCTGCCGGCTCGCTGCCCTGGCCTGTCCGGAACGGTGTTGTCGCTCACAAATTCGGATCTGTAGAGGACAAGGATCTTAAAATTGTTACAAACAATAATGGTATTGATATAACCGTACCTGCCAATACGCAGGTTAGGGCTGTCTCTGGCGGTAAAGTCGTTCAGATCGCATTTCTTCCTACCTTTGGCAATGTTGTGATTATCCGGCATCCTAAATCGTACCTTACCGTCTACGCTAATCTTGGACAATTACATGTGGCCAAGGACGATCTCATAACCTCACAACAGCTTTTAGGGTTGTCCGGCAGAATGGCTGAAGGCGGATCAGTTGTTCACTTTGAAATATGGAAAGGCCGTGTAAAGCAGAATCCTGAAAAGTGGCTTAGACGATAACCATTATGGGAGTAAAAGAGCTTTTTTCAGCAATAGTTACACTTTTATTTCACTACCGTAAATTCTGGTGTGACTTGAAAGATGTTGCCGTGGATGATGAATTCATGGCACTCAGGGATTATGCCGTTCCGGTTATTGCCCTGGTGCAACTCGCAAAGTTTCCTTTGATTGGTCAGCCCCGTCAGGCTATGATGTTTTCAATCGCTGATTTTCTGATCGATATTGCTGCGCTCTATCTGATGATGGGGGGAGCGGCTTATATACTTGTCAGGGAGCGCTCTGAAAGTATAAAAGCCGGAATATTAACGGTTTTCTGTTATTCTATGACTCCTGTATGGCTTACCGAACTTCTCTATTTTACCGGCAGTTGGAGTTGGCTTTTTGCCTTTCTTGCTTTAAGCTACACCCTTGTCATCGGTAAAAACGGTTTGGCGGTCATGCTTGAGTTAGATTCCGACGTAACAGGCAGCGCACTGCGAAATACAGCGTTTTTTGTCATCACGGTCAATACGTCGGTTTTCCTGCTTATCAGGGCTGTTATGCGGTTGTTCAACTTTTAGATGGCCTCACATTATGAAGGTTCAGGATCTCCATCTCGATTATGGTATTGTTGAAGATATTCTTAAGGCATTTCTTGTCAATGAGATATGTAAGTTCGGGTTCAGTTCGGTTGTTCTTGGTCTTTCTGGTGGAATAGATTCAGCCGTCGTATGTGAACTTGCAGTTCGTGCGCTTGGAGCAGACAATGTTCTTGCGATCAAAATGCCCTATGCGTCAAGCAGCCCTGAAAGCCTGGAACATGCTGAACTGATGATCCGAAAGCTCAGCATACGGGCTGAAGAGGTTTCCATTACTCCGGTGGTCGAAGCTTTTTTTTCGACACTCCCCTCTGATCAGCTGCTGAGAAGGGGGAACATTATGGCTCGCACCAGAATGATTTTTCTCTATGATATTTCTGCAAGAGACGGACGGCTTGTTGCTGGAACAAGCAATAAAACAGAGTTGCTGCTCGGCTATGGAACCATGTTCGGTGATATGGCCTCTGCAGTAAATCCTGTTGGCGATCTTTATAAAACTCAGATAAGAGGGTTGGCGCGTCATCTTGGCATTCCTGAAGCACTTATTGTCAAAGCCCCATCGGCTGATCTCTGGGAAGGACAGAGCGATGAGGATGACCTCGGGTTCAGCTATGAAGCAGTTGATCTGCTGCTCTATATGATGCTCGAAAAAAGAATGGATAAACAGGCCGTGCTCAATGAAGGTGTTCCTGAAACCTTTTATGACCGGGTCAGGAAGATGGTTGTCCGAAACCAGTATAAACGCATGATGCCTGTCATTGCCAAAATTTCAGGCCGTACCCCAGGCATAGATTTCCGCTATGCCCGTGATTGGCAGGAAGTAAAATAAGTCCTAAAACGATCTCAGCACCGTGTCAATCAGAAAATGCTTGTCATCTTTTCCCGGATAATCAGTTGTATAGTGCAATCCTCTTGACTCGCGGCGTTTTATGGCGCTTTCGATGATCAGGCTTGCTACTTTGATAATGTTTCTCAGTTCGAGGATCTGTGTGGTGATCTTTGTTTTTTTGAAATAGGACTCAGTCTCCTCCTTGAGGAAGTCCATTCTCCGTTTTGCGCGTTGCAGTCTGAGGTCACTGCGGACAATACCGACATAATCGTTCATGACCTGCTGTGCTTCCCGTTTGTTGTGGGAGACAAGAATCCACTCCTCGGGATTAACGGTTCCTGTATCATCCCAGTCTGGAAAATCGACAGCATTGTTTAATAGGGCGAGTTGTTCGCGGATATCGCCGCATGCCCTCCATGCAAATACAAGAGCTTCAAGCAGAGAGTTACTTGCAAGACGGTTTGCACCGTGAACACCGGTACAACTGGTTTCACCGCAGGCATAAAGACGGTTTATGGTGGTTCGACCCTTGTCGTCCGTACGTATGCCTCCGCAGGAATAGTGAGCCGCAGGTACAACGGGAATCATCTCCCTGGTCATATCGATACCGAAGCTGAGGCAGGTTTCGTAGATATTGGGAAAATGTTCCTTTGTTTTTTCAGGATCGATATGAGTTACATCAAGAAAAACACAATCTTCACCACTTTTTTTAATTTCCGAGTCAATGGCACGGGCGACAATGTCCCGGGGTGCGAGATTCTGACGTTTATCATACTTGTGCATGAATTCCTGGCCGTTTTTCAGTTTCAATACCCCTCCGAATCCCCGGACAGCTTCGGAAATCAGAAATGATTTGGCTTTCGGATGGTAGAGAGATGTTGGATGAAACTGGATAAACTCCATATTGGCAATTTCAGCTCCAGCCCTGTATCCCATTGCCACACCGTCTCCTGTTGCAATTTCAGGATTGGTTGTGTAGGGATAAACATGTCCCAGCCCTCCGGATGCCACTATGGTGATTTTTGCCAGTATCTTTTTTGGCTGGCGCTGCATTGAGTCAAGGACGTAGGCGCCGTAACAGCTTATATCATTTGTTTTAATGCCGAGGTGATGCTCAGTCAGCAGCTCAATGGCAAAATGGTGTTCGAGCAGGGTGATATTGGGATGGCTGTTGATGCGGTTCAGCAGTGCAGTTTCAACCTCTTTTCCTGTCAAGTCCTGTGCATGGACAATTCTGCTTCTGGAGTGGCCGCCCTCTTTACCGAGGTGCAGATTGCTGTTGTCCGAAGTTGTAAAGTTGACGCCAAGTTCAGTCAGGCGTTTTATATGCTGAGGACCTTCCCTGACCATAAGCGATACCATTTCCTCATTGCACAGCCCGGCACCGGCTTCGAGGGTATCGGCAATATGAAGTTCGGCACTGTCGTTGTCATCGATTGTTGCAGCGATACCTCCCTGGGCCCAGTTGGTATTGGAGGTGGAACTTTCCTTTTTGGTGATGATCGTAACTTTGGCATGGTCAGCCATGTGAATAGCGAAATAAAGTCCGCCAATACCGCTGCCGATGACCAGAACATCTGTTTTTATTGATTCAGTCATAACCGTGATGCACCGTTTATTAAAGGTTATTCTGTGGCATCTTGAACCGCTTTAACTGCAAACGGGGAACAGGGCAATAGTTTGCCTCTTCCCCGTTTAGCAAGCTTTCTTATGCGGAATGCGATTGTGTTACCTTATCACGGCAAGAGAACGGCACACGAAATGACCGTTGTCCAGAGGCCGTTTTCACCCTCGGCAGACTCCGTGATGTTATATGAATTAATAATTTTACCGCTCATTTTATAAATACCCTCACGCTCATCCCAGTCTTTGTTTGGATCAAACTCAATCCCAAGGGTGGTAGCCAGCATTGTTGCTGCAAGATCTTCAGCATATTCACCGGACTGTTCGGCTGACTCTCCGAACGGATGGTGTTCCGACAGATAGCCGTACTGCGTTTCATCAGCCGGAATGGCTACGCCGACCGAAGCGGCAATAAGGCGGTTGAATTCGTTGGTTGAATTGCGGGCCATGACTGCGAAGGTGATCTGACCCGGTGAGAGCATCTTTAAACCTTCTTCTACACTGACACGCTCACATTTCGGAGGATAAATACTTGATACAGTAACCAGATTGCATTTTTCAATTTTGGCCTCTCTCAGGGCAAGCTCAAATGAGGAGAGATATTCTTTGTGCCTTCCCACACCTTTGGTGAAAAAAACTTTAGATGGGACAAATGACAATGCCGTACCTCCGGATTTATGTGTTGCTCAAATCGTTTACACTTTCGAAATTGACGAATTATAGGAAAAAGAGGTGGTATTCAAAATGTTTTTCTTATGGCCACTTTAAAAAACCTTCTTTTTCCGACTCTGATGATTTTCGGCTCAATTTCCAGATCAATGGCCTCATTGATCGCTTCAACTTTTCTATCGCCCACAAGTACCGATTTCTGCTCAATCATTCTTCGTGCCTCACTTTTTGAGACTGCAGCTCCAAGGGTGATCAGAAGGTCGATGATCGGCAGTGATGGTTCGTCAAATTCAAGAAGTTCAAGAGTATCCGGAGCTTTTTTGTGAATAAAAACCTGATCGAAGTGGGTTTCAGCCCCTTCGGCTTCCTCTTCTGAATAGTATAGCGCTACAATTTTTTTTGCCAGAGTCCGTTTGGCGGCTCTCGGTTCTGCTTCCCTCTGTTCAAGGATTTCAGATATTCCTGTCTCGTTCTGTGGTATCAGCAGTTTGCAGTAGGTCTCAATGAGCGTATCAGGAATTGAAAGCGCCTTGCCGTACATGTCGGCAGGGGAGTCATTGAAACAGATGGCATTGCCGAGCGATTTTGACATCTTCTCCTTACCGTCAGTGCCCACAAGCAGCGACATGGTAATGCACACCTGGGGCGCTATTCCATACTCCCGCTGCAGATCCCTTCCGACAAGGAGGTTGAATTTCTGGTCGGTTCCGCCGAGCTCAACATCGTTTTTGAGATGGACAGAATCCATGCCCTGGGCAAGGGGATAGAGAAACTCGTGAATGGAAATAGGTTCCTGGGCACGATACCGTCTCTCAAAGTCATCACGCTCAAGCATCCGTGCCACAGTGTAGTGGCTTGAAAGTTTTATAACATCTGCGAAACTCATTTTCCCGAGCCAGTCGGCATTATAGCAGATGGTTGTTTTTTTTGGGTCAAGAATTTTCGATGCCTGTTCGAAGTAGCTTAAACCGTTTTCCCGAGCCTCTTCAGCTGAAAGCTGCGGTCTTGTTTTGCTTTTTCCCGAAGGATCGCCGATCATGGCAGTAAAATCGCCGATAATCAGAATGGCTTCATGTCCAAGATCCTGAAACTCCCTGAGTTTCCTCAGAACAACCGAGTGCCCCAGGTGCAGGTCAGGCCGTGAAGGATCTGCACCGAGTTTTATCTTGAGCGGTTTGCAGGTTTTGAGGCTCTGGAGAAGTTTTTGTTCAAGTTCGTCGACACTGATAATTTCAACGACATTGCCGACAATAATATCAAGTTGTTCCTGTACAGTCGGAAAACGCATGGATTCCTGTGTTATATATTTAATATTGTTTTCTTATTTGCTCCATCTGCCGCTGGTTCTCCCTGGTCTTTATCGTTTCCCGCTTGTCATAGAGCTTTTTGCCCTTGGCAATGGCAAGTTCAATTTTGAGCAGCCCTTTCGAATTGAAAAAAGCTTTCAAAGGTACCAGTGTCAAACCCTTCTCATTGATCTTTGTAAGAATTTTCCGGATTTCCTCTTTGTGCAGCAGCAGTTTCCGGCTCCGTTTCGGTTCAAGCATTTCAATATGGTTATGCTCGTAAGGAGTAATCTGCATGTTTTCCAGCCACACCTCATTATGATGGATAATGGCAAAGCTGTCGCTCAGGCTGGCCTTTCCAAGGCGCACAGATTTTACCTCGCTGCCGAAAAGCTGAATACCAGCTACAATGGTATCAAGAATCTCAAATTCAAAACGGGCCTTTCTGTTCTGAATGGCCTGTACGTATTGCTGAACATGTTGTTTTTTCGCCACCTTAACCTTCAATGATTTTCCGTTTCCAATCAGAACGGTGTTGCTTATTATTTCTTAATATCTTCTTTTATAGAAAGTTAGCAATGCAATAAAAGAATTTTCTTTCGGCTATTCCAAGTCCACCTGTGATTGCGTAGACGGGGACCCGTACAGTGAAGATCAGTCTTTATCATGAGTTTTACAAGGACATGACCAAAACGCAACCCTGATGCGGTAGCCTCCTCTTTTCATCCGGAATTTTAACCCTTGTCATCCCGATACGCATTGAGGGATCTATTTTCTCTCCCCCTCAAGCCGCGTCTTATCTAAGTCCTATAGGTCTCATCAGCCCCATCAGTCTCATCAGTCTCAAACCACTATCCCACTATATCTCAAGAGTTGCGCCATATACCTTCAACCAGGTCACCTGTTTTTGATAATCAGCGTAGTATTTATCAACCTCATTCCAGAATTCAGCGTTATGCCTTTTGTGTTTGAAGTGACACAACTCATGAACGATCAGGTAATCAATGACGCTTGCAGGAGCCATCATGACTTTCCAGTGAAAATTGACTTTCCGTTTTTTATCGGAGCAGGAAGCCCATCTGGTCTTTAAATCCAGAATCGAAATCTCATCAATGTTCAATCCCATCTGTTCAGCGCGCTTCTGAACCCGAGGGCGGATAAATTTGTGGCCACGTTTCCGATAAAACTCTTTGAACAAGCCATTCAGCGTTTCACGTGATCCTTCTGGTGCATAAAAATAACGCCCTTTGAATTCAATCTCTTTTGCCTCGCCATTGTATTGCAGGTAATAATTCCTGCCCAGATAGAGAAACGATTGTCCGTTTACCGGCTCACGTTTTGTTGCATTTTCGTTCAGCAGTTCCCGTTTTGCCTGGTATTTATGGATTTTATACTCATTCGCTTTCAGGATAGCATCGACCTCCTGATCAGGAGTGTTTTCAGGCACAAGAACAGAGAGTGAGCCGTCGCGCTCTATGTAGATGCTGGTGGTCTTCCTCCTGCTGCGTTTGACCGCTATCGTATAGTCCTCAATCATGAGTTGCGAATCTCTGATTGTCTTTTTTCGGCAAGGCTGATTAATTCTGCTGTAAGTTTTGCGGCTTTCGTTTTTATTGAATCAATCCCGCAATAGTCAAGCTCGTCTCTTATCGCACTCTCCAGTTGCCGTTCCTCATTATGCTTTTGCCAGCAATTTGGAATCAGGATAAACTCTTTGATACGTGCATAGATCAGTCCTGCGATTCTACCGGTGTTGCCCATGGTATCGACATCTGTTTTGTCGATACCGGCCTCCAGGACAATCAAATCAAAAAATGGAACAACTTGCTCTTCAACTATACTGGCTTCATCTTTTCGGCCTTTGCCGATATCATCGCGTAAATTGGTAAGCTCTGATACAATAATATCCCAATGCTCTTTATGAGCATCAAGTATTCGCTGCAGCCGTTCATTGAACTTGGTATAGAGCGCAGGGTCTTTGTCCATGTTGACTTTTATATGCCAGCGGATCGCATGTTCCATCTCTGATGCCTTGGCTTTACCTGATTTGTTGTGTGTATCAAGCGCTTTCGGGAAATCGTCAGACAAGAGCATTACCGGGGGAATCTTCGGGTTTATCCCTTGTGATTCCAGATATTTGTCAATCAGTTTCCTTACCTTTGCCCCTGCCCATTTCAAATCAAGGGTTTCATCTTTGTACCAGTCGCGCATTCGCATCAAAAGATATCCGAGCCGTTTGGCTGGCACATAGTAATCTTTTGCCATTGAAGCATTGAAGAGCAGGTCAAGGCTATCAAAGAATGCTTTGATATAGGTGTCAAACTGCGCCCGAAACTTTACATCGGCACCAAGTGCCACGCAGTTCTCAACAAGCTCCCACTCCTCTTGTTCATCAACCATTTTCTGGTTTACATATTGTCCAATCTGCTTTACGCCATAGTCCTGAAATAACTGAAGCAAGCGATTGAATCGCGATTCAAGTACCGGTATCTCCTTATCAAGGCCTCTGAAATAGAGACTTAAATCAGCAAATTCCTTTTCGTCAGTTGTTGTGTAGATAGCGAGTGCGGTTTTCAAATGAGACGCAACACCGAAATAATCAACAACAATGCCATGCTCCTTTACATAGCCGCTTTTCATGACCTTGGTGCGATTGACACGCGCAATCGCCTGCATCAGATCATGTTCGCGCAGGTTTTTATCCAGATACATAGACTGCTCAACTGGGGCATCAAAGCCGGTCAGCAGGCGGTCGCACACACAGAGAATGGCAACGCCGGATTCCGGTTTATCATAGTTGAAGTCCTTTTTGAAACTCTCTATCGCATCCATTTCGGTGGCATCTCTCCGGGCCCTGGATATGTAGCCAGGTTCATTGTTATCCGCCATAGTTACCACTGCACATACCTTCAGAAACTGCATCTGTTTGAGCAGCTCTTCATCGCGCTCGCTCTCAGGTTTTAACAGCTCTTTTTCAATCCGCACCTTGATTGCCTCGTCAAGTTCATATTTGTATCGGCATGCCGCCACAATCGAGGTAGCCACAACCTGTGCTTTTAACGAGTTCGGAAGGACCTCCTGAGTGTAGTGTTCAATAATATCTTCGGCAATTTTCTTGATGCGGTCTTTTGATTCAAGGTACGCCGTCATGGTACCATAGCGTTTTTGAATTTCCTGCCGCTCTTCTTCTGAACGGTCACGGAACATATCCTCGAACTCCTGCTTGAAGAGCTCTTTGTTGAGAATCTGGTCTTTACTTGTGCGGCCAATGTAGAGGATATCAACGGTAGCCCGGTCGGCAACCGATTCATTCATCTTATAGGTATCAATTGGAGTGCCGAATCGTTCGTAGGTGGTTTGCTTATGCCGTTCGGTCAGCAGCGGCGTACCGGTAAAAGCCACTTTTACAGCATTGGGAAAGCCGATAAAGAGGTTGTCGCCCATATCGCCGCCTTGTGTGCGATGCGCTTCGTCAATCAGCAAGAGTATGCGTTCGCTGGCATTGATCGTCTTGAACTCTTCAAATTTTGGCACAACGCCGCTGGCAATAAGCGACTGAGCTGAAACGCCATTCTGGGCCAGAAATTTATGCAGCATGACCATGTTCAAGTTCGACGTCGTTGTCTGCAGCTTGTCAAGGTCACGGCGGTGCTCGATTATGGTAACGCTCTCGCCGGTATTGCCTGCGGTTTCGGAAAGCTGGTCTTCCAGATCGTTCCGGTCATTGACCATAATGATCTTGTAATCTTTAAGGTCATCGCTATCTCGCATCTTTTTAACCAGAAAAACCATGGTGAGTGATTTCCCTGACCCCTGGGTATGCCAGACAACTCCGCTTTTTTCAAAAGGCGTTTTACCGGTACGCAGGCGATCAACAATTTTGCCCACTGCACGGTACTGCGGGTAGCGGCTCACTATCTTTACCAGTTCGCCCTTTTTGATTTCCATGAAGACGGTAAAGTTCTTGAGAATATCGAGCAGAATGGCTTTGTTGAGCATCCCGAGAATCAGGACTTCCTGCCGCTCTTCATTGGGCTTTACTTGAACCGTCCGGTAAACTTCCGGGAAAATGTCTTTCCAGTTCAGATAATGGTCAAATTCGCCGGTAATGGTGCCAAAGCGCGCTTCAGTGCCATGAGTGATAATGCTGAAGAGGCTGGGATGAAAAAGCTTCTCTTCCCCCTCCTTAACGCCATAATCATCGTCACGGGTGTTGGCGTAGCGGCTGAGCTGAATAAACGCTTCGCTCAAGGGTTCTGCCACATCCTTGTCTTTGCACTCGATGACCACAAAGGGAAGGCCATTAACAAAAAGCACAATATCGGGGATGATGGAGGTGCGGCTCGCACCGGGGGTATCAATGCGGAACTGATTGATAGCGATAAAGCTGTTTCGCTCAGGATTGCGAAAATCTATCAGGCGCACCAATGGGCTCTGTTCACCGGTCAGTTCATTGAAGCTCGCAGTGGTGTTTTTTGTGAGAAGCTCATGTATGGTTTTGTTGGCCTGGAGAAGCCCGACACCCGGCTGGGTAATAACTTCACGTACAACATCGTCAATCTGTTTGTCAGTAAGCCAGGAGCGGCCGTCATCAGCCAGGTTGATACGCTTGAGAGAGTCACGGAACTCTTGGGTGAGAATGGTCTCCTTGAAATGCTCGCGTTTGCTTATTGCCGGGTTTTGCGGGATACCATGAAACGATGCAATGGTATTGCCATAGACACCTTTTTCTTCTGCAGCAATGGGATATTCAGCACCGGAAAGTTCAGAACAATACTGTGATTGCTCATTATGATTGATAACTTCCCAGCCCAACTCACTGAGCTTATCGAGGAAGGGGCGTTCGACGTTAATGTATTCGGACATTATTGCGCCTCCTGGTTGTCTGAACCTTGATTCACTTGATGTAATGATTTTCTTGATTCTGCTTTATCAATTATCCTAATCCATCATGTTAATCCTTTAATCCTTCAAATCAAGGTTCAGACGGTTATTATGCACTCTTTTAAATTCGAGACTTTTAGCTCCGAAATTGATCAGTAGTCCAATTTCCATGTTGTATGCTTCGAGATAATTCATGGCTTGTGCAAGATGAACATCCTCCAGTTTGATAACTGCCTTTAATTCCACCATAATTTTGCTTTCTACAAAGAAGTCAACTCTTCGGGTGCCAATGTGCTCACCACGATAGAATACACCCATTTCCTTTTCACGTTCAAAGAGTAATCCCGAGTAGCTCATTTCAATTGCCAAAGCACGCTGATAAATAACTTCCTGAAACCCATTGCCAAGAGCGGAATGAACCTTCATGGCGCATCCGATAATATTGCGGGTGATGGCTTCGTGCTTCAAACTGTCGGAACCTTGATTCACTTGATTTAAGGATTTTCTTGATGTTGCTTTATCAATCAGGGTAATCCATTAATGCTTGTGGGTAATGTTTCCACACTTCAAACTGTCTGAACCTTGATTCACTTGATTTAAGGATTTTCTTGATTTATTTCTTTTATCATGTTAATCTTATAATCCTTCTAATCATGGTTCAGACACTTTCACCCGGACTTTGCCTGTGAGAAGATCGGACATGAGGGCGGTTTTTAGTTGTTGATATTTTAAAAGGGCTGTTTGCTCATCAAGTATTATTTTATTGGCAGAAATAAAAGATTTCACTATTTGTTTCTGCTCTTCAATTTTTGGCAGACTTATCAATAATTCCGCATATTCTTTACCATTTATACCTGGTTGCCCACTTCGAGAACTATAAACAATTACCCAGTTTTTATAGAAGCCAGTCTCAGTATAAGTTTTTAAATAATAAGGATGTAATTTATTTGAATTTGGATTAAATTTGATTAAGAATCCTGCAAATACTAATTCACCATCATTTTTATCATACAAATAAGTTTTTCCAACGGTTGCACCAGTTCTTGCAAATACAATATCACCATCGACTAACACATAATATTTTGACTCTTCTGAATTAACTGATGTTTTATTTTTAGCAATGAAATGTCCATCATCATCAATATCTGTTATGCGTAAATATACAGGCAATAATGGTGTGAATTCTGTGGCAGCTGCATTAATTCCGTATTTAAAACCTGTGTCGCTACATTCTCCGAGTCTTACCACCTCCCACTCCTTCGGAACCCACCCCAGTTCACTCTGCTTATAAAACTCAGGCGCATCTTCATACCTCGGTCTAAGTTTTCCTGTTTTCAAGTCAATGCCACGGGTGAAGAGGTCGCGCATCATGCCGGACTTGATTGCCTTGTACTTGGCAATGGCCGCCTCGGTCTTTTCGATCACCGCGTCAACGGCGGAGAGAATACGGGCAATTTTGCGTTGTTCGGGGAGGGATGTGGGGTGAATAAAAGTAATTTCTTTCAGATCAGCTTGATTGAGTTTTGAACGTGTCCCTCCCTTGATACATGAAGTAATATTTTTATGTACCAAAGAGTAGAAAACAAAATCTTGAGAAAAACAGGTTTTGCTCCGAAGAATATGTGCATGATTGTTAACCCAACTTTTCCCTTTTACTCTGTATGCAATTGGACGATTCTGATAATCGTCAAAATTGCCTCCATCCTCTGCAAGAAGTATGAGGGGTTCATCAAAAATGAACTTACCAATGTAGCCCTGTATCCCATTGGCTCCATAATACGGAATAGTACCTGGGATCAATGATCGTTGCTCATCATTGATAGGTATGCGCTGGCTATCGAGTATTTCGCAAGATTCATCAATAGTTGCAATTTTCCAGTCACTCATCTCCCACCCCCTCACCCCGACTCATCTCCCTCTCAATCTCCTCAATAGTCGGCAAGCCACCTTTCAAATTCTCCAGCCACTCATTGTCTGAACTTTGATTCACCTGATTCATTGATTTTCTTGATTCTTTTTCTCTTATCATGTTAATCTCATAATCCTTCTAATCATGGTTCAGACATTTTCTTCCTGATTCCGACTCAACTCCTTTTCTATTTCTTCAATACTCGGCAGGCTGCCTTTCAAATTCTCCGGCAGTGAGCGTGTCAGTTCGTATTCTGAAACGCCAATGGGTTTATGAATATCCCTGAGAGCGTATTCGGCAAATATTTTGTCTTTACTTTCACAGAGTATCAAGCCAATGGTTTTTTCATCGGTTGTATGTTTCAGCAGATCATCCACAGCGGAGCAGTAAAAGTTCATCTTTCCGGCATATTCCGGTTTGAACTCACCTTTTTTGAGCTCGATGACAATGAAACAGCGTAACCGCAAATGATAAAAAAGGAGATCGATGTAAAAGTCTTTATCGCTAATTTCAAGATGGTACTGCCTGCCGACAAAGGCAAAACCGGCACCCAGTTCAACCAGAAATTTTTCGAGGTGTTTGATAAGCTCCGTCTCCAGTTCCCGCTCGGCATAAGGTTCAGTCAGTGTAAGAAAATCAAAAATATAGGGGTCTTTTAATGCCTGCCGTACCAGTTCGGATTGTGGCATGGCCAGCGTTTTGCCGAAGTTGTTGGCCAGTGAACCCTGACGGCTATACTGGTCGCTTTTTATCATTGCAGCAAGGGTATCGCGGTTCCAGCCGTTTGTTGCCGTCTGCTCCATGTACCAGAATCGAACCGGTACATCCTTGATTTTTTCAATCAACAAGCAGTGATGACCCCAGGGAATACCTGCAAGCAAGGTTTCCTCAGGTAATTTTGCCACAGCCTGTGGCAAAAATGTTTGGGAGGCCGGATACTCTCGATAAAAGGCGATCATTCTCCCAATATTCCGTTCCGAAAAGCCTTTGATCTCCGGCAGTTCGTTTCGGATATCTTTTGAAAGCCTGGGAATAACCGCAGCCCCCCAACCGGCCACCTTTTGTTTTTCCGCAAGCATCTTTCCGATATCCCAATACATGGAAATCAGTTCCGAATTGGCGGAGAGGATCGCTTTTGTTTGTGCTTGCCGTATTCGCTGCTTGATATCGATCAGCAGCGTCTTGTAAAAAGTCAGTTCGCTCATTAGTCAATTTACTGATTTGATACGCCATAACCGCCCTGATCCAGTTTTTTTGCACGGTTTGCTGTGCATAATAGAGCGCTTCATTGCAATCCTTGCATTTGGTAATAATTGCAATGTTATGACCCCAGGGTAATTGGCCAACAAGCTGTTGGCTTATTATATCTTTTTGAGGGCTCTACCTATCCCTCCCTTCACGGATACAATCTACGATCTCATTTGTCGAAATTTGAGCTTTAATGGTTGGGACAGATAATGGTTGAAGTATTGGCTCGCGATTAACCAACTTGGCGGTAGACTTCTTTTCAGACTCTTTGATGGCCGCAAAAATACGATCAAGATCGTTGCCATATCTCGCCGCATGGGCGCTTCTAACTCTACAGATTTCTTCTACGATTGGATCATCTTTCATTGATTAACTCCTCTGGGGAACAAAGTATTGGACTACGAAAATTCAACCGGCTAACAACTTGAGTTATTTTATCTCTCATGTTTACGTTATTGTCATCGCGGCTTGTACAGATCAGTCCAAACCGGCTACAGCAGTTTTGAAATATAGCTTTTTTCATCACCTCCGCCATCGGCTTACTCATTTCTTGCAGAAGGGCTCCCGGAGAAATCCTTTCCCGACCTTGAGTCGGT
>CAJAJL010000006.1 GCA_903940125.1 uncultured Chlorobiaceae bacterium | reverse complement strand
TTTTTTACGGCAACAACTTCACCTGCATCGCCAAGGGTAGCCACATCTTTTCTTAAAATGACTTTCACTGCTTAGCTTCCTCGTTCAATAGATTGCGAAATTGGTTATTTGTATTCATCGACAACATAAGGTATTACTGCCAGGAACCGTGCCCACTTTACTGAATGGGTCAGAAGGTTCTGCTCTTTGGCAGAGAGTCCGGTGATGCGGCGAGGAATAATTTTTCCCTGATCGTTGATAAATCTTTTCAGCTTACGCTCGTCGCGGTAGTCGAAAAATACAACCTGATTTTTCGAGACCTTCTTTTTTGACGCCAGCGCGTTGCTTAATGATTTGTTGCCCTGCGATTTGTGGCTTTGTGATTGTGTAAATTTTTGTCTCATAAGTTCATTACAAAATTTAGCTTACCCTGTCCTCTCAATCGGAGGAAAGGTATTTGTATTCGTAAATATGACCGGGATCTTCGTCATGAATTTCTCCATGATGGATATCGTGACAGTCGTCCTCAATAAAGCCCTCTTCATCCTCCTCGCCATTCTTCTTTCTCTTGTTGAGGAACTGGATTCGTCTGGCTTTGATTTCAACAACGGTTCTGGATGAGCCGTCCTGCGCTTTCCATGTCCGGCTCTGTAACTCTCCGTCCACGAGGACTGCTGAACTTTTTTTCAGGTTGTCACGGCAACTCTCGGCAAGCTTGTTCCAGGCAACAACACCAACATAGCAGACATCTTCCTGCCACTGATGATTGCTGTCCCGGAATCTTCTGTTACATGCTATTGAAAAATTAACGACAGGCGTCCCGCCTGAATTAGTTTGCCTGAAAACAGGATCTTTTGTCAGATTTCCAGCTACGATTACACTGTTTATCTCAGGCATTTTTAATTCAGCCATTGCATCTTCTCCGTTTTATTCTCAAAAGGAATCACTTCTTAGCTCGCTTTCAAACTAACCCTGACGATCATTTTCCAACGGTATCGGCAGCAGCGGCCTCAGCGGCAGCGGCATCTTCCGGACTACCTATGACTACACTGTATTTCTCAACTCTCTTGCGCATTTCAAGGAATGCACTGGTAAGATGAATAATCAGGTAGCGCAAAAGAGCTTCCTCGTAACGGAATACTTTTTCGATTTCTGCAATTACGGTTGTTGCAGCGGTAAATTCGATATGAGCGTAGTATCCAATGGTTTTCTTCTTGATCGGATAGGCTGTCTTGCGCCGGCCGATTTCGAGAACATTGCTGATAGTACCACCCTTTTCGGTAATAACCCGCTGAACCAGTTCCATTGCGGCAAGAATAGCTTCATCCTGAAGCCCGCCGTCAATGATGACTGTACATTCATAAAGTTTGTTTGTTTCCATAGCGCAAATAGCTGATAATCATTATTACTCCTCAGTTGCTTGCAAAACGGCGAGGGTCTGGCATTGCGCAGACCAGCCCCACGGCTTCAGAGGTTTCCCGGTGAACACCATCTGCAAATTTGAACATTAAAGGTAAACTATTTGCACCATTTTTCCAACCTCATGAAAAAAACCTCCATCTCTGTTTTTTATGAAATCCGAAACACTGTATATGATTGTTTAGTAAAAGGTTACAACATATCACCGTTTGTTTCATCATCTCCCATTGAAGAAATCGAGAATCCTACGGGCAATAAGCGCTTCCGAGAGGTCGTTCATACAGCGGAAATGCCCTTTCGAACAGCAATCACGGCCGATGTGCGAGCATGGCCGGCATCGGAGTCCTTCGGCTTCGAACAGTTCGAAAGGAGAATGATAGGGAAGAAAGCCAAATACTGATGACGATGAGCCGAAAAGCACAAAAATCTTTTTACCGAAAGCTGATGCCATATGCATAAGCCCTGTATCGTTGCAGAGCACTGCATCGCATCGCTCAAGGAGTGCTGCCGTCTGCATGAGCGTACAGCTTCCTGCAAGATTGGCAACCTGTGGACGATATGCAACCGGCAGGGTGTTCAGGATTTCAGATGCCTGAGCAGCATCCTCTGTTCCACCGAGAAGAAACACCTGTAAAGGCTTCTTGTCGAGTAGAAGGGCAAGAAGACCCGCAAATCGCTGCGGAGGGTAGCGTTTGGTAAAATGGTTAGCCCCGAAACAAAGTGCAAGAGACGGTATGCCCCCCCTGAAAAATGGTTCTGCAAACGCTTTTTCGGAGAATGAGGGATAAAGTTCACATCCCTGATCATCGTCCTGAACACCAAACTCTTTAAGGCTCTCCTGATAGCGGTCAACCACACTGCGGGTGGATGAGTAAAGATTGATTTTAAACTGCACCATCAGCCATTTTTTCCAGTTCTCTTTGTGATACCGCACCTGGTGCACCACATTGAGGGAGCTGACCATAACCCGGGATCTGGCATTGTTCTGCAGGTCGATGACAAGATCATAAGCCTCTGCTGGCAGCTGTCCGGTTGAATATATTGTTGCGAGGCGGGGATTTGAGGAAAGCAGAGAGACAAATGGCGGTTTTGTGCAATAATCAATTATTGCTTGAGGATAGGCGGCATGCAGACGCCTGAGGAGGGGTGTCGTAAGAATGATGTCGCCAATGGAACTGAGCCTTATCACCAGTATCTTTTTGATGGCCGGCATACCGATTACGACCAGAACTCCCACCAGGCTTTGTAGCCTGCAGGTTTTTTATCGGTCACTATACCCTTAAGCCTCAAAATATGCTGTTGCATTATGCCGAGCTGCTCCTCTTTATCCGGCATGTCAGCTTTTCGTTCGGTCATCATTTCACTGACCATCTGGTATGCCTTCAACGCCTCTTCTGGCCGACCCAAGCCTTCAAGCGCTGCTGCACGGTTTCGCACGGCGTTTATCCAATGCTTCCCTTCATCCTGATTGAGTTCTCCTCTGCGATTAAAATAGTAGAGCGCAATATCGGCTGAAGCAAGAGCCTCCGTTAAATGCTTGAGCTGCACCAAGGCTCCTGAAAGACCGGTATGGCATAGCGCATCAAATCCCTGATGATCATACGCTTCATCTTCCGGTATTGTCCGGGAAACGGTCATTGCCCGTTTATAGCTTGCTGCAGCTTCCTCAAAAAAGCCGGTGCGAAGTTTTTCTTCTCCTTCGCTCAGAGCCATATAAGCCTGTCCTACCTGTACAAGTGGTTTCATGGTGTTGCTGTTGTTATAAAAATAAGAGTAATCGGATCTCAGGCAGTTGTCGTACTGAATAGTGCAGCAAATGCTTCTGGAATTTCAGGACGTCCGCGCTGGTTAAGCGCTGTTACAATAATTTTTGCTTTCAGAACAGGCTTGTAATCGGGAAGACGGAAAATGTCCTGATAAACAGCAAATTTGAGAGCTGATTCCCTATGCATGTTGATACCTACCAAAAAATTATCACCCGACGTCAGTGGATATTTATAATCAAGTTCCGCACGCACAACCACCAAGTTAATACCCTGCCGTGTATATTCGCTGAAATCAAGGCCGACCTGCTTTAAATATTCGTGCCGCACATGTTCGATGTAGTTCTGGTAGACACTGTTGTTGACAATCCCCTGCATATCGCACTCGTAATCGCGTACGCTCATCTCATAGGTGAAGGCATAAGAGGCTCTCTGCATTGCGGGATGGCCTTTATAAAATTAAGCAAGTGATACTGTGGAATATAGGAAGTTCAGGAAAGAAAGAATAGGAGATATAGGTCTTATGGGACTTATGAAGTCGGGAAAGATCTGAGGTGCGGTAAGATTTGCAGATAGTAGAAACGAGAAAGCCCATCTTGTTGAGGGATGGGCTTTTTCGTGTATAAAAACTCGGCGACGACCTACTCTCCCGCAATAAAGCAGTACCATCGGCTCTCCAGGGCTTAACTACTCTGTTCGGAATGGGAAGAG
>CAJAJL010000005.1 GCA_903940125.1 uncultured Chlorobiaceae bacterium | reverse complement strand
TAGCTTTTTTAACGGTGTCCTCATAGCTTTGGAGTTTGATTTGGTTCGCACCTTCAAACTACGAGCTATGGGTGTTTTTTACGCTAACCCTGGGTGATTCTTATTTTCCGTTTTTGGCTTATTCTTGTTTTCCGATCACAGGAACCACATTATTCCAATTCCAAACGTTGTTCTGAATGCCTTGTGGAGCGCGTTCAAGTGGCTCCCCTTTCCGTCCCTCCCGCAGTGTGCTCAAAAACACCCGGAGGCTACTCTGTTCCGCGTCGCGAGCGTACAACAAACAACAAAAAGTCTAATACCTCTTGAGCTAATGGTTCCGTAAGAAGTTCAGCTTCTTGTTTCAGTTGTTCGATAACGGTCATTATGCGCTCAGATAATCATGATGAAAGGGCTATAGTTTAAGACTTTTATCACCTTCTGAGTTATTGACTGGAAAAAAAACGATAACGGTACGGATAATTATAAACCAAATCGGAAAATGAAAAAAAACCCATGCGCACTATCCCTCCTATGAGTCCCCATAATGACCACGCAAGGAAAGAACCGATACCGTCACTATGGAATCATCAATTTTATAGATTATTCGGTCCTTCTTATTCAGTCTTCTTGACCAATACCCCGACAAATCACCTTTCAATCGTTCAGGTTTTCCTGTTCCAGTAGTTGGGTGCTCTGAAAGTTCATCAAAAATTTTTTCAATTTTTCTGATGGTGGCTTCAATTCCAATTTTATGCAAAACCCTCAACTCATCCGTTGCTTCTGGTGTCAATATTACAGTATACTTGCCCATATATTTTTAGGGTCTTTAATCTCAGTAAACATTCCAGCTGCAATATCCTCCTCACCTTTCTTCAATACCTCCAACAACTTTGTATTGTCGGAGTATTCATCCTTCACAGTGATTTTTTCCCCAGGCACAATCTCAACAGTCTCAGTCTTGTTAAACCGAACCACAACTTTCTCCTTGGTTGCCATGGTCAAGTATTTTCTGAGGTTTTTGCGTAACTCAGTAGTGCTAATTGCTATCATATTTTCTCTCCTGCGTTGTGTTACCGTATATCATACAACGTATACGCATTTTTCAGATAATACAATCCACTAAAGTTGATACCAAAATCAAAATCCCCTATAGATGGGGACGAATGGCCACGGTCGATAACTCATAAACCTTCCTGGCATATTTTCTTGCAGCAATCACATCACCTGATTGCAATGACTCTCTGACACGATCAAGTTTTATCGATGTATCCACAGTGATGTAGGGAGACCAACCATTTTCCGAGTCAATGATTTCGATTTCAACCTCAGCAGCATATTTACCCTCATGAACCAATTTTGTATGCGTTCTACTATTCATTTTTTCCTCCTGTTACAGCTATACATCCTGCAAGACCAAGCTTTGCAAGGCCCCCTCCATTATCGATTTTCTCAATAAATATACACCACCTACCCATGATTACAAAACACCACCAC
The DNA here is from genome assembly GCA_903940125.1 of uncultured Chlorobiaceae bacterium. GTDB lineage: Bacteria > Bacteroidota > Chlorobiia > Chlorobiales > Chlorobiaceae > Chlorobium. The sequence continues at coordinate 4,034 of CAJAJL010000005.1, read as the reverse complement.
AGGTAACTCCCCTCAGCAATAAGAAGGTTGCCTCTGTAGGTTATGAATTCCATCCCAAAAATCTTGCATAAAAACCTTGTGAGCACGATCCTTTAAGATACTCAAGCTCACTGTGTATCATGTCCTGGACCTCGCAGCAAAAAGGACTAATTATCTTTTTTGAAATGGGTTAAGCGAAATTAAATTTTGCTTTAAATGGCTGTCTCGATTATGTAAATACAGATAGTCATGAACGTCCCGTAGACTTTTTGAAAAAAACTTGATATTCAAGCAGGAACACGCTGATTCCCTTTAGTGTAAGAAGAGGTCAGCTTGAAGCTGATTCCCTCATTCTTTGTTATGGCGTGAATAACCTGAAAGAGGTTCTCCATCCTCGGATTACCTGAAGGTGCCAACATCCTATGTATGCTTTTACTGGACTTATTCAGCTCTTCAGCTAACCCCTCAAAACCTATAGTAGAATTTACCAGATCTCGAAGCAGTGCTTTACCAACAGCTGTGTCACCTTCCAGAAATGCACCTATTGCTTCATCAAATAATGCAGCACGAAATTCAGGATCACGCTCTACCCGTGCTTTGATTGTTTCTTTATATGATCTGCTTAACGGCATAATAATATCCTTATGTTTTCTTTCGGCTTTGCTTTTTAAAAGCCTTATGTTCTTCCCAAAGTTTGTTGGCTCTCTGGATAGCTTTTTTCTGCATGTACTATGGCAACACATAAGTTACTATTCTCAAACAAATCCCCACTATTCTTCCGTCTCAGCACGTCTCAGCTCCCAGCACTTCCCTTCATCAATTTTATGTTATTTTGTATCTTACTTACAACTGAAGTGTTTCTCTCTCGCCTTCAAACAGACAGGAAGGCAATAACAAGTGTTTGTTATGCCAGAAATTTCAAGATTTTTCGGAATCATCATCAAGATGTTTTATGACGAGCACAATCCTCCGCATTTTCATGCAGAATTTCAGGGGAAAAAAGCTGTCTTTGACTTTCTTGGGAACATTCTGGTAGGTGATTTGGGTTCTAAAACAGCAGTTAAACTTGTAAGAGAGTGGGTTGACCTCCGAGTCACTGAACTTGAAAACGACTGGGAACTCGCAATGGCGGGAAAGGAAATCAAAAAGATTAATCCTTTAGATTGATTATATGTGGAATATGAATGACATTGTACAGCTTACCTACAAAGAAGACTATGTTTTTCATATCATCTTTGATGACGGAGCACGAGGGGATGTGGATTTTTCCGACTATCCTGCAAAAGGGCCTATTTTTGAACCGTTAAAAGATAAGAGTTTTTTTGTGCAGGCATCGATTGATGGAGGAACAATTGCATGGCCAAACGGAGCTGACATTGCACCGGAGACGCTTTACAGGAAAGTCACAAAGTGAAAAGATATTCCCCATCCATTACCACCCTCAGGAAATATGCCGAAGCTGTTGGCTGAAAACACCGTTAGAGCTATACCAGAATTTGCAAACCTCAGCACGTAACTGAACGTTAAGAATTCCGTCCCCAAGTTCTTGCGCTGTCAAGCGCATTGAAGGGTTATGCATTAACATACTATAACTCTCCAGCCAAAACTAGAATCCGATGCTTTACCTCATTTGAAACCCACATTCCGGCATCACTTAACTGGTTAACAAAAGGTTCAATGCTTTTGATGAATCCTTGATGCTTGAGTTCCAATAAAACCTTAAGGGTCCCCCAAACATTTAACCCAGCTGCACGAGCTGTACGACGAGCAAGCATATCATCAAGCAAAACAATACTATCTGGATTTTCGATTGCCAGCGACATAGCCGCCAATTCTCCCGGACCCAAATCCAAGGAAAGCCACTCGGAAGGAAGTGATTGAGGATTAACAATTTGAAGCCATGAGTAATCAGAAAGTTTTGGAACGACATAACCCTTATGTCCTCCAACCAATAACTAACTTTTTACAGCTTCAGGTGTCCATATTTCGCCGAAAAGCTCTGGCAACCAATCAATTACCCCTATTCGATAAAGATAAAGAAGCGGAGAAGTATTGCTTATCGCATTAATGAACGTGGTCATGTTCTAAGTCATCTAACTCCGCAGCTAAAGGAAAAACATTATACCTGCCGAGGTTGAGTAAAAATTCAACTCGACCCATTCCAGCAAGTTCAGCAGCGCAACCTGAAGAAAGCCTACCCATTTCAAATAACTTCACAGCAGCAAGCATCCGCAACTCTCTGCCGAATGAAATAATATCAGTCTTCTCTGCCAGCAATACCTTTTCAGGAATATCAAGCGAAATATGTTGTACAGCCATAACTCACCTCCATTATCAATTTTCTCAACAAATATACACCACCCATCCGCGATTACAAAATATGACCACCACAACTCAGCACACTCCTACCTGCCTACTATTTTGCCTATAGTTATCAAAATCGCTAACTTATGCCGTGAGTTATGAAATTGAATACTTCCACCCAGTATTAAGGATACGATTGATGGATGGATCTCAAGCATCAAGGCCGATTACAGGAGATTAAAAATGGATGAACTTAAATACCAGCCGGTACCATACAATGTTGAAGGGGATATAGCCAAAGACCTTCAAAACGAGGAATTCCGCAGGGAATATGAAGCGCTGGAACCAAAATACGCATTCATCAATGAACTACTATCTGCACGACGGGACTCAGGAATGACCCAAGAAGCTGTGGCACTGAAAATCGGAACAACCAAAAGTGCGATCTCCAGGCTGGAATCAGGTAGCAAGCACTCCCCATCCATTACAACCCTCAGGAAATATGCCGAAGCTGTTGGCTGCGAACTTGAAATCAAGCTGACTCCGAAAAAACAGAACAAATCGGCACGTTAACTTTTCCTAACTGACAAAAGTCAATGGATTGAAGCTCTAATGCATAAACAGGGATCCGGAACATGACGCTTCACTGAGCAGATAACACGTTCTTTATCTGCTAACATCAAGTATTTCATGAAGTTTGGACATGCTGCCGACAATTGACCCGAAAAGCAGCTTATGTCTCCCAATCTTCAAGATTTAAGCCTGACACTCTCGAAAACTCTCTTGTATTGTGAGTTACCACGGTTAAAGAGTGACTCAATGCAATAGCAGCAATCTGAAGATCATAAGGACCAATCGGGTTACCAGTCTTGGCAAGATCAGCGCGGATTCGACCAAAGTGGCGGGCTGCATTACCATCAAACGGAAACGATAAAAAATTTTTTCCCAATTCGTCAGACGTTGGTATCAGGCAGCCACATTATTCCAACTCCAAACGTAGATCTGGATCGCTTTGAGGAGCACGTTCAAGTGGCTCCCCTTTCCATCCGCCCGCAGTGTGCTCAAAAACACCAGGAGGCCACTCTGTTCCGCGTCGAGTGCGTACAAACAACAAAAAGTCTAATACCTCTTGAGCTAATGGTTCCGTAAGAAACTCAGCTTCTTGTTTCAGTTGTTCAATGACGGTCTTCAAGGTTTTTTACATTTCTCGTTTTGAATTCCATTAATTCGTACTTCATTTTATGCCAAAACTTCTCGATGCGATTGAGTTCGGGACTATAGGTCGGCAGGAAATAGAGCTTCAAACCTTTTTGCTCCAGCACCTTCAGCAATGGTCGAACTAATTTCGCTTTGTGGAATGATGCATTGTCGAGAATGACCGTTAAAGGTGCACCAACATATTTCATCAACAGACCAAAAAAGTTGGTAAACAACGTTGAGGTTGTTGTTTCCCACATTGTAACTGAGAACAAATCACCCGATGAGAGCATGGCACCTATGACATTCAGGCGTTTTCCACGATTGGCGTTGATCTTATGGCATTTACCTACGGGCGTCCAAGCACTCCTGTTTGGCTGGGCCAGTGCAAAACCAGTTTCATCCACATAGGTCAAGTTGATTTCGCCACGCTCAGCTTGCGCTACCAGCTCTTCGATTTCTATTTTTGATTTTCTGAAATCCTCTTCATTTCGTTTTTTTTAAACTGTGTCGTGTACGCTTCCAAACAAAATCTATACTCTTTAACGTACTGC
>CAJAJL010000004.1 GCA_903940125.1 uncultured Chlorobiaceae bacterium | reverse complement strand
TACTCTCCGGAGTGACTATATTCTGATGAAGGGGTTGCATAAATATCGCGTCTTATTAGCTGACTTTAACTACCAGTAATATAACGATTTGCGGTATTTTTTGCCCCCTTTTTTTTGTTTATTGATGAATAATTCAGGTTAAAGACAACGGCTGGAAAAGATCCAAAAACGTCACTTTCAAAGTTTTTTCAAAGTTCGCCACTGAGGGATATTGAAATCGACCTTGTGCGAGTGAAAGGGGAACAGAACGTTTAAAACAGTAATGGGGCATGCCGGCATGGTTGAACAGCCGGGTCTGGCAAGAACTTGAAACAATTGAGGAGAAAGAAAAAGTGCAATACATTACCAGCGTAGAAAGAATAGGCATCGCCTGAGGGCGTGCAGAGGGCGAATATCGATTACTTAAAAGGCTGCTTGAACACCGCTTTGGCGTATTGCCTCATTGGGTGTCAGAACGGTTAGAGGGTGCCAAAGAAGATAAGCTGGAAGTAATAGAGACGTCCTTGCTTGTTTGATTGGTCAAACAAGCAACCCGGCAGCATCGAAGCGTGCCGGATTAGCTTAACAAGTCTCAGGCTTTTTCTGCAACCTTGCGTTCTTTTACTTTCAATGCAGCCTTGCCGGTACGTTTGCGCAGATAGAACAGTTTTGCTCTTCTTGCCTTGCCATGCTTGACTACGGTCACACTCTCAATGTTGGGAGAGTTGACGGGAATGATCCTTTCAACACCGACACCGTGAGATATTTTACGAACAGTGATTGTTTTATTACCGCCTGCTCCCCTGTCGCTGATAACAATACCTTCAAAGGCCTGAAGTCTTTCCTTTTCGCCCTCAATAACCTTCAACTGAATCTTGACGGTATCACCGGGATTAATTTCCGGAAAATCGATAACAGCCTGGGTAGCTTCAACTAACTTAATTAACTGATCCATGACAACAACTATTTACGTTTTTTTGTTCTTTAATTCTTCTAACACTATATGATCAAGAAGATCAGGCCTGCGCTGCCGTGTTCTTTCAAGAGCATTTTCACTGCGCCACTGTTCGATCTTACTGTGATGACCGTTCAACAGCACTTCAGGAACCTTCATTCCCCTGAACTCTGAAGGACGAGTGTAATAAGCACAATCAAGAAGCCCTGTCTGAAAAGAATCAGTCAGAGCTGACTCACTGTCACCAAGAACACCAGGTATAACCCTGACAACAGCATCCATAAGAAGCAGTGCCGGTATCTCACCACCAGACACAACAACATCACCAATGGAAATCTCCATGGTAATCAAACTCTGCCGTATCCTTTCATCAATGGCTTTATAATGACCACAGAGAATAATCAAATTTTTCTTCCTTGACAGCCTGTTTGCCATAGACTGCTCAAACAACGTTCCATCCGGCGAAAGAAATATCACTTCATCATACTCTCGTTCAGACTTCAGCGCTTCAATACAGGCAAACACCGGTTCCGGACGGAGTACCATGCCTGCGCCACCGCCAAACGGTGCATCGTCAACCTGTTTGTACCTGCCCAATCCATAGTCGTGCAAATTATGAATGTAAATTTCAGCATGATTTTTTTTCCGGGCAATACTCAACAATCCATTGTCAAGCGTCGAATCAAAAAAACCTGGAATGACGGAAATAACATCAATCCTTATTACATTCATTGGCTCACTATCCTTTCAACAGACTTATCCGGGTTCAACCAATTACAGAAATTCATCGAATCTTGGTATCACCATATACTTTTCAGCAAGATTGAACTCTTCAACAAACTCGTCTATAGCTGGCAGTAAAATTTTCTTTTCACCGGCCTGAACCTCATAGACTTCATTTGCAGGCATCCTGATGACATTGGTAACAACCCCGACCACCCTTCTATCACGGTCAAGGACCTTCATGCCTATAATCTCATGAACATAGGCACGGTTTTCCGGCTGGGGCAACAGCTGATCTTCAGTAACAAACAATTTCCAGCCAGTCAAAGCCTCAGCTTTTTCCATGCTGTCAAATCCTTCAAAGAACAACCATGCAAATCCTCCAGCAAGAGATGCTTTTTTAACCTTCAGCAACTCAACCGAATCAACAGAGTTACCCGCGTAATACTGGCGACGCGAAAGAAAAGTTTCCGGAAAGTCGGTAACAAGTTCCACCTTCACTTCACCCTTCAATCCTTTCGGTTTGAGAATGACCCCCGTTATATAGAGTTCCATCCCTGCCTTGCCTTAAAAGAGTGATCAGGCCTCTTTGCCTGCAGCTGCTTTCGCTTCCGCCTCTTTTTTTGCAGAACGACGATGAGACTTGAGTGCAAGGCGCTTCTGACGTCTTACTTTCTGATGCTCCTGCCACTTTTCCATCTCTGCTGTAATGTCAGCCTCACTGCGTCCCATGCTCTTGAGTCTGAGTTCGTAGAGCAAACCGGTCGTGCGGATAAGGCTTTGTACTGTTGCTGTCGGCTGTGCACCTGTCTGCATCCAATAGACAATACGGTCTTTATTAATGGTTACAGCATGCGGTTTGGCTGTAGGCTGATAATGGCCAACAACTTCAAGAAATTTGCCGTCCCGTGGTGAGCGTGCATCGGCAACAACGATCTGGTATACCGGCAATTTTTTTCTTCCTGCTCTTTTCAGTCTGATCTTTACCAAGGCTAAAATATTTTAGTTAATGTTAACTGTCTACAGTGTGTGTAATCTATCGTTTTAAAAACTTATCCAGCGCAAGATTCTGAGAAGTAATTTTCCTGCCCGATTGAGAGAGTTTTGATACCGAACGCATCATCTTTTTCATCTCTCCGAACTGTTTGAGCAGAAGATTAACCTCCTGAACTTTCGTACCGCTGCCTTTGGCAATACGTTGGCGACGGCTTCCATTGATGATTTCAGGATTAACTTTTTCCTGCTTGGTCATTGAATTAATCATGGCTTCAATAGGTTTGAAATCAAGATTCTCAAGATCCTGCTTCGGAACCATCTTGTTAAGACCAGGCACCATCTCAATCAATCCCTGAATGGAACCCATTTTTTTAAGCTGCTGCAGCTGATCGAAAAAGTCGTTGAGATCAAACTCGTTTTTCATCAGCTTTTTCTGCATCTCGAGAGATTTCTCAAGATCGAGGTTTTCCTGGGCTTTTTCAACAAAACTGACTATATCACCCATACCCAGAATCCTCTGAGCCATGCGATCAGGATAAAAGAGATCAAGGTCATCAACCTTTTCACCTATACTGATAAACTTAATCGGCTTCTCGACGACCTGACGAATGGAAAGCGCTGCACCACCCCTCGAATCGCCATCAAGCTTGGTCAGAACAACTCCGTCAAAATCAAGACGATCATTGAAAACCTTTGCGGTATTGACTGCTTCCTGACCCATCATGGAGTCTACAACAAAAAGCAGCTCGTCAGGCTTGAGAGCATGCTTCAGCGCCTCCGCCTCCGCCATCATAAGCTGATCAATCTGGAGACGTCCGGCCGTATCAATAATAACAACATCTCTGGCAGTCGACCTTGCTGCTTCAAGACCCTGAACAGCAGCCTTCATAGCATCCTGTTCCTCTATGGAAAAGACGGGTACATCCACCTGCAGGCCAAGTGCTTTCAGCTGGTCAATGGCCGCTGGACGATAAACGTCAGCCGCAACAAGAAGCGGATTTTTACCATTCTTTTTAAGACGCAGTGCAAGTTTTGCACAGAACGTTGTTTTTCCCGATCCCTGAAGACCGGCAACCATAATGATGGCAGGGAGTTTCTTGGGCGAAAGGTTGAGAGGCTTCTGTTCACCGCCCATCAATTCAGTCAATTCATCATAGACGATTTTCACGATCATCTGCGCAGGCGATACGCTTTTGATGACCTGTTCGCCAAGAGACTTTTCCCTTATATCCTCAATTAATTTCTTAGCAACCTTGTAGTTAACGTCAGCACCAAGGAGAGCTCTTTTGATATCCCGCATTGCGAGACCAATATTGATCTCATTAATGGTAGCCTGACCTGCCAGCTTTTTAAAGGTGGCCTCTAATTTATCACTTAAACTATCAAACATCGGTTCCTGCTTTTTTCAGATAAAGCTTAAAAATGCTTAGCTTTAATTATAACAAAAAATAGCAAAAAATAAAATGATACCAGCATATCTTCGTTGCAGAAAAAGTTTTTCCTGCTATTTTTCATTTTCTGCCCACAGAAAACACCAAGAAAAAAGAGGTAATGACCGCAAGCTCCATTGAAACTATTCTGGAAACGTATCGCAGCCAGCGAATTGCTGTTATCGGCGATATTATGCTCGACAAATATATCTTTGGCCATGTCTCCCGCATTTCGCCGGAATACCCTGTACCGGTCGTCGATGTAACGCATGAGGATTACCGGCTTGGGGGAGCAGCAAATGTTGCGCTCAATACGCAGTCGCTCGGAGCAAAAACAATATTGATCGGAATTACCGGAGCCGACAGCAACCGCGAAATACTCCTTGAACAATTCCGTAACCGGGGACTTGCAACCGAAGGATTGATCAGCGATCTTTCAAGGCCTACCACCTGCAAAACAAGAATTCTTTCGCAAAACCACCATATTACAAGGGTAGATTTCGAAAGTCGAAAAGAGATCGATCCGGACATTGAACATGCCGTCATCGAATCATTTAACGCTGTCATCGGCTCAATAGATGCTGTCGTGCTCGAAGACTACAACAAGGGTCTTCTCAGTCCGTCTGTTATTACGCATATCATTACAGCGGCAAAAGCACGAAACATCCCTGTGCTTGTCGATCCGAAACTCCGGAATTTCTTCGCATTCAAAGAGTGCACAGTTTTTAAGCCGAACCTTTCAGAAATGGCATCATCACTCGGCATCGTGCTGCACAACAACGACCGGGAAGTTGAAGAGGCCTGCCGTCTGCTTCAGAAAAAACTGCAGACTCAAACCATTATCGTTACAAGAAGCGACAAAGGAATGACTCTCTATAATGGAGCGTTTACCCATATTGCCGCCACTTCACTGGATGTATCTGATGTTTCAGGTGCCGGAGACACCGTCATAGGGATTCTGGCACTGGGAGCCGCTGCCGGTATCGATATTGTAACCAATGCAACAATAGCTAATCTTGCAGCCGGAACAGTCTGTCAGGAGGTAGGCGCCGTCCCGGTCAGACCTGAAAAACTGATCAAGGCTTATCATGAATATCTTCAACAATAGAAATATGCTGCTCTATCTCCTCAGGATAGAGAGGGTTATAGGAACCATCCATCATCAGCGTTCTAAGATTGTTCAATGAATAGAACGGAACTTCAAACATTCCGGCATTACTGAGTGAAGAGGGAACATCCTTGCCTGGATCTATGTGCATGACAAAGGTGATATGAACCTTTCCTTGAGCTGTCGGGTTAAAAACCCACATTCCTGTTGCATGACGAACCCTGTGATACTTCGGATTGTCTGGAAGATAATCAGGTTCACCCTTCATGGTAAGTGCTACAGAATTACCCCCTGCCGACACAAGCCCTGTGCGCATAATTACCTCTCTCTCTTGAAGAGGCCAGGGGGTTTTGATGATCTGACGCACAACATACTCAACAGCATCAGTTTTATCCAGAATATGCATATCGACAAGCTGATGAACCCACCGATTATAGCTGGCCATATCGTGAAAAAGGCTGATCAGCTTTTTAAGAGAAACCTGCATCTCGGTCACTCCCTTAAATCCATGAATATCGGAACCGTTAACCTTCGAAGAGAAAATTTTTATCCCTTTGTGCTCAATTCGAAATTTCCAGTTCCCATCAACAAGCAGTTCGATATCCATACTGTTTTTTTAATAAGGTGCAAAAAACAGGAAGTCATCACTCGGTTATAAATTTCTCATAATTCTGGATAACATCTTTAGCTGACTTCTTGAACGGAGCTTCAACTGGAATAAGATATTTTTCCTTCTTGACCATTTCCCTCAAATTAGTCAGGGTATGATAGGGAGTATCGATAACAGCAATATTGGCAAGCCATGAGGGAATTTCACCTCCTGGTTCGATATGAAGACGAAAAACAACTCTGCATTGATTAGCCGATAACGGAATAATATTCCATGCACCCTCAAGCTGGGGAACACGGACATATTTATCGTTTAACGGGAGATAATCGGCCATACATTCAAGTTTAATATAAACCTCAGAAGTATCCGGATCAAGATACCCTTGAGAAAGAGTTATGATCTCACGGTCTGAAACCGGCCAGGGAGCACTGACAAGCTGATAGACAATTCGCCCCTCATCTTCGGAAAGTTCTTTCAGCACCTTCATTTCCTTTGTTTTCCATACCCATTCGGTAGCAACATCAACATCATACAAAAGACTCAGCACTGCATGTTGAGGAGCATCGATAGTTGCAATGCCGACAAACGAAAGAAAATCAGAGGTCGGAACAGGACAGGTGAATATTTTCAGCCAATCCTTCTGAAGACGTAACGTACAGGCAGCACTGTTGATTTTTTCAATTATTGACATAAACACCTCGTTTAAATCGTTAAAAAATAAGAACGACTCTCAGTAATACCCTTCACAGCAGTCAAGGTCGACTTTCAGGCAGCGTTTCAGCTATCTTGACCACTGGATCGGCACTGCGTACAAGAAATTTTATCTGCCCCTCAGCACCAAAAAGTTGATGCGCAATCTTCGACTTTACAGTACGGGCAATGTTTTTTCTATCCCTGGTAAAAGCAGTTCGATCAAATGTGATTTTTTTTGCCTTGCAGGCTTTCAAGACAAGAGCTTCAAAACGGCTCTCCTCTGAATAATTGGCAATAAAGCGATCCAATGAAGCACGATAACCCTGCACAGAACTACGAGGATCATCAAGCAGCTTCAGCGCAATCTCATCAAAAACACCCGACTGGTAAAGCTTCTGATAAAATTCAGAGAGAGTTGCTCCTGTCACCCAGAAATCCGGAATAATCCCGCCGGCATCTTTCAGCGCATTCAGCTTACTCTGACCCTTAGCATCCTTACCTTTAAGCGATAAAACCAAAGCAGGAAGTGACGAGGTCTTATACACAGAAACTTCATTGTTTTTCAGATACAACAAACTGTCTGGATGAGTAAAGAGTTTCTGGGGGAGAATATTTACCATCGATTCTTTATAATAACGCTCTCTGCCGGCAACCCCCTTACGATAGACTCTCTGTATCTGCCGGCCCGAAGGAGTATAATATCGTGATACGGTCAGACGAATCGCTGAACCGTCCGCAAACTCAAGCTGACGTTGGACCAGCCCTTTACCAAAGCTCAGCTCACCAACAACAACAGCTCTCTTGTTATCCTGCAGGGCTCCTGCAAGGATTTCGGATGCCGAAGCACTTCCTTTGTCAACAAGCACAATCACCTCACCTGTTTTATAGCCCTCATCAACGGACTTTGCAAGATAACGCTCATCTTCAGAGCCGCCTGCACGGCTTTTGGTATACACAATCAACTGACCTTTGGCAAGAAATTCATCAGCAACCGCCACGGCCTGTTCAAGAAAACCTCCGGGATTACCTCTGAGATCAAGGATAAGTCTTGCCATTCCCTGTTTTTTCAATCCGGCAAGCGCTCTGCGAAATTCATCACCTGTTGTTGCAATAAAACGACTCAACCGTATATAACCGACCCGGTCATTAATCATAAATGCCGCATCAATACTCGACGTTGATATTTTTCCTCTTGTAACTACAAAATCGAGCAGCTTTCCGCTGAGAGGCCTGAACACTTTCAGCCGCACTTTTGTACCTCGTTTACCTCTCAGCTTTCGAAGCACATCCTGCTGGGTGATACCAACCGCTGAGGCTGAATCAATCGCAATAATTCTATCTCCGGGTGATATCCCGACAGTGGCGCTTGGCCCGCCTGACAAAGGAGTAACAACAAGAAGGGTATCACTGATAACATCAAACTCGATTCCGATGCCATCGAAATTTCCATCGAATTCAGCTTGGGAAAAAGAAACCTTTTCAGGTTCAAGATAAACAGTGTGAGGGTCAAGATACTCTGCCATTCCCTGAATACCCGCAACGGCAAGACTGTCGCTGTCCACCTTGTCCACATAAAACTCTTTCATCAAACCATAAGCTTCAAGCATTTTTTTCTGCTGAGCGACCTGGATATCCCTGTTTCCATTGAGCCTGGTGCCGAGAAAAACACCGAATACAAGCACGACAAGCATTATTACAACGGTAAGGATACGGGACATGACGAGTGAGTTAATTAGAGGAGATAAGAGAGCAACCGTTTGACGACCTAAGCACAGTTTACCTATCAGATATCAAAATCACAAAAATTAACATCTTTCTTCCCGTCGGCAGCCTATTCACAACAAACCTCATCAGGGCTGAACAGCAAACTCACACTGTTGTTTAGTCAACAATAATACCACTATCATAAACCACAAAAGAACAGCAGTTAACCTCACCATGCGTAGAGCTGAATCGATACATATTCGAGATTGAAAATGGATTACTCAACAACACAAGTACTCTCAGAAGAACAAAAAAAATATCAATAAACCAAAAATCAATCACCATAAAAAGTAAATAATAAAAAAAACAAAGACATCATCATACCATAATTTTAGAAAACACCATCATTAATATAAATGATTATTTATTTATAAAATATTCAAATTAAATTTGAACACTATATAGTAATATTATTACTATATAAAGTAATATTACTTATTTCATTACAATAACTTAATTAATTTAACTTAAAATATTTTTTAACATATTATTATGTTTTTTAAAAATTATAAAAATTTTTATACCATTATTTTTACTCATACAATAATATCTAAATTATTGTCTATTATCTTGAGTTACTATATGTATTACTGATACTGTAATCAAGAATAGAAAGCCCGATAAAACACGGGCTATTGATTGAAGGATTTTGATTAACTGTATGTTTTATTATCAGATACCTTTCGATATACTTGATAATTATTTGAAACATGGAGGGCGATATTATTGACTGCTATGGTCAATGTGATGCTGAGTTATATTGAACAATAAGTTCGAGCTCAAGACTGGCATCAAGGGGTAATTCGGCAACTCCTACCGCACTTCTGGCGTGGGCTCCCCTTTCACCGAAAATCTCATGCAGCAAAGAAGAAGCTCCATTGGCCACAAGATGCTGGCTGGAAAAGAAGGTTTCGCTGGAAACATACAAGGTAAGTTTTACAATTTTTTCAATCGCATCAAGCGACCCTGTCACTGACTTTATAGCTGCAAGTGCATTGAGTAGAGCGACTCTTGAAGCATGAAAAGCTTCATCTTTTCTTACATCACTAACCTTGCCTTTGCCACCGGGCTCAATCAGTTTACCATCCATGAGAGGAAGCTGACCGGAGGTAAAGACGAGGTTTCCAGTAATTATTGCAGGTGAATACAGGCCTGCGACTGCAGGAAGCGGTGGAAGCATGAAGCCTGCTTTGATGATTTTTTCTTCGATAGTTGCCATTAAAAGAGTGATTTAAATAGTGAACGATTCCTTCTCAAGATACATTCCTTGCGCTTAATCACAGATATAGATCGGATTTTTTTCACGTCATAAAGAATTTTTCTGTTGTAATATGATTATAGAACAGCAAAAAACTGTTACTATATTACGTTAATATGTAGTTAACCTCAATAATTCATGAGGGCTACCAAAACCGAAATTTCCAGTCAAAAATTGAGGTGATCGCGACTGTGGCAAGGTAAATAATATGGATAGCAAGAAATCTTTCACCTGTAGACGGTTACTATCCAACAAAAAGCAGG
>CAJAJL010000003.1 GCA_903940125.1 uncultured Chlorobiaceae bacterium | reverse complement strand
GTTTATAAAAGTCCATAACACAAAACACGCAAAACCATTCAGATGGACGAAAAGTGCTAATGCGATTTTGGTATCTGTTCAAAAGGCTAAAGATAGTCTTGCTATTACTGTAAGGAACTAACCAAACAGGACACTAGCAGCCTGTCGGGCTAACGAATTGTCGGCTCGCAGCAAAAAAGCTCTCCATTGCCCTCATCATGCATATTTTGGATCTCTGAACCATTCCAAAGAGTTTAACAGGCCACAATAACAGTAATCTGCCGGTGTGAGTACCCGATTTCACCTTGAATGCTGCAACAACCTGCTTTTTTAACCGTGGTTTGGCCAACACATGCATGCGTTTCAAATTCCAGGCAAGGCTTACCAGCGTCCATTCGGCCTCTACACTCTCCAAGCCTCTGCGCATAAATTGTCGATATCCAAGAACCGATTTGATAATGCCGAATACCGGTTCGACCGTGCACTTCCGTTTGGCATAAACCGCCTTGCCTGTTTTGCTCTTCAAGCGATACCGCATTTTGGTGACACTGTCAGGCGTTTTGGATACGGGCTCTGGTTCTTTGAATCGATTTTCAAGACTTTTATGATGCTCTTCGCGCGATACCGCTATCAGTGGATTAATTCCGGCGGCTTCACATGCATCAACATTTGCCTGACTGAAATATCCGGTATCGGCAAGCAGTTCGTTGACCTGACCAATCTGTTCAGGCAAGTTACCCAGTGCTTCGATTTCTGGATTGATTTGCTTCTTGTCGTTGGGTTGTTGGGTCGTATGTGTTGCCACGATGAGCAAGGTTGCGATATCAACGCATGCCTGGGCATTGAACGCTTGCATAAAACCACCGCCACTTGTCGGCTTGATCCGCGACTCTTCATCGGTCAGATTGATCTGATCATGTGGCTTGGGCCCCGGTTCCGGTGGTTTGGGCGGCTTCCCTCCCAATTTCTTGCCGCGTTCTTTTTCTTTCTTTTCCCGTTCAGCTAATTTGCTCTCATGTGCTTGCTTTTCCTGCTCATAGCGTTCGCCAGCTCGTGCTTCTATTTTTCTCTTGGCTTCGGCTATGCTTGCAAGTCGGGTTTCCCGGCGCTCAATCTCCTCAGGTATCTTCATCCCATCGGGAATCAACGACTGATCTGCTTGTTCAGCCAACTGCCATAGCTGTTCGACCTCTTCTTGCAACTGCTTTGCAATCTTCCCGGCATGTTCCCAGCTCAGCGCCTGGTGCTTCGATGCATTGGCTTTGACTTTCGTGCCGTCGAGGCTCACCGTCCCAAGCTTCAGGATTCCCATTTCATGGGCAATGATGAGAATCTGGTTGAACAAATCCTTCAACTCTGTGGAAAACCGCTTCCGGAACATCGAAATGGTATCATGATCCGGATGTTCATTACCGACAAGGTAACGGAACGCTACGGAATCATAGGTTGCCTGTTCAAGCTTTCTGCTGGAAAAAACGCCGGTTGCATACCCGTAAAACAGCAAGGAGAGCAACAAGGCAGGATCATATGGCCTTGAGCCTTTACCAGCATAGACGTCTCTGAGTGATGAGACGTTGAGTTGCCCCACGATATCAACGACAAAACGGGCCAAATGGTCTGTTGGCAGCCATTCCTGAACGGATGGAGGAAACAGAAACGGTGTATCATGATCTGCTCTGATAAAATCGATGCTCATGGGGATAAACGGACAATGGCAACAAAAGCTCTTGATGCGTGAAAACGTACTTATTTGACTTTAATATAATACTTTATACGCATTTTTTATAATCTCAGGCGGCTTTTAAGTCCGACAGGCTGCTAGTGCCCTGTTTGGTAAGTCCTTTATTATAAATATGAAAAAAGCTATATTGCATATAACCTATTATTACAAATGCAATTATGGCACGAAAAAACAAAGTTTATCAAATAAAGGCAGAGGACCGTCAGGAACTGGAATC
>CAJAJL010000002.1 GCA_903940125.1 uncultured Chlorobiaceae bacterium | reverse complement strand
TGGGTAAATGCTGAACGGAGAGCAAAGCGGAGACTGGCGGAAACAGCGCTGTAATTGTATTGAGCGGCCTTGACTGCTTCTACATTACTGGCGATCTGGTTTGACGTTTTGTGTCCATCAAAAAGAAGCTGCTGTGCCGACAACGAATAGGAGAGTGCAGACGATGATCCAATTCCTTTTCCAATGGATCCGTTTTCTGAAGAGTTCACGCCAAAACTGAGCTGAGGCAGAAGCGCTCCTTTCGTGATGCGTTTATCGGCTTCAGCCTGCTGCAGAACTGCAAGAGCTGAATAGAGGTCGGGATGCGCCTTCATACTCTCACTGACGCACTGCTCCCAGCTTACAGACTCTTCAGCATGCAACGGGGAGAGTGAGATGAAAAAAGCAAATGCCACAAACAGATTGATTATTACCCTCATGACGAAACAGTCCTTTCTGTTTTTGAAATTTTCATCCTTATCCCCTTTGTTTTTATTTTCGACGACATTTTCGCTAAAACCTTGCTTTATAAAACGATAAAAATTAATAAAAATCGGGACATCCAACATGAACGCGATACTCTACAAAAAGCTGAATAGAGCTGATCATTACAGGAAAAAGTCCTTCTTTCTTAAAGAACCAAAAAGAAATCGGAACAGGGCTTTCCTTTTTGTCAGCCACTCAATACGGTCATACTCTTTGACGCTGGCAAGCATTTTTTCAACCAGAAACACTGAAACTGTCTCTACATCATCAGCCATATGATTAAAAAATTGTTTCCGGGCAACATCATTCGAACTGGACAATGTATCCATGAGCATTCCGGTTATCACCATTCCAGGACTCAACACCCCTATCTGCACGCCACTGCCTTTTGCTTCCTGCGAAAATGCTTTTGTAAAATAGTGGACTGCACTTTTTGATGTTCCATAAATACTCATTCGGTCAATAATCGATCCGCCACTGCCATGTCCTTCCATATTGAATATTTTACCTCTACCCTGCCTGCTCATACCATTGAATGCAATGACAGTGCCATTAATGACTCCTCGAAGATTAACATCCAGCACATTTCTAACTGTATCATCATCGAGTTCCCATACTTTCTTCAAGGTATGGCTAATACCGGCATTGTTCACCCAGATATCAACGCATCCAAACCGGTTACTGGAAAAGTGAAATAAACGGGCCATGGCATCTCTGTCAGCAACAGTTCCTACGACACCCTGAACTCTCCCGCTATAAGAGGACAAAACACTCAGTGCCTCATCAATACGATCCTGACTACTGCCGTTGAGAGTGACAGCATGCCCTTGTTCAAGGAATTTTTTAGCAAGTCCAAGGCCTATTCCCCTTGTGCTGCCAGTTATTACAATGTTTTTCATGACAATAAATGATTCAGAAGAGCCCTGAAATAACCTGTTTGTGAACATGAATACCCATCTGTAAAAAGCCGCTCGCTTTACAATAAGGCAAAGAATCGTGAAGCTTTGGTGAAATATTGTATCTTTTCCCCCGTATATAAAATTTTTTCAATGTTGCTGATCTTTTTCATAAGTCCTCTCTATCATGCTTGAAGCAAGAAACCTCTCCCTCAGTGTCGGTACCAAAGAGCTCCTGAACGATTCCTCATTCCGCGTTGGAGACAAAGACCATGTAAGTCTTGTCGGTCTTAACGGTACAGGAAAAACAACCCTCCTGCGCCTTATAAGCGGCCCGAATACCGACTCGGCGCTCATTATCAGCGGACAATTTCTTAAATCGGCCGAAACCACGATCGGTTATCTTCCACAGGAAATATCATTTGATGCTGATCTTGAAAAAACTGCCCTGCAATATGCACTTCAGGCAAACGTCAGGCTTTTTGAGCTGTCGGATAAAATAACCCGCATGGAACACGAGCTCGCTCTGCCTGATCAGGATTATGAAGGAGAAGCGTACCACCAGCTTATCGAGCGTTTTTCGGATGCGATGCATGAATTTGACCATCTTGGAGGCTACACCATGCAGTCCAATGCAGAGAAAGTTCTCGGTGGACTCGGGTTCAGTGAAATAGATTTTCACAAGAAAGTCAAAGATTTTTCAGGCGGGTGGCAGATGCGCCTGCATCTGACAAAACTGCTGTTGCAGAACCCGACGCTGCTGCTGCTTGATGAACCGACAAACCACCTTGATATCGACTCTTTGCGCTGGCTTGAAAATTATTTACTCAACTACGAGCACAGCTACATTATAGTATCGCATGACCGCTTTTTCCTTGACAAGCTTACCACCAAAACCCTCGAAATTGCATTCACGCAGATCAATGAATACAAGGGAAACTACTCCTATTACGAAAAGGAAAAGGCCGAGCGCTATGAGCTGATGATGGGGAAATATGAAAATGACGTCAAAAAAGTTGCTGAATTAAAGGCTTTTGTCGATCGCTTCCGCTACAAGGCGACCAAAGCCAGGCAGGCGCAGAGCCGGCTGCGTCAGATGGAAAAAATGGAAAAGAACATGCAATCGCCTGAGGAAGATCTTTCAAGAATCTCTTTTCGTTTTCCCAAGGCAAATCCATCCGGACGTGAAGTCATGCGGCTTGACGGCGTCAAAAAAGCCTATATCCTTCCAGACGGCACAAAAAAACAGGTACTGACTGGTATTGATCTGGAGGTGATGCGCGGCGACAGGATTGCTATTGTCGGCTCAAACGGTGCAGGAAAAACAACCTTCTGTAAAATTCTTGCAGGTCAAATCGACTTTGAAGGCAAACTTACTATGGGACACAATGTCTCCCTGAACTACTTTGCACAACATCAGACGGAAAACCTATCCCCTGAAAAAAGCGTCTATACGGAAATGCTCGATGCTGCTCCAACATCAGAAGCCCAGAAAAAAGTCCGGGATATTCTCGGATGCTTTCTTTTCAGCGGAGATGCAGTTAATAAAAAGATCAAGGTACTCTCAGGAGGTGAAAAATCAAGGGTTGCTCTGGCAAAAATTTTGCTTCAGGCATCGAACCTTCTGATCATGGATGAGCCGACAAATCATCTTGACATGCGATCGAAAGAGATGCTGATTGACTCACTTGAATACTATGACGGCACTCTGCTGATTGTAAGTCACGACCGTTATTTCCTCGACAGCCTCGTCAACAAGGTTGTAGAAATTAAAAACGGCTCATTACAGCTTTACCTCGGCACCTATGCCGAATATCTTGAAAAAGCTGAGAAAATCCTTGAGACAGAACGTAAAGAGGAAGCTGCCGCGCGACAGAAAAAACAGAGCACCACTCCAAAAATCAGCGAGAAAGAAATAGAGCAGACAAAGAAAAACGTCGCAGTTAAAAAAGACAAAAAGAGAATTGAGGAGATCGAGCAGAAAATCAACCGGCTTGAGCATAAAAAAGAGTCACTTGAAACCATGATGGCAACTGAGGATTTCTATAAAAAAAGCCAGGAGGAAACTGGTAAAGTGCTTGACGGATATCATACCCTATGCAATGAACTGAATACGCTTTTTGCTGAATGGGAGCAAAACAGTTAACTACAGCCATTTTTTAAGTGTTTCAACCAGTACAGAAGGAACTATCGGTTTTGAAACATAATCATTCATACCTGCCTGCATACAAAGCTCACGGTCACCCTGCATGGCATGAGCAGTGAGAGCAATTACAGGTACCTGATGATTGAGTACTGCTGAATGTACATTACGGATGATACGAGTTGCCTCAAGACCATCTATTTCAGGCATCTGCACATCCATGATGACAAGATCGTAAGGCTGGGTCTCAAGCGCCTTGAGTACTTCAACCCCATTGTTGACAACATCCATATGATAACCGAGCTTCCTCAGTATACCCATCACCACCTTCTGATTGACACTGCTGTCTTCAGCAAGCAATAGTCTGATCTCTCCCCGAAGGGCTCCATCCTGCACTTTTGTCAAGGGTTGAAATACGGTGACATCAGAACCTTTCTTAGCATCACGCTCCCCATCGACCTGATTTTTCTGCTTTTTGAAAGGAATGATAAACCAGAATTCTGAACCTTTGTTTTCAAGACTGTTCACCCCTATCTCTCCTCCCATAAGCTGCACAAGCTGACGGCATATAGCCAATCCCAGACCCGTTCCCCCGAACCTGCGGGTCGTGGATGCATCAACCTGAGTAAAACTTGAAAAAAGAATATTAATTTTCTGCCGAGGTATGCCGATACCGGTATCTTTGACCGAAAAACGAAGCAAAGTCTCATCATCGCTGCACGAAACAACCCCTACATTGACTGAAACCTCACCCTGGTGCGTAAACTTGATGGCGTTACTGGCAAGATTATTAAGCACCTGACAGAGTCGTCCGGGATCTCCACGAAGAAGATGGTTAACATCTGGAGAAAGTGTACAGGTTAATGTCAGTTTCTTTTCAGCGGCTCTAAGTGCCATGATCGCAGCAAAGTCATCGAGTATCTTGCGCAGGTCAAAATCAAGCAGTTCAAGATCAAGTTTTCCTGCCTCAATTTTTGAAAAATCAAGAATATCATTGATCAGATTCAATAATGACTCCGCACTTGAAAGTACAGCCTGCGCATATTCCCTTTGCTCGGCGTTCAGCGATGTATCAAGTAAAAGACCCGTCATACCGATAACTCCGTTCATCGGTGTGCGGATTTCATGGCTCATATTGGCCAGAAACTCACTCTTGGCACGGTTTGCAGTTTCAGCGACAAACCGTGCATTGACAAGCGCAGTTTCATTCCTGTGACGAATCTCAGCATTGGTAATGAGCTCGGCAAGAATACGAAGCAGAGCAATTTCCTCATCCCCCCAGGTTTTCAACTCGCGGACTGAAGAGAACCCGACAAAACCTAAACACTCTTCTGCATAATTCAAAGGAATCGTAATCAGTGACTTAATCCCTTTAACCTCAAGACCAGCACGAAAAATACTATCTTCCTTTAATTCCTTTACATCCGGAATATAGACAACCTCTCCTCTCCGATGTATGGAAACCCATTCCAGCAATTCCTTATACGGCACATCCTGAAGATTCTGAATATCAGCGGCTATCCCTGATGCACACCACTCATGAGTATTGCTCATGGTTTCATGTTCATAGTCATAGTGAAACAGATAGACACGGTCAACTCCTGAAAACTCTCCGACAAGAGCAAGCACCCTGTTGATGGAGTTATCCAGATCATCAAGTGGCTTATTGACAAAACTGATGGCAAGTTCTATAAGCAGCATTTGAAATGCTGACCTATGCCTGATCTCCTCATTCACTCTTTTCCCGGCCGATATATCACTGTGTGAACCGGCCATACGGTAAGGAACTCCATCCTTGTCGCGAAGGGCTTCGCCTTTTCCCAATATCCAGATATAAGAACCGTTCCGGTGCCTCAATCGAAATTCAATCCGGAATACTGGTATCTCAGCTTTTAAATATCGGTCAAGATAAGCTTCATAGAGTGGTTTGTCCTCAGGATGCAGACGATCTTCAAAGGTAGCATACAGATTGGGAAGCTCATGATCATCATAACCGATCATGTTTTTCCATCTTGGCGAAAGATAAAGAGTGTTATCCCGTAAATTCCAATCCCAGATACCGTCATTACTGCCGTTCACTGCCAGCATATACTGCTCACGACTCAGAATAAGTTCTTTTTCACGACGATTTATGCTCCTGTCCACACGGCTTAACAGTACAATGAGAAAACCGAAAAACAGGGCGAAAACAACTGCAAGAGAAATCCCGACAATTGCAATAAGACGGTAAACATTCCACTTATATGAAGAGATGTCCTGCATCAGGATCATTTTACCGACAACTCTACCTGAAGCCTCTTTCAAGGGATTGGAAGTAATTCTCCACGACCTGTTGTCAAAATCGGACTCAATTCCAACCGTTGCATCGGCACCTGAAAGCACCGCATTAAACTCCTGAGGAAAGTGACCAAGCGAGGAAAATACAAGTACATTATTTTGGTAACGGTCCCATGGAGCATAGCGCTGAAAAATTTTCATGCCCTCATCCCAGTCTGATCGCTTGAGAAATTTTTTGTTGATAAAAATCGCCAGTCCTCGACCCGACTCGAGCTTGATTCCTTTGAGAATGCTCTCCGTCTCCTTGCCAACCTCAATGTAACCGAGCAGACGATTATTAACCACAACCGGTACGTCAACCCAAAGAGTAAACGTACCCAATGGACCAACTTCAATCCCGTTTGTCGATCTACCAATCCTTTCAGCCTCACTCAATGTAAACCTTTCAATCCGGCCACCGCTATCGGATGGGTTTTGCACACGAAGGATAGGAACACGCCGGGGATCAATAAAATTTAACTGTGATATACCGTAAAATCGCTTAAGCCCCTCATAGAGTGAAGAGGTGATTGAATAAAGCCGTTTTTTATCATGTGCAAACATTGCGTCAGTTATATCACTGTCGTGCATGAGTGACTCAACAACAATGCCAAGGGCATCTTTCGACACATCAAGGCTTTTCTGAAATGCACCGGATAGCTCGGTTTCAGAGTGGTTAACAGCCTCATTCAATCTCTGCAGATGCTGCTGCCAGAGAAGAAATCCCAAACAGGCGATAATTATTGAAATCAGTGCACTAAGGGGAGGAATAAGACGTCGTCGCAGCATACCGGGAACAACCTCAACTCGACGCGAGACAAGATACGCGCTGATAAGGACAATCAGAATCACCAGCATAAGACCAATGGGAATGGAGGAACGGGCAACAATATCCAATACCCAGTCAGAAGCATCAATATCCATACCGAATACGGCAATGAGCTTTCCGTTCTGAGGATCGACAAGAGGAATAAAACCACTGACCCAGGTACCCCAGCGATCTGGAACAGGTCCTTCAGTATTTGCTTCTTTTATGATGAATACTTTCTGGAGGTTATCAGTTGCTTCATCATATATTTGACCGGCGGGCGAAGAATCAGGTGAATTCGATGGTTCGGAATCAGCATAAAAAAACACTTTTCCACTGCTATTTTTACCAAGAAGATAGATAAAACGGCACTGATGGGCAGCACTTCTGGCTCTTGAAAGCTGCTCCTTAAGCTTGGCGTAAGCCGGCTTTTCAAGATCAGCTTTAGAACCTTCAAGTGTTTTTAATTGCTGAATGTCAATACCCTGGACAACAAGACGAACCTGTTGGAGAAGCTGATCTCGCATTTGATGATCCGCATATATGACCGTCCACCAGGAAAGGAGAGGAGCTACAATGAGAAATATCCCTATATAAAGAAGAAAAATACGATTCTTTTTCTTTGAAACGGATATCGGTGAATTCCGCAACTCCATATTCTTTTTTATAAATGGGTGGCCCTTTTTCAATACGAAACAAGAAACGTGCACTCATCAGATGCAAGGCAAAATCCCATACTAAGAGCATAAAAAGGTCACGAACAAAGCCGTACAAGGCTTAAATAACAATATCCATGTCTTGGGGGATTCAGTATTATAAATGTACCAATTTTTAGGGATAAAATCAGTCAAGACCTAACTCAAAAAACGGGGATTGATAAGAATGACATTGGCAACAAAGACCTGATAATTAAGGAGTTAAATTTTAACCCAGGTGCGAAGCCGATTGGAGCGGTAACCGGCCTGAAGAACCTTCTGAATCTTCAGGCCATCAATAAACCCTGCCGCATCGTGCAGGGTTTTTTCTTTGTTACGGAGTGCCTTGACAATCCGGTGGGCAAGAAACGCAAAACCGACAGCAAAAATACCGTGCACAGCGAGTGAGGACTGTCTGATCTTTTCCTGAAGAACCAGCTCGTCCCACGAAAGCATCGGTTCAATGAGTTTCCACCTTGGGGCGTCGATAAGGCTACGACCCCGTTTTGCAGTATCGTTTGTCACT
>CAJAJL010000001.1 GCA_903940125.1 uncultured Chlorobiaceae bacterium | reverse complement strand
TCACGGGTAAACCATCGCCCGACAGTTGGTAAAGCCGCACGCATCGTACCGTAATCATAGCCTACCCCGGTCAGGTTTGTACTCCAGTTTTTGTTCCCAAACACAATTCGACCAGCTCCGTTTACTACTCCGCTGGCATTTTTTACCAGTGTATGCAGTGAAGCAATCTCCTCAACATCAGGGAATGTGAAACGCGCAACAGCACCCGCACCCTGGGCAGCACCCCTGATTTTCGCCGATCCGGCCCTGATCGAGAGCATGTTGGATCCCATCGATTTCAGCTGTTCCTGCATTGATGCTTTAGCTCCTTCACCAAGTGCCATCATGGCAATCACTGATGCAACGCCAACCAGTATGCCAAGTACGGAGAGAAAAGAGCGCATCTTGTTGGCCAGAATTGCCTGAAAGGCCTGTGCGATAAATCCAATAAAGCGGCCATCCTGCCATAACGAGCCCTTTCCTGCCCCGTGGATGTCAAAGCCGCTCTCTGCTCCTGCAGCAATAGAGGCCTCCATCCCCGGTTTGCGCTCATCAGTAATGATGACACCATCCCTCATGGTAATGACACGCCGGGCATAGACAGCGATATCGGTTTCGTGCGTGACCATGATGATGGTTTTACCCTCTGCATGAAGTCCTTGCAGAATCTTCATGATTTCACCTGAATTTTTTGTATCCAGGTTTCCTGTCGGTTCATCGGCAAAAATGATCAAGGGATCACGAACCAGCGCTCGTGCTATAGCTACACGCTGCTGTTCCCCTCCTGAAAGCTGATTTGGCGTATGATCGATTCTCTGTTCAAGCCCAACCATCTTGAGTCGCTCAATCGCCTCCTGACGAAAACTACCCTTGATACCGCTATAGATATACGGAAGCCTGACATTATCGACAATGTCCATCCGTTTGAGCAGATGAAACTGCTGAAACACAAACCCGGCAACATTATTGCGTACTCCGGCCTGCTCATCCTCCGACATGGTGTTGACATTATTGCCGAAAATCCGGTACTCTCCCTTGTCAGGATTGTCCAGAAGTCCGAGAATCTGAAGCAGTGAGGATTTACCAGACCCCGAGGCACCCATTATGGCCACAAACTCACCTTGCTCTATCGTCAAGGAAACACCGCGCAGTGCATAAACAGTGCTCTCACCGACCAGGTATGTCCGGTGCACATCGACAAGCTCAAGCATGCTTTTCATGGTTTCGATCTGCGCTGTTGGGGCGTGAAGGGATTGGAACCACCTTTGTTTTTTGGTAACACTAAGGTGGTATCGGGCATCAGAACAACAGAGTTTTCCGTTAACCCATCAAGAATCTCGATATTACTGCCATCCTGCATTCCTGTCTCCACCTTTGTGTATCGCCTTCCTTTTTCAGCATCATCACTTTTCTGACGCACAAAAGTTTTGCCGTTTCTATTCTGCACAGCACTGATCGGCAAGAGGAGCGCTCCGTTCTTTTCCTGCACAATAATCTTGATATTGGCGCTCATGCCTGAACGGAACACATCGGGAATGCGGTCAGGAATAACATCAACGTTGTAGATGTTCACGTTGTTCTGCAGATGTGACTCGTAGTAGATATGCTCAACAACACCGTTCACTCG